>JBBDIT010000070.1:1797-27657 GCA_040880285.1 Pseudomonadales bacterium | reverse complement strand
CGAATTCTCAAGGAAGATGTGCAGGCTTATGTGAAGCAATCCCTTGATCGTGGTGATGGCCGCGGCGCGTCAATTCCGCCTGTATCTTTACCGGATTTCAGTAAATTTGGTGAAACAGAGATTGTGCCCTTATCCCGGGTACGGCGTACCAGTGCCAGGAACCTGCATCGAAGCTGGCTCAATGTGCCGCATGTCACCCAGTTTGATGAAGCGGACATTACTGAACTTGAGGCGTTCCGCAAGTCGCAAAATGAGGAATTGGCGGCCGCTGGCAAGAAGGTTACGCCACTGGCGTTCCTGGTAAAGGCCTGTGTTTATACGCTGATGCAATATCCACGATTTAATGCTTCGCTCGATAAAGACATTGAAAACCTGGTGCTGAAGAAGTATTTCAATATCGGTATCGCTGTCGATACAGAAGATGGACTGGTTGTTCCTGTTATTAAGGATGCAGAAAAGAAAGGTGTGATTGAACTGGCGCAAGAGAGTGCCCGATTGGCCGAACAGGCACGAAACAAAAAGCTTGGCCTCGACGCAATGCAAGGAGCAACGTTTACAATCTCGAGCCTTGGCGGTATCGGCGGTACCGCGTTTACACCGATCATTAATTCGCCTGAAGTAGCGATACTGGGTGTGTCCAGATCAAGGATTGCTCCGGTTTACGATGGCAAGGAGTTCAGACCGCGAACGCTTTTGCCGCTGTCGTTGTCGTACGATCATCGAGCCATTGACGGTGCCGAGGCGGCCCGCTTTATCGTCTACCTGGCACAAGTTCTAAGCGATATTCGCCGGATCGTGATGTAGAGCCAGTCACTGGCTCTTTTCCCAGAGCACTTCATTGACGCCATTGACACGGGCCACGTGGCGCGCGGCCACGAACAGATAGTCGGATAGTCGATTCAGGAACTTGAGGCCGTTCTCATTGACTTCTTCTTCCGCTGCCAGCGCCACCAGGGTGCGTTCCGCCCGGCGGCATACACTGCGGGCCAGATGTAGCGTTGCAATCAAGCGTGAGCCCCCGGGAAGTATAAAGTTTTCAAGTGGTGGTAACTGCTTATTCAGGTCATCAAGTTGGACTTCGATTGCTTCCACATGTTGTGCCTGGACGATGCTGTGACCGGGAATCGAAACCTCGCCACCAAGATCAAAGATCCTGTGTTGGCATTGTCGCAAAAAGTCAGCGACTGTAGCGAAGCGATTGCTTTCCTGCAGCAATTCTTCAACCAACATGCCGATCCACGAATTCAGCTCGTCAATGTCGCCGATGGCCTCGACCCGAGGATCGCCCTTGGAGACTCTCTGCCCATCGCCGAGACCTGTTTCACCACGATCACCGGTGCGTGTATAGATTTTTGAAAGGCGCTTACCCATTGATTTGATCTGCGAGGTGTTCGACTATGATCGATTGTTTGGTTGAGGCTATTTCAAGATTTGCCGCGGCCACTGAAATCATTTTTTCCGGATCTGGTGCACCGGTTTCCGCATGGCTCGCACAGATACTCATGGCAATGTTCGCCGACTGGAAGCCAACGGATGTTTTGTAACTCTTCAGCCGGACACCGTCAAATATGCGTTGATAACACTCTGCCGTACACTGGTTGATCGATGGTTGAACCAGAACCAGCCCAAATGTTGCCGGAGCAAAGTAAGTAGTGACATCCATCGGCCTTACCAAATTTTCAATGCGCTCAGACACCGCAACAATCAGCTCGTTGGCGATCTTCTCATCATATGACGACAGTAGGTCGGCATAGTTGTTCACGGTAATCATCAAAAAACATACAGCCCCGCCCCGGGCTTCAACGTGGCGAACGGCATCATTGAGTGTTTGTTCCGCTAACCTGCGGTTACCGAGACCCGTAAGCGGGTCCAGCAGTTGGCCCAGCAAAAGTTCCTGGCGCTCTTCTACTAGTTTCGCGTTCTGTTCGGCTAATAAATTGACTCGCTCGGATATGCGCGCTCCAGCCTGTACCGACAGTTCCAGAATCTGCGGATCCGTATCACTGACGAAAACATCAATACTCTTCTCGTAAGCTGTTTGCATGTCCTCGCACAATTCATGTCCATACAGAATGATGTACGTGAAGTGACCGTTCTCACTGTCGATATCACGAATAGCTTCTGCGAGTTCAATGCCAGTCATGTCGGGCAAGTCCATTTCGGCGATAACGACGTGGGCAGGTTGGGTCTCAAGTAACTGCAGGGCGTCAACTGCACCCTCACAGATTTGTCTGGATGGAAAATTTTTTAATTTATCGTATCGTTGGCCCGGAGAGTCCGGATGTTTGACGATAACGACAGGGTGATGATGCATAGTGCAGTTATCAATACCGGTTAAAAACGAATATCATTAGTGCAGGTGACCGGGTTGGTCGACAAGCGCATTGTAAAGAATGTGGAGGTAAATAGACATGCCATCATTTGATGTAGTCTCTGAAGTGGATCTGGCGGAAGTCAATAATGCGGTGGACCAGGCAAATCGTGAGATAGGCACAAGGTTTGATTTCAAAGGCATTGACGCAAAGATTGTGCGAAATGAGGCTGAAGTCCAAATGACGGCAGAGGCGGACTTCCAGCTTGCGCAGATGCTCGACATTCTGCAGAACAAACTGGTCAAGCGTGGCATCGATATCAAGGTGCTGGAGGTCAAAGAGCCCCTTACAAGCGGTAAGCATGTGAATCAGACAGTGATTGTCCGCCAGGGTATCGACGCTGATCTTGCACGTAAGATCGTCAAAATGATCAAGGATGAGAAAATGAAGGTTCAGTCTGCGATCCAGGGCGAGAAGGTCCGGGTTACCGGCAAGAAACGTGATGATCTGCAGGCCGTGATCTCGATGTTGAAAGACAGCAAGATAGACCTGCCACTACAGTACATTAACTTCCGCGACTGAATGATGTTGTGATGACGGACGCCTCATCCCGGGCGCAAGCCCCCACCTGGCGCGAGGCCATACTCATCTATTCGCACCCGCGAGTCATTGCGATGGCATTCCTCGGGTTTTCGGCCGGCTTGCCTTTCCTGTTGGTATTCTCGACATTGACCGCCTGGTTGCGATATGAAGGCGTGTCCCGAACCGCTATCGGATTTTTTGCGTGGATTGGAATCACCTATTCGATCAAGGTGTTATGGGCGCCAATTGTGGATCGTGCCAGGATACCACTGGTATCGAGGCTCGGGCAGCGTCGGGGATGGATACTCACCGGCCAGGTTGGCATTGCGATCGGGCTTTTCACCATGGCGTTGGTTGGCTTTGATAATCTCGCGTTGTTTGCCGTGGTTGCCTTGCTGGTCGCATTTTCCTCGGCCACTCAGGATATCGCCATCGATGCCTACCGCATTGAGGCTGTTATCGATGAGTACCAGGGTGCCATGGCGGCTACCTATATTTTTGGCTACCGGGTCGGGTTGCTCGCAGCCGGCGCAGGAGCACTTTACCTGGCAGAGTACTTGAATTGGGTCGTTGCCTACCAACTTATGGCACTGTTGATGGGGGTTGGCATGGTCACCGTCCTACTGATACGGGAACCAGACCATGAGCATAGGCAGCTCGCATACCAGTCCGAACAACGCGTATTGGACTTTATGCTCCGATCACAGCATCAGGCGGCGTGGCTGCGGGGAATCCAGGCCTGGTTTATCGGAGCGGTCATCTGTCCGTTCGTTGAATTCTTTCAGCGGAGTGGGCGGTTTGCGCTGGTTGTACTGCTGTTTATCGCGGTCTTTCGATTAAGTGACATTGCCATGGGTATTATGGCCAATCCATTCTATCTGGATATGGGCTACAGCCTGACGGAAATTGCTAATGTTGCCAAGATATTCGGCTTCTTCATGTCGATTGCCGGGTCGATCATCTGTGGTGTCCTGGTCGTAAAGTGGGGCATATTCAGGCCGCTGCTTATCGGTGCGATTGCGGTCGCTTCGACTAATCTCTTGTTCGCCTGCTTATCTGTGCTGGACCCTCAAGTCTTGTACCTGGCGATTGTGATCAGTGCCGATAACCTCTCGGGGGGATTTGCCGCCACAAGCTTTGTGGCTTATCTCTCAAGTTTGACTAACAGAGCCTATACGGCAACACAATATGCGCTGTTCAGTTCCCTGATGACCCTGCCAGGGAAATTTATCAGTGGCTTCTCGGGGATTATTGTCGACAGCGAGGGCTATCTGGTCTTTTTCGTGTTTGCCGCGGTAATCGGTATACCAGCCATCCTGCTGGTGCTCTTGTTAATGCGCCATGAGAAGTCGCAGAGGCCAGGAAACACGCCTCAGGGCTGTTAATCGCCGCTCAGGGCTGTTAATCGCCGCTCAGGGCTGTTATCCGCTCAGGGCTGCCACCCATAATGCTTCAGGCTGACGCGGCCATTGACGAGGGTAACGCCTTCACGCTCAAGCCTGGCTTGCTGGCGGTGTGGGTCGGGATTGGATATCCTGCCCTGGCTATTGATGACCCTGTGCCATGGCAGACGCGTATCTTGTGGTAGCCTGGACAGAATCTTGCCCACCAGCCGAGGTTGGTTGGGTACTCCCGCCAGGCTGGCGACCTGTCCATAAGTGGTGACCTGGCCATGGGGGATACTCAAGACCACCTTGAATACCTGCTCCCTGACCGCCTCTATGGTGGTTGCCACCCCCTGACCTCCTGTTGACGCCAAATTTCTTCCAAAGACCCCTTGAAACTTAAATATTCGCCCCTATCATTAGCACTCCACGAAGGAGAGTGCTAACTGTCCCTGGAAGCCTTGAAAATCAAGGCGTTCAACGAGGGATGTTAGCTTGGTTTGACTGATGTACCAAACCCGGGAAAACAACGGAACCCGGTGTTTGCACCAGAAATGGGAGACAACAATGAGTATCCGTCCATTGCAAGATCGTGTGGTAGTTCGTCGCACGGAAGAAGAAACAAAAACTGCCGGTGGCATTGTGCTCCCCGGTTCAGCTGCTGAAAAGCCATCCCAGGGCGAAGTTCTCGCGGTGGGTCCCGGTAAGAAGCTGGATAACGGCTCCGTTCAGGTTGTCGATCTTAAGGCCGGGGACAAGGTCCTGTTTGGTCAGTATGCCGGTAGCACCGTCACAATTGATGGCGAAGAATTGCTCATCATGACTGAGAACGAGGTATTTGGCGTTATCGAGTAAGCCTTGTAAGCCAAGTGAGAAGTAACAATTTAGAGTTAAAGGACAATTAATATGACAGCTAAAGACGTAAAGTTTGGTGATCCAGCGCGTCAACGCATGCTTAAGGGTGTCAATATCCTGGCTGACGCGGTGAGAGTAACGTTGGGACCCAAGGGCCGCAATGTCGTGCTCGATAAATCATATGGTGCACCGACAGTTACTAAAGATGGTGTGTCGGTTGCCAAGGAAATCGAGCTCAAAGACAAGTTTGAAAACATGGGCGCACAAATGGTCAAGGCAGTTGCGTCACAGACTTCCGACGAGGCTGGTGATGGTACCACTACCGCCACGGTTCTGGCCCAGGCTATCTTGAACGAGGGCCTCAAAGCGATTGCGGCAGGCATGAATCCGATGGACTTGAAGCGCGGCATTGATAAGGCGGTAATCGCCGCCACAGCCGAAATTCGTAAACTCTCCCAGCCCTGTACTGATTCCAAGATGATCGCCCAGGTTGGTAGTGTTTCTGCCAACAGCGACCATGCGGTCGGTGATATTATCGCTGAAGCCATGGACAAGGTGGGTAAAGAAGGTGTCATCACTGTTGAGGAAGGCACCGGCCTTGAAAATGAACTGGACGTTGTTGAAGGTATGCAGTTCGATCGTGGCTATCTCTCTGCTTACTTCATCAACAATCAGGAAAGCATGGCGGCTGAGTTGGAAGAGCCTTACATCCTGTTGTTTGACAAGAAAATCTCCAATATTCGCGACATGTTGCCGATACTGGAATCCGTCGCCAAGTCCGGTAAACCGCTAATGGTTATCGCTGAAGACGTTGAAGGCGAAGCGCTGGCGACCCTGGTGGTCAACAACATGCGTGGTATTGTAAAAGTTGCAGCGGCCAAGGCCCCTGGCTTTGGTGACCGTCGTAAGGAAATGCTGCAGGACATTGCTACCTTGACCGGTGGTACGGTGATTTCGGAAGAAGTCGGCCTTTCTCTGGAAGGCGCGACGCTGGACGATTTGGGCCAGGCTAAACGTGTCTCTTTGACCAAGGAAAACACGACCATCGTAGATGGTGCCGGCAAGTCTGACGATATCGAAGCGCGCGTCAACCAGATCCGTACCCAGATCGAAGACACGTCTTCCGACTATGATCGTGAGAAGCTGCAAGAGCGAGTTGCTAAACTGGCTGGCGGTGTTGCGGTCATCAAGGTTGGTGCCGCAACTGAGGTGGAAATGAAAGAGAAGAAGGCACGTGTCGAAGATGCGTTGCATTCAACTCGCGCCGCCGTTGAAGAAGGTATTGTGCCTGGTGGTGGTGTTGCCCTCATTCGTGCGTTGCAAGCCGTCGAAGCTCTTGTTGGTGACAATGAGGACCAGAACATGGGCATCAAGTTGCTGTACAAGGCAATGGAAGCACCCATGCGACAAATCGTTACCAACTCCGGTGAAGAAGCGAGCGTGGTGGTCGATAAGGTCAAGAGGATGAAAGGCCACGAAGGTTACAACGCGGCTACTGGTGAATACGGCGATATGATCAAGTTTGGTCTGCCGGATCCTGCCAAGGTTACACGTATCGCGCTGCAAGCGGCAGCCTCTGTCGCGGGTCTGATGATCACGACCGAGTGTATGATCGCAGATGTCGAGGAAGAGAACTCAGGTGGCCCTGCAATGCCTGATATGGGTGGCATGGGTGGCATGGGTGGCATGGGCGGCATGATGTAATCATCGCCCCGCTCAAGGAAGTCAGTCGATAACCCTCGTTTGATAAAAAACCCCGGCTCGGAAACGAACCGGGGTTTTTTTTGGCGTGCAACGAGTGGCATTTGTAATTATCCTTGGGACTTGTGCCGGGTCGAAGGGGGAGTGAGTCAGGATGGCTTATGTAGAAAACAGGACAGTGCATGATGCCGATTCACACGTGATGGAGCTGCCGGGCAAGATTACCGAGTATGTCGAAGACCGCTTCAAGGATGCCCTGTCTGAAAGGACCACACCGAAGCAGCTGCCTGACTGGGTCGGGCAGGTCGTCTCAATGCAGGAAGACCCGGGCTTCAGGGCCGGTGACGAAGAAAACCTCTTGCTGCGTAAAAACTACCAGGCCCTCGGTTCATTCCGCAAGGAAGACCGACCAAAAGCACTGGATCTTCTGGGTTTTACCAGTCAGTTGGTCTTCACCACCACCGCACTTTCAAATTATGGCCTCGAACATACCGGGGATAGCGAACTGGCCCTTGCCTCCGCGCGCGCTCATAATCGGATGATGACGGATTTTTGTCAGGTCGATCGGCGGTTGCTCGCTACCGGCTATGTACCACTGGTGGAAATCAACGAGGCGGCCGCGATTGCCAGAGAAGCAATCGATATGGGCTGCAAGGCACTGGTGATTCCCTCCCGGTGTCCTGCCAGACACTCCCCGTCCCACATCGGTTTTGATGCAGTCTGGGGGCTCGCACAGGAAGCGGGTGTGCCGATCCTGTTCCACGTCGGCGGGGAAGAGAAGATGCAGGATGCTTATCATGAAAACGGTTTGCCGCGAGTGAAAGACTTCCATGGCGGCGACGAAAATTTTACATCCACCAGCTTTATGGCCATACCGATTGCCGTCTGGCAGACCCTGTCAGTCATGATTCTGGACGGAGTTTGTGACCGCTTTCCAGAGCTCAAGTTCGGGGCGATAGAGCTGGGCGCATCCTGGGTGCCGAGTTGGATGCGATACCTGGATTCTGGCTATGCAGCATTCTACAAAGGCGAGGAACGCCTCAAGAAATTGTCCGACAAACCCAGTGAGATCGCCAAACGCCAGTTTCGTGTCACGCCCTATCCGCATGAGCCAACGGGCTGGATTATTGAAAATTGCGGCGAGGATATGTGCCTTTTTTCCTCGGACTTTCCGCATGTAGAGGGCGGTCGTAATCCACTCAAGCGCTTCAATGAAGCACTGGAGGGCGTAAGTGAAGTCGCGGTGCGGAAATTTTATCGGGATAACTTTATCGACCTGATGGGGCAAGGACTCGATCCGTCACTGCACGATCATCCGGGAGCGAGCATTACTTGATGGTGGCGGTAAACCCCTCCGGTTTCATGGTGAGCACGGAACAGTTCACCTGATTCAAGACACGTTCGGCGGTGTTGCCGATCAAGAGCCCTGGAATGCCGCTTCTCGATAAGGTACCCATTACCAGTAGATCGACATCATAGTCAGATACAAATCGGGTAATCGCTTTCTCGGGGTTGCCTCGAATGATGTGGTCCTCGGTGGCCTTGTGCCTGTTGTTGGCCACTAATTTTTCAAATCGGCGCCTGATCTGGTCCTTATAGTGATTGGTGAATTCCTCATAGGCCTCTACTTCCATCCTTTTTTTGATGGAAGCATCAACCGGTTGGTCCCACGCTGTCAGTATATGGAGCCTGGCTCCCTCTTTTGCTGCCACGCCGCTGGCGATGCCGACAATGCGACTGGCGAGCCGGAGACTTGAATCCTCTTGCTTCGTCAGGTCGACAGCAGCAAGGATGGTCCTGATGTTCTTGCGCCGTGTCGGCTTGATAATCCATACAGGGCACGGGCACTGGCGTAGTAAGCGCAGATCATGATTGCCGAAAAGGGCATGGGATAGTGCCCCGGCGGGATCCACAGACTTGACGAGAAGGTCGTATTTGCCATCAGTGACCGTCTTGATGACTTCAATGAAATCTTTTTCACCGGCCTTGACCAGCGTCTCGACTTTCGGTGCGTCTGTTTCGGGCAAGGTGCCTGAAAGCAACTGATCGATGGTCTCCCGGCGTTCATAAATTAGAGCTGTCTGGAGTTTCTTGATCGATGGGCTTAGCCGCTCATCGTTGGTGCTGACCTCTGGTACCACAGCAAGAATGGTTAATCTCGCGTTATTGTGCTGTGCCAGTTCCATTGCGCCAATTAGTGCACTCTTCTCGCCCTTTGCGCCATCGGCGAAGAAAAGGATGTTTTTGAATCGGTCCATCGCAGGTCTCGCTATTGGTAGTCTTCCAGTAAGTCGGTAAAGGCTTCGTAAATTGAGATGGAAGCCGGTCCAGTATGCATGTAGTCGCCCGGGGCAACATTGTGAAGTCGTTGGACGTATCCTAACCACACGAGTTCTTTTGTCGATGCGTCTCTAATGTCGACTACAATGCGGGCAATAAAACGCATGGGATCACCGGTTGTGATCCGCTCGTCAAAATCATCATAGGGTTCTTCCCGGGAAAGATTGCTTTGCTCGTAACGTAGTGTCACGAGTAGATCAGCACCCGACTCTACCGGTTGCATTCCCCGGTTTGCGAAGGCGACACTGAAATTACTGACCATCAATGGTCCAAGGAAGGCCGGGACATTTTCGACCGCTACGGAAAATGTCGTGTACTCGACTGTAGTACAACAGCGGGTGACGGCTGTGTCTATACGTGAAGATGAGTGGCATGCGCTGAGCACACAGATGAAGGTAAGGCAGGTCAATACAGGGCGCAGGCGCATGGGAATCCTCATCATCAAAGGTCTCATTGTACAAAAAACTCCAGAAAGCAGGTTGATCGACATCAAGACAGGCGTGGCGTATTGTAATGAACGATCGCAAACGAGGTCGCCCGGTCGCGGAACTCGACGATCAGGCATCGTTTTGGAATAGTTTTTCAAAAAATTCAATGTTATCATGGCTATACGTGAGTTAATTAGCGTAAGTCCATAAAAAAGCAGGGGTTAAGACCCGGAACCTAACTATACCAACACTTACAAAGAGAGGGCGCACATGGATATCGCATTATTTTCAGCCAATGGTCTGGACTATCTTTTCAGGTGGGGACATTTTCTGACCGGTGTGACATGGATCGGACTACTGTACTACTTCAACTTCGTTCAGACAGAATATTTCAAGGAGGCAGAAGACGCGCATCGTGCCGGTGCCGTACAAAAGCTGGTGCCGCGAGCACTTTGGTGGTTCCGTTGGAGTGCAATGTTTACGTTTCTGACCGGCGTGGTCCTGCTCGCTTTTCGACATCAGGCCCTGACGTTTGATATCACCGTTGGTGCCACGCTCGGTACGCTGATGTTCCTGAATGTCTGGCTTATTATCTGGCCCAATCAGAAGATCGTGATTGCGTCGACGACCCAGGTCGCACAGGGCGGTGAGGCGCTACCGGAAGCTGCAGCCGCTGCACCCAAGGCGGCACTGGCGTCGAGGACCAACACGTTGTTCTCGCTTCCGATGCTGTTTTTTATGGGGTCTTCAGCTCACATGTTTCACGGTACCATTGGTATGGCGAGCCCCGTAGCGCTTGGCCTGATCATGCTGATCATCCTGCTGCTTGAAGGTAACGGCATCTTCGGCAAGCCTGGCCCCATGGCCAGCGTTGGTGGTGTCATTGGCAGTGGTGTTGCCTTGACGGTAGTGCTGTATGGAATTATGGCTATCCTTTAGAATAGTCGACGGAAGGCACTAAAGGGCTCCGGGAAGGGGCCCTTTTTGTTGCAGGATTTTTTAAGATAAGTTCACAGGATGTGAATGTGACTGGCGCATCAAATGAGTGATAAATCCAAATCGAAAGACATGGACATGATTCCGGCCATCAAGCCCGCCCAGGATGAGGTGGCTTCATTTCGTACCAATCGTCGATCCGAGGCGCCGCGGCAGAGTAACTTCAATGGCGTGCTGGTGTTTGTCATCGTGGTCATGGCCATTATGATGGGAGTTGGCGGATTTGCCTTGTTTGAGGTCCAACGCAAACTCGACCTGTCGAACCAGTTATTGGCAAAGAGCCAGCAAAATATCCGTGAGCTCGAGAATCGTCTGTCGTCCGCCGGGAGCACTTCATCGCAACGCTTCCAGTCGATGGAGTCCCAGATCCAGACTAATGTCTCGGAGATCGACAAACTCTGGGGCGTTTCTTACCGCACCAACCGGCCGGATATCGCAAAGAATACGAATGCGATCAAGGATCTGACGACAAAAATTGATAACGATATCAGGAAACTCTCGACGTCAATGGCCAGTGTCACTGCCAATTTCGAACGATTTTCCAGAGAGATGAACGACGTACGTGAGAGGCTATTGTCGGACAATCAGGAAATGGTGACACAGGTGTCGCTGGTTCGGGGTGAAATCCAGGACCAGGCTACCGTGCTTGAAAAAAATCGACGGGATCTTGCGGCCCTGCAGCAGCAGATGGAACGCGTCAATGAGGACATAGCCACATTTGACCGCTATCGCCAGCAAGTGAATACTGACTTGAGAGAGCTCAAAATGCTGGTCAACACCGGGGCCACCACACCCTGAGCCAGGTGTAATCCAATCGCCTGTAGGACTAGTTAAACGACCAGTCCCGAAGCACGCTGACTTCGAAGGTATATTGCTGGTGGGTGAAGATGACGCCTTGCTCGGTGATTTCGACCAGACGAGTCTGGTCGTCCAACCTATCGCCTTCACGCAGTAACCTGCCGTTAATATTGACCATTCGAAAAGAAGCCTCGTCGGCAAATATGTGGCTGGAAAATGCGAGATCCGGAATTTGCCGCTGGATGCTGGTTGGCAATTCGCTGATTCGCGGGACCGCTAACGCCAACGCCGGTTCCGTTACTGGCCTTGTGCCGCGCTGACTGTAGAAATCTTTCGGAGTGATTAACAGCGCTTCGTCAGCGTCGATTGCGCCCGTATCCAGCAGCGGCGGAGTTCGGCCCTTGACCGTCTGAATCGCCGCGGATGCTGGCCCAGTGCCGGTGGTGGAAAGCTGCTGCCCGGGCTGGTCGGCTACAGTGAGGATCGACTTGACCGGTGGTGATGCCGTGTCGCGCATCATCCAAAACGCAATGAAACCCGCGTTCAATACGGCGATCACCGTAAGTGGAATCAACCAGCTTCGCGTTGATCCTGGACTGGTGTCGAGGCGTCGATGGACCGTATCGATTCGTGGTGAGCCTTCGTTTTTGCGATCCTGCTCAGACTTGTTTAACGCATCGAGGATATAGGACATCAGCGATCCCTCATATCGGAAGCCGTCTTCGTCAGCCTTGGCAAGTCACCGCTGGTGGTATTGAGTAAATGCAAAAAGGTGTTGGTACCGGCAATGCCATCAGGTATCAGGCCCATCGATATCTGGAACTGCCGTAAACGTTGTTCCAGGTCGTCATCAAATGGTGCGCCGGCACTCGCGCTACCGCCGCCGTCTACTTTGTATAGCTGGCTGCGCAGCCAGTCGACACCGGCACCACGATCGCCACGGGTTAACATTTTAGGTCCCGGTGGCGGGCGCCAGAGGACGGCGAAATTTCCGTCCCAGCTCCGCAACAAATCGCGAGGCAACAGGCGAAACGTTCCTTCACCGGAGGTCAGTTCGACAATGTCACCATCAAATCCGGTAATCACAAAGTAATGCTCGATACTGGCAATTGTGAGCTTCACCACCGCCGGCCGATCAATGTGACGAATGTCCCGCAGGCTGCCGAGCAGGGTCAGGCACTCGACCCCGTGGGTGGGCGCCTGCTGGCATGGGGAAACATTCGATCGCTGCAATGGAATGCCCCATAGATCGAACAAGTGACCGAGTGCCTGGTCGCTGGCGGTGTCGCCTTCAAGACGTAAAAGCGAATCGGTGGCAGGCCGTTGGTCCGGGGTAATGACCGTGGTCAGGACCGGATCATTTGCCACGCCTTCCGACTTCTGCCTGGTTGCGAGGTTTTCAACTGCGACCTGGCCCGGTTGCGCCGACACGCTGGCGGCTAGCTGCTCAGCTGCTGTTTCAGCCTGATTGATCCCGCCAGTTACACTCGCCACCAACGGCCCAATTCTATCAGCCTGCCAGTAAGTTAACGCCGTCGCCGCCAACAAAACCAGCCCCACGCCTGCGACTTTGGCAGCGCTGCCGTAAGTAGTTGCAGGCGTCTTGCCCAGCACCTCACGTGCCGCATGATCAATGATTCTCCTGTTCACCTTGTCCCGGTGTTGCGCATAGGCGCCGAGCAGGGCACGGTCGCAAATCAGGTTAATGACCCTGGGTATGCCCCCACTAAGCTGAAATACGCGCCTCATGACACTTGTCGGGAAGATGACACGATGGGAGCCAGCCACTTCGAGTCGATGGGTGATGTAATTTTGGACTTCCTCGCGGTTCAAGGCATCCAGATGAAATCGTGCCGTGACGCGTTGCGATAACTGACGCAGTTCCCGTTGCGACAGCACTTCAAGCAACTCTGGCTGTCCCAGCAAAATGATTTGTAATAATTTACGTTCATTGGTTTCAAGATTGGTCAGGAGCCGCAGCTGTTCCAGCACGGCAGTGGAAAGGTTTTGAGCCTCATCAATAATGAGTACAGTACGCCTGCCTTGACGGTATGACGTCAGGAGATATTGGTTGAGACGGTCTACGAGGACCTTGATTGAAGGGTTATCCGGATAGTCCACCTTCAAGTCATCACAAATCGTGGCAAGCAGTTCAACAGCGGTCAGTTTGGGATTCAGGATAAATGCGATATCAACGTCGGCCGGGATCTGGTCCAGCAGACATCGGCAAATTGTCGTTTTGCCTGTCCCGACTTCACCGGTTAAAAGGATGAATCCCCCGTCGCTCTTGATACCATAAAGAAGGTGAGCAAGCGCCTCCCGGTGGCGCTCACTCATATAGAGGAACTGCGGGTTGGGCGCAATGGAAAAGGGCGCGTCCTTGAGTCCGAAATAGTCGGTATACATGAGGCGGAGAATAGCATGAGGGTCATAGGGCGACTATCCGGTTTCCGCCGGCTTGCGGGTCTCACCGTAGCGGTATTGGTGTTGGGTGGCTGTGAAACCGTCAGTTTCTATGCCCAGGCGGTGGCGGGCCATATGTCACTTGTCACCAACAAGCGGCCAGTACAGGAAGTGCTCGCTGATCCCACCATAGACCCGCAAGTGCGCCGCCAACTGGCTTACACCCTGTCAGTTCGTGACTATGCCAGTGACGTGTTGCGCCTGCCGGTAGATCCGGCCTATACCGATTATGTGGATACAGGGCGAGCCTATGTGGTGTGGAATGTGTTTGCGGCACCAGAGTTTTCGCTGGAACTTAAAACCTTTTGTTACCCTGTCGCCGGGTGCGTGGGTTACCGGGGCTACTTCAATGAAGACAGGGCGAAGAAATTTGCCCGGTCGTTGGCAGAAGATGGTCTGGACGTTTTTGTCGGTGGGGTTGCCGCCTATTCCACGCTTGGCTGGTTTGCTGACCCTGTGTTGAACACCTTCCTGAACCGGTCTGACGTCGAGTTGGCGGCGCTGTTGTTCCATGAAATTGCCCACAAGGCGGTGTATGTACCAGGCGATACCCGATTCAATGAAAGCTTCGCGACGGCGGTTGAACGGGCAGCATTGCAGGGCTTTCTTCAGTTACAAGACGAGCCCGGTCAATATGAAAGTTATCTCGCCCGGCGACGGCGGGATGAGGCTATTGTTATGCTCTTTTCCGAGACCCGGACCGCGCTCGAGCGGATCTATTCGCAACCGATGAGCGACGATGCCAAACGTCTGGCGAAACAAAGCGAATTTGCGCACCTCAATAGCCGCTACCGGGAATTGCATTCCGATTGGGGCGACGGGGATGCGGTGGTTTTGAATGCGGCGAGCCTTAACAATGCACGGCTCGGCGCAATCGGCGCCTACAATGACTGGGTCCCTGCCTTTGAGCAGCTGCTGGCGGAAGAAAATGGTGATATCCCGGCGTTTATCGACGCGGTCAGACAGTTGGCAGAACTGGATCAAGCGGCACGCGACCGAAGACTGGACCAGCTGATGCGTTAACCGAGCAAGGAGACGCACACGCCGGTAATGACCACCGCGCCCATGAGGTTCAAGACAAAGCCCTCGCGCGCCATCAGGCGTGTGGTGAATCGTCCGGTACTGAACATAATGGTATTGGGAGCGGTCGCCACCGGTAACATAAAGGCACAACTTGCGCTCATTGCCGCCGGCACCATCAACAGCGCAGGTTCAATGTCAGCCGCGATAGCCGCAGCTGCCAGGATCGGCATCATCAGCGTGGTGGTGGCGGTATTGCTGGTCATTTCCGTCAAGAACGTGATGGTCAGGCAGATGACTGCGACCATCAGCACAATGTGCCAGCTGGCAATACCCGAGAGTGTGTCGCCGAGAGCGCCCGACAAACCGGATTCAACAAATCCACGGGCGATGGCAATACCACCACCGAACAAAATTAACATGCCCCAGGGAATTCGGGCCGCGGATTCCCAGTCCAGTAATTTGCCACCCTTGCCGTTCGGTATAAGAAACATGGTCACGACCGCCAGGAGCGCAACACTGGCGTCGTTGACTCCCGGCACGTTAAACCAGGTACTCCAGCCACCGAATGGCTGGCCCCGCGTCACCCAGGCAGTGGCGGTGATGGCAAATACAATAAACACGCGCTTTTCATAGGTTTGCCATGTACCCACTCGTGGCATATCAACCTCGCCGGAGTGGGACAGGTGACGCGTGAGCCACAAGGCGATAATAGGCACCATAAGGATAACCACCGGGATGCCCCACAGCATCCAGGTTAAAAATTCGATTTCCGTTCCTGTGGTCTGGCGATAAATTTCACGGAACACGAGGTTGGGTGGTGTACCGATGGGCGTGCCGATGCCGCCAACACTGGCAGCATAGGCGATACCGAGTAACAGGGGTGTCGGTAAATTTGGATCGTCGGATCGCTCGATCACGGCCAGTGCAACTGGCAGCAGCATCAATGTGGTCGCGGTATTGGAAATCCACATGCTTAGTAGGGCCGCGGCGGACATGAAGCCGAATACCAGTCGGCGTGAACTGTGACCACCGAACAGGTTGACCATGGTCAGGGCGACCCGGCGATGGGCGCCGCTGTCTTCCATTGCCGTCGAGAGGATAAAGCCACCCATCAGCAGGAGAACCAGCGGGCTACCGTAGGATGCGCCGACCTGCGCCGGCGTCAGTACGCCGATGGTCGGTAACATCGCCAGCGGGATCAGTGAGGTCGCTGGAATCGGGATGGGCTCGGTAATCCACCAGGCGGCACAGAGTGCGGTAATCGCTGCGGTCCAGCATGCTTGTCGGTCCCAACCCAGGAAATCGAGGGTGAAGAACGTGACGGTAGCGATTGCGAGTCCCAGCAGGACAAAAAATGTGTTTTTATTATTCATACGACGGACCGCATTATACACAGGAACAAACTCGTTGAATCGGTGCCGGATTGAGTCAGCTTCGAGCGTGTGTGATGATCCACGGTAATGGCCAAGACAATCTACTGGTATGACTTCGAGACAACCGGGATCGATCCGGCGCGGGATCGCGTGATCCAGTTTGCAGGTGTACGCACTGATCTGGAACTCAATGTCATTGACGAGCCGCTCAATCTGTTCTGTTATCCCGGCGATGATGTGATTCCGGCACCAGAAGCAATGCTGGTAACGGGTCTTAAAATGACGGAACTGGCCGAACAGGGCGAACCCGAAACCCGGTTCATTGAACGGATCCTTGCCGAATTTTCACAACCGGGTACCTGTGTCACCGGCTTTAACAGCGTCCGGTTTGACGATGAGTTTACTCGCCATCTTTTGTATCGGAATTTTCTCGACCCCTATGCCCGTGAGTGGCAGTCCGGCAACTCACGCTGGGACGTTATTGATTTCTTTCGGATGGCACATGCGCTGCGGCCAGAGGGTTTCGAGTGGCCGAAGAATGAGGAGGGTGTGCCGACCTTCAAGCTTGAGGAACTCAGCCGCGCCAATGGCATCCGCCATGAATCAGCCCACGATGCGGTCTCGGATGTGCTGGCAACGATCGACATCACCCGCGCATTGAAGCAAGCCCAGCCCAGATTGTTCCAGTATCTTTATAACCTGAGGCAAAAAAAAGAGGTGATCGCGCAGCTGTATCCACTGGGGAAAGCCGCGGTAGTACATGTGTCTTCCATGTACCCTGCCAAAAACAGTTGCCTTGCGGTGGTCCTGCCCCTGTGCAGTCATCCCACCAATACCAACGGCGTCATCTGTTATGACCTTTCCTATGACCCGCAAGACCTGATTAACATGGGTCCATCGAAGCTACATGGACGGATATTCACGGCGCAGCGCGACCTTAAAGCGGGCGTTGAACGGATTCATTTGAAGACTATCCACGTCAATCGCTGTCCCGCCGTGGCGCCCTTACCGACACTGGAGCCGGAGATGGCATCGAGAATCGGGATTGATCTTGCCCGCTGTGAGGAAAACATGGCCAGGCTCAAGGGTGCAAGTGGCATGGTCGAGAAGATTACTGAAGCTTTCTCGCAGGCCGAGTTTCCTCGTACCGACGACCCGGACCTGATGCTGTACCAGGGTGGGTTTTTCTCTGACCGTGACCGTGCCCAGATGCTGGAGTTGCGCGCACTTGACCCTGGTGCGCTGGCAAAGGCAACCGGTGCATTCGATGACGAACGTGTCGAGGAAATGCTGTTTCGCTATCGCGCCCGCAATCACCCTGAATCCCTGAGCGCCGATGAGCAGGCGGTTTGGGATCGATATCGTTTCGACCAGTGGCGGCAAGGAGGTGACGTTGAAACAACACTCGCGCGGATTGATGAACTCATCGATGCCGGTGAAAATCCGGACGTGCTTGGGGATCTCAGGCAGTATATAGAAGGGATCTGGGCCAGTGTCAGGCAATCAAAAAAAGGATCGTTAACTTGAGTCGCGCCTGCGTCGAGTTCAGGAATGTCTACAAGTCGTACACCGACGATGAGCCAGTGATCAAAGGCATTTCATTGGCCCTGCCGCAAGACCAGACGACGGCGCTGGTGGGCGAAAGCGGAAGTGGCAAATCGACCCTGTTGCAGATTATCAACGGCCTGGTGTTGCCGGATTCCGGCACGGTACTGGTGGACGATGCGGCGCTCGACTACTCGGATCTACCGGCCCTGCGCCGCAGAATGGGATATGCGGTTCAGGGCGCGGGCCTGTTCCCCCACATGACGGTCGAAGAGAACATCACCCTGATGGCAAGACTCGAAGGCTGGACACCGACGGCGATCACAGAACGATACGAATATCTGGTGGCACTCTTGGAGTTACCACTGGAATTTACCGACCGCTATCCTCACAGCCTGTCGGGTGGTCAACAACAACGCGTTAGCCTGTGCCGTGCCATGATGTTGAATCCTGCCCTCATGTTACTGGATGAGCCTTTTTCGGCACTCGATCCCATTACCCGCGAAACCATTCATCAGGAGTTTATTCGCCTGCAACAAGCAGAATCGAGGTCAATCATTCTTGTCACTCACGATATGGCAGAAGCGGTCAAGCTCGCACGGTACCTGGTGATACTCAAAGAAGGGGAAGTGGTACAGCATGGCGATATCGACGGGGTTCGGCTCGCGCCGGAAGATGACTATGTGACGCAGTTATTTGCTGGCGCAGGTGAACTATGATGCGGTCTGGCCTGGTTTGGCGGTTGGTGTTTCTCACTTGTCTTGCAATTGCTGCTTTTGGAGATGTAAGTGCAAATGCAAGTGCAAGTGCGAGCAAGGACGCAAGGCAAATAACGGTGGCCAGCAAGAACTTCAATGAAAGTTATGTGCTGGCCGAGATCATGTCCCAGCTGCTGGAAATCGAAGGTTATACGGTGCGGCGGCGCTATGGCATGGGCGGTACCCTGATTACATTCGGCGCACTCACCTCCGGGGAAATCGATGTCTATCCGGAATACACCGGCACGCTGGGCCATGTGATCCTGAAGATCGACGATCCGGCACCCAGTCTTGAGAAGTTGAATGGATTGCTGGAACCGGATGCCGCTGAGGTGTTGCCGCCGTTCGGGTTCGACAATACCTATGCCATGGCAATGAAGGAATCGAGAGCCGAGGCACTCGATATTCATACCGTATCGGACCTGGTCGGCCGGGACGATCTTGAGATGGCGTTCAGTATCGAGTTTATGGAACGCGAGGATGGCTGGCTCGGTATGTCCCGTGTGTATGGATTTAATCGAATGCCGTCACGTATAGAACACGGGCTCGCGTACCAGGCGATTGCACAGGATAAGATCGACGTCACGGATGCCTATTCTACAGACGGAGATCTTGATCGCTATTCTCTTGTCATCCTGGACGATGACAAGGCGTTTTTCCCGGAATATTTCGGTTTGCCGATGGTACGTGGTGATCTGCCAGCGGACGCCAAAAGAGTATTGCGCAAGTTGGCAGGGAGAATTGATGAAGATCGCATGCGCGAGCTCAATGGCCGCGTCATCATTGACCGCAAGTCCTTTGCGGAGGTGGCGGCGGAATTCCTTACACAAGAGGAGTTGGGCGAGGCCAAGGTCATTGACAACCTGTTCTGGCGCAAGCTCGCTAACAACACATTGACCCATCTAAAGCTGACGATTATCGCCCTTGGACTCGGCGTTTTGATCGGAGTGCCTGTCGGCGTGCTGGTGTATCGGTCGCGGTCTGTATCCAGAGCGATGGTCTATCTTGCCGGGTTGCTCCAAACCATCCCCTCAATTGCCCTGTTGGCACTAATGATTCCGATATTCGGGATCGGGACAGTGCCAGCCATCGTTGCACTGTTTCTGTATTCAATCCTGCCGATCCTTCGGAACACGATTACAGCCCTGATCAGTATTGATCCCCTGCTGAAACGGATTGCAGAAGCTATCGGGCTGACACGGGGCCAACAGTTGCGTTATGTACTGATCCCGATGGCGTTGCCCACCATGTTGGCGGGTATTAAGACCGCTGCGATCATCAGTATCGGTACTGCCACCCTGGCGGCATTTATCGGTGCCGGGGGGCTTGGCGAGCCTATCGTGACTGGCCTTGCGCTCAATGATACTAACCTGATCCTGCAAGGCGCGATTCCAGCCGCAATTCTCGCGATTATTGTTGAGCTACTGTTTGAATTGCTGGAGCGCATGGTCGTCAAGCCTCACATGTTGTCGGGCCAACTACCTGAGTAATTGGGTGCCGCCCTGGCCAAAGCCGAATGACCGGCAGACCTCGATGAATCGCTCTGCACCCACGGAGAGTTGTTTGCGTTTTCGATGATAGATGCCGTAGGTCAGGCGAATGTTTGCAAACGAAAGTGAATCTATCGCTACCATGTCGGTGTGATCCGGGTGCGCCGCAATCAAACGCTGGTCCAGGTAACTCATCGCGAGCCCCTGCGCGACCAGGTTCATGCGCAGTCCCATATCATTGACTTCCCAGATCGTGCCGAATGAATCCCGTAACTTCTGAATTGCCGGACGCATGTCGGGATCATCCAGGTGAGAGACAATAAGGGGTACTCGCTGGGCCAGCGCTCCCGGGTCACGAGCAAACGCCTGGTAACCGGGGTGATGGCGGCTGATGGTGAGCCGACGGGTGTCTTCAAACAGTGCAATGGTATGGAAGATGTCCGGCATCTGCTGCTGGAAAGGACCAAACCCAAGCTCCCATAGATCCGAGGTGATGGCGGAGATGATCTGCCGACTCGGCATGATATTCAATTGTAGCCGCGTCAGGGGTGATACCTCGCAGTAAGCGGCCATGAGGCGTTGCGCATACAGGGAATTGACGGTGCCATTGATGGCAAGCAACAGGGTCGAGAGAATCCCGTTTTTGATGTTGCCAATGTCCGTTAGCACATTCTGCTCTTCGCTCAGTACGGCATCGGCGTAGTTGAGCAGCCTGATACCGGCCTGGGTCAGTTTGAGCGGGTTGCGTTCCAGCAACACGGTATCGAGTTTTTTCTCAAGATTGGCTATCGTCTGGCTGACGGCTGATTGAGTCACAAATAGTTTGTCTGCAGCCTTCTTGAACCCATTCTCTTCGTAGACGGCTTTGAAAACTCGAATTTCGTGCGTTTCGATATGAACCGGCATGTGCCTAATCCTTATCCTTGATGAAATGGTGCAACCATTTGAAGATGGCCAGTTGCGAGGGAAATATCAACAGGTATTCCGGGTGCCATTGCACGCCAATCACACCGGCTTCTGACTCGAACGCCTGAATGATGTCATCCTTATCGCGGCCAACACAGCATAATCCCTTGCCCAGATTCCTGACCGCCTGATTGTGCAGGCTGTTCACCTTTAGCCTCTTGCGCTTGACGGCCTCTGCGATGTGGCTTTGTGGTTCCAGCAGGATCGTCTTCAGGGGTGCCAGGTGTGCGCGCCGGGAGGTGATTTTACGCAGTGGATTGATGTCCTGGTGCAGGTCGCCACCCAGCACTACATTGATGAGCTGGGCGCCTCGACAAATGCCGAGAAGGGGCTTGCCTGACTCAAGGGCGTGGTTGATACAGGTAATCTCCAACTGATCCCGCTCGGGGTCAAAGTCACCCTCGGCGTCTGGTGGCGCTTTATCATACAGGTGCGGATGAATGTCATCGCCGCCGCTAATGACAAAGCCATCGATGTTTCGCGGGATATTGGGACGGAGAACGGAAATCCGATGCGCACGGCAACCGGTAAGAAACAAAGCGGTGCGGATGCACCACCAGGAGGGCGACCAGCGTTTTGAGGAGCCGGTGACACCGATGATCGGTGTGTTCATAGAGTGCTGCGTAACCAGGATAGCATTGTTTTAACAAGCAAAAATACCAATGTCCAATTGTTATCACGCAACCGGCTCGATAGAATCAAACGCAGTGCAGTCAAGGAGCGTATTACCATGGCAAATGAGGGTTACCACGAACCCATTGAAGAACTCAGTGATGAGACGCGGGATATGCATCGCGCTATTACCTCATTGATGGAAGAACTGGAAGCAGTAGACTGGTATAACCAGCGCGTAAATGCCTGCAAGGATGAAGATTTGCAAGCGATTCTTGCCCATAACCGGGATGAAGAAAAAGAGCATGCAGCCATGGTACTGGAATGGATCCGGCGCAAGGATCCGACTTTTGACAAGGAACTCAAGGACTATCTCTTCACTGACAAACCGATTGCACACAAGTAACCCGGATCTATCGATTGCCCAGGTGTAGCGCGGCCTGACCTCGCGCCACGGCTTATTACGCCAGCTAATCGCTTGATAAAAACGTTTAATTTTATTTTTTCGACTCACCTTTACATACTTTTACCTCAAGAGAGTTAACTGAACGGTAACGGGGAGTTGGTCATGGCGTATGCTAAAGGGCTTGAAGGGGTGGTGGCTGGTGAGACCGCGATCAGCCATGTGGAAGGTGATATTGGCCGGTTGAGTTACCGCGGCTATGCCATCGAAGAACTTGTTAAACAGGACTATGCGACCGTGATGTGGCTGGTGCTGTTCGGCGAGTTACCGACGGCCGCTGAAAAGGCCGACCTGGAAGGATTCCTCGCCACTCACGGTGAGATCCTAAAAGCAGAAACCAGGGTCCTTGAGGTCATGCCTACTGGCCTGCATCCCATGCGAATGCTGCAATCGGTGATCCCGCTGCTGCAACTGGACCCGGAAGTCTCGTTTCGATCCCTGGATGAAGAGGCGGTCCAGGGGCTGCAGATCGTGGCGCGGATGCCGTCACTCATCGCCGCTTTCCACCGCATCACCACCACGGGGAGCCTGCCGGCCTTCGATGCCGACATGGAGTATCTGGAAAATTTTCTGACGATGTTTACCGGCCAGGAAGCCATGCCAGAGCATGTTGATATTCTGAAAGTCGTGCAGATCCTGCAGATGGAACACAGCTTCAATGCCGGTACTTTTACGGGTCGGGTGGTTGCCAGCACCCTGGCACCGGTGGATGCGGTATTTTCCTCGGCTGTGGGGGCGCTCTTCGGTATCCTGCATGGCGGTGCGGATGAGGCCGCGCTGAACGATGCGAAAACGGTCGCCAGGCCGGAAGCCGCGGCGGCCTTTATCGACGACCTGTTGGCACGAAAAGGGAAATTGATGGGCATGGGTCATCGCGAGTATCGCAAGGTCGATCCGCGTGCGCTAATTTTAAAGCCGCTGGCGGTGCAGCTTTGTACCGGCACGCCGTACCAGAACCACTTCGACACGCTGGTTGCGCTGGAGACAGCGTTTAACCAGGCCATGCAGGCCAAAGGTAAGGAAGTTTGGGCGAATCTCGAGTTCTATAAGGGCGCGGTGTACGAGGCAATCGGTATTCCGTCTCGTTATTTCACTTCGGTGTTTGCCTTGTCTCGTGTCATTGGGTGGCTGGCGCACTTTATGGAATCACGTTTGGACAATCGCATCATCCGACCCAGGGCCGAGTATGTCGGCCCGGCGCATCGAACGATTGCCGTTTGAGACATTGCATTAGCCAGCACCCAGTGGTCCTGTGTCTTTGTAGAACCTGGTCAGTGCCTTGTGCAGGTGGTGCGCATCGTCGACGCCCCCGAGTTCGCGAATAGAGTGCATGGCAAAAGTCGGCACGCCGACGTCCAGGGTGCGGACGCCGATTTCCTTGGCGGTCAGTGGGCCAATGGTGCTGCCGCACGCCATATCGGTACGATTCACAAATACCTGGACCGGTACCCGTGCGGTGCGACAAAGGGATTCGAAATAAGCGGAAGTTTCACTATTGGTCGCATAACGCTGGTTGGTGTTCACCTTGATGACCGGACCCTTGTTCATGATCGGTCCGTGATTACTGTCATGGCGGTCCGCGTAATTGGGATGAATGCCGTGGGCATTGTCCGTTGAAATCAGCAGCGACTTTGAAATCGCCTGGTACCGCGCGTCAACTTCTGGCAACAATCGCTCAATGACGGATCGCAGGAACGGCCCCTGCGCGCCCTCGGCTGATGCACTACCGACTTCCTCGTGGTCGTTACACACCAGCAGGCTGGTAACATCAGGGCTGGCTTCCAAAAGACTCATCATGCCGGTGTAACAACTGAGCAGATTGTCGAGCCGGGCGCTGGCAATAAAGTCGTTGTTGAATCCGGTAATTGCGGGTGCTTGCGTGTCGTAAAAAGATAACTCGTGGCCCAGAATGCGTTTGACTTTCGCACCCCGGTGTTCCTTTTTGATTTGGGCGATCAAGCGTGGCTCAAGGGACTCGGCCTTGTCGGCACGCATAATCACAGGCGGGATATCCCGCTGTGGATTGATGCTGCGGGCGTTATTGACCTCGCGGTCCAGATGGATGGCAAGGCTCGGTACGGTCGCGATAGCACGCTCGAAATTGATCAGGTAATTCGTGATGCTGTTGTCGGCACCCTGACAGGTCACTCGACCAGCCAGGGACAGGTCTCGATCGAACCAGGGTGCCAGCAAAACACCGCCGTAGACCTCGACGCCGAATTGCAGGTAACCTTGCGCCAGCGTCTCCGGACGTGGTTTAAGCTTGAGGCAAGGGCTGTCGGTGTGGGCGCCTACCAGCCGGATACCGGTTTTCACCGGCGAATCCTTGCCGAGTACAAACGCCACAATCGAGGAACCATTGCGCACCACATAGTACTTTCCCGGCTTGACCGACCAGGCATCACCTTCGGCCAGCGGTTTGAAGCCCTTGTCTTTGAGGATCCCAACCATACTGGTGACCGCATGAAATGGGGTAGGTGAAGCCGCGAGGTACGCCAGCAGGCCCTCGTTGAACGCGTGCTTTTGCATAGCTACTGCCTTTCGGGATTGACTTCGGCATTCTAGCAACTATTGTGGACCGCCTTAAGTGGAGCGCAGCAATGAACCCTAACCGGTTTGATCACAACATGATGATGTCGATGGCACCGAGCCCAGGCTGATTTCCTGCCCGGCCGAATTCCCTGCTCGCCGGTGCCCGGTTGATTTGTCCGCTAGCGCCGCCTAGAATACCGTCCTGCGCCGATTTGATGATTCAGCTTGCGGGCGCGATACAAATGCAGCTAAAGAGGAAACCAAACCTGCTTTAGTTGCAAAAACAAGTTGCAACTAAAGCAGGTTTTTTTTGCCCGGAGATCCAGGCCGGGCAAATCGGAGAACAACATGGCAGACACAGGATTTACCTCGAGAATCTTGCATTCCGATCGTCTTGGCGGCATTGAACACGGCTCAATTCATAAACCCGTGCACAATTCGGTCACATTCGCCTATGATGATGCGCGCGACCTTGCCGCCGTATTTCAGGGCAGGCAATCGGGCTACTCTTACGGTCGCCAGGTCAATCCGACGGTTACCGCGCTGCAGGACAAGATCACTCTGATGGAAGACGGCGTCTCAACCGCGGCGTTTGCTACCGGCATGGCGGCAATCGGAACAACCTTGTTTGCACTCCTGCGTAACGGCGACCAGGTCATTTCCAGTTCCTACCTGTTTGGCAATACCAACAGTCTGTTCAACTCGTTTGATGCTCACGGAGTGGGTGTCACCTTTGTCGATGCGACATCGGTGGACGCGGTCGCTGATGCCATAACCGACCATACGCGTCTCGTGTTTGTCGAGACCATCGCCAATCCGCGAACACAGGTCTCAGACCTGAAGCGTATCGGCGAGCTGTGCCAACAAAAGGGCCTGGTGTATGTGGTGGACAACACCATGACCACGCCGTACCTGTTTCAACCCAAAACGGTCAAAGCGAGTCTGGTGATCAATTCCCTCACCAAATATATTGGCGGCCATGCCAATGCCCTGGGCGGCGCCGTTACGGAAACCGGCGTCTATGACTGGTCGGCGTTTCCCAACATCTATGACAGCTACAAGAAAGGGGATGTCAGTGGCTGGGGTATCCAGCAAATCAAGAAGAAGGGCCTGCGGGATTTTGGCGCCTCGCTCGGGCCGGAGGCCGCGCACCATATCTCTGTCGGCTCCGATACGCTGGCGCTACGGATGGAACGGATCTGCGCGAATGCCCAGGCGCTGACCGCCTTTCTGGATGA
>JBBDIT010000070.1:0-1697 GCA_040880285.1 Pseudomonadales bacterium | reverse complement strand
CGTCGCGCCTCTATGGGCATCGACGATTCCCTGGTGCGTTTTTCGATTGGTATCGAGGACACTGAGGATCTACTGGCGGATTGTGACGCGGCACTGGCGTAGGACCTTGTAAGCACATCCGGTTTCGGTAAACTACGTTTTTTTCACCCTGGAGGAGATGATGGCCAAAGCCGGAGATTTTCACTGATGTTAAACGAAGATCAGATCCGCGAACTTGTCGCGACTCATGGGGCCGCGGTGAACGAAGGCCGTTCCGTCAAAGTGCTGATCGAAGCTGGTGAGCTTCCTCGCCTTCGTGGCTGCACGGTTCTCGAAGGCAAGGTTTCCGATTCCGTGTTCGGCGGCGACCTGAAGACCGCATCCGGGAAACCGATTCGTTTGATGTTCCGAAACAATCGAATCTCCACCCACGATGTGAATCGTGGGGCGATTCCGTTCAAGGATCAGGTGCTTGCGGTTAACCATGATCACATGCACCGACTGGTTCGGCCCGTTTTGGGATCTTCTCAGTTCGAAGTCGACGGACTTGCTCCCACATCGACCGTGATCCCTGCCGAAAATCTCAATCTGTTGAAGGTGGAGAACGTGCTACGCCTCTACATGGCGGAGAGTTCGACTTCGACTTCCCTGTACCAGCACTGGCTCGCTGCGAAGGACAAGGGACAAACCACAATGGATTATGCCGGTCACCAGCTTGATGTCACCGCGCTTGAGCCCGATGGACGGCTTCCCTACCTGATGGATACGCCGAGCACCAAAGACGAGGTCGACCACACGACTGCCGTGGACTACCTGATACAAGACGGTGTCGTCACGGAAGAACAGTACACGCAGATCCGTAACTCGTCTCTGATGGCGTTCGGCATTGTGACGCAGTACCTGGCGCAGAGAGGGATGGTGCTCGTCGATACCAAGACTGAACACGGGATCAATGCAGACGGCCAGATCGTGTCCGCGGATGAACTCTACACCATGGATTCTTCCCGCTTCTGGAAATTGGACGAGAATGGGGCTGTGCTGACCCGGGATGGAAAACCGGTATCCTTCTCAAAAGAGTTCGCTCGCGGTATGGTCAAGGAGAAAGGGCAGCAGTTCACCGAGGAACAAACGAACGAGATCGCGGTTCGCTACATCCAGGGCCTACAGCACCTTTTAGGCGAGTCGTTTGAGCCAGATCTGCGCCCGCGTGATCAGCGCATCGTCGAGTCGACCAATCTCATTTTGGATGCCCTTTTGTAACGGCTGCTGTTCTTAAGGCTCAAACTCCTTTATTACGGGATAGATATCTTTAATTGGACTGTGTAAGGCGTGACCGCCGCGCTTTAGCACGTGTGTATCGATTTCCGTTGTCTCAAGCGACGAGTGCCCAGACTGTTGTTGCACGGTTCTTGGATAAAACCTACTGCCATGCCCATGTGCGAGCGGCCGTTTTGGTGGTTAGATGGAAGAGTGGTCGAAAGCGCGTGGGAATTAGCAGTAGAGAGTTGAAGTTGTCTCTGATTAGATGGACTCTGTATCAGCAATGCCAGGTTCAGGAAGAAGTGAGAATGTGGTCAAAAAGTAACCAAACTTTTGTAAGGCGCTGTTTCGAAATGGAATTCTTGAAGACCTCCAGATTAGATGGAATTTTTCCGTCTACTAAGTGTTATGTTCCCGGCTGTTAGCAATTTAGCTGTCGATTCATCGGCACATGATAG
>JBBDIT010000069.1:0-2212 GCA_040880285.1 Pseudomonadales bacterium | reverse complement strand
GCGGACGAACTGTTCTCGCAGTTCTTCGATCTGGTCGCGAAGGTGGGCAGCTTCTTCGAATGCCAGGTTTTTGGCGTGTTCAAACATTTGCTTTTCCAGCGTCACAATCTGCTTTTCCAGATCCTGCTGGTTCAGCACCGCGCCGCGATAGCGGCCTTTCTTTTCAGCGACCCTGGCGCCACGCTTCCCGCGTGCCGGCGCATTGCGGGCACCTTCCATAATGTCGGAAATCGCGCGCTTGATGCCGATGGGCGTAATGTTATTGGCGGTGTTATGCGCAATCTGTTTCTCACGCCTTCGATCCGTTTCATCAATCGCCCGCTGCATCGAATCGGTAATCCTGTCACCGTACAGGATGGCTTTACCGTGCAAGTTGCGCGCTGCACGTCCAACGGTCTGTATAAGGGAGCGATCCGACCGCAGAAAACCTTCCTTGTCCGCGTCAAGAATCGCGACCAGCGATACCTCCGGCATATCGAGCCCCTCGCGCAACAGGTTAATACCGACCAGCACATCGAATTCCCCCAGGCGCAGGTCGCGAATAATTTCTACTCGTTCAACCGTGTCGATGTCCGAGTGCAGGTAACGTACGCGAACCCCATGCTCGTCGAGATAGTCAGTGAGGTCTTCCGCCATGCGTTTGGTCAGGGTGGTAATCAGGACCCGTTCGTCTTTCTCCACCCGCAACCGGATCTCCGATAATACATCGTCGACCTGGGTTTGTGCCGGGCGCACTTCCAGCTCCGGGTCAATCAGCCCCGTGGGCCGGACCACCTGATCCACCGTTTGCCCCGATTTCTCGCGTTCATAAGGCCCGGGCGTTGCCGAAACAAAAATTGACTGGGGTGCAAGCTGCTCCCATTCCTCAAATCTGAGCGGTCGGTTGTCGAGCGCGGAAGGCAAGCGGAAACCATATTCTACCAGCGTCTCCTTGCGAGACCTGTCTCCCTTGTACATGGCGCCCAGTTGTGGAATCGAGACGTGGGATTCATCAATGATCAGTAGCGCATCATCCGGCAGGTAGTCATATAGTGTCGGCGGCGCCTCACCGGCGGCACGGCCGGACAGATAGCGGGAGTAATTCTCAATGCCGTTGCAGTATCCCAGCTCCTTGATCATCTCAAGATCGTATCGGGTTCGCTGTTCGAGACGCTGCGCCTCAACCAGCTTGTTATTTTCCTTGAGGTATCGCAAGCGGTCATTCAACTCTTCCCGAATCGAATCGAGTGCACCCTCAATGGTTTCCCTCGGCGTGACATAGTGGCTTTTGGGGAACACCGTCACCCGGGGTACCCGACGGATCACTTCGCCGGTCAACGGATCGAAGAACGCCAGATCCTCAATCTCATCGTCGAACAATTCAATGCGAATGGCATCCTTGTCAGACTCAGCGGGAAATATGTCGATCACATCACCACGCACGCGATAGGTGGCGCGGCGCAGCTCCGTTTCATTGCGGGTGTACTGTAATTCCGCGAGGCGACGGAGAATCCAGCGTTGATCCACCTTGTCGCCCCGGTCCAGGTGCATGACCATTTTGAGATAAGCGCCGGGATCACCCAGACCGTAGATCGAAGACACGGACGCGACCACAATGGCATCTCGCCGCTCCAGTAGTGCCTTGGTGGCCGACAACCGCATTTGCTCGATGTGCTCGTTGATGGCCGCGTCTTTTTCGATATAGGTATCAGAGGATGGTACATAGGCTTCCGGCTGATAATAATCGTAGTAGGAGACAAAGTACTCCACCGCACTACCCGGGAAGAAATCCTTGAATTCCCCGTACAGTTGCGCCGCCAATGTCTTATTGGGCGCCATCACCAGGGTCGGGCGCTGCACATGCTCGATTACATTGGCAATGGTGTAGGTCTTGCCGGAACCGGTAACGCCCAGCAGAGTTTGTGACGCGAGGCCCGATTCCAGACCCTCGATCAGCAGCCGGATCGCATTGGGCTGATCGCCCGCGGGTTTGAATTCCGACTCGACTTTGAACTCACCTGATTTCAAAAACGTACTCCTGACCTGTAAACTGTTGGCGCTAATTCTAGTGTATGCCTTATGACAGCCTTATGTCAGGAGTGTTCTTGCGTGTTGACCAGACGGATCGGGATCGCTACAATCCCGGCCTTCTGACGTTCCCCGATAGCTCAGTTGGTAGAGCAAATGACTGTTAATCATTGGGTCCCTGGTTCGAGCCCAGGTCGGGGAGCCA
>JBBDIT010000068.1:0-13392 GCA_040880285.1 Pseudomonadales bacterium | reverse complement strand
CTGGTTGATCCTGATCATGGCCTGGATTTCCTCTACATATTCCCTGCCACGCTCGGAATATCGTAGCAGTCCCTCGGCTAACTCGTGACCACTCAACCTGCTGTCTTCCCCGCGCAGTTGTGCCCTGATTCGGCGAAGGTCCCGATATGCGTGGTTCGTATTGATCGTACGCAGGTAGTAAGCAACGCCATGCTCAATGGTCTTGAATTTTGCGACTTCATGGGTCAAGCCATCGTCCCGCAGCCTGGGTGTCAGTCCGCAGCCAGGTTCAAAACACCAGATGCCAAAGAAGTTGTATGCCTGTGCCGCGAACCGTGAGGTACCCCAGGCTGATTCATTGGCGGCCTGTGCCAGTATGAGTGATGCAGGTACCACATCGACACGGGTCAGGAGCTGCGCCATATCATCCGCGGTTGGCTGCTGCTCGGTTTTAACCCGATACTTCTGCAAAAGGGCATTAAGGCGTTCCTGCTCGTTGCTATCGAGCTTGCCTCCACCTGCCAACTTCTCCCGAATGTCGAGCACCAGCCTGCGTTCCGCCAGAACCGCCTCGTTGGAACGCCTGACCATTGGCAGCATATACTCGAAAAACGCCTGTTTCTTTCGTTTGACGTCCTTGAAGGCAGCAAAATCCGGGATCGGGGCCTGTTTAGCCGGTATTGGCCTTTCGGCTGCTGTGGGTTCATCCGGATCCTTGTCCACCAAAATACTCAAGAGAATCAGGGCAACGATCAGGGGGATGAGGACATACAGGGCGTATCTCATAAGTGAAATTATGAAGCAATTCAGGCCAGCTGAACACCTCGTAAACGGTAGCCTGGTTTGGATTGGGGGTCCTGCCGAGCCAAGTGATTATTGTATCTGGCGGCTGGCACGGGGGCGTCATCCTACGGCATGACAAAGCGAGTGGGAGATAGAAAGTCGATCGGATGCTCTGTGGCACCTTCCAGCGCAAGGTCCGCCATTATCTCGCCGAGTACCGGCGCGAACTTGAACCCGTGACCTGAAAGCCCTGCCACCACGTTGACCTGCTCAACTTCGGGGTAGTGGCCGACGATAAAGTGTCCGTCTGCACTCATGGTGTACATACAGGTAGTGTGATCATTCAACTGGTGACCCACTGCGGGCAGATACTGGCGTAGCATCAGACTGACTGCCCCGAGTTCATCAGTATCCACATGACGATCAAGGTCTGCCGGTGACGTGATAGGTCGACCGCCGTTGTGATCAGCCACTTTGATCCCTTTTTCGTCTAGCGCCGGGAATCCATAGAATGCGTGCTTGCCCTGCTCAAACAGGAAGACCGGGCAACCGTTTTCGATGTGATAGCTTTCCTCTTCGTTGTCGAACCAGAACAGAGACTTGCGCAGCAGGTGTAGGTGCGGTGCAAATGCCGGTAGCATCCGTGGTGCCCAGGGTCCTGGTGTAATCACCAGCGCTTTACATTTGTGATGTCCCTTGTCGGTTTCGACATTGACGGCTTGCTTATCCACGTACCAGTGTCTGACCGTTTCTGGCGTATGTAGTGCGGCACCGTGGGTCTCGGCCAGATGGACATGGGCCCGGATACAGTCCTCAACCTTGAGCACACCGCCGTTGGGATCAAATATGGCAGACTCCGTTGACGGAATCGAAAAGCCTTTGAATCGATCGCTGACTTCTGAGGCAGACAGTTGTTCCATAGGAAGATCATGGGCGGCTGCGGCCGCGATCAGGCCTTTGATTACCTCACCAGACGCGGGACCTGACTGCAGGATTCCGGTGCGGTGAAAGAGGCATTGAGCGTTTTTTTCGTTGAGTTCTTCCCACAGCTGGAGTGAGCGTTTGAGTAAAGGTACATAGTCGGGATGCTCGAAATAAACCAGCCGTATCGCACGCGTGTCGCCATGAGAACTGCCCTGGTCATGGGCAACAGGATACTGGTCGATGCCGAGCACTTTTGCGCCACGCCTTGCCAGGTGGTACAGCGCAGCGCTGCCGATACCACCTATGCCGACAACGATACAATCATAGGTTGGTTGGCCCATTACTTCCCATGGAGAGGCAGGGGCCTCAGGCGGACCCAGCCGTTTTCGATTGACTCGTCGGCGGATTCATAGCCAGGTTCACCTGGTAGCACGATCTCTCTTGCCTCATTGACGCGAGCACGTTCATCGGCGAGGTTTGATGCGGCAGATGCAATCACGTCATCCGCAGACGTGAATCGAGCAAGACAGCGAATCATTCGGAGTGTCGGGCTCATCAATACCATATTTTCGGCATCGACACTGTCCAGTATGGCGTCGGGCGATAACCACTTCGAGTGAACAAGCTCATTGTCGTCGTGAATCGGCACCTGCCGCTTCGGCATCCGGGCAATGAAAAAGCGTGCATCGAATCGCCGCGGTGGGCCGACCGGTGTGATCCATCTTGCAACATAATGCATTTCCCCGGCGTCGAGGATCAGGTTTTCTTCGTCAATAATCTCAACGAAATTACGGTTGCTGTCATTGATGTCATTGCGATGCGCCTGGAATCGGGTTGCGGTTGCCTTGTCCTTGAGGTCGAGGGGTTCGTGCGTATCGCGTCTGAGTGCAAGCAGCACGCCCGCTTCTTCAAATGCCTCCCTGATTGCCGCGATATAGTAGGCAAGGCCGCCACGAGGTAAATCCAACAGATGGCTGGCCTCAGCGTCTGTGCGATGAATGCTGATGTGTTGAAAGAGGTCCGGGTCGTCATCCGCGTCCACTGACCCGCCCGGAAAAACCCACATGCCGCCCGCAAAGACGGTGTTGGCGTTGCGCTCCATCATATAGACCTGCAGGTCCGGTCGATCATCAACCAACATGACAGTTGCAGCGGGGCGTATGGGAACCTCGGAGGTGTGAACTTCAACCATCAGTCGTGAGTTTGCCTTGTTCAGAAGTTCACTAGGGTACAGCCTTTGCCAGCCAACTGCATCAGGCAGCGCTGGCACGTTTTTTGGGGAGCAGCGCCCTGATATAACGCCCGGTTTCAGAATCTTCGATCAGCGAGACCTGCTCCGGCGTCCCCTCGGCAATAACCTCACCGCCAGCGGGTCCACCATCCGGACCCAAATCAATAATCCAGTCGGCGGTTTTAATCACATCCAGGTTATGCTCAATCACCGTGACACTATTGCCTGATTCTACCAGGCGATCCAGAACATTGAGCAATTTGCGAACGTCATCGAAGTGCAGGCCGGTTGTGGGTTCATCCAGAATGTAGAAAGTTTTGCCGGTTGCGACTTTTGAAAGTTCACGGGCCAGTTTAATTCGCTGGGCCTCACCACCTGAAAGTGTATTGGAAGGTTGTCCCATATGCAGGTAATCAAGGCCCACATCCACGAGTAGTTGTAGCTTGTTGACTATTTTAGGGTGTTCCGAGAAGTGCTCTACGGCCTCGGCGATCGTCAACTCAAGAATGTCGGCAATGTTCTTACCCTTGTATTTCACCTCCAGTGTAGCCTCATTGAATCGCTTGCCATCACACTCCTCACATTTGACGAATACATCTGACAGGAAGTGCATCTCAATTTTTCGCACGCCATCACCCTGACAAGCCTCACATCGACCACCTTTGACATTGAATGAGAAGCGGCCGGGTTTGTAACCACGCATTCTGGAACCTGGCAGCATGGAAAAGAAGGTCCTGATTTCATCGAATACCTTGATGTAGGTAACCGGATTACTGCGGGGAGTACGACCTATGGGCCGCTGGTCAATGGCAACGACCTTGTCGAGCTGGTCGAGGCCGGTAATACGGGTGTGAGCTCCCACTTTCCGGGTGGCACTATGGAACTGGCGCGCGAGTGCCGGGTGCAGGATGTCATTGACCAGGGTGGACTTTCCTGCGCCCGAGACGCCCGTGACCGCAGTCAGGATCCCGAGCGGGAACTCGACGTCAATATTCTTGAGGTTATTGGCACTTGCACCGACGACTTCTATTGTGCCTGTGGGTTCCCGGCGCTGTTCACGAATCGGAATCGCAGTGCGACCGGAAAGGTAGTTACCCGTAATCGACGACCTGCACTTTTCCAGGCTCCTGGGCGTACCGGCGTGGACAATATTGCCGCCTTTTACACCGGCGCCCGGTCCGAAATCGATAACATGGTCTGCCGTACGGATGGTTTCTTCATCATGTTCAACCACGACGACCGTATTGCCGATATCACGCATTCTGCACAAGGTGCCCAGTAATTTCTCATTGTCCCGCTGGTGCAGTCCAATACTTGGTTCATCCAGAATGTAGATCACACCGGACAGTTCCGAGCCGACCTGGCTTGCCAGGCGAATACGTTGGGATTCACCTCCTGACAAACTGGGTCCGAGTCGATCCAGCGACAAATAGGACAACCCGACAGATACCAGAAAGTTGAGACGGTTGCAGATCTCTTTTAGCACTTCGGCGGCTATTTCACCCGCGGCACCCGGCAAGCTCAGGGACTGAAAAAACTCGTACGCCCGGTCGATGGTCCAACTGGAAACTTCTACAATCGTGGTATCCGCAACCTTGACGGCCGCACTTTCTGGCCGCAGTCGCAGGCCAGAGCAGCTGTTGCAAGGCGTGTTGGCAAGAAACTGCGAGTACCAACGTTTCATTCCTTCCGAGCGCGTGTTGCGAAACCTTCGCATCAGTCGATTGAGCAGGCCTTCATAACGGGAATGACTGGTGCCGTGCGAGCCCCAATTAATTTTGTAGCGCTTCTCACCTGTGCCGTACAGGATCTTGTCTTTCTGGGCCCTGGTCAGTTTATTCCAGGGTTTGGTCATCGGCATCTTCATCTGTTCGAATACTTGTCGATGGTACATGGCACTGGTTGAGTTGCGATCCGTGTCGATACGCCCCACCGGCTTTAGTGCACCATCCCGCAGGGACAGATCCTTGTCAGGAATGACCAGGTCCGGGTCAAACGCCACCTGGGTGCCAAGGCCGTTACAGTCATGGCACATACCCTGGGGGCTGTTGAACGAAAATGCCTGTGGCGAGAGTGCCGGGAATGAAATGCCGCAATGACCGCAAGACAGGTGTTCGGAATAGATTCGGTCCTTGTGCCTGTCGGCTGCTGCAATCAGCATACCGTCACCCAGCTTGAGCGCCGACTCGACTGACTCAGTCAGCCTTTCACTGATGTCTCCCTTGAGTACCAGCCGGTCAATGACCGCCTCAACCGTGTGTTTCTTACGTTTGTCCAGTGCCTCGATATCGTCGCTGCGCACGATTTCACCATCGACCCGGAGGCGGACAAATCCTTGCATGCGTGCGTCTTCCAACATATCCCGGTGTTCACCCTTGCGATTGACAAGCAGCGGCACCAGCAGGTGCAGGCGGATACCGGTTGGCAGGGACATGAGCTCGCGGGCGATATTCTGGGCAGTTTGACTCTGGACCTTGCGACCACACTGGTGACAGTGCTGCACGCCTACCCGGGCGTAAAGGACACGCAGGTAGTCGGAAATTTCAGTAATGGTACCCACGGTGGACCGGGGATTGCGGCTGGTCGTCTTTTGTTCGATCGAAATAGTGGGGGAAAGTCCGCGGATCGTGTCGTATTTGGGCTTCTCCATCTGTCCCAAAAATTGCCTGGCATAGGCGGACAGGGACTCAACATAGCGGCGCTGGCCCTCCGCGTATAACGTATCGAAAGCCAGGGACGACTTTCCTGACCCCGAGACGCCTGTCAACACCACCAGTTTGCGTTTCGGGATTCTGGTCTCGATGGACTTGAGATTATGCTCGCGCGCGCCCCGGATCAGGATATGGTCGAGTTCTTCAGTTGCAGTCTTCATGATTGGGCTTTCTTTTTTTGCAGATTTCCAGTTAACTGTATATATATACAGGATTTGAGTTGGGTGCAAGCCCCGGAATTGGCTGTCTGGTACAGGGGTTTATATGGGAATGGATCAGTGTTCGTACTCTATCGATACCTGGTCTGTGTAATGGGTCCAGGATTTCGATTATAAACGCATGGGTCGGGTGGTTCGCCATCAGGAATCGAGCCGATCAAATCGTGCCAGTTGCAAGAGAAAACGGAGGGTCAGGTCCACCTTGATTTCAAGTTCGGCCTCGCGCCAGGCCCCGGGAAATGCGTTCCCCCAGGACCAGGCCGGTGACCAGCTGCCATCATCCTTCTGGGCTGCGATGCGATAATCGATGTTCTGGTCCAGCGCTTCGCTGAACAAGTCGGCGAGCGGGGCGTCTGGACCTGGCACCACATCGATGGGCGTAAGGCTATATTCGTCCCAGTTCGCGGGTTTGACCTTGACCAGTTGCCCGGCCCGCCGGATGAGATGAGGCAAGAGGCTTTGTGCGGCGGAAGTTGGTAGCCGCGGATTATCAAACAGACGCAGGTAACAAAGGAGTTCATGCATCTCGAGTGGATGACTAGCGATATGTTCGATGCTGCGATTCAACAGGTCTTGCCGGGTCAGTTTGTCCATGGCATCAAACGTAATCAGGTACGACAGCACCTCAGCGCCAGGGTTTGCAGCAAAGCCGGATGGTGCCTGGACTGTCGGGTCAAAGGTCCACCAGGGCGCGTGCGGGGCATCGTTACAATCTGCATTGATCAGGGGCCAGTTGGCACCGTCGTAGCGATCTGCGAGATAGCGCAAAGCATTGTCCACGAGAGGCGATCCCGGGTTATCGGCTTCATTGACGATCTGGAGAGCAATGGTTGTTGCGATTACGGAGGAATTTTTAGTGCGAAGGTCTGCCTCAAGGCCACCGCCAAAACCACCGTCGGCATTCTGGTAATGCTGGAGGGCGGCAATCACATTGGCGGCATCACCGCCTTCAAAATGAAAGCGGTATCTCGCGATCGCCAGGTTGTTGGCATTTGCCAGGATAAAATTCTCGGCCTTTTGCCGTGCGGAAGTGCTGAGGTGGCTTGCCATGGGGGTCTTCCTTTCGAAATTACTATTGATGGGTACCGAGTATAGACGCCTGGTGCTGACAGCATGGTGTCAGGAGACGCGGGCTGCCGCGCAATGGAGGGATTAATGCGAAGAGCGGATCGACTGTTTCAACTTATGCTGCTACTACAGGAAGGCCGGGTACGTACGGCACGATACCTTGCAGAAAAACTGGAGGTCTCGGAGCGGACGATCTACCGGGATATCAGCGACCTGATGGGGTCGGGGATTCCTATCGATGGTGAGGCTGGCGTCGGTTACCTGCTGCGTGACGAGTACCGGCTGCCGCCCTTGATGTTTACCAGCGAAGAATTAAAGGCGCTGGCGTTGGGTGCGTTGATGGTTCGGGCATGGTCTGACAAAAAACTGGGGTCAGTAACTACCACCGCCATTCGAAAGATCGCATCGGCCTTACCTGAAAACCTCAAAAAGGAAATTGAATTGCAGGAAATTGTAGTTCCTGGTTATCAATTGTCAGACAAGGTTTCCAATAATCTTGAGTCGATTCGTAACGCGATTGGCCAGCATATCAAACTGGACCTGGATTACGAATCCATTCAAGGTGAGAGGACCCGGCGTGTCATCTGGCCCCTGATTTTGTACTTCTGGGGTAACAAATGGACTCTGGGTGCCTGGTGTGAACTCCGCAGTGCATTCAGGTCATTCCGGGTAGATCTGATGCAAGGTGTGCGTTTGTCAGGGCAATCATTTGTGCCGGATGACTCGCGAAGCCTGGCTGCCTATGTTGACTTTCAGCGCGCCCACGATCAGGGCTAGACGCCTCGTCCTTGCCGCTTGCCTGAAACCCGGTATTATTAACCGCACCTTCAGTAAAAGAACGGCACAGGAAATACCATGGCGTCACGTGTAGTCACCGCATGCATGATCATTATCGGCAATGAGATACTTTCCGGCCGGACCCAGGACGTAAATCTCAACTACCTTGCGCGGGCGCTCAATGAGCTTGGCGTTCGTTTAACCGAAGCGCGGGTAATCCCTGATGTCGAACAATTGATCATCGATACCGTGAATGAGTGCCGGGAAAAATTTGATCATGTCTTTACTACCGGTGGCATCTGTCCCACTCATGATGATATTACCGCCGAGTCCGTAGCCAAGGCGTTTGGTGTTGACGTGATCTACCATCCAGAGATCGAGGCGCGGATTCGTCAACGAAAGGCTCCCGACGATGTAATGAAGTCGCGATTGTTGATGGCACGCGTACCTGCTGGTGCAATCTTGATCGATAATCCAACCGGTGGCCCGCAGGGATTTCAGATCGGTAACGTATTTGTCATGGCCGGGGTACCGGCGGTCATGCAGGCCATGGTGAGTTCGCTTACTACCGAACGCCTGGGTGGGACTGATCCGGTACGATCCCGATCCATTGGCGCTTATCTTGGTGAAAGTCAGGTGGCTGTGGCGCTAAAAGAGATCCAGGACCGGCATCCGGATGTGGACCTGGGCAGCTATCCATTCTATCGCCAGGATGGGTATGGTACTAACCTCGTCATACGCGGTACAGACGAAGTTGAACTTGATCATATCAAGGAAGAAGTTTGCCAGATGATCAAGCACTTTGGTGCAGATCCCATCGAGGATGATTGAGCCCCCGATTCAGCTGCTCTATTCCAGGGGCGGCGAAACACATGCACTGTCCATCTTTGTCAGGCGAAATTCCAGCACGAGTTAGTGGCTGAACAGTTCGTCGGGGCTAGCGTCCTCTCACCTGATTATCCTTGCATGTCAATACACCGGGATTCAGAGTTTGCGACTGCAAATATTGCAGGAAGCTGACTTTTATCAGGAATTGTCATGGCGAAAATTATCGGTTTTTTCCAGAGTAGAGCGGTGCGGGACCGACGGTTCGAGGAAATTGTCCGTCCTCATCTCGGCTCCATGTACCGTGTCGCGTATCGTTGGGTGCAAAATCGAGAGACCGCAGAAGATTTGGTACAGGAGGCCTTGGTCAAGGTAATCAATCGTGTAGATGAGATGACGCAACTGGAGAAGCCGGGCCCCTGGCTGATCAAAATCCTGTATCGGTGCTTCGTGGACTTTCATCGCAAGCATGCCCGAACGCCCGCGCAGCACTTTGATGACTGGCGCGGGGATTTTGCCGTGTTTGATGAGGCTCTACACCTTGAGGGAGAGACCAGTAACAACATTAAACGACTGGAATTACAGCGGGATCTGCTCAAAGGCCTGGAAACCCTGAATGACGACCAGCGAGAGGTCGTGCTCTTACATGATTCGGAAGGTTACTCGGCCACAGAAGTCGCGTCTATCCTGGGCATCAGCGACGGTACGGTAAAGTCGCGTCTCCACCGGGCCCGTACCCAATTAAAAAAAGTTCTGGATCAGGGACCCTTTTAGGGTATTTGTTCGTGTTATCCATCAGGAGGAGCAGGTATGAACTGTAACGAGGCAAGACAACAACTGGATGCGCTGGAGCAGTTCGATGAGATCGACGCGACCCGTGATCTTGTGAGTCACTTGAACGAGTGTCAGGCCTGCTACACCTATGCCCGAGATCGACAGCTTGTCAGCTTGCTGGCTTCGTTGCCGGTTCCCGGGTCGGTCCCCGGATTTGAGGATCGGGTACTGCGTAACGCCCTGTCAGGGGCCGTCGGTAAACACACCCACCTGCATATCGGCTGGGCGTTGGCCACGGCCGCGAGTTTAGTTCTGGCAGTCTTTCTGACGGTGCAGTATTACCCGGTTGATGATCCACGTCAGTCACTTGAATCGGTTCAGTCTACGGTAATAGAAGTTCAGCCACTTGAAACCCGCGTGGTCAACTTATTGTTGACGAGTCCACGTGACCTGACTGACGCATTGATAACGGTTGAACTCAACGACAATGTAGAAATTGGAGGGCGTGCTGGTATTGACAGGTTGCAATGGCATACCAACATCAAAACAGGCGCCAATCAACTTTCCCTGCCGATCAGGCTTCTGGAAGGTGGTTCAGGCATGGTAACTGTCATCCTGGAACATGGTGGTAGCGATAAACGTTTTTCCGTCACTGTGAATGCTATCCAGCAGGAAGCGCAACAGAAAGCCCAACAGAAAGCTCAACAGAAAGCTCAACATACTTTTACGATGGCATAACGCCAGTTTAATTTAGACAACCCAGGAGAAGTGAAATATGAATACTAAACACATGATGTACTTTTTTGTGATCGGCGCGATGAGTTCTTACGGGAGCCTTGCGGTGGCCGCACCCGATGATAATGCGGACCAGCGGGCGCTTGATGTCACTATGGAGGTCATGGCCGAAGGTCAAGGTCCCGATGATGTCGTTGAAACGATTGAGTTGCCAGCCACCGCTTCCCCGACCGGCGTGGAGAATAGCGCCACGGGACTCGCAACTGCCAACGAAGCACGTGAACGGGGCCGCGAGTTTGGGCAGGATAAAGCGTCAGAAGCCCGGCAGCGTGGTGAGGATGCGCGCGAGGGTGCTGCTGATAATGCAGCTGAAGCTCGCTTACGCGCACAACAGAATATGCAGGACAATATCCCGACCGGGGCGCTCGATAACCTGCCTGATGAAGTCCGTGACAACCTTCCCAAAGAAGTACGGGATCGTGTTGGCGGAGCAGGAGCAAGTGGTGGGCGCCCTGGAGGTTCATAAGACGCTGCTATGTTACTCACAGGACTGCGCGGCAGGGATGTCGCGTAGTTTTTTATCGTAGTGATCATTTAAATTTGGCTGAGATACAAAAACAGGAAAGGGGAGAACGTGAAAAATAAATTGTTGTATATATCGAAAAATTTTCTATGGGCGGGTTTGGTGAGCTTTATTTTCGTGACATCCCTGTCTGCTGCCACTGCAGATACCAGCAAATCAGAATATAGCAGCGGGATCGAGCTGTTCAAGGACGGGGACTATGGTCAAGCGCTTCAACATTTTGAATCGGCTCGACGCAAGGGTAATGAAGATCCGGCGTTGATTTATAACCTCGCCGTCACTCACTATAAACTCGAACAATACGAGCAGGCCGAACGATATTTCAGGGAGCTTGTGGACCAACATCCGGATTGGCGAGATGTGGGAACCTACAATCTTGGTAGAATTGCCATGCGACGCGGCAATGAAGAGGCAGCGGCGAAATTGTTTCGGGAGGTACGCCGAACCGCGAGCAACGAAAAACTGGTTCGTCTTGCAGGCGAAGGCTTGACCACGTTGGCGGTTCCCGGGGAGTTCATCGGAAGTGAGCCGGATAGAAAATCGTTTGTACTCTTGAGTGTGAGCGGCGGCATTGACGACAATGTGATTGCCTTTCCCGACCAGATCCAGACAAGCTCATCCCAGGGAGAGGATAGCTTTCTGGAATATCTCGCTTTTGGCCAGCATCGCCTGAAAGGCACCGATACTGACGGTATACGAGTGCACGGTTTTGTTTATGCAAGGCAATATGATGAGCTGGACAGCATGGATGTCAATACGTTTATGGCGGGCATCACCAGGGACACCAGCTATAACGATTGGGGCCTCGAGTACGGTGGAGATGCAGGCTATACGGAAGTGGGCGGTGATGAACTCGGAACCCGGCTGCAGGGTCGATTGAAACTACTGCGCGGGCAGGGATTACACCAATACTCCGCCCAATATCAACCTGTCTACCATGATGGTGGCAGTCAGTTCAGCGCGATCACGGGTTTCCAACATCGGTTCGACCTTCGCTATCGATATCACTTTGAGCATGGCCGCTGGACGGTTCGCTACCGCATGGACTACAACGATCGGGATGATTTGGCTGTTGATGGAACTTTTCTCAGTTACTCGCCTTTCAGGAACAGTTTGCTGTTGGAAGGGCAATGGTACGCGAGCCAGGACGTTACGCTTATCGCTGGTGCGGAATTTTCCAACAGCCGATACAGTAAGGATAACAGCCTGACTGACGCCGACGGTGTCTTCAAAACCATGGAAAGAGAGTCAGATACGTTCGAGTTCTGGGTCAAGGGTCAATATCAATTGCATCCAGATTGGCGTCTACTGGCCGAATACCGTTACACAGACAATGACGACAATTTCGTGCTGTATGACTATGATCGTAGTGAGGCCAAGCTCTCTATCGAGTTCTCATACTAATCTGTAGCTTTTGGGCACAGGACACTTTGCCGCAAGACATTTTGGATCAGGGCATGGCGGAACGGGCGCCGCATCATTTTTGCGCCTTCTGATTGACTGGCATACTATGAACGAATCAAGGCGATTCCAGAACCTATCGAACGTGTGGGCGCCAGTCCCCGATGACTCTTATGCCGCAAAGACATGCAATGTTACTCCTGTTTCTCGGGCTCGCCAGCGGATGCGCCAGTATCGATACGGGGTTCGATGATTCGAAGCGAGAAGAGTTAATCAATACTGTCCTCGGTAATGTTCCTATAGAACCGGATGCGCCGATACTGGTGCTTGACCCGGAGGTCAAAGCGAAACTGGATGAGCGTATTGGCAGTACCAGCGACAGGAACAAGCTTACCCAACTGAGGCTGTTCCTGTTTGACGAGAACGAACTTGCCCTCCGCTACCAGGCAGATAATACCAGGACCGCGATGGAAATCTGGGAGTCCCGCGCCGGCAATTGCCTGTCGCTGACTAACCTTTTTATCGCCGCGGCACGTCATGTGGGGCTGGATGCACATTATAAAACGGTCGCTATCCGGCCGACCTGGGATCATGACGGCGCGACGATGATTCGTTATGAGCATATTATCGCCACAGGACAATTGTCCGGTGGTCAGGAATACGTGGTGGATTTCCTTCCGGAGTTTGTCATTGGCGGGCGTCGTTCCGAGCAAATTACCGATAAGCAGGCGCTGGCACTTTACTTCAACAACAAGGGAGCCGAGCACATTATCGCCGGCGATCATGGTACGGCCATCGAAAATCTGCGCCACGCTCTTACCCTTAATCCTCGTTTCGGTGATGCCTGGAATAATCTTGGAGCAGCGCTACGACGGGAGGGTCAACTGAAACTGGCAGAATATGCCTACCAATACGCCATCGAGATTGATGCCAACAATTTTTCGGCCATGAACAATCTGGCCCAGTTTTATGTGAGTCAAGGTAGAGAAGTTGAGGCAATCGACATCGGAAAGCGGGTGGCAAGGTATCGACAACGCAACCCCTACTTCCTGTATTTCATAGCCCAGCGTTTTTATGAGCAAGGACGGTGGGATGAGGCGATTACCCTGTTGGAGCGATCCGTTGCACTGAAAAGGGATGAGCCTGACTTCTACGAAGCGATTGCAACCAGTTATGACCAGCTTGGAAATGAGCAGCAGCGTGATGAGTATCTTGCCCTGGCTCGGCAGTACCGGGAAGCTGTCGGTATTCGCAATGTGCCAAGGGAGCGAGGCCACAGGTTCTGGATCCAGACGCTCAATATCAATTGACACCGCAAAAAAAGGGGGCCGATAGGCCCCCTCGCATTAGCAGTCTTACCGAATCGGTCACTGCAATGTGTAT
>JBBDIT010000067.1:0-74219 GCA_040880285.1 Pseudomonadales bacterium | reverse complement strand
GTGTTTCAGGTCGAAGCGATCAAGTTGCATGACTTTCGTCCAGGCTTTCACAAAGTCGTTCACAAATTTCTCATGTGAATCTTTGAATGCGTAGACCTCGGCGACCGCCCTCAGCTCTGAGTTTGAACCGAAGATCAGATCGACTGGCGTCGCGGTGTATTTCACTTCACCGCTCGCGCGATCGTAACCTTCATACAAGCCTTCATCACTCGCCCTTTGCCACCTGGTCGACATGTCGAGCAGGTTAACGAAAAAGTCGTTGTTGAGCGTGCCGGGCGTCGCGGTGAGCACTCCATGCTTTGCGCCACCGGTATTCGCGTCCAGGGCACGCAAACCACCCACCAGGACCGTCATTTCAGGCACGGTCAGATTGAGTTGATCGGCTTTGTCCACCAGCATCTCAGTCGGCGACCGATAGCTTCCGCTTTGATCGAAGTAGTTGCGGAAGGCATCGGCTGTCGGCTCAAGCAATGCAAACGAAGCTACATCCGTCTGGGCCTGGGTGGCATCACCACGACCAGGCAAGAACGGTACTGCAACCTTGACACCAGCGTCGTCTGCCGCCTTCTCGATTGCCGCGGCACCGGCAAGTACAATCAGGTCAGCCAATGAAATCGTATCGCTGCCGAAATCCGCCTGGATTTCTTTCAACTTCGACAGGACTTTGTTCAGCGCTGCTGGATCATTGACCGCCCAGTCCTTTTGCGGCGAAAGTGCAATACGAGCGCCATTGGCTCCACCACGCATATCACTCGCCCGGAAGCTTGCCGCCGATGCCCATGCGGTACGCACCAGCTCAGACACCGTCAATCCAGACTCAAGTATTTCACGCTTGAGCTTTTTTAGACTACGAGAACTGATCCGCTTGTAATCAGCCGTGGGCACCGGGTCCTGCCACAAGAGTTCTTCATCAGGCACATCGTCGCCCAGATAGCGATTTGCCGGTCCCATGTCACGGTGCGTCAGCTTGTACCATGCGCTGGCGAATGCTTTCTGGTACTGGTCAGGATTGGCAAGAAATCGCTCTGCAATCTTCTTGTATTCCGGATCAAACTTCAGCGCAAGGTCCGCCGTGGTCATCACCGGAGCATTCATCTTGCCCTCGACGTGCGCGTCGGGGACGGATTGGTGCGTGGACTCATCCGTCGGAATCCACTGGATAGCACCGGCAGGACTTCGCGTTTGCTTCCATTCCAGATTCAGCAGATTCTGTAAGTAGAGTGTGGTCCATTGGGTCGGGGCTTGTGTCCAGGCACCTTCAAGACCGCTGGTGACGGTGTCCTCGGAGTGGCCCTTGCCACACTGGTTCTTCCAGCCAAGACCTTGCTCTTCAATCGCGTCGGCAGCCGGTTCCGGACCCAAACAATCAGCAGGTTTGTGGGCGCCATGCATTTTACCGAAGGTGTGACCCCCGGCGATCAGTGCGACCGTCTCTTCGTCATTCATCGCCATGCGTTCGAAGGCCACACGAATGTTTTTCGCGGACCCGACCGGATCTGGCTTGCCCATCGGGCCTTCCGGATTAACATAAATGAGGCCCATGTGAGTCGCGCCGAGAGGCCGCTGCAGTTGACCGTCTTTTTCTGCGCGGTCACTCGCGAGCATTTCGACTTCAGGCCCCCAATACACAACATCTGGCTCCCAGTCATCAGTGCGGCCACCGGCGAATCCATAGGTTTCAAATCCCATGTTTTCAAGGGCAACGGTTCCCGCCAGAATCATCAAGTCAGCCCAGGAAAGGCTGCTGCCGTACTTCTGTTTGACCGGCCACAACAATCGGCGCGCCTTGTCCAGACTCGCGTTATCTGGCCAACTGTTGAGCGGATCGAATCGCATTTGCCCGCCATCAGCGCCACCCCGACCGTCGAGGGTCCGGTAGGTACCGGCGCTATGCCAGGACAGGCGGATAAAGAATGGTCCATAGTTACCAAAGTCCGCTGGCCACCAGTCCTGGGAATCTGTCAGCACGGCGTCAACGTCCGCCTTGACTGCATCCAGATCCAGTTTTGCAAAAGCTTCGGCGTAATTGAAATTCTCGCCGAGCGGATTGGAACGCACATCGTGGTTGCGAAGCGGTGAAAGATCGAGTTGATCCGGCCACCAGAACTGGTTCGTTCGAGCCTGCCCGCTACTGACGGATTTCATGGAATCGCTGGCGTGGTCATCGGCCAGCGCTGATAGGGTGATCAAGGATAGTGCAAGTAGTGTTGCAGCTAGCAATGTACTTATTGACAGCGTCGGTTTCGTATTCATGGTGTTCATCCTTAACGTGGTGTGCGAGGGCAATACTCACCGATGGATCTGACTGCGTAATACATCCACCGTCCTGTATCCTACTGGCTTGGCTACTACCAAGTACATTGGAATAAAGTGATGCTAATGATCTAGGTTTTCGATCACCGATGACCGATCACCGATGACCATGGAGATTCGTTGCTGCATTTCGCCGCCGTTGGTAAAGGGCAATTCAGCGAAGCAATCAGCCTATTCGCGCCCTGACCAGTTGTAACTGCGTTGCCAGGATCAATACCACGATCGTGAGCGTCATCAATGCCAGTATCGGGAACAGTACCGGCAGCGTCAGCCATTGTCCCAACATCGCCACCGGCATGGTCATCAGTTGTGCGAACGCCATGTTGAGCGCAAAGATGCTCATAATGCGTCCGCGCATGTCGTTGGGTGTCAGGTGCTGGATCAGGATGGTGCTGGACACCATGGTGATGGTCATGCCCGCACCCAGCCCGAGATTGCCGATCATTACATTGAGCTGGGTGTGACCTGACACGAAGATCACGAAGGATACTGAAAACAGCACGGTGCCCACGGCGATCAATGCGCCGCGATATTCGAACGAGGCCAGTTGCGCCATCGCCACGGCGCCGATCAGCGAGCCAATACCCCAGAACATGACCACAAACCCCATTTCCGGTATCGGTACATTGACAACGGTTGTCACCCAGGTGGGCCCGAGGCTGGCTGTCGCCGGGTAACCGAGACTCATCATCAGGATGAGGAGCAGGATCAGCCAGAAAATAATGTTGTGGTTTCGCGCCCAGGATAATCCCACCTTGATGTCCGTGAATGCCTCCCCGAATCCATAGCGTCGACCGGCAGCAAGCTGTTGTGATGTGTCCGGTTCATAGTTCATGACATAGATGCAAATGATTGCACTGAGGTGTCCTGACACGCTGAAGAGATAAGCGCCGCTGTAACCAAACCCATGGATAATAATGCCCGTGAACGCCATCGCGACGGGCATGGCAATCTGGCTTGCGACCTGATTGAGCGACATACCGGCCGGTGTCAGTGCCGGCCCCAGGACATCCGGCACGATCGCGAGCCGTGTCGGCCCATCGACACTCTGCAATCCCGCGGTAAAAAAGGTGAGGATGAAGAACGCCACATAACCCAGCGTACTGCCCGTGGTGAAGTACATCAACGCCGCGATGCACACGGTTCCCGCGACCTGCAACCATTGGATTATCAAGAGCAGTTTGCGCCGGTCGAATCGGTCGGCCAGGGCACCGCCATACATACCAAAGGTCAGTGCGCCCAACCCGCGGCTGGCGGCAATGGCGGCCACCAGGATAAGCCAGATGTCCCTCGGCGCAAACTGCTGGACCCACAGGATCTGTGTGATGAACTGCAACGGCATCAGCATCTGGCCGATGGCGAAACCAGTCAAAAGGAATCGGTAGTCCCGATTCTTGAGCGGGGCAAATGCAGGTATATTCACTGGAGCTCGGTGGGTAGCAGAAAATTTCGGGTCAACTTCAGCGCTTCCTCGGCGGCACGACGTCCTTGAACACCTCGAACTCCTTCCAGGCGGGTTCGACCGGGTCGGCATCCGCTTTGGGCAAGTATTTCGATGGCACGCCGGACTTCAGATCGGGAATGTAGCGCGGACAATTGGGAAAAATGTGTTCGGCGGTTACTCGCACCAATGCCTGGGCACCGGTAAAGTCCTGTAAGTCGGGGTCGTCAAACACGATCCTGGCGTGTCCATTCACACGAAGGCGCATTGGTGCGCCAGTCATAGCAATGAAGAGCAAGCCAACATAAGGATTGATCTGGACATTACCGAGACTCTTGAACATACCGTTGCCGTCATAGTCGGGAAAGACCAGTTGATCGGATGCCACGACCTGCACGAAGCCAGCGGGCCCGCCCTTGAACGAACAATCCGGACGACCGTCAGGGTCGGCCGTGGCCAGAAAGAAGAAGGTAGCACTTTCGATAAAGGACTTGTCAGCTTCAGTAAAGCTTGTTCGATGCGTCTTTTCCAACAGACGGTCAGCCAGGGACGTCGAATCGAATCTTCGCTGCAAATCTCGATTGCCGGTGTGGTACATGGTCTGTCGCTCCCGAAAATGACACAGTATTCATTAAACCAAATTTATGCCGCGAAAAAAGTAACCGCTGCCGGTCAGGGCAGCGGTTTTGGGAGCTAGCTGACTCAGCGCTGGTAGCGGTTGCCGTACGCGGCACTATCGTCAAACAACGCACGTTGTGCCGCGCGGGCGTCATTCACCACTTCCGGGGACTCATCCAGCACCATGACTGGTCGATTCTCGAGGTCATAAGGCGGCCACTCAGGAATTTTCGGATTGTTGGGGCTGCCGGTTTTTGCGAACGCGATCCAGGTATCCGCCATGATGTCAGCGACTCGTTGTTGCTCTTCACCGACCCCCGACATACTTTCGGATTTGGCGACGTTATCGAACACGAATCCGATCTCCAGCGCGTGCGGTGATCGCCACTTGCCACCATCGACCGGAGTATCCCAATTGAACAGATACAGGTATGAAGGTGCGCCGCCTTGTTGGGTTTTGCGTTCTGCCTGGGTTACGTGTCCTGCGAGCCAACGCGCATCCGTCGTCGCTTCGAAATAGATATCGGTCGGGTCAGATTCGGGCTGCAGTTTACGATAACCGGCAATGATCGCCTCGACATTCTTGTCGGGATAGGCCTTTTTCATCTCAGTCTGCAAGCCTTCCCAGGTCAGGTCAAAAATGGCCGAATTGGCTGCACCGACAAACAACGAGTTTTCGGTGCGGTTCGTGCCCAGCATCAAGGGGACTTCACGACCCGATGGCGCGGCGTCCGGTTCAAACGGATGTCGTGTCAAAGTACGACCATCAATCGACGGCGCACTGGCAGCACCGGTATCCACCAGGGCTTCGCTGATGGCTTCAACTGACAAGGTTTTGATTTCACCGATCGTGTCTTTCGTCAGGCCGAGATTGGCAACCACCTTGTCCGCCGCGGCCCGGGCGGCTTCCTGCTCGGGAAAACGAATCATCGCGCCGGATTGGACTACAGCGCGATGAAACAGGCCCTTTGCCGCCGGGGTTGCCATCAGCGTGGAGACTTTGGCACCACCGCCGGACTCACCGAAGATCATCACCGTGTTCGGGTCGCCGCCGAAGTTTGCAATATTGTCACGCACCCATTCGAGTGCCTGGACCATGTCCAGCACGCCAGCCACGGCAGAATCCTCGAAGCCAGCGCCATGGTGACCCAGCGCCAGGTAGCCGAATACGTTGAGGCGATGGTTGACGGTAACCACCACTACATCGCCACGCCTGGCGAGGCGGACACCATCATAGGCATTGGAAGAACCACTACCGGAAGAAAAACCGCCGCCATGGAACCACACCATTACCGGCCGCTTGTTGTCGTCAGCCAGCGCCGGCGTCCATACATTCAAAAAGAGACAATCTTCGCTGAGCGGAGGCACCGGATCCGCACGCCAGGAAGAGAACAGCCCACCCGGATTGCCGGTGGGGGTCTGCGGACACGAGGCGCCAAACCGGCGCGCGTCCTTCACATCGTTCCACGGCCCGGGTGCGGCCGGCGCCGCAAATCGAGTCGTTGCGGTGTCAGCACCGTATCGTATGCCCTTGAAGGTCAGGATGTCGTCATCGACGGTACCCTGCACCTTGCCGTATGCCGTGGTTGCCACCGGCAGAACCGCTTTCGCTTCGCTGGCGGCGGGTACAGTCGTTGTTTCTGGCGCTTTGGTCTCGCCGCCGCAGGCTGTGATCAAGGCCAACAGGATCAGGCTCGCTAGTGTCGTTCTGTAACTGTTCCAGTCAAACATTTTCCATTCAAACATTTTCCATTCAAACATTGTTGCGTCCCTCAATTGGAAACCGGACGGCCATGATATCAAAGGTTTGGCAAGCTAACTAATGCCGTCGACGGTAAGCTGATAACCGGTTTCAACCGATTCGAAGTTGCGCGAACATAACCCTTACAGGATAGGATGTGGCTCTATGCAGGCGCGTGAATGTTTGACAGACCTTGCGCAATCAGACTTTGCCAGCCAGGGGGGAGGCACTGCGGCGGAATTCATCTACCTGCTGGTGGCGGATGCGCTTCTTTTGCTCCACTTTCTTTTTGTCGCCTTTGTGATCCTCGGCCTCATCGTCATCCTGCTCGGCAAACCCATGGCGTGGTCCTTTGTTCGCAACTGGTGGTTTCGAATGGTGCATCTTGTGAGCATCGGGATTGTGGTCATACAGTCCTGGCTCGGAGTGATCTGTCCCCTTACGCTATGGGAATCCTCGCTGAGAGAAAAAGCGGGCGTTGCGACTTATGACGGTGCGTTCATCGCCCATTGGCTCCAGGAAGTTCTGTACTATAGCGCGCCGCCATGGGTGTTCATCGCAATCTACACCATCTTTGGCGCCCTGGTGGTGGCGAGTTGGTTGCTGGTGCCGCCGCAACGACGCCGTTAGCTGCCGACCAGAATCCCAGGGCGGACCCTGGTTCTGCGTCCCCGGCACTTTCTATAGCCAATAGCCAATAGCCAATAGCCAATAGCCAATAGCCAATAGCCAACCGTCCACAGGCAGCAAACAACAGGGCCTTGCGACTCGACACCCTCCTAGTGGCAAGCCCGCAGTTGGGCTATCCTTCGGAGCAACCGGATCAGGAAACAATGTACTTATGCGCCTGACTATGCGCCTGACCATGCGCCCTGCTTCAGTCGTCTGGAGCCTGGGCACTTTTCTTATCCTGTTTCTTGTGCCGGTAAAGGCGGAAGTCGCACTCGGCCCTTTCAATGCACCGCAAGACCTTGCGCAAGCAAAGAGCACTCTCGAATTACATGGGTTCGCCTTCGCGCAGCGGTTGGATGAAGAACGTGAATCCCTGGGCTATATCGTCGTGTCAGAGCGCACCGGGCCAGGCAGCGCCACCGGGCTGGTTCGTCAGCTATCAGCCGCAGGGGTTTCCGATATTGTTTATATCACTACCGGCGTTTATGCGGGTCGGGTTTCCGCCGGTGTATTTAGCTCGAGCACCGGAGCTGCTTCACGCGCAAGGGATCTGCAGGCTCTGGGTTTTTCGTTTGAGATAATGGAGCGCAGCCGACTCGTCAGGTATTCAGGCTGGCTTGATATTGACGCAGGCGACCTGGATTCGGCGCTGGTCCGGCAGATCGAAGGCAGTATCGGCTACGCCCTGTCGGCTATTCCCGACGCGCCTGTTCAACCAGCAGAATCAACCCCGCCGGACGAGCGAGGCAAACCGGTGCCTTCGCCTGCTGCACTGCCCGAGACTAACGCGACTCCGGTGTTCTCGCAGGCACCGGTGGTGACGACTACACCGCCGCAGACCGTGCCCGTTGATAATCTACCCGGCACGCCTGTCGTCACCGTATCGACGCCACTCGAACCAACCAACAGGAGTCTGCCGTTTGTATTTGTCTTCGTCATTGCGATTGTTATCGGTGCACTGGCGGCTTACGTCTATCTTCGGTTTGCGACACGGTCGCATTCGAAGAATAGCGGCGGCGTTTATATCGGCTATCAAGCATCGGCGGATTCTTCAGCTACCGGAGATACAAATCACGGCGCGAGCTTCGCTCACGATGCGCCCACACCCCTTGAGCGAATGGCCGACGCGATACTGGGCGGTGAAGGCGAAGGTACTACCGCCCTTTTGGCATCAGTTGAGTCCACAAGCCCGAATGCGATCGAGTTGATCGACGATATGCTGCATCTGGCGCGGGTAGAATCCGGAGCAATCGGGCTGGACAAGGTCGCGTTCGATCTCTCGTCCTTCATGAACGATATCGTTGATACCGCACGTTCTACCACCTCGATGACCATAAAATTTCGTGAAACCTCGCCACTCCCGGTCGTTCGGACCGACGCCGGCAAACTCCATCGAATTTTCCGCAACCTGGTTGCGCGCATGCGCGAGTTCGATGACTCAGCTCCCATAGCAGTCAGTGCCGGACTCAGTCATGATGATGTGCCCGAATTCGAGCTCCGCATCGACAACGACTTTTCAATCTTTGACCAGGCAGCCGCAGACGAACTCTTTGACACTACCACCATCAATGGTATGCGCATGACCATCAGTCGGCGTCTTGCGCGTGTGCTGGGTGGTGATATCAAGGTAGGCGCGCGGGAGCAAAGCGGTACCTGTATCCGCCTCGCGGTGCCGGTCGCCCTGGCCGAAGATGGTCTGCTACTTTCATCGGGAATCAGCGTTGCGGAGCTTCGTGAAGCGCAAGCCAGCGCAAGGGTAGAAATTGAGTCCGCCCATGCTTCGCTGGTCGAAATGCGCGCACTGACTGAACATCAACAGAAAACGCTGGCGCAGACAGAGCAACTTGCAAACGAGACAATCGAGGCGCAGAGACAAGCCGAGGAATCCGCTCGACAGTCAATCGAGGATCTCACAGCGCAATTGAGCGAAGCTCGCAGATCAACAAGGGCGCAACTGGAAGACCAGACCCGTGCGATTGCCGATTCCGAGGCCCGGGTAAATGTATTACAAGCAGAGCTCGATGCAGCACGCAAGAGTGCCGCAGAAATCGAGCAGCAACGGGCAGCACTTGAGACGAATGGACAGGGCCAGATCAATGAACTCAAGCAACGCCTGGACGAGGCCGAGGTCCATTTACAGGCGGAACTCGCCGCACGTGAACAGACTACTGCCGAGGCCAACGGCTATGTAGCAAGGCTCAATAAGGAGTTCGAGGAACTGCGCGATCATATGACGCAGGAGTCCGAACGTTATGCCTCGCAACAAGCAAGGTCCAGAGAAGAGATCGACCGGCTCAAACATGATCTCGAGGAGAGTCGCGCACAACTTGCCGAACTTGATTCACGCGAGTCGGAACGCATCGCCGAACTCGAGGAACGCAATCGAACGCTCATGCTTTCGATCAGCGATGCAGAACAAAGACAACAAGACGACCATTTAAGCCGCACCACTGCCGATGGCGAAGTCGGCAAACGCCTCGAAGAGCTCGAGCAGGCACTTGAGCAGGCCAGGGCAGACGTCGCGCGTGAAACGCACGCGCGGCAAGAAGCACAAGCAGTCGGCAAACGTCGCCAGGCCGAATTAATGACCGATCTCAAACGCACCCGGCGCGAGCTTGAAGACACTCTCAATCGCAATGCCGATCTGCCAGACATCGAAGTGTTGCAGAATGCACTGACGCAGGCAGAAGATGAGCTTGGGCAAGAGAAGGCCGAACGTGTCCGCGTAGAAAAGGAAACCGCTGCTTACATCAACGAGTTGATGGACGATCTTAATAAGGCGCGATCCGAGGCTCGCAAGGAGGCAGCTGCCCGAACCGATGCCGAACTTACCGTCGAGCAGAGATTATCAGCGTTATCAGCAGAGCTGGAAGATACCCGCAGGCGCCTGATTGCCGAAGCATCCGCACGGCAGCGCGCCGAAGAAAAGGCAAAGGCTGCAGTTTCCAGTGGCCAACAAACGAAACCTGATATCGAGCCAGAAGCCGCGCAGACTAGCGCTGAAATCCAAGAGGATCATACCGGCACACCCATCAAGTCGTCGATGCCCATGAACAACCCGATCCTGCATAGTATGGCGGAGCGATTTGTCCTGCGCCTTGATGAACAATTAGACGCGCTTGAAGCCGCCCTCGACGACGGCATGCCCCACGAAATGATGCTGATCACCAACTGGCTCAAAGGCGAAGCTTATACGCTCGGCTTCCACGATTTTACGCGACCGGTATCCGACCTTGAGGCGCTTCTCAAAGACCAGGAATACACGCGCATTCCGGCCAAGATTGTCGAATTAAAGCATATGGCAGCACGTATCGAACTTGAGGGGGCTTCTATTGCTCATCCTGCCGGGGCCGAAGCGGGGCGCAGTGACCGTTCACGCTTGCGCTATACACTACCAACCAATGCGCGCAAGGCTGAGATGATGGAGAACTTCATCGGCCAGTTGGGTACACAATTGCTGGAATTTGAAGCGGCTGCTGCGAGCGGTAATACCTCAGAGCTGACGAAAATTATTCGATGGATACTGAAGTACGCAAGTGCGTTCGAACTCAACGAAATAACGGACGCCACGCAAGCGTTGCAGAGTTCGGTGGAGAATTCGGTGGAGAGTACAGAAAGAGGCGCTGCTCCCGGCGATGTGGCCGATAAACTCAACCAGTTGTCAGGTCTCTACAGCACCATCGAAATCGTCAAGCGCCAGTGATTGAATGAGGCCGGGCCTGATTCAGCGGGTCTTGCCTGACCGGTCGCCACCACAGCTTCACACTGACAGGCCCAGAATTCCATCGAAGGGCGTGACGGCTTCCCGGAGTAAATGCCTACAGAATACCGAAATCCCAACTCATGCCATCGTGATAGCGCTTTAGCACGTTCTTGGCGATCAGGATTCGATGCACCTCATCTGGCCCGTCAGCAATCCGAAGCGTCCTTGCGCCCAGGTACATACCGGCGAGCGGGGTATCACCAGAGACACCCATGGCACCATGAATCTGAATGGCACGGTCGACAACCCGGTGCAATGCATTCGGCACGAAAATCTTGATGGCAGAAATTTCGGTACGTGGATCACCACCAGCGTCGATTACCTGGGCACAGTTAATCGTCATCAACCTTGAAGCCTGAATATCCATGTAGGAGTCTGCGATCGCTCCCTGGGTAAACTGTTTATCTTGCAGCAGGCCACCGTGGACCTGACGCTCTGTCGTGCGTTTAACCATCAGGTCAAAGGCGCGCCACATCTGTCCAACGCAATTCATACAGTGATAAACCCGGCCGGCACCGAGTCGGTCCTGTGCCGCGGCGTGACCACTACCCCTTGAACCCAACTGGTTTTCAAGCGGTACCCGGACATTCTTGTAGGTAATCTCACAGTGGCTACCACCCACATGACCCCACACCGGCACACTACGCTCGATGTTAAATCCAGGGGTGTCGGTTGGCACGATGATCTGGGTCATCTTCTGGTTGGTACCGCCTTCCCCGTCTTCTTCTTCGGTGCGACACATGACCAGGGCCCAGGACGCATTGATTCCATTGGACGTAAACCACTTGCGGCCGTTGATAACCCATTCATCACCGTCCCTGACGGCCGTGGTTTGTATTGAACGCGGGTCTGACCCGGCATTGTCCGGCTCCGTCATGGAGAAACAGGAAGTTTGTTCACCCCGAATAGTGGGCTCGAGGAATTTCTTTTTCTGTTCTTCCGTGCCGTATTTAATGAGCACACTCTGGTTACCGGAGGTTGGTGCCTGCACACCAAAGATATAGTTTGAATAAGGACTCCAGGCCAGAATCTCATTCATGTAGGCGTGGCCCAGAAAGCCAATGCCCATCCCGCCATATTCTTTAGGCAGATGCGGGGCCCACAAATTGGAGTCTTTGACATAGTCGCGCAGATCATGAACCAACTGTTGTCGCTCCGGGTCGTCGGCCGGCTTGTTAAGCCTGGGCTCATTGGGAATGATTTGTTCGCCGACAATTTTGGCGGTATCGAGACGGATCTGGTTGACCTCATCGGACAAAGTGGGGATGGGTGCAACGGTCATGGTATTAAAACTGGGAATCGGCATCCGGTAACTCTCCTGGGATCTGGCTGAACGGTTACGAACAAAATACCACGACGCCGGGTACCTACCCATCTGGATAGTTGACAAGAATCAACAAAAGCGTGATTCGTGGTGAAAACGGGTTAAAAAGACGGGCGACAAACTAATGTCAATGCCAATAGGCCATCGACTAGTCGATCCGACCCTGGGCAAGCTCCCAGGTATTGACGTTATCGAGTGGATAGATCGGGCGCCTGACATTCTCAAACGTCAGCTGGCTGTAGTCCGATGTACAAACTCCGCAGCCGGCGCACTCCACAATACGTTTCGCAATCGGCAGATAAGTAGCCCGATAGTGAATACGGCTTTTGAGCATGAGATAGGTTTTACTGAGTGGATCAATGCCAAGACTGGAGAAGCAGCCCAGGTCATACGGCTCGACGTGATTTGATATGACGATGATCTGGACCTTGCCGGTGTCTAGCACAACGGTGTGACCCATATTCATGGTGGAGCCAGTGCCCATAGGTCCCTTGACGGTAAATTTGCCGTCTGAAATCAGGCGCACCGTACCGGTTACTACAAGCGGACTGCTTTGCACCGCCAGTGCGTCCATATGAAATTTGCCACCCAGGCTGACCGTTACTGTTTCGCCGACGCCAGCCGCGATCATTTCATCGACGGCTTGCGGATCAAAGATCCCGAAGACCGCAACATCGTCAAGACCCTGATTAAGAATCTCACGCAACACTTCGGTCGTGTCCATCGTCCCACCGGATGCCGTGTTGTCATAGTGATCCAGCAATATGACCGGACCCTCACCCTCCGCTGCCGCTGCAGCCTTGCCTTCGGCAATGGACTCGGATAAAGGCTTCAGGTTATACACAAACGACTTTCTGTGGTCCCAGGCACGCTGCAATAATTCATCACGTAGTTGTTGCGCCTTCGCTTCATCGTTATCTGTGACGACCACCACGCTCAAGCCAGCATTATAGATATCGGCATGGGGGAAGCCGGTAAACAGGCTCACGGCCAGCGCCTCGCCGCTGTCTTCCAACTCACGCGCACGTTGCTGCAACTCCTTGTTGGGAAAATCATCGGTGCCCTGGCGCATCACATGGGGCAGCATGGGACAGTTACCCCAAACCATCTTCGGCGCCGCCTCGCCGCGCAGGCTCGCAAACAGGATTTTTGCAGCAAGCGCGCCCGTCTCGAACATGTCGATATGGGGATAGGTATGATAACCCGCAATTACCGTGGCATTGGCTACCATCGCGGGATAGATATTGGCATGCATATCGAGCCCGACACCAATGGGAATGCCGGGTTGGTCTTGCCTCAAGCGCGCAAGTAGCTCGCCTTCACCATCTTCCAGTGACCAGGTCACCATGGCGCCGTGCAGGTCCAGCAACAACGCATCGCAACCAATCGCCGCTTTGCAGATGGTGTCAGTCATATAATTGTACGCATCGTCATCGACTCGACCGGAAGGAGGGGCGCCGGCGGCGATCGGTGTAACCAGGTCCATCCCTGCCTCACTCGCCACCTTTAGCATGCCGGCCATGGTACTGCCACGATTTCTAAACACTTCCAGAATCCTCGCCCCCTCCAGTGGCGCTGCACCAGAGCCGAAACGTGTCAGTGGCGTGGGTACCGGCGAAAAGGTATTGGTCTCGTGGCTCATCATGGCGACCAGGACTTTCATACGGACTCCCATACTGACTCCCTGAACGACTCGCGGTTATGCTATTGGAGGCTTCCTATCATAAGCAAAGCGACCGCCCTTATCGAACAGTTCTGACACCTTGCCATGCACATCGTAGCGCCCAAATGCATGGGCGCGGTAATTGCCGAGGGACTGTCATGAACCCGTCGATCCGAATCAACACGACCGGAAGGGAACGAGTGAGTGAGGGCCGGGAGTGATTAAGTGATCGGCTCAGGGCCGCTTGTATTTGGTCGCGTTGCGGACCTGTTTGCGGTCCATATTCGTGATGACGGACTTGCCATCCGACGAGAGCTCGAACTGACTCCGGGGCACAACGACTTTATTGGTGAAGAAGCCCATAAAGCCGCCGTGTTCGACCACGACCGCTTCAATCTGGCCATCGTTATCTGTGACGAAGCCGGCAACCTTGCCCAATTCCTGCTGGTTCTGGCGATTGATGACCTTCTGGCCAACCATTTCATCCGCACGGATCAAGCCAGGCGCCCTTGACCGGGCAACGCCATCTTGACGATGCAGGGCGTCCTGCCTGCGCTCGGCATCTTGACGGTGTTCAGCGTCTTGTCTGCGGTCGGTATCCTGACGGTGCTCGGCATCTCGCCTGCGCTCGGCATCTTGCCTGAGCTCCATCTCCTTTGTACGCTCGGCTTCCTGTCTGCGCTCGGCTTCCTGCCGGCGTTCCATGTCCGCCCTGCGCTCGTCCACACGCTGTACTTGATCTGTTGCTCGTTGCTGTTGTGCAGCGCTATTGCCTTGTGCTGATGCCACTCCGAGAGGGGCAAAAACCGCGAATGCGGCGATCAGGGCGATTGCGCGACATTGATACACGCGGAAGTTGTTCATCGGAAATACTCCGGAATCGGTGAATGCCCAGCATGTTGATTGCGGCAACCAATATCTGTGCGGTACGGCACATATTTGATGCCAACACATGCTCCGGGCGCTTGGGTCGCACGGATGATCAGGTTCAACCGGAATTTAACTTATGCCATCTTAATTGCTATCTAATACCCACCACCAGCTATACAATGCCGCGGCTTTTAACTGTTTTATTGCTGGAGTGTGGTAAATGCGTACTTTTATACTTGGAATTCTGATGATCTTTTCTACCGGTTCGATTGCGGCCGGTAAGAACGATGCACTTCAGGGTTGTATCGAGGCCATTGGCGAGCGACACGGCGTTACGTCAGAAGCCAAACCGTTCAGCGAGCGAAAGTCCGGTAGTAACTTTGAATATCGGCTGAACGGCGTCGATGCAGACGGTCAAGAGAAGAAGTTCAAGTGCAAGGTCAACAAGCGCGGCGCGGTATTGAAGCTTGATATGAGAGGCGGCCATTGGTCATAGCTGGCCGTGGAAAGTTACTGCTAGTGTTAATGTTGTGGGGGCGGGCGCTGCTGACCTCTGACCAGCTTGCCCGGTAATGCGCCCGTCGCAACACCGGCCTGGTAAATCACTTCGCCAGAAACAATCGTTGCACTGATGCCATCGGCGTTCTGCAACAGTCGGCGTCCGCCAGCAGGCAGGTCATGGCAAATGTGCGGAGTCTTGAGCGCGAGCCTGTCAAAGTCGATGACATTGATGTCGGCTTTCATCCCCACCGCCAGAATGCCACGGTCGTACAGAGAATACAGCTCCGCCGGTTTGCGGGTCAGTAAATGGATCGCCTGCTCGAGACTGAACGCTGCCCGCTCCTTTACCCACTTGGTCAGGACGTAAACATTTGCGCTGGCATCGCAAATGGTGCCAACGTGTGCGCCGCCATCACCCAGTGCCGGTACGGTAAATGGATGTTGTAACAGCTCGGGGATACACTCCGAGAAGTTGGCCGCAGGAATATAGACCAGACTGTGGCCATCGTTTTGCAAAAAGTAATCATACAACCACTCTTCTGCATCACGGCCTTCTTTCTCAGCCTGCGCGAACACAGAAGTGTCTCGCTCCGGCAAGTATTCGATCGGTTCAGCGAGCGGATACATTCGGTGGTAACGCCCCGTAAAAATTTTCGCAAAAATATGCGGGTTCTCCAGCTCCTCTGACAATATTTTTTGTTTGGTCTCAGGTCGCCGTAGTTCCGCTATCATCTCGTCAAACGGTAGGTCCGAGAGGGCGCGAAAGGTTGGCCGCGGCGAGAACGGGCTCATCGATGCAGGGTGCCCCATTAACATACCGACTGGCCGCGACAGCACCTGGCCACGAATATCCAGGTTGTCCTTCTGCGCTGCTTCGATTCGGGCCAGGTGTTCCTTCCATTGGTCCGGCTGGTTATCCAGCTGTAGCAAGGTGAAAGTGCCTCGCGCGCCGGTCTTCTCGCTGGTGTTCCTTAGAATGCTGAACTCTTCCTCCGGGTCTTCCCAATCGGAAATGAGCTGGAACACATGTCCCTTGTCACCGGACAGGCTTTCGCCCAATCGCTTCAACTCATCGGTCGCCGCCTGGTAAGTTGGTACCGGCACACCTTTGCTGGTCCGGTGCACCAGCGTTCGCGAAGTCGAAAAGCCGACTGCGCCGGCGGCGACACCCTCTGACAACAGGTCCTTCATTTTGGCGATATCATCTTCCGTTGCGGCCTCGCGATTGACCGCACGCTCACCCATCACATAGACCCTCAATGGCCCATGGGGCAGCAAAGCCGCGATATCGATGTCCCGTGGCTTGCTATCCAACATGTCCAGATATTCCGGGAAAGACTCCCAGGTCCAGGGTAGTCCCTCTGCCATAGCAGTGCCCGGAATCTCCTCGACACCTTCCATAAGCTCAATCAGGACGTCATGGTCTTCGGGTCGGCAAGGCGCAAAGCCAACACCACAATTACCCATTACCACAGTCGTCGTGCCCAGATTGGAAGATGGATTCATATGGGAGTCCCATGTGGCCTGACCATCATAATGGGTGTGCACGTCGACAAATCCGGGCGTTACGATCTGCCCGGTGGCATCAATCTCGTGGCCCGCATCACCCTTGATGTTCGCGGCAACCTCAACGATCACGCCGTCTTTAACAGCCACATCGCACCGACGTGCCGGGCTGCCGGTTCCATCGACCACACGCCCATTGCGAATAATGAGATCATATTCGGTCATGTTGCTTCCCTCTTGCTGGTCCAACTGGACTGGTTGTTTTGATCATAATCCTTGAACCAGCCCGGATGCCAGTCGTACTGAATCAGCTTACGCGCTGGTGCCGGACCTGATCCTGGTCATTGAAACAATCCCGGCATATCACCACAATACGGATTTGCCGGGGCCATTCGGTAACCGTGTGACTGAACTCAAGCGAGACATCTCTGCAACTTTGCTGGTGTTCTATGGCCTTGGCACCATTCTTGGCGCTGGCATCTATGTACTGACCGGCGTCGTCGCTGAAAAAGCTGGCCTTTTTACACCGCTCGCGTTTGTCCTGGCAGCCCTGGTTGCGAGCCCTACCGCCTTTGCTTACGCTGAGCTGTCGACCCGCTTTCCACGTTCAGCCGGAGAAGCCGTATACGTGGATGAAGCGTTCGGTCTGAAGGTCGTAACTGGCAGTATCGGTCTCATGGTTGCGTTTGTCGGTATCGTCTCGGCCGCCACCATTGCCCGAGGATTTCTCGGCTACTTCAACGTCTTCATCGAGTTACCGGCGCCGCTGGTGATTGCAGCTGTGGTCCTCGGTCTCGGCGCACTGGCCGCTTATGGCATCCTCCAATCCGTGGTCTTTGCCACAATTATCACGCTTATCGAAATCGTCGGTCTTTTGATTGTGGTAGGTACCGGCATTGACGATATTGATTCAGGCATCGTGAAGCAAACACTGACTTTACCTGCAGCTAATCTGGCCTCCTGGACTGGAGTTTTTGCCGGGGCGTTTCTCGCGTTCTACGCGTTCATCGGGTTTGAAGACATCGTCAACGTTGCTGAAGAGACCAGAAATACCAACAAGGCATTGCCTATCGCCATATTGGGCTCGTTGGGTATTGCTGCCATCCTCTACTTTCTTGTGACCATGGTAGCCGTTGCATCAATGCCGATGGAGCTGCTTGCCGGTCATGAGGCGCCCATGGCGCTGATGATCGAGCAGAACAGCCAGCTGTCCCCGCTTGTGCTGGTCCTGATCAGTATGCTTGCGGTCATAAACGGTGCACTGATACAGATGATTATGGCGGCGCGCGTTGTCTTCGGCATGGCGAGCCTGCAGGTTGTCCCCAACTATTTCAACCATGTCGACCCCCGAACACGAACTCCGCTTCGAGCGACCATTCTGGTTGTCACGATTGTGCTGACACTCGCGGTTTCGTTCGATATTGAAACCCTGGCAGGTCTCACCAGTACACTCACGCTGGTCATATTCGCGGCGATCAACCTCGCGCTCCTTGTTCTCAAGCACAGAGGCGAGCCTACCACGGGTCCTGTGTATCCAGTTATGGTTCCAATCGCCGGGCTGTTGACCAGCCTCACCTTGCTGGCCAGCAGTCTATTCCTGTAAGCACGCGGATTCGACGCCACCGGCTCTTCGCGATACCATCCAGTGCAATCAAGTAACTACACAAATAACAACAGACATTGCAGGAGAGAAAGGTGACGAACGAACTTTGGCGCAAATCCGCAGGTGAACTGGCACAGTTGATTCGAAACAAGGAAGTGTCCAGCCGCGAAGTGATCACCAGTCACCTTGACAGGATCGAGGCAGTCAACAGTTCGGTCAATGCGGTCACTGTGACCCTTCGAGAAACCGCTCTCGCCGCGGCGGATGAAGCCGATAAAACCGATTCACAAGGGCCATTCCACGGTGTGCCTTTTACCATCAAGGAAAATATTGATTGCGTGGGTTCTGCCACAACCCAGGGTATTCCAGCTATGGCTGACGTTGTACCACCCGTTGATGCCCCGGTAGTGACGCGGATGAAAAATGCCGGCGCGATTCCGCTGGCGCGCACGAACTTGCCGGAGATGGGGCTCAGGATTACGACGGATAACCCCTTGCATGGCAGGACCATCAACCCCTGGGACGCCACGCGCACCGCCGGTGGTTCCAGTGGTGGTGAGGCGGTAAGTCTCGCCACTGGAATGAGCTGTATTGGCCTCGGTAATGATCTTGGCGGCTCACTCCGCAACCCGGCCTATTGCTGCGGCATAACTTCGCTCAAGCCAACGACTGGACGAATACCGCAGGTCCATGCGCTACCGCCGGTTGACCTGCCGATTTCGTTTCGCCTGATGGCAGTCGAGGGACCCATGGCACGAAGTGTCGCCGACCTTCGTACCGCCTATACGGTCTTGTCCGGATGGCACCCACAGGATCCGTTTTCGGTACCCGCGGTACTCGAGGGACCCAAGGCTGAAAAGAGGGCGGCGCTGGTACTGGAAATGCCACACTCGGAACTGCCTGGCGCCACTATTGATGCGATCAAACACGCTGGCGCTGTACTTGAGCAAGCGGGCTGGATTGTAGAGGAAGCTGCGCCACCGGAACTCGCGCAGGTAAACCGTATTTGGGCGTTCCTGCTTTCGACCGACTTACAACAGATGCTGCCTGTCCTGGCACCGGTCATGAGCAAAGACGCTGTAGGGTTGCTGGATGGCCTGCTGCGTGAATATGATCCAGCAACCATGCCTTCGCTCGCAATATTTACAGAGCGGGATCGACTCGCCACCGCCTGGTCCATGTTCTTTACCCATTACCCCGTGGTCATTGGACCAACCTGGGCAGACCTGCCGTTCCTGCATGATGCGGATATCGATCCTCAAACCGGCGTCGAGACAACCTTGAAACGCCTGCAGTTCATCACGCCCGGCAATGTCCTCGGTATTCCATCGGTGGCGCTGCCGATGGGCGTCAGCGATGGTTTACCCACAGGAGTACAGATCTATGCGGAACGCTGGCGGGAAGACCTCTGCCTTGATGTCGCCGGGCTGATCGAGTCAAAAGTCGGGCGCATCACGCCAATCGATCCGATCGTCTCCTAGCGTATACATGAAGGCGACCACCGGAATATGAGATCAAAGGCTTTACTCTGGCTCGAGTGGGCATCGAAGCGACTCGGTCACTGGCGCCTGCATAACCGCGGCCAACCGCAGCTGGATACAGACGGGTTTGACAATTCGGACCTGCGGGGTTATCCCAATAACCACAATTACGTTATCGACGACGACCGCATGATCCCCGGTTTCGACTTGTATTTCCGCTCACAAATCCTGTCATCCCTGTACACTGACCCACTGGGTAGTCTGCTGGATATCGGCAGCTGCAAGGGTTGGTTCGTGCTGGATGCGGCAGTTAAAAGCGGTTGTGAGCATGCTGTCGGGATCGACGTCCACGAGCCTTATGTGTCGTTGGCCGAAAAGGTCCGCAAGTTTCGCGGCATAGAAAATGTTGCGTTCCATGCCGTCTTTCTGCGGGAGTTATTCAAGGATCCAGCGCAATTTGGTGCTCCCTTTAAAAATGTCCTGATCATCAACACCTATCATTATCTGTTCTGGGGCAGCGTGCTTTCCAGCACACGGTTCGACAGCCACGATGAAATTATTGAAGGCCTTGCCCGGATATGTTCCGACCGGGTCATTTTCGCAAATCCCCTCGCACTCCCTGATTCCCCCCGGGAAACGAGGACAATCGCGGCCACAGAACCTGAGCGAGCAGCCCAATATACAGTTGACGGCTTCCTCAAAGCCGCATCAAAATACTTCCGCATTGAAGACCGTGGAAACATCGGCAAGCGCAATCTGCTGGTACTAAATCGAATCCAGTAACTGGCCTGGCTTTTTGACTGGGACAACCTGTGATAGTAAAGGGCCGCAACAACCATAAGGAATCCACTCATTGAGCACAAAATTAAACGACCTGACGCCGGAAGAACGCACCGTCATTATCGAAAAGGGAACAGAAGCACCGTTTACTGGCAAGTACGATGACTTTTTTGACGGCGGGTTGTATATCTGCAAGCAATGCGAGGCACCGCTTTATCGCTCCGAGGATAAATTCCAGGCCCATTGTGGATGGCCGGCTTTCGACGATGAGATCGAAGGTGCCGTTCGAAGGGAACCAGACGCCGACGGACTAAGGACTGAAATTCTATGCGCCAATTGCGGCGGTCACCTTGGCCATGTGTTTGAAGGAGAACAACTGACTGCCAAGAATACACGTCACTGCGTCAATTCAATCTCGATGAAATTTGTTACCGGGGAATAGGCCCCTGGCCCATTGATCAACGACTGGGATCAACGACTGAACCGACGGTCGCCGTCACGACGTTCGCGATCCGAGCGTCGTTCGAATGAAACCACCACCGACTTCTGGCGGCGATCATCACCACGGCGCTCTTCGCGCCGCCGGCGATCGTCATCCTCCTTGATTTCGGTAGCGACGGCAGGCGTAATGCTGAGCTGGACCTCGTCTGCAAATAGCAGCGTGGTTCGCCCCTTGATCGACACAGACTCCTTGCGAATCGTGCGGTTACCTATGGTAGTACCGTTTGAACTGGTGTCCTTCAGGCACAGGACGCCGTTAACCAGATAGATCTCGCAATGACGCCGGGATACGTGGCCAGAGGGAATTGAAATATCGCAACTGCCGCTGCGACCAATCGTCAGTGGCAGGGAAGCCTCCAGCACGTTAATACCGATACCATTCTCGAGCTCAATCCGCGCCACAGGGCGATTCACCGGCTCTGGCTCGATTCGGGCCCGTAATTGAGTCGTCTCGTTCAAATCTCTCCCTCTCACATTCCTGCGTGCAGGCGCAAACCCGCACAAGTATTCCAGCGTCCATACTAATCATGTCTCTAGCCAACACTGTGACGCACGTCACAGTTTTTAAAAGACCTTACAAACCCCTTACATTGATCAAGAATTGAGCGTGACGCCCTCCGCCACCGGGTCTCCGGCAATCCGGGCATGGTACATCACGCGTGGCTCCCGCATATCCCACGGGCAGGCCTGGTGCAGCAGGCATCGATTGTCCCAGATTACCGCGTCACCAGGTTGCCAGGTGTGGTGATATGTCCGTGGCGGCTGGCAAGCAAGGTCCAGCAGGGTGTCGAGGAAGACGCTCGATGACTCTTCCGACATAGTGGGGATCCCGTGGGCGTGGCGACCGATCAATAACGATGGCCTTTGCGTTTCCGGGTGGACTTTAACCAAAGGTCGTAGTGGCGGCGGTTCATCGTGGAAACCGTAACCACTGTATTCGCCATCGCCCTTTGGTTTGAATCCGGCACGCTCCTGGCTGTAGTGCAGGGAATGATGCGCCGACAGGGTCGCGACTTTTTGCTTCAGGTCTTCCGGCAGGACATCGTAGGCGGCACGCATATCCGCCCAACCAGTCTCTCCACCCTCGGAGGGCACGATATGGGCAGTAAACACAGCGCCCTTGGCCTGTACCGGCATGTAGGTGCTGTCTGCATGCCAACCCATATTGCCCTTGAGGATACGCATCACATCGTCGTCAGCCGCAGGGTCACGGATGCTCCCGTCTTTACGGACATTGCTGATGGGCGCAAGATTGAACTCGAGTTCGCCGAATCGGCGCGCAAATGCCGTTTGCTGTTCACTGGTCAAGTGTTGCCCGGGGAATATCAGTAGCGCATATTCGAGCCAGGCCTCGTACAACGCATCAAAGGCGGCTTCGGACAGTTCGGCCAGGGCAACGCCGTTTATCACCGCCCCGAAGGTGGCATCCAGGGGAGCGATATCAAAGTTTGGTGAAGCCATGGTGACGCTCTCGCTTGGCAGTTCGGTGGTACCACTATACAAAGAACCACCCTGTCATGAACACCTGCGCCGGCCGTTACCGCCAGCGCTTCATCCGGACTTTCTCTGTTTGCTAAAAACCGGTAAAAGTTGACCATCAACTCTTTGGTGGCAAATGAGTCCACAGGCCAAAGCGAGACAATGACATTGCTCGCGCCGGCCTCCATAAATGCACGTCCCATGCCCATCAAACCTTCACCACGGTAATATCATAGGAGTTTCCGGTTGCCTCATTGTAATTACTCTCTATAAACACAAGGCTACCCGGTTCAGTGCCAGGCGGGCAATGTCCGGTGGAGCCTCATGTCGATTGAGGGCAAAACGCCGTGACTCCGGATGCCTTCTGATATAATCGGGCCCCAGTCAGCGGATGGCATGGGGGAACCGAAGACGTGCTGAATGAATTACTGTTACGCCTTGCCGAGTGGCTGGACAGCCAGGCATGGAGTACCGACTTGCACGAGTCCTACTACCTGTACAACTGGATCGAGGCGACTCATGTACTGACCCTGATGGTGTTCCTGGGCATGTTGTTCGTGATCGACCTGCGTATGTTGGGATGGATCTTTCGTGACGTTCCCGCGTCAATAATTTCCAAACGGCTCGAGATTCCAATGTTCATCGGATTCTCCATCATGGTGATTACCGGGTTTCTGCTGTATTACGCCATTCCGGTTCGGACAACCCAGAGCATCTGGTTCCGTATCAAGGTTGTATTGCTAATCGCCGCCGGTATCAATGCACTCCTGTTTCGCAACGCAATGCAAAGCCCGGTTAACCATTGGGACGCGGATCCGGTTGCGCCTAAACGTTTTCGTATTGGTGCGATCCTGTCGCTTGGTCTCTGGACGGGTGTTGTCGCGAGTGGGCGCACGATTGCTTATGACTGGTTCGACTGTCACCAGGATATGGCCCGATTCCTGTATTGGGCCGCAGGCTGTGTAAACGAACTTGCTGAACTTGACTGACTGGTACCATCGCTATGGATGTCTTATTTCTATTTGAATGGCTGGACACATCACTGCTGGCCCAAATTTCAAAATCCTCAGGCGGCGTATTCGCCGCGGTGCAAACAGTCCACCTTGGCGCCATGGCGTTACTGGGCGGGATGTTACTCGTGTCCGACCTGCGTCTGCTTAATGTGTTGATGAAAGACGTACCCGTTCAGGTTGTGATGGAAAACACTCGCAATTGGATCACGATCGCGCTCGTCGCCATGATTCTGTCCGGCATATTTATGGCATCGGCAGTCGCTATCAAGCTCTACTACAATATGTTCTTCTGGTCCAAAATGGCCGGGCTTGTAATGGGTCTCATCTTCTTCTATGGGATCAAGACGCCGCTCATTCGAGGTGACGAGTTCAATACATTAAATCCATGGATTCTGCGCCTGGTCGCCATCGCATCGCTCACGATCTGGTTCAGCGTTGCCGCTTCCGGTCGTTGGATCGGATTTTCCTGAATGGAGCCCACACCTCCTAAAGACACCTGATCAAGGAGCTGGAAAAGCACACGGAAAAAGACATGGGGAAAGATAGGGGAAAAGACAAGTTAGCAAAACTGGCAGCGGGCATCTCTGCCATTATTATCCTGGGCTGGGCCATATTCTGGTCCACGCAAGTGATCAGCGTGATCGAGCTACTCGAATTGGCTTACGGCTGAATACCGGCGGCGTTGCGCCAACTAGCCGGTGTCGCCGTCGCGATTCGATTTCGACCTTCATTCTTGGCCTGATACAAGGCCTTGTCCGTTTCGCCATAGAAGTCGACCAGGCTATCGGAACTCAGCGGCGCCACAGCATTGAGCCCTATACTAACCGTGAGCCTTCCGAACGGGCTTCTCACGTGAGGCAGCGGCGTTTGCTCCAACGACTGCTGGATCTGGTTTGCGACCTGACGAACACCTTCGATATCCGTGCTGGGCAATACAATGGCGAATTCTTCACCGCCAACCCGGCCACACAGGTCAGTGCCGCGACTGGCCACCTCGAGCAGCGCATCGGACAAATATTTCAAGGCAGCATCACCCTGGGGATGACCGTATTCATCGTTATAGCCTTTGAAGAAATCAATGTCTGCTATGAGTAACCCCACAGACTGTTTTGAACGGATCGCATTTTGCCAGGTATCCAGAAGGTACTCGTCAAAACCCCGGCGATTGGCGAGCCCGGTAAGGGCATCGGTTCTCGACAGGGCCTGCATTTGCAGGCGTAAGATCAACCCATCAATATAGTTGTTGCCGAGGCGATTTACCGCCACGATCAGGATGAGACTGTATAGTATCGTTAGCGACCCAAGGATCCATTCAAGGCGTCCACCGGTAGCGAATAACTGCCAGAGAAGCGGGATCAAAACCGGAATGCAGTAGACCAAAAAAGAATTTTTATGGACCGCCAACATAACGGCACCTGCTGCTATCACGCCGGCCAGTACAACAACCAGGAAAGCGCGATAGGCGATGTCATCGGGCCACATCATTAAGGCAGCCAGACCCCAGGTAAAGGTCTGCAGCAGTGTAAGGGTACCGAGCACCAGAGCCCAACGGCCCAAGACTGGATCTTCCAGCGGCCAACGCCGCAGACAAGCTGCATTTAATAGCAGGCGAACCACTGATACTGACAAAACGATAAGCCACCAGGTGACCAGACGTTCCATCGCGATAACAGGATACATGGCATAGGCTACGAGACTCGCTGCAATCAGATGCGCAACAATAGCGACGGGAGTTTGTCGATACAGACTTTCAAGACATTCCTGATAGGCCTCGCGCTCAAATTCAGCGCGCTCCGGGTCCGGGGATACATTCGTCTCTATCGGTTTTCTCCATCCATTACCGACATCTTACACCCTGGCAAAACGAGGAAAAGTACACCTCACAAACTTTTACAAATCGCGGGCCAGGGAACCTCGTCAGCTATCTTGCCGTCTGCATCACCCAATCACAGCATTACTATCACTCCGTATGACCGTTTGCCAGCGGGCGCGGGTTCTGGCGTAATAGGCAACTTTTACACACTTAAGCGGTTCGAGGTAAACAGATGGAAGATTTCAAGGACAAGGTCGTAATTATCACAGGTGCTGGTGGCGGACTGGGTAAGGCCCATGCCCTCGAGTTTGCACGCCGTGGTGCCAGGGTCGTCGTCAATGACCTTGGCAGCAGCGCCGATGGCAGCGGCGCCTCCGACGCCGCAGACCAGGTGGTCGATGAAATCAAGGCGGAAGGTGGTGTTGCCATTGCCAATAAGGCGTCTGTCTCGGACAAAGCCGGCGCCAAAAGTATCGTAGACGATGCAGTAGCCGAATTCGGTACAGTCGATATCCTGATCAACAACGCTGGCATCCTACGCGACAAATCTTTCAAGAAGATGTCTCTCGACGACTGGGATATCGTCATGAATGTGCATTTAAACGGTACGGCTTACGTGACGCATGCTGCCTGGCCGATCATGTACGATAAAAACTTCGGTCGAATCGTCCTGACCAGTTCCACATCAGGTATCTTCGGAAACTTCGGCCAGGCAAATTATGGCGCCGCCAAGATGGGCATGGTGGGCCTGATGAACGTCCTTGCACTGGAAGGTGCTTCACATAACGTCCGGGTCAACACACTTGCCCCGGCAGCAGCAACGCGCCTGACCAACACCATTCCCGGCAGGGAAGAAGACCTGGACAACCCACCGCCTGAACGCGCACCCGGCCTTGTTACACCAGCCGTGCTCTACCTGTGTCGTGATGAAGCGCCTACCGGCAAGATTATCCAGGCTGGTAACGGTCGATTCAGCCTTGCATCGGTCTACAGTAATGAAGGTATCGCACTTGGCGTCGACTCGACACTCGAGACATTGCTGGACGCGGAAGACAGGTTTACCGACATGAACGCGGCTGAAGAGGGCTGGTGGGCACGCAACCATCGTTCCTGAATAGCGATCGAGGGGCACAAGTTGAGGCGTCCTGAAGGCAAAGCTGCAATTGTAACCGGGGCGGTGGCCGCAGTGTTTAGCCTGCCATGAAAAGGCTACTCGCCTGGATCACGGTCAACATGCTGTTGGCCTCCCTGTGGATTTTGCGGCGGGTCGATCACTATTTCCTTGGCAGCAGTGCCCTTCGGCCGGACGACGATTTTCGCCGCGACCCTTACACCAGTTTCAATATTCTGCGTGGTAATGGCCCGGTGCTGCGTAGTTTCGCCAACCGCGGCTGGATCGTTCTCGGTTATAAGGAGGTCCGCGATGCGCTGACCCATGGCGCCTTCAGTAGTGACTTCACTCGGAGCAGGTTTGTTGTGCAATTGGCAAATGCGGCCAGCGGCGACAAACCTTTCCCGTTGATTGAGAATCCGCCGTTGCTCAACCAGGATCCACCCAACCATACCCGACTGCGCAAGCTCGCGTCCCAGGGATTCGTTAATCGGTATATCCAGTCACTTGAGCCCACCATCGAGCGCCAGGTTAACGAACTACTCGATGCGGTCGGTGATCGCACTACCTTCGATGTCGTAAGGGAACTGGCAGAGCCACTGCCCGCATTTGTCATCGCAGAAATGATGGGCGTGCCGGAAGCCGACCGATATCGATTCCTCGCCTGGTCCCATGCCTTGACGGGTGCCACCATGTTGACGCGCCCGGATTTGATGGCCAAAGCAGCGGATGCAGAATCTGAGATGCGTGACTATCTGGGCAACCTGGTCGCCACGAAGCAGCGCAATCCGGGCGAGGACTTTATATCGAAGCTGGTTCTGGCCGAATCTGAACAAGACTCGTTAAGCCGCTCCGAGGTCATCTCGACCTGCATTCTCTTGCTCACGGCAGGCCACGAAACGACCACGCGACTCATTGGCAACGGTCTGTTTACACTGATGCAACATCCGGATCAGTTTGATCAGCTTTTGCAGGACCGATCGCTACTGGACAACGCCATCGAGGAGATACTGAGGTACGAACCACCAGTGCAGGAGACCGTCAGGTTTATTGCCGAGGATACGGTGTTTCATGGCCACAGGATGAAACGGGGACAGATGGTATTGGTGAACTTCGCGGCGGCGAACCGGGACCCGGCGGCAAATCCCCGGCCGGACCAGTTTACTATTGACCGGACGGCACCGGTCCATGTTTCCTTCGGCCATGGTATTCACCTGTGTCTTGGTCTTGCGCTCGCGCACCTGGAAGCCCGTGTCGTGTTCAATGCACTATTGGACCGCTACCAGCAATTCAAATGTGTCGAGGAAGACCCGCCGTGGCAGTTGAACCCGTTTTTCCGTGGACTCGATCACCTGCATGTCAAAGTGTACCCCAGGTCAGGAGGACCCTAACGCCAGCAAATTCTCTACCGGCTGGTACAACTCCTCGAGATAAGTCACGTCCTCTGGGGTGAGTTCAATCTGCGCGGCGTCAACCAGGTCTTCCAGTTGTGACAGCTTCGAGACTCCCACCACAGGACACGACACCCCAGGCTTTCCGAGCACCCAGGCGACGGCAATCTGGGCCGGTTTCTTACCGTATTTTTCCGCAATCTCAATAACCCGATCTGCAATTGCGAAATCCATTTCACCGCGATACAAACTCTCAGTCCTTGCCCGGTCACGACCCTTCGAACGTGCCGTGGTACCGGCATCGAACCCACCTTTATAGGCGCCCGCCAGGATCCCGCGGGCAAGCGGCGACCAGGGCGTAATGCCGACACCGGTTGCAAGGCAGTAAGGGTTCATCTCGCGTTCTTCTTCCCGATAGATCAGGTTGTAGTGATTCTGCATGGAAATAAACCTGGTCCAACCGTGACGCTCAGCCGTCATCTGCAATTCGGTGAACTGCCATGCCCACATCGAAGATGCGCCAAGGTACAACGCCTTGCCTGCCTTGACCACGTCGTGCAATGCTTCCATGGTCTCCTCCACTGGCGTTTGCACCTGCCCAGGAATACCGTGAGGATGGCGGTGAATAATCAACTGGTCCACATAATCGTGGCCCAGGCGTTTAAGGGAGTTATCAATCCCTTCCATAATGTGTTTACGAGACAAGCCACCGGCATTTGCAGCCCTTCCCATCGGCATCGAGACCTTGGTGGTGAGCACATAATCTTCGCGCGGCAACAGCTCCTTTAGAAGACTACCCACCACCTGTTCACAAGCACCAAGGCCATAGATATCAGCGCAATCAAAATAAAACAGGCCATTGTCGATCGCCGCCTTGAAGATCGGCCGGGCCTCATCGGGTCCGAGCGTCCAGTCGCCCTGGTGACCGCGGCCAGGTTCACCAAAATTCATGGTGCCGAGGCACAGTTGTGATACCCGAAGGCCAGTATTTTTGCCGAGTTGTACTGCTTCCAACATAGAAGGGCTCTCTTTCCTGATTATCGGGATAGTATCAATTGATGATCTGGCGATAACAACCGGTCAGATCGGTTCATACAAGTGACAGGCAACCGACGCGCTCGCTCCCTGCATGAGGAGTTCAGGTTTCGTTACTTTGCATTCTGGCATCGCCTTCGGGCAGCGTGGATGAAACGGGCATCCCGAAGGTGGATTTCGCACACTGGGCACCTCACCGACAATCAGCTTGTGTGGGCGCTGCGCTTCAATTTCTGGATTAGCAACCGGCACGGCATCAAGCAGCGCCTGGGTGTAGGGATGTTTTGGATGACTGAACAGCTCGTCGCGCGTACCGGTTTCTACCAACTGGCCCAGGTACATTACGCCGACGCGATGACTAATGTGGCGCACTACCGAAAGGTCATGTGCAATGAACAGATAAGTCAGGCCCAACCGGCGCTGCAAATCCATCAGTAGATTAACTACCTGCGCCTGGATTGAAACATCCAGCGCCGATACCGGCTCATCACAAATAATGAGACTGGGATCGAGTGCCAATGCCCGGGCGATACCAATGCGCTGGCGCTGACCACCGGAAAACTCGTGTGGATAGCGATCCGCCATGTCAGGCAGCAGGCCAACCAGGTCCATCAATTCACGAATACGTTCCCGGTACTTACCCTTATCCCGCGCGAGCCTATGCACCACCAGTGGTTCACCAATGATATCGCCCACTTTCATACGCGGATTAAGCGACCCGAACGGATCCTGATAGACCATCTGCATACCGCGACGAATAGGACGCATCTCGTTTGGTGTGTAATGGGTAACGTCCTTGCCTTCAAAAATAATCTGGCCTGCGGTCACCGGCTGCATGCGTAATACGGCAAGCGCCGTTGTGGATTTGCCACAACCACTTTCTCCCACCAGGCTGAATGTCTCGCCACGCTTCAAGTCGAAACTGACGCCATCCACGGCCGGTACCCAGCCGACCGTTTTTTTGAGCCAGCCCCCGGTAATCGGAAAGTGCACCTTGAGATCGCGGACCGAGGCGATATTTTCCTCAACCGGTTTTATGGCAGCTTCACTCATGGCGCAATCGCTCATCTACCTGCTCCTCAATTCGCTCATAGCCCAGGCACGCGCGTTCATGACCAGGACGAATCACTTCGATTGGAGGCTTGCCTTCCCGACATTCATCACGGGCGTATTGGCAGCGGGGCGCAAAGGTACAACCCGGTGGCAGGTTGGCCAGGTCCGGTGGTTGTCCGGCGATGGTCTTTAACGGTTCGCCCGGATTACCGTCAAGGCTCGGCACCGATGCGATCAATCCTTCTGTGTAAGGATGGCTGGGGTTTTTATACAACTCCCGGGCCGACGCGGTTTCAATTATTCGGCCACCGTACATTACGGCGACCCGGTCGGCATATCGAGCAACCACGCCCAGGTCGTGAGTAATTATAATGAGTGAAGAATTCAGTTCCTGGGTCAGGTTTTTCAGCAGCGATAAAATTTGTGCCTGAACCGTAACATCCAGCGCCGTTGTCGGCTCGTCTGCAATAATGAGCTGCGGTTCACAAGCCAGCGCCATGGCAATCATGACACGTTGGCGCATACCGCCAGAGAAGTGATGCGGATACTCATGTAGTCGGTGTTTGGCATCGGGAATCGAGACCCGGTCCAACAATTCACCGGCGCGCTCATAGGCATCATCCCAGGCCATATTGCGATGCAGCCACATGGGTTCAGCCACCTGTTTGCCGATGGTCAGGACCGGGTTCAGGGAAGACATGGGTTCCTGGAAAATCATGGCAATCCTGTCACCACGGATCTTGCGCAGGGCCGGCGTGGAAAGCTGTGCCAGGTCGTTGCCTTCAAACAGGATCTGGCCCGTGTCGATTTTGCCTGAGTCACCGATCAAACCCAGTATCGAAAGTGCGGTTACACTCTTACCGGACCCACTTTCACCGACGATGGCCAGGGTCTCTCCCTCATTAACGTACAGGGACACACCGTCAACCGCCCGCACCCTGCCACCATCGGTACCAAATGAAACCGACAGATCGCGAATATCCAGCAACGGTTTTACGTGTACCTCGGCCTGGCTCACTTGAACCCCATCTCACGTTTCATTTCCTGGTCGATCCAGATACGCGCATAAATTGGTCCGGGTCGCACAGCGCCGACTCGCAGCTCACCGCCGTAGTTTTTGACCCAGGGCCACCAGGCGGTATAGGTAAATCCGGTCGGTAACCAGAGGTAGGGTGCCTCATCGAGGATCTTGATCGTAAGCTCGCGCACCATCTCGATTCGCCTGGCCTCATCACGGGTTTGATAGAGCTCCTCCATCTTCGCGTCGAATACCGGATCTGAATACATGGATGGATTCCAGGTTTGCGCGGTCACAAAGCTCTTGCGCAACGAAGTGGTGGGATTAACATGGCCACTGCCCATCAAGTAGCCAGGCGTATGGGTACGCGTGGTCATCGCGGACAAAAACGATGCATACTCCATCGGTTTGATTTTAAGTCGTACACCAACTTTTGCGAGGTAACTATCGAGCAGAGGCACCAGATCCATATTGTCAGGGCTGCAGGAACAGACCTGGACTTCCATCTCAAACCCGTCCGCGTAACCTGCCTCAACAAGCAGCGCCCTGGCTTTCTCAGGATTATACGTGAACAGTTCCTGGACCGACTCTGGCATTTCTTCCAATGGCTGGAAGTATTCACCGAAACCCGGGTGTTGCGGGTAAGCCATCAGCTGTGCATGCCCACCGTAATAAAGATCAACAATTTCACGCTGGTTAACAGCAAGATTGAGGGCCCGCCGCACACGAATGTCATCGAGTGGTTTGGTATCCACTCGCAGCGCCATAAACGTGCCGCCGGTCGACAACCAACGATTCCACTTGAGCTCCGGTGTCGTTTCCTTGAGGTGGTCCACAGCGATCCAGCGAATGCCCTCAAGAATGTCCAGCTGACCGGTGCGGATAGCGGTCAGCTGTGTAGCTTCATCCTTGATAATCCGGTAGTTGAGCTGGTCAACAAAGGGGAGTGCGTATTCCTGGCCGTCGATGGTTTCCGTTCCCCAATAGCCTGGGTTCTTCTCGTAGGTCTGGCGGTTGCCGAGAATATATCGACCCATGGTAAATGGACCCGTGCCGACGACATTGCGCCAGCTTTTACGGTCAATATTGGCAGTCTCTCGGGGCACGATGCCTGAGTAGTAACCGTATCCAAACCGGTAATCCCACTCGGCGTTATATTCGTTAAAATAGAAAACGACCGTATGCTCATCGCGTGCGACAACATCGTTGATGTGAGTGAAATAGGTCGGGATCTTTTTGGGACTCGTACTAAGCAGTTCGTAGGTAAATACGACATCGTCAGCGACCAGTTCCCTTGCCGCCATGACGCCTGGCAACTCCGTAAACATGACGCCCTTGCGCAAATGGACAACCAACGTGAGCGGATCTTCCCACTCCCAGCTTTCCGCCAATTCGCCCTTGATCGCACCCTTTGGCAGATAAGCATCCGCGATAAATGGGTAGGGCCCACCATTGCGTACACTTTTGCCAAGGTCACCGACAAACAGCTGTTCCCGCACCATGCCAGTGTCATGGGTACTCTTCCATGCCCAGTCAGCCGGGTCCCATGACAGGGCTGACAAGGTGACGTTGACGGTACCCACATCCAGTGTGCTGCCATATTGTGGCTCCTTCGCCACAGCGGCAAGGTTGGGGCTCAATAAGACAGCCAGAACCGCGATGCCCATCAATCTCTTCATCGGCTGCCCCGCATCCTCGGGTCAAGCAGGTCGCGCAGTGCGTCTCCATAAATGTTAATTGCATACACTACAATCGTAAGGCACAGGCCCGGTGCAAGCGCGAGCCATGGGCCCAGATACATATAGGTTCGGCCGGTACCGCTCAACATGGCGCCCCAGGTTGGTGTCGGTGGTGGTACGCCGAGTCCCAGAAACGACAAACCTGCTTCTGCCAGGATAACTGCACCGACTCGCGTCGTGAAAAGTATAATCACGACCGGCATCACATTGGGCAAAATGTGTTTCCACAGAATATATATCGTACGGGCACCCATGGACTGGGCTGCATGGGTATACATATTCTCCCGCACCGACACCACCTGCCCGCGAATAATTCGTGATCCGGCAATGCCGTACAGCAATCCCAGGATCACGATGATCTGGGTCATGCCGGGCCCAACGATCGATATCACTACGATCAGGAGGACCAGGTCCGGAAACGTCATCCAGGCATCCACAAATCGCTGGATCAACATATCCGTCTTGCCACCGACGTATCCGGAGACAATACCCAGGACGATGGAAACGACGGTTGCCAATCCGGCTGCCAGGAAGCCGACAATCATGGATAACTGGGCACCGTAGAGTATGCGGGAAAAAACATCGCGTCCGATGTGATCCGTACCCATCAGAAAACTCAGCGATGGTGCTTCGAGTCGGTGAAACATATCCGTCTCATTGACACCATAAGGCGCGAGCACATCGGCAAACACGCCACAAAACAAAAACAACATGAAGATGGCACCACCCGCCGCGCCCAGCGGCTTCTCCCGAATCAGGCGCCTGGTGAATGCAAATCTGCCACCACCAATGAGCGGTGCCTGCGCGGGCGCCGGTATCGTGATATCGCTCACTGTTGCCTCACTTTCGGGTCAAGGAAGCCATAGGTCAGGTCAACCAGCAGGTTGATAATGAGGATCGCCACGCCTACAACCAAAAAGACACCAGTCACGATTGGATAGTCACGCTGGAATACCGCTTCGAGCAGCAGCAAGCCCATACCCGGTACCACAAAAATTTGCTCCAGAATAACGGCACCACCAATGAGCAGCGGTGCCTGCAAACCGATCAGCGTCACCACGGGAATCAGCCCGTTGCGCAGTGCATGTCGCATGACGACCAGGTTCTCCCCAAGACCTTTGGCACGCGCGGTGCGGATGTAATCCTGGCGCATAACCTCGAGCATCATCGTACGGGTCATTCTCATGGTGACGGCAGAGAGCCCAAGCCCGAGGATAATTGCAGGCACAATCATGTGGCTCAGGTTGGCAATCGGATCTTCCAGGAATGGTGTGTATTCAAGCGGCGGCGCCCAACGCCACCACACAGACGGAAACACCATCACCAGCGTGCCCAGCCAAAAACTCGGAATCGCCAACATTAAGAGTGAAAAGGAACGAGTAATGTAGTCGCCTGCGGTGTCCTGGTGCATCGCTGAGTAAATCCCGATCGGAATCGCGACGGTCAGGGCGACGATCAACGCAAGCAAGCCAAGCTCGAAGGTAATGGGCAAGGTTTCTTTCAATTGTTCTGTGACCGGTGTGTTCTGCCACAATGACCGGCCCAGGTCACCCTGGACAGCGGCACCAATCCATTGGAAATACTGAATGTAGATGGGTTCGTTGAGGCCGAGCGCTTCTTCAATCATTGCCCGGTCGTTGCCGGTTGAAATATCATTCTGCGACAGCATCAAGTCAATCACATCACCGGGGATAAGCCGAATGGAGGCGAACACGATGATACTGGTGAAGATCAATGTGGGAATCAACGCCAGCAAACGTCTGACTATAAATGCTTGCATGATTTAACGCGGTTACAACGGGTAGCTATACAATAAGGAATAAAACATAGCCAGCATTCAAGCACAATAGAAATTCGTTTTCGCGTGGACGGTTACTACAGGCTGAGCCAATGCTGGGCGTTCAATGGAGGTTCTTGCTTCAGGTTACCGTTGAATCTATGGTGAAGCTTCAAGGTAATCTCCATAACCATGCTCCTGCCAGACTCGATGATAAGGAACCGATCAGATAATGGCCCAGCCCAACATTCTATTCATCATTACCGACCAGCAACGAGCCGATCATACCGGCTTTGGTGGTAACCCGGTCGTCAAGACGCCCCATCTCGATGCTATCGCAGCAACAGGAGTGCACTATGAGCACGCCTATGTCGCCAATTCGATCTGTACACCCAATCGCTGCAGCATCATTACCGGCCGCGTACCCTCCGCCCACGGCGCAGCGACTAACGGGATTTCCCTTGACTGGTATGCCAATACCTTCGTGCGGCGATTAAAAGAGGCCGGCTACAAAACCGGTATCGTCGGCAAGGCCCACTTGCAGGATTGGGGTGACCTGCCACCGCCGTTCGAAAACGAGGTGTTGTTGCCCGCATCCCGGCGCAGTTCTATCAATGAGTATCCACCCGAGTGGAATACGCTGGAACAACGTGCACGGCACAGGCGCGAAAGGGTGGAGTTCCCTGATGATTTCTATGGATTCAGCCATGCGGATCTGGTGGTGGGTCATTCTGATTGCTGCACCGGCCACTACGAGCATTGGTTAAAAGACAAAGGTTTTGATCCGGCGGATCTGCTAGGCGTTATGCGGCCTGACAGTCCCAGCCTCGCCACTTACGACAAGTGGTGGCAAGTACGAAAGCCACGACTGCCGGAGGAACTGTATCCGTCCCGCTATATCGCGGAAAAAAGCATCGATTACGTCAAGGCACAAGCCGCCGCGGAGAATCCTTTCTTTTTGCAGGTATCTTTCCCGGACCCACACCATCCGTTTACACCGCCAGGACAATACTGGGACAGGTATCGGCCAGAAGATATGCCGTTACCGGCAACTTACTCCGACCGGCATGAAAGCTCTACCTGGCTGGCACGCGCCCACGCCAACCGAAGAGGTAATCCTGAACAGCCGGTCTTGCCATTCGGCCCTGATGAGGACCAACTGCGCCACGCTCTGGCAGCACAGTATGGCATGATCACACTGATTGATGATTGTATTGGCGACATAGTACAAGCGTTAGACGAACTGGATTTGAGAAAGGACACCATTATTGTCTTCACCAGCGATCATGGCGATATGTTTGGTGATCACCACATTATGCTGAAAGGCACCTTGCACTATGCCGGGTGTATCAAAGTCCCATTGGTAATCGCTGACCCGTCGCGCAGCGGCAGCGGCAACTGCGAGGCCCTGGTCGGTTCCATTGATATCGCCCAGACTATACTGGAGCTTGCCGGCGCGGCACCCTACGATGGTATGCAGGGCAAGAGCCTTATGCCGACCCTCGATGATACCAACGCGGCCGTCCATGAAGCTTTGCTGATTGAGGATGACTACCCCAACGATATTCTAGGCACCGGGATGCCGACACGAATGAGAACCGTTGTTACCAAAGAGGCTCGCCTGACACGATATCTTGGTTCAGACATGGGTGAGTTCTTCGACCTCGCACACGATCCCCACGAGATGTCCAATCACTTCGCTGAAAATACCCCCGCCAAACAGGCCATGGCAGACACGCTGATCGATTTGATGACCATCGTCTCGCGTTAACTAAAACGAGGTCTCAGACATTTGGCCCCGTGTAAACACACCCGGAAGTGCAGGTCTCTTTAACTACCACTTTGGACAGAATCGGCAGCCTGCCCTTGAGACGATCCCAGATCCAGATCGCCAGATTCTCACTGGTTGGATTCCCCAGGCCTTCGATATCGTTCAGGTATCGATGGTCCAGTTGGTCGAACAGTGGCTCAAATGCGCCCTTGATGTCGGCGTAATCCATGACCCAACCCGGCCCGGGATCAAGCTCGCCATCGACGTGAACTTCAATCTCGAATGAGTGGCCGTGCAGGCGCCTGCACTTGTGATCTTCCGGTACATTCGGCAACAGGTGTGCTGCTTCGACTTGAAAGAGTTTGTAAATTTCCATGGCTCGATTCTGTCTGGTGAAGGCGCAATGATAACGCTACTGTAATGTGAAGTGGTCGGAAAACTGATCCTGGCGGGGTATTCACTCATGCGCGACTTCCCGCTGTTTGATCACAATGGCCGCCACCAACAGGCCCACCATGACCAGCGCGCACAGTTGGACTGCAACGCCATAATTGCCGAAAACATCGAGCCCGACACTGAATGCGGCTGGACCAATGGCACTGGCAAAGACCGTCAGCGACGTATTCAGCCCACTGATCTCGCCCAGATGCAAGGGCCCGAAGTAGCGTATAAATGCCAGGTTGGAGATTACTCCCCAAAGGCCACCACCAGAGCCAAACCCGGCAGCTAGTAACCAGAACCCCCAGGGTTCCTGCAGATAGTAAAGCCCGACTGCGCCGGTGATGAAGAAGACCAGCATGGCAATCAGAAAAGGTTTGAGTGGATTGAAATCGACTAGCCAGCTGGCCACCAGATTGACCGTGGTAGCGAAGACCGCGGCGGGGAAAAAGTATCCGAACGCCTCGTCGCGACCACGACCGGCCTCCGCAAAAATAGAAACTACATGGAATGTCAGCGCTGTTCCGAACAGCGAATGCATCGCAAGACTCAGACTATAGATCCAGAATACCGGATCACGACTCGCCGCATGTATGGATCGACTCGGCGCTTCGGTGACCGTGTCATCATGCGGCACACCGACCGAGCCATCCGGCCGTACACCGCAGGATTTTGGATTGTCACGGACAAAGACCAGGGCGAGGCTCGAAAAAAAGATGCCCACCACCAGCGCCATCAGCATGAGAGCACCGCGCCAGCCGAACGTCACAATAAGCCACGCCAGTAGCAAGGGTGCCAGCGAAAAACCGAGCGAAACAAAAATACCACGGATACCGCTGACAAGGCCCCGGCGTTTCACAAACCAGACCAGCAGTACGTTGCGTGAAGCGCTGGTCATTACGCCCTGCCCAAAGAACCGTACGCCAAAGTAGCCAACCAGAATAACCATGAAGCCTGCCGCCGAATGACCGCCAAGCAGGCTCGCAATTACATCGGCCTGACTGATATAAAATACCATCACGCCCAACGCAAACGCTGATAGTGCGATCATGACGCGACCACCGAGCCGGTCATACCAGCGTCCTGCCCGTGTCAGGAACAGCGCTGAGCCCATGGTGCCAAACAGGTAGGCGATCGAGAGCTGCGTCCGGGTCAGTCCCAGCACTTCAATGAAGGGGTCGGTAAAGACCGCCATACCCATGGTCTGCCCCGGCACGCTGAACAGAAAGCCCACCGTACTGAACAGCCATATTACCCAGCCATAAAAAAATGGCAGGCGCCTTATGTCAAAGGGCCAACGAGGGGAAATCACAAACTATTGCTTGTCAGGTACGCCGACAAACTGCCGAAGTTCAAAGCCATTGCCTTCAGAGACGTGTACATGGCGGATGAATAGCGGATTGCTGGCAGTCATGAACGCTCGGTCCCGGATCTATAAGAGAATTCTCTACTATGCCAGAAGGCGCTGGATTACACATCCCCGACACACTTGCGCGAGAACACGCCGGAATTTTGCAGCCTTTTCCTACAAGGAAGACAGGGATCTGCCAGTTTCCATCACCGCGGCTTGCGCTAATCTTTGCAACGTACACGGAGGTACCGTTGGAGTGTTGTCCCGGGCCTGACAGGATGTCGGGTCCCACTCTCACGCCCTGGTGATCGAGCAAGGAGCAGATTATGAACTACCAGACGCTACGAAAGGAGAATCGCGAGTTTGGTGGCACCATGGGTACCAGTGAGATTAACGCGAGCACAGGCTTTATTCCCGCTTTTCGTGATCTCACAACCGGTCGGGTGGAACACGCCCGTTTCAAGGATGGACAGGTAGCTCCTGTCCACCTGGTTGAAGGCTCTCCAGACGCTGGCGCCCGCTTCGGTGGGCGCCGGCACCCTGGGCATCATCGCCCGGGAGACTTGAAGCCGCTGTCAATCTCATAGACAGTAGTGCTTCAGAATTCTGGTGACCAGCTACCATGGAAATCCACACCTGCCTTTGGAATGAAGTTGCGGCATTCGATTTTGCCGACCCTGACCTGCTACCGCTGGCCAATCAATTCCCGGATCACAAGATCGTGGCGCACTCCAGTGTGGACGCCTTCCTGGCCTCGGCTGCGAGTGCCGATTACCTGCTGACCTGGGAATTCCAGCCGCATTGGTACCAGGCCTGTAAGAAGCTCAAAGCCGTATTTACTCCCGCTGCCGGCGATGATTGGGTAGTACCGGACCCGACGGGCAAGGTGGAACTGGTACATGGCACATTTCACGGCCCTATTCTGGCGGAGTCCCTGTTGAGTGCGATTCTGTATATGAACCACGCCATGCCGGCAATGATTGGTAATTTTTCAAGGCGCCAGTGGGATCGTGACCTGCAACAGGATTGCAGACTCCTTTCAAACCAGACTGTCCTTTTGATCGGCCTCGGACATATCGGCAGCATTTGCGCCCGCTATATAAAACCCCTCTGCAAACGTGTGATCGGCATCAAGCGTAATCCGCAGGAATTACTTATGCCCTTGCCGGGCATTGACGTGTATGGCACAACTGAAATTGATGCGCTCCTTGGCCAGGCCGATCACGTGGTCGTATTGCTGCCCGGAACCGCCGATAATGATCGCACCCTCGATGCTGCTCGCCTGCTCCATTGTAAAGCTGGCGCCTTTATCTACAACTTTGGCCGCGGCAACGCGATTGCAACTAAAGATCTCCTGGCCGCAAAGCATCATCTGGGCGGCGCATTTCTCGATGTTGTCGATGAAGAGCCCTTGCCAGCAACATCACCGCTTTGGGACTGGGACAAGGTGATGGTGACGCCACATTCTTCCTGCGTCTACAAGGACTATAAAACACGATTTATCGAAGAGGTGACTGCCTCACTACGCGATAGAATCATGCGATGTTAGAAACCTGTACTTTATTCGTCATGGCCAAACCGAATGGAACGCGGTTAGCAGAATGCAGGGTCAATGGTAAATTACTGGCTCGCCACTGGATCGAACACGCCAGACTGCGAAGATCATCAATGAACAGCTGAACCTGCCGGTTACCTTCGATGAGCGCATTATGGAGTGGGACTGCGGTGATTGAAGCGTGCCACTATATTGGCGGTGAAGGGCCCTTGCCGGGCATTCATGTGGCGGATATGGAACAAAGTGTTTGAGGTAACCTAAACATCGCCTGGTTATTACGACGAATCGTTACAACCGCTTGGTATAAATAACCCGGGCGTCCCCAGGAGCAAAATAATCCGCGAGCCACGCGGCCTGGACGTATCCCTTGTGTTCGTAGAAGCTTCGGGTAGGCTCGTACTGCTGTCGCCCGGCAGTTTCTATATACAGCTGGCCGTGCCCGTGTTCCACCACATAAGCCTCGACGCTGGCTAACAGCAGGCTGCCAACACCAGCCGAACGACAACGACTATCGACAGCGATCCAGTACAGTTCATAGCTGGACCGGGTTTGCGGATCCCTGCCCCAACAAGCATAACCCACTACCATGCCTTCCTGTTCTGCAAGAGCATAGTGGTAACCGGCCTTCGGGTCAGCCAGCGCCTCATCGAACACCGAAAGCGCAATGGCAACTTCGGCCTCCGAGAAAAAACCAGTGGAACGTGTAATGGCTTCAATCGAGGGCCGGTCGCGCGGATTAATTTCGAATCGCAATCTCACATTCAATGTTACTGTCGGCACCCTGCTACCTCACCGCGGGAATTGCTGCGCATCGCATCCACCACGATTTGTTCCATGGCGGTGGCAAAATCTATATCGCTGACGTCAAGTGCGGCGGCAAAGCCGGCATCAGGCGACAGGCAAGGGTTGGTATTGATTTCGAGAATGTAGGGTGCACCTTGCTCATCAACCCGGTAGTCGATCCGCGCGTAACCGCCCAGCCCGAAATGCTGCCAGACATTTTCGCTCAGCGACTGGAGCGAAGAAAGCAGGGTCGAGTCGGTCGCAATAAAGGCAAACGAGCGCGGTGTGGCGTTGTACTCAAACGAAGATTCGGACCACTTGGCATCATAGCCGACAATCCTTGGTTTGCCCTCAGGATAGGCAGAGAAGTCGATTTCAGCGGGAACAAGCGCTCGCCCGGTCCCGGCGCCATCCGCGAGCACCGAAATATTGAATTCGCGACCATCGATAAATTGCTCGGCGAACATTTCGTGACCCGACAGATGCCAGCGGTGACGGATCATGTCCGCCAGCAGAGTGCCATCGCAGGTTTCAATGACTGCACTGTCATCGATACCGACGGATGCATGCTCATAACGCGCCTTGACAATATACTTTCCAGGGACGAAAGCAGGTGAGCCAGGCGCGAGCGTAAACCAGGGCGCCGTGGGCAGCCCGTGTGTCACCAATCCCTGTTTGACCAGTACCTTATCGCCACTCGCCAACATGGCGGCAGCATTCGTCCCAGTGTAGGAAATATTCATTGAGTCGAGCAACATCGGCACCAGGACCTGCAACCTGTCGGTGCCGCCGAGAGATTCCACCAGGTTGAAAACGCAATCGATACGGGTGGCGACCAGTCTTTCACGCAAGGCGCCAAGATCCAGGGTGCAGCCCATCGACAGGCACTCATGACCAAGTCCCGTCAGCGCCCGGTGCACTGCATCGACTTGCGTATAGACATCAAGATCGGAGGCGGGTGCATCCGGTGCGGGCTCATTGAATAAGAGGGCGATGCGCATTTATGCGACTCGCGCGACAACTCCGCTTTGCAATACGGATCCGTCGACTCGCTCACAAGCAGACTCAACAATCAGCCGAATCAATTCGACATACTCCATGCCCACGGCAGTTGCCAGCATGGGCAGGTCAGAGTGCCAGGGATGAATACCGGCAAGTGGATTGACCTCAATGAAGGAGGGCTTGCCATCCGAATCACATCGAATATCGATGCGGCCGGCGTCACGACAGGACAACTTGCGCCATGCCTTCAACGCCAGGGATTCAGCGTCTCTTACTATCGGATCTTCATCCGCTGATACGAGCCGATACAGCACCTTGTCTTCACATTCTTCTTTGTTCACATAGCCGTAGGCATTCGGTTCAGCCGCGTCCAACAATACAATTTCGAACGTGCCTAGCACCCGACTACAGTCACTGGTACCCAGGATGCTCACGGTAAACTCGCGGCCGGGCAAAAAAGTCTCTACCAGCACAGGTTGCCTGAATGTAGCCAGCAGGTATTCGCATTGACGTGCCAGCGTGTCGAGGTTACGTACCACCGATCCGGCACTGACACCTTTACCTGTGCCTTCTGCCAGCGGCTTTACAAACAAGGGAAACGCCAAATCCACGGTTTCCAGATCACTCAGGTGTTGGACCACGCGATACTCGGGCGTTTCTATCTCGTCTGCCAACACCGCCTTGGTCCAGGCCTTGTTGAGGCTAAGTGCCATCAGACTCGCGTCACTAAAAGTGTAGGCAATACCATAGGCATCCAGTAACGCGGGCACCTGGCTTTCACGCGCGCTTCCATGTAGACCTTCACAAATATTGAATACAAGATCCCAGCGTTCACCACGGGCAAGGCACGAGACCAACTCGCGAACATGACCAATCCGAACCACCTCATGCCCCAGCGTGACCAGCGCATTTTCAATTGCGTCGATGGTATCGTCCCGATCAAATTCGGCAGTTTCGACCTCGCCATAGCCTGCCGCCAGATAGGCAGACCGCAAATCGTAGGTCAGCCCAATCAACATGGCGACACCTCATTGCTTGAAACCTCATTGGTTGTAACCTCATTGGTTGTAACGGAAGGTTCCGGATCGGGATAGCGGAACACCTTGCCCTCAAAGTTCCTGAGCAGGATGTCGTCACCGTCACGGCCAAGGTTGTAGTCCGGCTGGAGTGGAATCTTGCCGCCACCACCAGGCGCATCGATGACATAGGTGGGTACACCATAACCGGTAGTATGCCCGCGTAATCCTTCAATGATCTCAAGGCCCTTTTTTACCGTCGTACGAAAGTGCGCCGAGCCACTAATGGGGTCACACTGATACAGATAATAAGGTCGAACCCGCATGGTCAGCAGCTTATGCATGAGACCCTTCATGGTATCCACGCTATCGTTCACGCCCTTCAGCAACACCGTTTGTGATCCGAGCGGAATACCTGCATCTGCCAGTCGTTCACAGGCCTGCCGTGATTCCGGCGTGCACTCTTCCGGGTGCAGGTAATGAAGGCTCATCCAGATGGGATGATGTTTACGCAGGACAGTCGTCAGTTCCTTTGTGATCCGTTGCGGTAATACCGCCGGCATCTTGGTACCGATCCGAATGAATTCGATGTGTGGAATGGCCCGCAGGCGACCCAGCACATAATCCAGCTTGTCCTCTGACAATGCCAGCGGATCGCCGCCGGAAATAAGCACATCGCGCACCTGGGTTGCTTGCTCGAGATACCGGAAAATTTTCTCCAGACGCGAATCGCTGGGTGCAATCTCTCCGTGGCCAACCACCCGTGACCGCGTACAGTAACGGCAGTAGGTTGAACAAAAGTCGAGCGCAAGCAGCAGTACCCGGTCGGGATATCGATGAACCAGGCCTGGTACCGGGCTATGGTTATCTTCACCCAATGGATCATCCGCCTCACCAGGAAAGCGTTCAAACTCATGAGTTGACGGCATAACGGTTCGACGCAAGGCACTGGTTGCATCTTCGCGATCCAGCAAACTCATGTAGTAAGGCGTGACACCTGTTGGCAGCAACATGCCGCCACGGATAAACGCCGCACGCTCGTCATCAGAAAGGACAAGCACGCGTTCAAACTGCGACAAGGATTTGAATCGATTACGGGATTGCCAGCGCCAGTCATTCCACTCTTTTTCGGTCACCTGGGGAAAGAATTTCTTCCTGAATTCAATGGTCTGTGGACTGGTCCGCGGCGATGTCCGGAGTCTTACGACTTTGGCGCGAGCCTCGCGACCGATGAGCCTTACAGGCACCGATTCAACTGCCGTCAATGCGGCATTGTTGCAGGTCGATTGGAGTGGAGCGGGGATGAATTTGTCTTTCGGAGATGCTTTTTTTGAAACTCGCGGGCGGGCAATAGCAGACGAGGAAACCAATGATAGTTCGCTGCCAGAAGGAGGTTCCTCATCAGAAGCTGAAGAATATCGATCCATAAAGTGTGTCCTTAACGGTCGGCCAAAGAAAAAGCGGGACACTCAAATCAGAGTATCCCGCAAAGTACGCATTTAAGAACATTTCTGAATTTATGCAAGCATTTTCTTCAACCTTCAACCTTCAACCTTCAAGCCGCAGTCCGGTACCTCAGGCCTGGGGTTTGATCAGGTACTTCTCGCCAGTCGCTTGTTTGCCGTAGCCGGCAATCGCCGAAAGGTCCAGTGCCCCGGCCAGTGAGACTTCATGGGAGTAGCTGCTCGCAAAAGTGGTTTTGATTCCTTCGGCGACCCGCTCGCGCAAAGCTTGCGCGGCTTTCGGACCGATCTTTTGCAGAAATGGTGTCAGCAACCAACCACCCAATCCCCATGCCATACCATAGGCACGATTGAGCGTTGTGGGGGAACGATCCAGACCGCCGTAGATGTACACTTGCTTGTGAACCGTGGAGCCATAACGACTAAATGCGCCCGCCTTCTGGCTTTGGGCTGATTCCATGGCTGTCAGGATCTGGCTCGAAAGGGTACCGCCACCGGTCGCATCAAACGCAATAGTGGCATTGGTTTGCGCAAGTGCCGCCGTCAGGTCTTCCATAAATGACTCATCGCTGGAGTTACAGACATACTTCGCACCCAAAGATTTCAGCAGGTCGACATGCTCCTGGCGACGAACAATATTGACAAGGTCAATGCCGTCTTTAAGACAGATCTTCACTAACATCTGTCCCAGGTTAGACGCTGCAGCAGTATGCACCAACGCCGTATGGCTTTCGGTGCGCATGGTTTCGACCATGCCGAGGGCGGTCAAGGGGTTTACAAAACAGGACGCGCCTTCAGCCGGTGTGGTACCCGAAGGTAACACCAGGCATTGGCCAGCAGGCATCACCCGGTATTGTGAATACATGGCGCCGCCAACCACTGCCACTGTCTTGCCCAACAGGCTCTGCGCCGCGGGACTGTCCCCGGCCTTGACGACAATTCCGGCACCTTCATTACCGACCGGCAGGTCCTGGTCAAATCTTGCTGTCGCGGACTTCAGCAATTTGGGTGGCACCTCCGCCGTCACCGTCGGATTATCGGCGGTACCTCCGGCGCTGGCGGTGGTCATATCGGCCGGGCCGAACAGCAACCCCAGATCCGATGGATTAATGGGTGCTGCTTCTACTCGGATGAGGACGTCATCTGTGCCTGGCTCAGGCGTTGGCACGTCCACAAGGGTAATCTCCAGGTGCCCGCTTGATTTGATGTTCGAACGAATTTGCTTGCCTGAGGCTGGTATCGCTTCGGTCATCGGGTGTTTCCTTTTCAAATGTCATTTGTGTGGCGTGAAAATACACTGCTTTCGCTGGCGAAACCAACCCCGGGAGGTGTAGGCTCGAGAATATAGCGTATTCCGGTATACAGCATGGAACACGTGTCAGGACCATTGAAATATCTCGCGGTTACTGCCTCGGCATTTGTGGCGACCCTGCTGTGCTTTCTTTTGATGCAAACATTGATCGCAACCGGGACCGGGCCCTTGACCGAGACTGATCCACCTGACATCTCCGCACCACTACTACCTCCCATGCAGCCAGAGGAGATGCGCGAGGTACGAACTCGTGCGAATCGCATAGTACCTGCACAATTGCCACCGGCACCGGACGGCGTGTCGATTGCGCCGGAAGAAGTAATCGTCACCGTCCATGCGGAGCGCCCCACCTTTGGGTCTATCGCCGACTTCCTGGATTCAGACGCCATGGACTTTGAGATATATCCGCCACTTAGCGACCTCGTGCCTTTGTACGTCGTGCAGCCTGTCTACCCTTTTGCCGCCGCAATGAAGGGCGTTGAAGGATTCGTCCTGGTAAATTTCAGTGTCCGCGAAAACGGTACAGTCCTGAACCCGGTGGTCGTTGCATCCGAGCCAGGTGAGCTTTTCGATGATGCTGCACTAAGTGCGGTTGGCAAGTTCAGATTCCAGCCACGGACAGTGGGTGGTGACGCGGTGATCGCGCCTGATCTGCAAATTAAATTCCTGTTCCGGCTGGAAACTGCTGCCGCAGGCTCACCCCGGCCCTCAATCCAGAGTACACTGGCCGTCGACGGCACTACCGAACTAAACTGAAGGAAGACTCGGGGCCGGAGGTCCCCTGCCATGGAAACTGTTATTCGCGCTTGCCTGCTGGCATTGGCTCTGGTGCCGCCGCACTTTGCTTACAGTGCGGCGTCTACCACACTCGGTTCATCAGATGCGTCCCGCTGCTTCCAGGAAAGTCAATTCGCATTGTCAGACACCGGCATTGAGTATTGTAATCGCGCCATCGCATCGGGAAATCTGACGCGGCGGGACCTGGCTGCTACCTATTCAAATCGGGGTATCATCTATTCAAATATAGGTAAATACCAGAACGCACTTGCAGACCACAACAAGGCCATTGAAATCATGCCGGATCTCGCAGAGGCCTACATCAATCGTGGCAATGTCTACTATCACACGCACGACTATGCACTTGCACTCTCCGACTATGAAACCGCAAGTTCAAAGGGTGCACGCCCGGCGCATACCCCTTATTATAACAAGGCACTGACCCTGATTCGGTTGAATCGAAAAGATGACGCAAAAGCCGCGTTTGAAAACGCACTTGAGCATTCGCCTGAATCTACAAAAATCAAACAACAACTTGCCGAGCTTGACAGCCTGTGAAATCACCCGCGTTGGTACTTCTTACCCGCTCAGGGCTGTTTATTGGCTCAGGGCTGTTTATTGGCTCAGGGCTGTTTTCGCTTGATTGGTGGTGTCCTGGGTTTGGGTTTGGGTCTGCGCCCACCCGCTACAGATTTCTTTCTCGCGCTCATCGGTGACGTCTGCGCATCGCGCCTGGAGTTCCTCTCGATAGCGCTCAAGGTGTTTGCGTTTGACTTCGAGTGCAGTGAGTTCAGTTGGATCACAGTACTCGGGCCTGGGCGCTACCCGATCACACCAGGCGGCAAGCGTCTCACCTGTTTGGGCTGGCGGCAATGCCGGGACAACGCCTGAAGGTACCTGATTGTGTTCATCCACAGTGACAGCGATATCAATTAACCATGCCTGTACGCCAGCGGCAAGCCGCAGGTCTTGTGTCAGGTTCTCTCTGCGAGTGATGACCCGGAACGTATCGGACGACGGATTGGGAACAACCAGGACTTCTGAAGACAGCACTGCGGTTAACCTTTCCTGCTCGGAAAATGCATTCGACTTTTTACTGTAACTGCCAAGCACCCAAAAATAGTCGGCAGATGCCTGACTACCCAGGGCAAAGGAAACAAGTACGCCTATAGCAAATTTCTGCATATTGAGGCTGCCCGGTATTTTTGTTCTATTTTTACACAAAAGCAGGCGGTTGTTGCTGTGGCTTGCGCGAGCCCCCGAATTACTTTGATCTAAAAAAAAGGTATTAACCGAGTACCTTATATCCCCGACCCTTGACGCAATTGAATACGACCCGGTCCTTTCGCTCTTCGGCCCTGGCTGCACCTTTGCGTCTCTCAATCATAGTCGACCGTGTCTGGACATGCCATGATCGCCCGGTAAACGGCGGACCGAGAGGCGAGTTGGTCTCTTGAATATTGCCAAATGCGCCCGATATAAGACAAAGGCTCATAAGATTGCAAACCGTGGATTTCAAAGACTATTACAAAGTACTTGGCATCGAACCTACTGCCACGCAGGAGGAGATCAAGCGTACCTACAAGAAACTGGCCCGCAAGTACCATCCGGATGTCAGCGATGAGCCTGATGCCCAACAGAAATTCCAGGAAGTCAGTGAGGCCTATGAGGTCCTGAAGAACAAGGACAAGCGCGCCGAGTACGATGAGCTAAGGGAATACGTCAACAACCCTAACCAGTTCAAGCGTGGCGATGCCCATGGCCAACACTTTAATTTTGACTCCGACTTCTCAGCGGAAAGCCAGTTTGAGGACCTCCTGCGCTCGATATTCGGTGATCGGTCAGCATTTGGTGGCGGCTATGGTGGTGGCCAAGGTGCTGGCCCTGGCAATGCCTCTCGCGGTTTCCACGTCCGTGGACGCGACCTGCGCCATGAACTGCAAATAACCCTCGAAGAAGCTTATGCCGGCGGCAGCAGGGCACTCAGGATCGCAACCCCGAGTGGCACCAAAACCATTAATGTAAAGATTCCCGCTGGTGTGACGGAAGGCAAGGAACTGCGCCTCAAGGGACAGGGCGAACCAGGCTCAAGTGCGAATAGTTCAGGCGACCTGTATCTCAGGATTGGTTTTGAAAAACACCACTTATTTGAAACTGACGGTGACGACATCACGCTTGTATTGCCCGTCACACCGTGGGAAGCAGCACTTGGTACCAGTATCGAAGTGCCGACGCTCGGGGGAAAGGTAAACCTTAAAATACCCGCCAACAGCCAGAGCGGTAGCCGGCTCAGGCTCAAGGGTCGGGGTCTGGGCACCGGTGATCAGTTTGTCTTGCTCAAGATCGTCAACCCGAAAGTTGAATCAGACGAACAGCGGGCAGCCTATGAATCACTGCAGCAAAAGTTCGATTTTAATCCACGCGCAACCCTGGCGAAGTTGTAATGGATGAGCTCGAATATACCCTTATCGAATTCTGCCGTGTCACTCGACTCAACGCTGAGCAAGTCCGCGAGCTGATCGACCATGGCATTCTTGAACCGGTCCCTGGCGAGGATCAATGGCTATTCCACAATGAGCACATCAGTCGGTGCCTGCGTGCCGAACGGTTGCGTCAAGACCTTGATCTGAATATGCAAGGCGTGGCGCTTGCGCTGGAACTCCTGGAACGAAACCAGCGTTTGCGTCAGCGCATTACCTATCTGGAACAGTTATTTGAGCGACTGGGAAATCGCTGAACAGGGAGATTAGCCGCCAAGCCCCCATTCCGCTTCAGCACGCAGCTTTTCCATGAATGCTTCCGTATAAGCATTTTCCGGGTCTTCCCTTACCAGCCGGTCAAGCACCTGGGCGTCCTTACCGAGCAGGATACGCCAGCGCTCTTCCCTGACACCTTTTAGAATGTCCTGTGCTGCCTGGGCAGCCGTAGTCGGGGCATTGTCCCTGAAATTCTCACCCTGCTGTTTGACCAACGCCTTCAATTGATCGTCCGTGATACCTTCTACGGGCAGTCCTTGCTTTCCAAGACGTTGGCGCAAGGGCACAAGATCCTCGGACGTCATGTCGTCCACATTACGCCCAAGAACAGTCCCTGTATTGATGGCAATCGATGTCCCGATATGTCCTGGCATCACGACGGAAACCTTGACGTGCGGTGCATTATTGCGGAAGTCCGTCACCAGCGCCTCGGAAAATCCCTTAACCGCAAACTTGGCAGCACTGTATGCGGAGTGTGCAGAGTTGGGACCAAGGGTTGCCCAAAAACCGTTGACACTACTGGTATTGACCAGGTGCGCCTCATCGCTCGCGAGTAAAAGTGGCATAAACGCACGCGAACAATGATAGACGCCGAACCAACAAATATTGAAAGTGCGCTCCCAGACATCCCGGCCACTCTCGTCGGTGAAGCTCGCACCACCACCAATGCCCGCGTTATTGAACAGCAGGTTAACGTGGTCACGCCCGTGTTGCGTCTTGACCTCATCGCGAAATCGCGACACCTCTTCTTCATTTGCAACATCACACAAATGAGTCGTGATCCGCACACCCTGCGGTGCCTCACCCTCGCAAATGGTCCTGGTCTCTTGCATGTTTCCGTCGATGACGTCGCAAATTGCGACATCACAGCCTTGTGCAATCAATTGCCGCGCCAGTTCTCGTCCCATACCGGTACCACCACCCGTGATAACCGCGAGCTTCCCACCAAAATCTTTCATTCCTGTTTAAATCCTCAAGTCATGTGGCAATCCTGCATGCTAGAGCAATTCAGCACACTTTGCCGGAAAACGTGAACCAGCAGGTATGAGTCTACCGATACACCATAGCTCGCAATTCTGCGAGCCTGCTTCGTACTTCGAGCGGTACATTAGTGCCACCGGAACCTGAGAATGAAACCAGTATCAGCATTTCGTACTCTTCGAGGCATCGTTTCGCGTAAGGGTCCGTCGGGTGCGCTTCGATACACTTTTCCAGATAACCTTTGGAGAGGGATCCATAAAACCGGTATTGCAGGGCCCGGTCACTAACGCCCAGCCAGTACAGCAGTCTCGGAACATCGGAGCCACTGGCGCCGCGGGATAAGAACCCATTGAGTTCGGAGCGAATCACCACCCAATAGGCTTCCTGCGCCGCCCAGGTCAGCGTGGCCTGAATCGTTGGCCATTCATGATCGAGGAACCCATCCAGAGCATCCACCGATTTTTTGCCGAGGGGTGATGTCAATGCATCGGGTTCCGTCGCCAACCGGTCAAGCGCGCTGATCCAGTCCGTTGTGTGACGATGAATGACATTGCCCTCGTCCACGTGTTTCAACATGCTCTTGAGTATATCCCTTGCCAGCGCCGGATCAGCCAACACCTCTGCAGTAATTACCAGCACCCGATCAAAGGCGTTGGCGTCACGCACCAGCGTTCGCTTGTCACTTTCCAGATAGTTGGTGAATGATGTCAGGGCGGACTCATAATCCCGCGTCAAATAACTGAACTCGCCTGCCAGATATTCGTCCAGCGCCCTGATTTTACTTACGCCAAATGCACGCTTGATTCTGCGATCCTGCGTGTGGCAGGAGGCACACAATCCAAAGGCATCATCGACAGCGCTACGCATCAGGTTAATGTTGTGCCGCTCCCCCAATTGGATCGCATCACGTAACCTTTCCCGGAGTAATTCGAAAGTTACCTGTGCGCCTTCCTGCTCTTCGACAAAGTGAGGCTCGGCCTGGTTGAACAGGTAGTCAAGCCGGATCAGGTTTTCCATGACCAGTGTACGATCCGGATCATCACTGTAAAGCGAGGGTAATATCCGGAGCATCGTATCGCCGGCATCTGTCATGATGTCATTGACTTCGTCTGCAATGGCTTTATCTGTACAGCACAGTGCGCTCAAGCAGATCAGCGCTGCCGCTACAATCAATGGTATCTTCACCGGAGGCTCCCAACCGTTCGCTTTTGGTAACAATAGGTGTCAGGAGCCCCTAAATCAATGAGGAAGTCAAACCGCAAACATCACTCGACCTGAATGCGTCGTGAGCGGTCCTGTTCCAGTTTCGGTAAGGAAACGTGGAGCACGCCCTCTTTGTATGAGGCCTTACCGACATCTACCTCACACGGCAGCGGGATTATCCGTTCAAACGAGCCATAGGCGCGTTCGGTTATATGGTACCGGCCCTCTTTCCTGTCGCTCTCGTAGTGTTTTTTGCCACTGATGCTGAGGTAACGCCCGTCGACACGAATATCAAAATCCGCACTCTTCATGCCCGGCGCCTCAAGGTCGACTTCAAGAGTCTGGTCAGTCTCGCTCAGCTCTGCTGACATTACTCCCCAACGGCTGGTATGAGCTGCAGAGGGTACGGTGCTGCCACCATCGTCTTGAAACGGCGTAAATCGTGTAACCGCATTTCGTGCTTTGTGCCACAAGTCTTGCCAACCTTCAGACAAACCATCGAGAGACTCTCGCAGATTGTGGGTGAACTCTTCAAATCTTGACATGATAAACTCCTATTTAATGAAGCATCCCTTGGTTTGAAATAAGGCTGTTTACCGATAATTCAAGCAGAATCCGGCAAAATTCTTCCATGCACTTGACGCTTGTCAAAGGCTAGCGGCTCCCAGAGAGATACAGTGGATTGATGGCCGGATTGATGGAGGTGCCTGGTGAACCCTGAACGAGCAAGAGAGACTTTACTGGATCTAAAGCAACAACTCGCCGAGCGCGTCGCGCGTACTCACAAGCACATCTATGAGCGAGACGAACGAGTCAGCGCCGATTTTGCTGAGCAATCAGTCGAGATGGAAAACCAGGAACTTGTGATGTCACTGGATGCCGAGGGCAAACAGGAACTGAAGATGATCAATGCCGCTCTTGCACGCATCGATGATGGTACCTACGGTGATTGTATCAAGTGTGGTAAGGCTATTAGCGCAGAGCGGCTTGACGCGTTACCCTATGCCTCCCTGTGTATCGCCTGCGCCCAGGCCGAGGAGAAGTGAGATGCTCAACCTGAAACGTGTGTTGGTTGTAGTTGATCCAGATCAGGCAGATCAACCCGCGCTGGAGAAAGTGCTCACATTAGAAAAGCTGGCTGACTTCGACATTACTTTATTGTCCTGCGGTTACACACAGTATCTGGTCGAGGGCTATTATTTTGATGCGATCGATCTTCCAACCTTGCGGCAGGAATTCCTGGACGAACGCAAAGCGACGCTTGAGTCCATAGCAGCACCGCTACGGGAGAACGGTCTTACCGTCGATACCTTGTCGGTCTGGGCACATCCGGCTTATGAGGCAACGGTTCGAGAGGCCGTGAAGTTAGACGCTGACCTGGTGGTCCAGCATACCCGTCAGCATTCTGCCCTGTCCCGGCTACTGCTGACCCACAACGATTGGCAACTGGTGCGTTGCTGCCCTATGCCGTTGCTTTTGGTCAAGGAAACTTCATGGAAGGATCGGCCGGTATTGCTTGCGGCGGTGGACCCGAAACACGCCAGGCACAAACCCGCTGGCCTCGACCACAAAATACTGGACATCACCATGGACCTTTCAAACACGCTGAAAGGTGATGTCTTCGTCACCCATTCCTTTAGTCAGATTCCCTTGTCCGGCAAACATTTGCAGGAAGCCCGGCAGGAACACCAGCGCGCCTTCGAAGAGTTATTGTCGGGTTACGATATCCCCGAATCCCACCAGCGCCTGACAGAGGAAGCACCTGAATTCGCCCTCTCTGAAATGGAACGGGAACTGGAAGCTGACGTGGTGATCATGGGTGCCATCTCGCGCAGCATCGTCTCCGATGTCTTCATTGGCAGCACGACCGAAAAAGTCCTGGACTTCCTTGAGTGCGATGTCCTGATCGTCAAGCCGGAAGGGTTCAAAACCCCGGTGAAACTCAACGACTAGGGTGCAGGATTACCGGTGAGTTTCGCTTGCCGGAATCTCGACTGGATACCATTGTTTCTGTATAGGGGATGTTTCGTCTAATACATGAAATTATGGAATACATTACTATCCAATTATTCTATTAACTTCCGGCGCTGAGGTTGGTAGATTCTGCCTCCACCTGACAAGTCACCCATTTTTAGCCGAAGGAACCCCCACATGGCAGCCAACCCCCAAACGGTTGTATCACCTTACCTCAAGGAAGTTGAAAAGCTGTCCGCCCTGCGCGACCAGCATAAGTCCACCTGGAAAGGCATCAATCCAGAATACGCTGCACGGATGAAGCTCCAGAATCGCTTTACCACGGGGCTCGATATCGCCCGGTACACGGCCGACATCATGCGGCGTGATATGGCGGACTACGATAAGGATACGTCCAAATATACGCAATCCCTGGGTTGCTGGCATGGATTTACTGCCCAACAGATGGCGATCGCAGTCAAGCGTCACCGGGGCACCATGGATAAATCCTATATCTATCTGTCCGGCTGGATGATCGCAGCGTTACGCTCCGAATTCGGGCCCTTGCCTGACCAGAGTATGCATGAGAAGACTTCCGTGCCGAATCTGATCAAGGAGATTTACACCTTCCTCAAGCAGGCTGATGCAGTTGAGCTCGAGCGCCTGTTCACTGAACTCGATGAGGCACGGGGAAAAGGCACCGACGAGGCCCCGATTCTCAAGAAAATTGATCGCTTTGAAACCCATGTTGTACCAATTATCGCCGATATCGACGCCGGTTTTGGTAATGAAGAGGCCACTTACCTGCTTGCCAAGAAGATGATCGAGGCAGGCGCGTGCGCGATCCAGATCGAGAACCAGGTATCTGAAGCCAAGCAATGTGGTCACCAGGCAGGTAAGGTTACGGTTCCACACGAAGATTTCATCTCCAAGATCAATGCCGTTCGCTATGCATTCCTTGAACTTGGAATCGACAACGGCATCATCGTCGCACGTACCGACTCACTCGGTGCCGGTCTCACGCAAAAGATACCTGTCTCCAGGGAAGAGGGCGACCTGGCCAGCCAGTACAATGACTTTCTGTATACGGAAGAAATCCACGATGTCACCGAACTCAAGGAAAACGACATCACAATTCACCAGAAAGGTAAGCTCGTCAAGCCGGTACGGCTCGACAATGGATTGTATGCGTTCAAGGACAACACCGGTATCGACCGAGTGGTGCTCGACTGCATCACGAGCCTGCGGCACGGTGCAGACCTACTCTGGATTGAAACCGAGAAACCCAACGTAAAGCAGATTGCTGAAATGGTCGATGCCGTCAGGAAGGAAATCCCCGACGCCAAACTGGTTTATAACAACTCGCCGTCGTTTAACTGGACCTTGAAGTTCCGCCAACAGGTGTACGAAGACTGGCAAGCCGCCGGCAAGGATGTCTCAAAGTATCCTGACCCCACCAAAGATGAGAAAGGATTGATGGACGTTAGTCTTGATGACTCAGACCTCGCAGTGGAGGCGGATCGCCTCATCCAGTCCTTCCAGGCGGATGCCGCGCGCGAAGCCGGAATTTTCCATCACCTGATCACATTGCCAACCTACCACGAGACGGCGCTCGGCGTTGATGTGCTGTCTCAAGGTTACTTCGGCGATAACGGCATGCTTGCTTACGTCAAGGGCGTACAACGAACTGAAATCCGGCGCGAGATGAACGTTGTCAGGCACCAGGAGATGGCTGGCACGACCATCGGTGACAACCACAAGGAATACTTTGCTGGTGAAAATGCACTACTGGCCGGTGGTAAAGAAAACACCATGAACCAGTTCTAGCACCTCTACATAGTTGTTAGTGACCTCAGGGGCGATATTTTCGCCCCTTTTTTTGCGATGGGTTTTGTCTATTACACTTCTTACACTTCTTACACTTCGAACCGGAGCCCCGGCCGCGCCATGCCACCACCGAGGCCGATGGGCGTACCGTCGGAACGCCAGCATGAAGCACCGGTGATTGCCTCGTTGGTGAATGCAATCATTCCCATGCCAGCCCCTACAACTTTCAGGCGGGAAATCGAGTGACCGCGCTTTGTCAGTTCAGCCAATACCGCCTCCGGAAAACCAGGTTCTACTTCGACTACATCGCCGAGGGTCCAGATTCTAGGTGCCTCGACGGCCTCCTGGGGTGACATGCCATGGTCGATGAAATTGACGATCGCCTGTAACGCAGACGGAAAGATGCGCATTCCACCGACCAGGCCAATACAAAACACCGGTACCCCGTCCCGCTCCACAATCACCGGTGACATACTGCTGGTGACTCGTTTGCCGGGAGCAATCGAATTGGCCATGCCTTTATGGGGATCGAAAATATTCATGGTGTTGTTGAGCAACATACCGGTCCCGGGCACCGTGACCTTCGAGCCAAAGGCACTGTGGATGGTGTGAGTCGCGGTAACAATGTTGCCGTCCCGATCAGCTGCGGCCAGGTGCGTGGTATCTTTCGAATCCGCAATGTAGCCGATCTCTGCATCACGGGCATGCTTCATATCGATGAGTGCCCGGCGCTTTTCCGCATAAGCCTTGTCAATCAGCATCGCAACCGGAACATCTACAAACGCCGGGTCACCCGTGTACTTGCGCCGGTCTTCAAACCCGAGCTTCAGTACTTCCGCAATCAGGTGCACACTGTCGGTTGTGCCGAAACCAGGCTTTGCGACATCGAAAGCCTCCAGGATATTGAGCATCTCAATGACATGGACACCGCCAGCTGTAGGTGGGGGCGGACCGATAATTTCATAACCCCGGTAGGTCCCTCGAACCACACTGTCAGTAGTGGTCGCGTAATTTCGCAAATCATCCAGCGTAATAATCCCGCCAGTCGACTGGATGTAATCGACGGCCAGCTTTCCAAGTTCACCACCATAGAGTAAATCCGGTCCCCGCTGTGCAACGAGGCTCAGGGTTTCGGCATACTCGGGCTGTTTCACCAACGCGCCAGGCGCAAGCGGCGAACCATCCGGTAGCCAGGTTTTGGCCGTCTCAGGATACTGACGAAGGTCAGTCTCGAATTTCCGGATAATCTCACACAGATAGTTCGTGGCCCGATAGCCCCGGGACGCATATCGAATCGCCGGCTGCATGACGTCGGTAAGTGACAAACTGCCGTGAGCCGCCAGCATCTCACACCAGCCCTTGAGAGAACCTGGCACACCGACACTGAGCACACCGACCTCGTTCAACCGATCTTCGACCTGCTGGTAATCGGGCCAGGTGTCTGACACTGTGCGGTACATGTCCGCCCTCGCCGCGGCGGGCGCCACCGTATAGTTATTGATGAAATGGTGAGAGCCGTCCGCCAGGCGGATCGTTGACATGCCAGCGCCAAATACGCCGACCATCATGGGCTCAACGACTGTCAGCGCAAATAGTGAGGCCACTACCGCGTCGATCGCATTTCCACCGGCGGCCAGCATCTCTGCACCAGCCGCACTGCCAAGCGGATGGTTAGTGACCACCATGCCCATAGAACCCGTCGCAGGCACTTTTTCAGTTGCAAACAGTGCGCCCGCATGTTGTCGCCAGTCCGCCATCATTGTCACCTCAACCTGGAAAGCAAAAGACTACCACCATCTATGGGCGCAGGCGTACCGGCCGAAACGTCAATCTCCTCTGCCCGGCAATGGCCTCACTGGTGAAACTCATGAATCGATCGACCAGGGAAGAAGTTCATGAGCCTCTTAAGCAAATTCTTGTTCACGATCGGCGCCATCCTGTGCCATGGTGCCGTCGCCGAAGTATTCAAATGTATCGATGAAAGCGGACAGACCAGTTACCAGGACACCAGCTGCGCTGGTTTTGAATCCGCACAGCCAATTGACCGACGATACAGCAACGCTATTCCTCTCAGATTTAAGGAAGAAGATGCCAGGATTATCTCGCAGCTCGCAGACGAAACACGAAAGCTGCGAGCAAAGCGCATCGACCGCCGAAATATTCACATTCGCGAGCTGTCAAACCGGCTTAAGGAGAAAGAAGACCAATGCGCGCGGTTGAAACGTCGCTACAATGAAATGCATGTCATGCAAAGACGCTATGGTCGCTCCGATCCGGATGCCGAGAATGACCTGGTACGGCACATGCGTGAAGCCTGTTCCGGCTAGGCGTCAGCGCCCAGGTGGATAGCCAGGAACAGGGCTGGCGGAAACGTCAGGGCTCGGTTACAAAGTCGAAGCTGGCATCATCGTAGTCGCCTGACCGCAACACAGATCGAAAATTAGCAAGTGTCTTGAATGGAGAATCTACCAGTAACAGGTTGATGATAAGCGCCGGAATGGTTCCTGCAGGATCAACATGGGCCTGGGTTGTGATTTGAAGGCGGCCGTCATCCAGGGGAGAAATTTCCCAGCTGAAGCTGGCTTGTTGTAACCGGACCGCACGATCATTTTTATCCATCATGCCGGATACGGCTTCCGCTGTCATTGTCACCTGCAGGTCAGAAGGGTCCTGTGACCACAGCGCTCTTACCAGGATGTCCCGATCTTTGACCGGCCATGGCAGGTCATTGTAGGAGTACACATAGAGCTCGGTTTCGGAAACTGTCTTGTGTATCCACGACACTTTACACAGTGACGCCACTTTCGCGCAGGCGCTGGTATCACGGATCAATGCAACCGCAGCACCCAGGGGCGCAGTGATCGTCATCGTTCCTTTGACCGCCTTGTACTTTGAATCTGGAACATCCCGGGTATAAACCTGGATCCCGTCTGAGTCCCGTTTCAATTCCCAATCATTCTCACCCGCCAGCGCAGCGACGGAGCAGAAGCCGAGCAATGCCAGCATAAACCGGCCGTATGCACACGATAAAGGGAAGGACATGAACACTGTCAGGAAGTCTTGTCCTTTTTCGACGCTTGCATCCACTGTTTGATTCGCAACTTGCGCCTGTCATTCCAGAGCTCAAACAGCGGCTCGATCTGCCCTTCTGCGTCTGCGGCGGCCTCAGCCCCCAGGTACTCGACCAGCGAATCCTGTAGATGGCGTTCGAATGCCTTCATGATGGCAGTGCCTTCCTGCGTAATGCGTATCGAGATGGCCCGACGGTCCGCCGGATCCCCTTCACGCGAGATCCATCCCCGGGACTCCAGCGTGTTGATCAGGGAAGTAATGCTGGGCTTACGGATACTACTTTCACTCGCAAGTTCAGCCGCACGACGCGGACCATGACTGAGGTAATACAGCATTCGGTATTGACTGATGGAAACATCAAACGACCGGGAGGCACGTTCGAGCTTGTGGTGCAGGTACAGCACTGTGCGAAGCAATTTCATGTCCTTCATGCCCGGGATCCGCAGTCTGTGAGAACAAAATCCAGTGTACCAAATAATTCGACTGGCTAACCATTTCTATAATGACGTTAGCGCACTTAAAGCAACTACTACCCTGCAGCGCCATCGTCAAACGCGTCCTTGTACACCCAAAGTGCCGTGGCCAGGATCGAAAACGGAATCGCTGCGATTGCCCCCAATACATAACCGCTGCCCCGTGAATCTGTCACTGACCAGACGAACATACCGATCGCGATCTGGAGGACATATAACGAGGCCCACGGGAACATCCAGGGCTTCATTTTCAGAAATCCATAGAAGCCAAAACCATAGATCAACCAGTGCAAAGGTGCTGTTATTTTTGCCGCCCAGCCGGTCAACATCAGTCCAAACCAAACCTCCTGATCCTGTTCCACCGGCTTATAGAAGATATCAAAAGGCAGGTAAATGAAGGTCATATAGGCACAGAACACCATCACTGCACTCATCCAGATGGGCCGACCACTGAAAATGTCGCGAAAAAATTGCATGCTTAGGTCCCTCGCAAAGCCAGTGATATACAGGAGGGTGCCAGCACTTCTCTGGCGATGGTACCGTTGATTACAAGGGTCAATAAAAAAGGGGGCGATGCCCCCATTTTTACGCGTCAATAAAACTTCGAAGTTGTTCAGACCGGGCCGGATGGCGAAGTTTGCGCAACGCCTTGGCCTCGATCTGGCGAATCCGCTCACGTGTGACAGAAAATTGCCTGCCGACTTCCTCGAGGGTGTGATCGGTATTCATATCAATCCCGAACCGCATACGAAGCACCTTGGCTTCTCGCTCCGTCAGGGCCGTCAGCACACTGGTGGTGGTTTCGCGCAAACCTTCGTCAGTCGCATGATCCATCGGTGATTCAACCGACGTGTCACTCACCAGGTTCCACATGGTCGAATCGTCATCATCACCCACCGGCGTCTCAAGAGAGATCGGTTGCTTGGCAACATCCAGGGCTTTTAGGACCTTGTCTTCAGGTAATTCCATCTTTACGCTGAGTTCTTCAATAGTCGGTGAGCGGCCCAGTTCCTGGATCAATTGCCTGGTCAGGCGATTGAGCTTGTTCACCGTTTCCATCATATGAACCGGTACACGAATTGTCCGCGCCAGGTCAGAGATAGACCGCGTAATTGCCTGACGGATCCACCATGTCGCATAGGTTGAGAACTTGAAACCTCGACGGTATTCAAACTTATCCACTGCTTTCATCAAGCCGATGTTGCCTTCCTGAATCAAATCAAGAAAATGCAGACCACGGTTGGTATACTTTTTGGCAATAGAAATAACCAGACGAAGGTTTGCCTCGATCATATCTTTCTTGGCAGCACGGGTTTTGCCTACCGACACGAACAATCGTCGATTGATGTCCTTGATCTCGGACATCTCAAGGCCGGTGCGATCAGCAATCTTCTTGATAATCTTGATCGCGTGACGGATCGAGATCCGGTAGCGCTGCAAACTTTCAGAATATTCATGATCCGCTGCAATCTCGCGATCGAGCCAGTCAACCTCGACTTCATGCCCAACGAACTGCGCCAGGAACTGCTCTTTCGGCATCTTCGCTTTGTCGACACACAGGTCACGAATCATCTTCTCCTGATCACGAATGCTCTGCATGTCATCCCTGACCAGATCGAGTAGCGGATCCATCACTGCAGGCACCAGTTTCAAGGTACAAAACACTTCCGCCAGGGCATCAAAGCCTGCCTGGGTCTTTTTATCAGCACGCCCGTGTTTGGCAATCAGCTTCTGTAATTTGTCGTGGTTTTTCTGGATGAGCGCGAAACGTTCATGGGCAAGCTCTTCATTCAAACCCTTGTTAGGTTCATCTGCTTCGCTGGCCTCATAGTTACCCGACGATTTCGCTTCAGCGACTTCCGACATGTCCGGGATAATATCTTCCGGATCGAGAAAGCCACTGATAATCGCTGTCAGCTCAGCTTCCTCTTCAATGACCCGATCGTATTCGGTTAGTACCCGCTCAACTACACCCGGATATCGGGAAAGGATTGTCATCGTTTCACGAATACCCTCTTCGATGCGCTTGGCAATCGTAATCTCGCCCTCACGGGTCAGAAGCGGAACGGTGCCCATTTCACGCATGTACATCCGGACCGGATCCATGGTCTTGCCGACCACCGAATCAATCGCTGCCAAGGCGGCAGGGTCAACGTTGATCTCTTCCTCATCTTCCTTGAGGTCCCCTTCCGGCGCGTGATCATAGACGGTAATCCCCATCTCTTCGAACATCTGCACGATGTTCTCGAATTCGTCAGATTCAGTTACGCTCTCTGGCAGGGATTCCGTCAACTGGTCATAAGTGAGATATCCCTGGTCCTTACCTTTTTCGATCAAGCGCTTCAGCTGCGATTGCCCGGAGCCATCTTCGTCGTCATCGTCGGCATCCAGGTCATTGTCTATAAGGGATTCAGCCTCGAGGTCGAGGTCCTGGGGTGATTCATCCAGTGAGTCATCTTCCAGGATAGAGTCGAAGTCTCCTTCGCGGGCGTGGCTAGTCATAGGGCGTGAGCTCCGTTAGTTGACTTGAGGTAAAAACAGGAAAATCGATACTTGGGAAAGCGCGCCTCCTTTTTCGTTCTTGTTATATGGCGTCGAATACCTGAAATTAAAGGGGGAAGTGACGTCTTTCTGTACAACCACTGGAAGGGCTCGTATACTATCGTAGCCAGACGGTGCATCCTCGCTATACTGGATGGGTTTCTATTATCTTTACCTGCCTCTTTCTTGTCCATAACTATTTCAAAAAAAAAGAAAAATTACTGCATACGATCCTACCGTTGAGTGCAAGAAAGTTGCCGCTTATCCCATCCGTTCGTCGGTTTTTCAAAAGGCGAGTTGATTCGGTCGTGGCCCGCGTGAAGAGGTGGGAGCTGGACTCCGCCAAAGATAACCAACAAGCGTGCCATGGCAAGGGCAATCCACGTGAAAAATTTTCTTCCAGGACTGAATCGTTACTACGCGTGCAGCGGGAAACGGATTCTCTTAGGAATTCATAACCTTAGATTTTTTTCCTAAAAGTCAAGACAGTTTGCGGGAAGGAATCTCCACTTTTCAGCCCTTTCCTTATCCGAATTTTGCCGGTATATTTACAACCCTCGCTAGCCCAAGCTGTATGTATATACAGTATTCTCCTCGGCAGGATGGATGCGCGTACAGCTTGGCTAGCCGAGACCAATCTCCCCGCTACCGCCTATTCCAAAAGGCTTTCCCGGAATCCGTCTCAAGGCTTCTGGTTCGACATAATTACCGTGCCACTGGCCGCAAACATGCCCCCAACACCATGCGCAATGGATACCTTGGCACCGTCGACCTGGGCCGGTGCCGTGCCGCGCAATTGACGTACGCTTTCCTGCAAGGCATACATGCCATACATTCCCGAGTGCATATAGCTGAGCCCGCCACCATTGGTATTAAGTGGTAATTTGCCCCCCGGCGCCGTGTTACGGTCCCAGATAAATGAAGCCGCCTCACCTCGCTCACAGAATCCAAGGTCTTCAAGACCGTACAATGGCAAGTGTGCAAAGGCGTCGTAAATCATGAGGTGATCCACGTCCGCCTGGCAGATACCGGCCTCATCGAACGCTTTCTTGCCTGACACTCGAAATGCCCGGGAAGTGGTGAAGTCTTCCATCTGGCTGACCATCGGAGTCTCGACGCTTTCACCCGTACCCAGGATATAAACCGGTTTGTGGGGGAAATCCTTTGCGCGGTCAGCCGAAGTCAGAATCAGGGCGCCACCACCATCGGTGACAAGGCAACACTCAAGCTTGGTGAAAGGATAGGCGATCATCCGGTCATTCATGACATCCTCGACCGTGATCGGGTCACGATAAGAGGCCCGCGGGTTCATTCCGGCCCATTCACGCTGCACCACGGCAACCATGGCCAGCTGTTCCAGGGTGACCCCGGTCTCCTTCATATACCGCAGAAACGGGATAGTGAAGGTCGTGGTCGGTCCCATAACGCCGTAGGGGGCCTCAAACTGGCCGGGCAAGGTTGCCCCGCCACCACCTCCACGAAAGCCGCCGCGCCCCACATTGGAGCGTCCGCTCTCTCCGTGGGTGATCAGGACGGTAGAACACAAGCCTTCATTGATGGCCGCCGCTGCATGTCGAACATGCAACATAAATGAACAACCGCCTACGGCAGTACCGTCCACCCAGGTGGGGACGATTCCAAGATAGTGGGCCAGTGCCGTCGGGGATTCACCGGCGGTTGCAATGCCGTCTATGTCGCTGGCCGTAAGACCCGCATCCACAAGTGTATTTAATGCCGCATCCGCGTGCAGTTGGATCTGACTGACGTCGGGAATTTTACCCAGTTCAGTGGTTTCCGCCGCGCCGACTATCGCAATGCTGCCAGGCTTCATGTCTCACCTCCACCGGCAGGGCGAAAATAGGGTAATGAAATCTCATCGCTAACCGCGTCAAACGTGACTTCAAGCGCCATGTCCAGCTCAAGTGCTTCCGGCGTCTGGGGTGTGTCTACAATATTGGTCATCATTCGCGGGCCCTCTTCCAGCTCGACCACCGCGATCGAGTAGGGCGCATCTATGGCCGGATGGGAGCGCTCGTTGATGACATAGCTGTAGAGCGTCGCTTTACCGCTGGCCGCAAATATCGAGACCGATCGGGACGAACATACAGGACAAAACGGCCGTGGCGGGAAATAAATCTCACTGCAGGCGTCACATCGTTGTAACCGCAGTTCCCCGGATTTCGTACCTTCCCAGAAATGTGCGGTTTCGGGTGTGGGCACGGGTAGTGGCAAACGTGACTTGTCAGCCATGATGACTCCTTATACCTGTACTTGAATGAATTAGCCGGGTCGTACTTTTGCGAGAACGCTCTCCCACGGCCAGGCGGGATCACCGATCACATAAAAAAACGGATTCAATAAATCTGCTTTGGTGTTATATCGAAGTGGCTCAAAGCGGGTATCCACAACCTTACCGCCAGCCGCCAGTACCACCGCGTGGGCGGCCGCGGTATCCCACTCCGACGTTGGTGCAAGCCGTGGATAAAAGTCGGCATAACCTTCAGCCACCAGGCAGAGCTTGAGCGAACTCCCCATATTCAGTGTTTCTACCACGGTAAATTCCTGTTCCAGCACCGCCATCACACCTGCGAGGGCATCCCCACCATGGCGCCGACTGGCAACGATCGTGAGCTTATCGCCAGATACCGCCCGGGTCTTGATCGGTGTGACGCTCCTTTCCCGCTCAACATAGGCTGTTGGCACATCACCTTGAAAACCGGCGTACAAGATATTCTTGACGGGCACGAAAACGACCCCTGCAGTCGGATCACCTTGTTCGATGAGGGCGATATTGACGGTGAATTCACCGTTTCGGGAAATAAATTCCTTCGTGCCATCCAGCGGGTCAATGAGGAAGTATTGGTTCCAGGTCGAACGCTCTTCCCAACTAATCGCAGTGGACTCCTCGGACAACACCGGAATGTCCGGATACAGCCGCGTCAGTTCGCCCACGATTAGCCGGTGCGATGCAAGATCCGCCGCCGTGAGCGGCGAGTCATCGTCCTTGGTTTCCACGCCGTGATCCTGCTGTTCGTACACTTCCAGGATCGCGGCGCCAGCCAGTCGCGCAATATGGCTCAGTTCTGTTACCAGGGCTTGCATGTAATTGGACCCAGGCTTGTTGGAAAATGGGCGTCCGGGCGAAGGTGAACATTCCTGAAAATATTCATTATTGCCCACAGACCTTTCAAACCACGATATCAGGATGGTAACTCGGCTTACTATGAAAGCGACAGCCATTTCCTTTATGAATATGAATCAATAACATTCGAGGTGACGTCCAGAAGAATGAATTTGATACTATGCCGGAAGTGGCAAGATCAATGGGTGGTACCTCTGAATTGGGCCCTCGATCAGGACCTTTAGTTAGCGCCTTTACTCGATGCAATCCATTAGTGGAATGATTTGGTGGAATGATTTGGTGGAAAGAGTTCGACTTGATAAATGGCTCTGGGCCGCAAGATTCTTTCGCACTCGTGCCAGGGCGAAAGAAGCGATAGATGGTGGTAAGGTTCATCTCGGCGGCGCGCGGGCAAAAGCCAGCCGGGAACTACAACGCGGTGATGAACTGAAGATTCGCCAGGGCTGGGATGAAAAGATTGTTGTCGTCAAGGCGCTGTCTGACCAGCGCCGCGGGGCAACCGAGGCGCAGGCGCTGTACCAGGAAACCAGCGAGAGCGTGGCCCGGCGCGAGAAAGAAGCCGTGCAACGCAAATTGGCAGGTGCACATATAGCTCCTGCGGGTCGCCCGGACAAGCGGGACCGGCGCCAGATCCATGACTTCCAGAAGAAGAATCTCGACCCGTCGTAACAGGTCCAACCCGAAGTGATGCCGGTCGGAATAGTAGCTATTCGGTGGTACCCGCCATCCGCTCGAATTTGGCATAATCGCGGCTCACAGACGGGATTGGTCCCGATGCGCTCACAGACAGGATAAGACAATGCAAGCAATTGAGGAGATAGAAACCTCGGCCCAGACGTTTACGGACCTCGACCGGGCGCAGCTGATTGAAACGGCGATTCAAAACCAGGAGGGCAAGCTTGCGCATAACGGTGCCCTGGTCGTCTATACCGGCAAACGCACTTCACGCCATCCACTCGACCGATTTATTGTGCAGGAGCCCAGTACCGCTGATGCCATCGACTGGGGCCCCGTTAATCGCCCATTTGAACCGGAAAAGTTTGACGCCCTCTGGCAACGCGTCAGCGATTATCTGTCCGAACGTAACCGTTTTAAATCGAACCTGCATGTGGGGGCAGACCCGGAGCACTACCTGCCAGTTGTGATGACAACTGAAACGGCCTGGCACAACCTGTTTGGCCAGGCGTTATTTATCTCGCCGCAAGTTTACAACCCGAAAGTCAAGGAAGAATGGAAGATCCTGAATGCCGCCAATTTCGAGTGTGACCCGGAACGTGACGGTACCAACAGCGACGGTTGCGTGATTATCAATTTTGCACAACGTAAAGTTTTGCTGGCCGGCATGAAATACGCGGGTGAAATGAAGAAGTCCATGTTCTCTGTGCAAAATTTCCTGTTACCAGAAAAGGATGTCTTACCCATGCATTGCGCCGCCAATGCAGGGGAAGATGGCTCCGTTGCCTTATTCTTTGGGTTATCCGGGACCGGCAAGACCACTCTATCGGCAGATCCTGGCCGACAACTGATCGGTGACGATGAGCATGGCTGGGGCAAAGGCACTGTGTTCAATCTCGAGGGTGGTTGTTACGCCAAGTGCGTTGATCTGACCGAAGAAAATGAGCCGGTGATATGGCACGCTATTCGCTTCGGCACCATTATCGAAAATGTCGCGATGGATGAATGCAGCCGTATCCCTGACTATACGGATACCAGTATTACGGAAAATGGTCGCGCTTGTTATCCACGTGAACACATTGAGCGGAGGGTCGAGGCGAATCGGGCCGGTGAACCCGCCTCGATTATCTTCCTGACCTGCGATCTGACTGGTGTCCTGCCGCCCGTTGCGATCCTCTCAAGAGAAGCGGCCGCTTATCACTTTTTGAGTGGTTATACCGCCAAGGTCGGCTCCACCGAAGCAGGAGGGTCTGGTGGTATCGAATCAACCTTCAGCACGTGTTTTGGCGCGCCTTTCTTCCCCCGCCCGGCAGGCGTCTATGCCGATCTTTTGATCAAGCGTGTCGCCGAATTTGATAGCCAGGTCTATCTGGTCAATACCGGCTGGACTGGTGGCTCTGCCGGTGAAGGGGGCGAGCGTTTCAGTATTCCAACCACTCGCAGGATTATCGCGGCAATTCAAAATGGTGAAATCAAAAACGTTGCGACCGAACATCTCGATGCACTCAATCTCGATGTGCCATCTGAGCTTGCAGGTGTGGACAGTAAACTATTGAACCCGCGCAATACCTGGTCGGACCCGGCAGCGTATGACCGTGCGGCCGCAGAGCTTGCTGCCAGGTTTGTTGAAAATTTCAAGCGATTCGACGTGTCAGCCGAAATCATCAATGCGGGGCCTGGGGCTTAACGCCAGCCACACAACCTGGACCGCCTTATGGCTGTACAATTCAGTGACAAACTTCGCGCTCTCGCGGCAGACCAACATGCCCTGATTTTTAATCGTGGCATCGAACGCGAGGCGTTGCGGGTTGACGACACAGGTAGCCTTGCACGAACAACGCACCCGGAATTTCTGGGTTCCAAACTCTGCCATCCGTCCATCACCACTGACTTCTCTGAAGCACAACTGGAATTGATTACGCCTGTCAGCAATTGCATCGATGCAACCCTTGAGTACTTATCGGAAATTCACCAGTTCGTAACCCAGGGCCTTGAAGACGAAATCCTTTGGTGCGCCAGCATGCCCTGTGTTCTCGCTGGTGATAACGATATCCCACTGGCGCAGTATGGACCGTCAAATCTGGGACGGCTGAAGACTACCTATCGCAATGGTTTGGGTAATCGCTATGGTCGTGCGATGCAAACCATCTGCGCCGTACATTACAACTTTTCGTTTTCCGATACCCTCTGGCAGGCGCTCTCAGAAGTGGAAGAACAGGGAGGCGACGCCAAATCACCGGGTGCGGACTATATTTCACGGCGCTATTTTGATTTGATGCGTAATTTTCGCAGGTTGTCATGGCTACCGGTTTACCTGTTTGGCGCTTCCCCGGCGGTGTGCAATTCATTTGTGAAGGGTCGAGCGCATCAGCTGGATCGATTTGATGAAGGCAGCCTGTATGCCAGGGGTGCGACTTCACTGCGCAGTAGCAACCTGGGTTACCAGAGTGATGCCCAGAGTGGTCTGATTGATATCTGTTACAACAGCCTCGACAATTACGTGAGGTCTTTGGCAAAGGCCATCACCACACCCCATGACGACTACACAAGGATCGGTCTCAAGAACGAGGATGAATACCTGCAAGTCAATGCCAACATCCTGCAATCTGAAGCCGAGTTCTACACCACCATTCGCGCCAAGCGTGTGCCACCTAAAGGGGCAAACTTCCTGAAAGTGCTGCTGGAAGGCGGAGTCGAATATCTTGAAATCCGCTTGCTGGACGTCAATCCGTATTTGCCCCTCGGGATTGATGCCACCGAAATTCGATTTCTGGACATGTTGCTCGTGTACTGTCTATTGACAGACAGTCCCGAGCACGATGATGCCCTGTGCAAGGCAGTTAACGACAATGTCCAGACCGTCGTCTGGCGTGGCCGGCAACCGGATACGACGCTCGATGATGGCGGATCAGCGCGCACCCTGAAAGACTGGGGACTCGAGGTCATTGACTCCATGCAGGCGATAGCGAAAACCATGGACAATCTGCATGGTGGTAATCAATATTCGGAAAGCCTCGAATCCCAGCGCCTCAAACTCGAAGACGAGCAAGCGACCCCCAGTGGTCGCATACTCGCTGACATGAGGTCCGGGTCGATCCCTTTCTTTCGTTTTGCCATGAACAAGGCATTGGCCCATCGTGATGATTTCAGGACAGACACTTTGCCAAAAGACCGACTGGAGTACTTCAAGGAACTCGCCACCACCTCGATCCTCGAGCAAAAACAGATTGAAGAAACCGATGACGGTAACTTTGATCGGTATCTCGCGGAATTGAACGCCGGTTACAAGGACCTTTTGTGAATCATCTCGCCCATTTCAAGGTCTCCCACCCAGACCCGGCATTAATTGTGGGCGGATTTTTGGGTGACTTCGTCAAGGGGCGACTGAATGGTGCCTATCCCGAACGCATCGAACGCGGCATTCGATTGCATCGCGCGGTCGATGCCTTTGCCGACCAGCACCGGATCATCAAAAGAAGTGTCACACGCTTCGCCCCCGGGTTCCGCCGTTATGGACCCATCATGGTCGATGTGATCTATGACCACTTTCTGGCAAAGCGCTGGCAGACATTCAACGACGACGCGCTGACAGAATTTTGTGATGTCGTTTTCGGTGCGCTGGAAGAAGAGACGCAACTGCTGCCCACCGACGCCCGACGGATGGCCGAACACATGGCGGCATCCCGCTCCCTTGAAAATTATGGCCGGGACGTCTTTGTGAACCGCTCCCTGACTCATATCGGCACACGACTCAAACGAAACAATCCGTTGCATCTTGCATTCGACCAATTCAAAAATCATGAGGCAGCGCTGTACGAAGATTTCACCGTCTTCTTTCCAGAGCTGTTAAGCTTTTGTAAATGCTGGCAGCTTGAACAGGACTAGATCACCATGGCGCTACCTGATTCCAGAATCATCTACTTTCTCCTGGCCGTCGGCTGTGTCGGGGCGATGGCCGCAGCGCTCTACATGGAACACGCAATGGGGCTTGAACCTTGTCCTTTATGTATTTTCCAGCGCGTGTTCGTGATTGTCGCGGGCACGATTGCGCTCATCGCTGCGCTGCATAATCCGCGGCAATTGGGAATAAAAATCTATGGAGGCCTGGTTACGTTGAGTGCAGTGATCGGTGGTGGCATTGCCATCCGTCAACTCTGGCTGCAAAGCCTGCCGGAAGACCAGGTACCCGCGTGTGGTCCCAGCCTCGACTATCTATTGGATGTCTTCCCCCTGACCGAGGTCATCAACATGGTGCTGTCTGGCGACGGTAGTTGCGCTGAGGTGCAGTGGACATTCCTGGGCTTAAGCATCCCTGGTTGGACGCTGGTGGGTTTTATAGGCCTTGCTGCCATCGGAATTTTCCAGATCGTAAGACCGAAGCGGGCTCAATCCAGCTGATTTTCCTCGTTAGGGAACCTGGGTGTTGGTTTCTTCCAGGGCCTCCGTCTTTGCCAGCCAGTCTTCTTCGAGACCCGCAATTTCTTCCTTGAGCAAGGCCTGGTCCCGTAGTAGCGAATGCAATTCCCGATCACTGTCTTCGGCATAATTCGCCGGGTCCGCGAGTGCGGTATCGACTTCTGCCAACTTGCGCTGGAGCCTCTCCAAACGTTTCTCAATCGTGCCAAGTCGGGTCCTGATCTGCTTTGCTTCGCGATGGTTCAATTTTGGAGTTGGCCTTTTTTCAGCTGCGCCAGGCCCCGACTCCGACTTCGCCGATCCGGCATCAAATCCTGTCTGTTGCCTTGGCGGTAAGCGCGATTCGCCAAATAATTGCTTGCGATAGTCCTCAAGGTCACCCTTGAAGAGGTCAACGCGGCCATCGTGTACCAGGAAGAAGTCATCCACGGTGTTGGCAAGCAGATGCCGGTCGTGAGAGATCAATACAATGGCACCGTCAAAATCCTGCAGCGCCACGGTCAGGGCCTGTCGCATCTCCATGTCCAGGTGATTGGTCGGTTCATCCATGAGTAACAAATTCGGTTTGCTAAAGGCCACCACCGCCAGCGCCAGACGCGCTTTTTCACCGCCAGAAAATGTATGTACCGGTGCCCTGACCTTGTCACCGTGAAAATCGAAGCCGCCCAGAAAGGTCCGGATCATTTGTTCCGACAACTTGTCGTCCAGTTTCGCGATATGACCGATAGCCGTGCCGGCAAGGTCCAGTTCATCGACCTGATGTTGGGAAAAATACCCGACTTCCAGGTTGAGCCCCTCCTGCCGTTTGCCGGACAGTAACGGCAACTCACCACGCAGGGTTTTCACCAACGTCGACTTGCCCGCGCCATTGTGACCGAGCAGCCCGAAGCGATCACCCGGCTCCAGGCTAAAACGCACATTTTTTAGCACGGTCACATCGCCGTAACCCAGGTCAGCCTGGTCCAGCGACAATAGCGGCGTTGAGACTCTGTTCGACGCTGGAATTTTAAAGTGGAACGGTGAATCAACGTGCGCTGGCGCAATCAATTCCATCCGCTCCAATGCCTTGATCCGGCTCTGCGCCTGTCGTGCCTTGCTGGCCTTAAACCGGAACCGGCGCACAAAGTCCTGCATATGCCTGACTTCGCGTTGCTGCTTTTCATAGTTGCTTTGTTGTTCAGCGAGCCGCTCTGCTTTCACGCGTTCGAAGCGGGAATAATTACCGTTGAACAGTTCAATACGCTTTCGGTACAGGTACGCAATGCTGTCCACGGTTTCATCCAGGAATTCACGGTCATGGGATATCAATAACATTGTGCCTTGATATTTCTTGATCCAGTCAGACAGCCACAGGATCGCATCCAGATCCAGGTGGTTGGTGGGCTCATCCAGCAGCAACAGGTCGGACGGCGCCATCAGCGTGCGCGCCAGATTCAGTCGGATGCGCCAGCCACCGGAAAAGGCTGCAAGCGGCTGGGTAAATTCATGCTCAAAAAATCCGAGGCCCACCATCAACTGTTCTGCCCGTGCACGGGCAGTGTAACCATCGATTCCGGCAAGCTGGTCGTGCAGCTCTGCAATCTGCTCGTACTGCTCAGTACGCTCAACCTCTGCCAGCGCATCTTCAATGGCCGTCAAACGCTCGTCACCACCCAGCACATAGTCAATCGCCTGTTGGTCGCTGGCTGGCACCTCCTGTTCCAGATGCACAATACGAGTGCCAACCGGGTAGTCGATCTCGCCACGATCACTATCCAGCTCGCCGGTAATCATTTTGAACAGGCTGGTCTTGCCGGCGCCATTGGCACCGATCAAGCCCACCTTGCGTCCCTGGTTGATGGTGAACGAGACATCCTCAAACAGCAGTTCGGTGCCGCGCCGCAGGGCGATGTTGATCAGGCTGAGCATGATGTGAGCAAACTGCAGAAAACCGGGGGGCGCATTGTAACAGCCAGGGCGCCCTGTTCACACGAAGCCAGTCAATTCAAGCGGAAACACGACCCGATCCAGGCGTCGCTTGACTTGAGCCGACGCTCGCGAGTTAATTGACGGCAAATCGCTAATCACACGGGCCCACTCATGGTCGTCAAAATCCTGGTTTTGTTTGTGATCCTCGCTGGCATTGGCCTCTTTTTTCTCAAGGGACCGAACGATGAACCGTTTTTGACCGCCAGCGATTTCATGCCCACGACTGACAAAGTTGAGATTGGGCAACAACATCCAGAAACCGTCACCATATACAAATGGCAGGACGAGGACGGTGTCTGGCACTTCTCAAACGAACCGGTTGAGGTCGATGGCGTTGAGACCATGGAAGTAGACGGTGATATCAACATCATCCCAGCGGTCACCGCGAGCACTCTCAAGAGTAAACGCCGACTTGAATCCAAAGCCTATTCAACGATTCCTGACGGATTAACCAGTGTTGCGCCAGAGAAAATTGCCGAGATGATGGAGGCAGCCAATAATCTGCAGGAAACGATCGACACGAGAAAAGCCAGTGTTGATAAAGCGGTTGGGAAGGACTAGGGATGTAAAGCATCGGTTGTGTTCAATCCGGCAATCCGGCCCTCAACTCCGGCCCTCAACTCCGGCCCTCAACATAGTTGCGTTCTGCCACGGTTGCCGTCGACACCCGCTCTGGTGTTAGATGGCTTTTTCAACCTAAGCTGGAATTCGTAATGCCACACGCGACAATCAATAACGCCCGACTCTGGTACGACGTCATGGGCAAGGGCGAACCTCTGCTGCTGCATCACGGCTACACGGCATCAAGGGACAACTGGATGCCTATCGCCGAGCGATTACAGGATCGCTTTCAAGTGATATTGATGGAATGCCGTGGTGCGGGTGAAAGTGAAGATACCGAAGACGGCTATTCGTTGGCCCAGTATGCCGAGGATGTCATAGGCCTGGTTGACCATCTGGGTATCCAACAGTTCTCTTATGGCGGCCACAGCATGGGTGGTGGCGTGGGTTATGTGCTGGCCGCGCAATACGCCCATCGTCTCAACAAGCTGATCCTGATGGCACCGATTCCCAGTGGCGGCATACCAGGGCCAAACCACGAACTCTTGCAGCAACGCGTCGACGCGCGTGGGCGCGGTGACCGTGAATTCTTTCTCAATACCATGCGAGCAACCCGATTCCGGCCTGACGTTCAAACTGACCAATGGTTCGAGCGGCGGACTGATCATTTGTTACGGATCTCCGAGCGGCATCTGCTGGATGGTGCCGAAACAATGGCGGCTCTTCGGCTCGAAGACGCGCTGCCGTCGATCAACGTCCCGACCTTGATGCTGGCAGGAGCCGTGGATGGTCTCCTGCAAGCGAACCTGAACGACTTCATGTGCTTGCCCAATGCGAGCCTGCATGTATTTTCCCGCGCCGGCCATGAAGTCGCGATCCATGAACCCGATGGCGTCAGCGAGGCCATTGCCGCATTTATGTTGCATGGACCGGTAACCGCAAAGTCACTGGTAGCAAAAGAAAGCAGATCCGGGGCCTGATTTTCTCGCCTGCCTGCCCCGGTACCGCGATTGATGAAGAAATCATTGCGGTGGTTATCACTGCCTTTTATCTGGCAGTGAAGTGACTATACTGCACGCTTATTCAGAAGTACCACAGAGCGGTACTACAGAGCAGTACCACAGGGCAGGACACCCAATGCAATCCATTTTCCTCAAGGCCAAACTCCACCAGGCACATGTCACTCATGCGGAACTCGACTACGATGGCTCCTGCGCCATCGATCAGCACCTGCTTGAACTGACGGGATTGCGCGAGTTTGAACAGATCCAGATTTACAACATCACCAATGGCGAGCGCTTCACCACCTACAGTATCGAAGGCGAGGCGGCCTGACGACCCTGCTTAGAACCCCTGCTTCATGCCCGGGTCGCGTTCATCGCGACAGCGGGTAGGTTTCGGCCATCTCAAGGTCAGCATCATCGAGGTCCATACGCAAACCAACTTCACGGCTATATGGGGGGGTGATTGAGGGCTCACAGGTCTTCTAGGGATTGCTCTCCAGAGAGAACATGCTCTCGATCGCGAAGTCCCAGTCCATCGGACCGCCGTCCCATTTTGAGTCGGCGGTTTGATGGTCTATTTCGATCCCTCGCTTTCGATGAAATTCATCTGCTATCAAAATGCTCTCTTTCGGGTCGACTGTACCGGGAAATTGCGGATCCAGTGCGCGGACGATCTCTTCGCCTTTGGGCCCGATAAACTTGACGCCTTGATTGTCGTCGCCATCGCCCTCGCATTTCTCAATACGGTACTTGCCGTCGTGAAGTAACGTATGGTGATAACGGCACAGGGTGATCAGGTTATCCATTGAAGTATCACCGCCATCGGCCCAACTTTGGATGTGGTGCGACTCGGTCCACCTTTGTTGGTAACAACTCGGGAAGCGGCATCCCTTGTCCCGGATATCAAGTGCCAGCGCCATTTGCGGTGGAACGACCCGCGACTTACGCCCGATGTTCAGCACAGTGCCGTCATCATCTTCAAGTACGGTCGTGACTTTTGCATCGCAAGCGAGACGTCGCGCGACCTCCGGTGCCAGGAATCGACCTTGCTCCAGATAGCATGCCGGCCCACCCGCGATCTTGTGTTCGATGTTCGCCTCATTGGCATTGACGTGGATGACGAGATGATTGCGTGTGGAGGACGACATCTCGTTCGTTTTGGAACTTGACAGGAAATGTTCGCAGATTCGATTGAGTGCGGATGCATTCGTTAATCCGAATTTGTCGGTGAACGTGGTGTCGTGAAACGGCGGCCGAGGCATTGGTGTTTCAGCTGAAACATTATTGCACTCCCGCTCATGTTCCTTGCCTTCATCATGAATTTTACTTGAGATCTGTTCTTCCTTGCGCGCTTGCAGCATTTGATCGCGCATCTGGTCAAGCGCCTTCGCCACCATCTCACCTTCCTCAGCGGGTAGCCGGCCGTTGAAGACGTACATGCCGGCTTCATCCTGGTACCAGTCGAGATAGGTGCAAGATGCCTTCCAGGCATTCTCGCTTTCCATGAGGGCCTCATACTCTTTACATCGTCGATAACGCTGCACCAGCAGTTCCACATGGCGCGCGGTACCGCTCTTGGCGATCATGAGCAGGTACTCTTCGTTTTCGGGTCTTGCTGCCCGCGTGATTGCCCTGACCTTGGAATAGCTGATCTCACCCGTTCTGAATGCTTCATCGATTTGGGGCAGGTCGCGAAGTGCGCGAGCGACCCGCACTTTCTCCCTTGCCATCATGCTGCCCAAACCGATCCGCCAGTTGAGCCAGTGGGGCAGGGACTTTACTCCATCGACCATCCAGGCTTCCGATTCATCGAAATCGGCCAGTAGCTTAATAAAGTAGTAGTCCATGGCGTTGGTGAGACCGGCGATGCGGATGAGTTCGTTCTCCAGGTCACCGATGCGGTCCTCGCGTTCTGCATTGTCGGCGAGGAATGAAGCGAAGGTCTCGTAGTCGAGGATTTTGGGTGGTGCGAG
>JBBDIT010000066.1:4064-14508 GCA_040880285.1 Pseudomonadales bacterium | reverse complement strand
TATGTGACGGCGTCAGAATCAGCACGATCAGCGGAAGTTCGAGGGCATTCCGCGCATCATATTCGCCATGGCACCCTTCTTGGTCAGCTTTTTCATCATCTTCTGCATCTGCTTGTGTTGCTTCAGCAGCCGATTGATGTCCTGGAGCTCCGTGCCGGAGCCCATCGCAATTCGCCGTTTACGTGAACCGTTGATACTGTCTGGAAAACGACGTTCATTCGGAGTCATGGAATTGATAATGGCTTCCATTTGGCCGAACGCATTGTCATTGATTTTTTCCTGCGCGGCCTTCGCCATATTCCCCATGCCCGGGAGCTTATCCATCATCCCTGCAATTCCACCCATACTGTTCATCTGTTGCAACTGGTCACGGAAATCTTCCAGGTCAAACTTCTTGCCCTTCTTGATTTTGCGGGCAAGTTTGTCGGCCTTCTTCTTGTCAATTTTCTGTTCCGCTTCCTCGATCAGGGACAGGACATCACCCATGCCGAGAATTCGAGAGGCGATACGGTCGGGATAGAATGCGTCCAGGGCATCGATACCCTCTCCCACCGTCATAAATTTGATCGGTTTGCCAGTGACGTGCCGGACCGAAAGCGCCGCACCACCACGGGAATCACCGTCTGCCTTGGTGAGGATGACACCGGTGAGGGGCAAGGCTTCATTAAAGGATTGGGCAGTAGTAGCCGCGTCCTGGCCCGTCATGGCATCGACCACAAACAGCGTTTCAACTGGATCGACCGCGCCATGCAGGGTTTTGACTTCAGACATCATGTCTTCATCAATATGCAGACGGCCCGCCGTATCAATGATTAGCACATCGGCAAACTGCTTTTTCGCTGCATCCAGCGCACCAAGCGCTATGTCCAGTGGCTTTTGTGAAGGATCACTTTCAAAAAAAGCAACCTCGGCCTCATTTGCCAGCGTGCGCAGTTGGTCAATGGCGGCCGGCCGGTACACGTCCGTGCTTGCGACCATGACGGATTTCTTCTCCCGATTCTTAAGCCACAATGCCAGTTTCGCGGCGGAACTGGTCTTACCCACGCCCTGCAATCCGGCCAACAGGATTACCGCCGGGGGTTGGACATTGAAGTTGAGACCCCGGGACTCTTCGCCCATTACCTGGACAAGTTCCTCGTTGACAATTTTGACGAACACCTGCCCGGGAGACAGGCTGGTGTTTACCTCCTGACCAACAGCACGGGCGCGAACCTGGTCAATAAACTGTTTTACTACCGGTAGGGCCACATCGGCTTCCAGCAGCGCCATACGAACTTCTCGTAAGGTACCCTGTATATTTTCATCGGTGAGCTTTGCTTTACCGGTAATCGAAGAGAGCGAAGCACTGAGTCGCTCTGTCAGAGAATCAAACACGCGTTATCCTGAATCAGAAGCTGGTGAACCTGCTATTATAACCCCTTCAGCCGGTCCGGTTCACAGGAGACCAGGGACAATTTGATGGATATGGTCGTTCCAGGCATTTTGGCTTGCCTGTTCTACATTGCCAGCGCCGGCCTCCAATTGGCCGGCATCAAACGCGAGATCCCGGGTAAACGTCGCCTCGTTATCACCCTGGGTACTCTCGCTGTCCTGCTGCACGGCTATTTCTCATACCACGAGATTTTCACCGCAAGCGGTATCAATATGGGGCTGCTACCCATGGCCTCACTCATCGCCCTTGCCATTGCAGCGCTTATCCTGCTGAGCAGCCTGCGCCGGCCGGTGGAAAATCTGGCGATTTTGTTATTTCCCATGGCAGCGATTTGCATTTCGTTGTCCCTATCGCTGCCTGACACCTACACGCCGCGCGCCCAGGTCGGGCACGGCATCGTAATCCACATTATTCTATCCGTGATTGCCTACGGTCTTTTGACCATTGCCGCGTTTCAAGCGGTATTACTGTCTTTCGGCGACTATGAACTCAGACATCGGAAACTGGGTATTATGCGTCATCTACCGCCACTGCAAACCATGGAAGGCTTGCTGTTCGAACTCCTGTGGGCGGGCCTTATTGTCCTGACCATGTCCATCGGCACCGGCTTTCTATTCCTCAAGAACAGCACAACGGCAATCCCCGGACTTGTACATCATATGGTGATCACACTGGCCGCATGGATAGTATTCGCCATCCTGTTATGGGGCCGCTACAAGCTGGGCTGGCGGGGCGCCATCGCGTCCCGCTGGACGCTGTCCGGCTTTGCATTGTTGGCCCTTGGTTACTTCGGCAGCAAGCTGGTCCTGGAAGTCGTCCTCGGCCGTGTCTAGCCTGTCTTGACACCTCACCCCGTAGCAGCTACAACTGCATTCCAATCCTAGACACGAGGTCCGCCATTTTTGGACGATCCCTCGACAGGCGCCTTACTTGGCGCCATATTTATACTGATCATTCTCTCTGCTTATTTTTCCGGTTCAGAAACCGCCATGATGGCGCTCAACCGTTACCGGTTGAAGCACCTGGCTAATGAGGGCCATGGTGGCGCAAAGAAAGCGAGTCGTCTGCTTGAACGACCTGACCGGCTCCTTGGCGTCATTCTGATCGGCAATAATCTGGTCAACTTTTCAGCGGCATCATTGGCAACGCTTATCGCCCTGCAACTGTACGGCGACAAGGGCGTCGCCATTGCACCTGTTGTTTGTACCATTGTCTTTCTGATATTCGCAGAGGTCGCACCAAAGACCATCGCCGCTGCATTTCCTGAGAAGATCGCACTGCCCTCTTCCTATATCCTGCAGGCACTGTTGTGGATACTGTATCCGCTAGTGTGGTTGGTTAACGGGTTCGCCAATTCTATGCTCCGCATCGCAGGAATTCGGCACGACGAGGTGGGTGAGGATAACCTGACATCACAGGAGCTGCGAACCGTTGTCTTTGAAGGCTCACAGATTGCCGCCCATCCCCAGAATATGATGCTCGGTATCCTCGACCTGGAGAACGTGACCGTCGACGACATCATGGTGCCGCGCACCGATATTTTCGGAATCGACATAGACGATGATATCGAAGTCATACTGAACCAGATCCGCTCCAGCCAGCACACGCGAATACCCGTGTACAAGGCAGACATTGATAAAGTCATCGGCATTCTGCACCTGCGCAATGCTGCTAAATTCCTGACCAAGGATTTGTCCAAAGCCGCCATCCTGCAAGTAACTGAGGAGCCGTACTTCGTTCCTGAGAACACACCACTGCAGTTACAGCTTTTCAATTTCCAACAGGCAAAAGAACGCATTGGCCTCGTCGTGGACGAGTATGGCGATATTCAGGGTATCGTGACAATTGAAGATATTCTTGAGGAAATCGTGGGTGAGTTTACGACGGATCTCGCGGATACCAGTGTCGACATCCATCCTCAGGAGGACGGTTCCTATCTTATTGATGGCGGTGCCCATGTCCGCCTTATTAACCGCCAGCTCAATTGGACCTTGCCGCAGGATGGCCCGAAGACATTGAACGGGTTGATTATTGAATACCTGGAGACGATCCCGGATTCAAACGTCTGTATTCGCCTGGATAATTACCGGATCGAAATTTTACAGATACAGGACAATATGATTCGCACCGCAAAAGTAAGCCAGGCCCCGGAGCTGTTTTAACGTCTCGCCTGGACCTTGCCAAACGAGCTGCAAAGCAGCGTTTAAATGTTTAAAAGTTTAAAAAAGGTACGGGGCAAAAATCTGCCCCGCACCGCTCCGATCCTAGCGCCACTTGCGGTTGATCGCGGCAATAATCGACTTGAATGCAGCAGTGACCGTGCTTTGGCTGATTCCGACGCCGTAGTATCGATTCTGCTTGTCATCGGTAATCGCAAGGATGCAGATTGCCTGCGCCTCTTTACCCTCGTTTAGCGCATATTCCTGGTATTCCACCACGTTGAGAGGCTCGTTCAGCGTTTCAACCAGTCCAGCCACGAAGGCATCGATGGGTCCAGATCCCTCACCTGTGACGGTCAGCTTGTTTTCGCCGACAGTAATTCGAGCCTCACAAGCCTGGGCGCCTTCACCGACTGATTTCAAATCATAGTCAACCAGCTGGTATGGACCTTCGACATCAATGAACTCTTTAACGAACGCGTCCCAGATCTGGTCCGGCTTGAGCTCACCGCTGACGCTTTCAGACAGCTTTTGCACAATCGGACTGAATTCAAGCAGGAGTGGTCTTGGTAACGATACGCCAAAATAATTCTCGAGTATAAAAGCAACTCCACCCTTGCCTGACTGGCTATTGACCCGCACCGTTTCCCGATAAGACCCACCCACATCGGCTGGATCAATCGGCAGGTACGGTACCTCCCAGCTGGCACCGTCTTTTTCTACAAACGCCATGCCCTTTCGAATCGCATCCTGGTGTGAGCCAGAAAATGCAGTGAACACCAGTTCACCGGCATAGGGCTGGCGTACATGCACAGGGATCTTGGTACATTCTTCTGACACCGCGACAATGCGTGGCATATCCGATAAATACAGTTCCGGGTCAATCCCCTGCGAGAAGAGATTCATCGCCATGGTGATGACGTCGCAGTTACCGGTACGCTCACCATTGCCGAACAACGTGCCCTCAATGCGATCTGCGCCCGCCATCAATCCCATTTCAGAGGCGGCAACCCCTGTACCCCTGTCATTATGGGTGTGCAAGCTGATGACCGCCTTGTCCCGTTGCGGCAGATGGCGAATAAACCATTCCAACTGGTCTGCGTAGATATTGGGTGTGCCCATCTCGACCGTTGATGGCAGGTTGAGAATCATTTTCTCATCAGCGGTCGGCTCCCACACGTTCATCACTGCATCACAGATCTCGACTGCAAAATCCATTTCCGTTGCCGTATAACTTTCCGGCGAATACTCGAGGATCACTTTTGTGCCTTGATCCCGCAGGCTCTGCGTGTAGGTACGCACAAGCCTGGTGGCATCCGTTGCAAGCTTGATGACTTCCTCACGGCTCATGTTGAAAACGACTTTGCGCTGCAATGTCGACGTCGAGTTGTAGAGGTGGAAGATGACTGACCTGGCACCAGCGACAGCCTCACAGGTTCGGGTAATCAGCTCTTCGCGCGCCTGGCACAGTACCTGGATGGTGACATCATCAGGAATCCTGCCTTCATCGATGATCAGGCGTACAAAGTCAAAGTCCGTCTGGGACGCTGCAGGAAAACCAACTTCGATTTCCTTGAAGCCAATCTCAAGGAGCAGATCCCACATCTTGAGCTTTTCGTTCGGCGTCATCGGCTCGATGAGGGCCTGGTTACCATCGCGAAGGTCCACGCTGCACCATCTCGGCGCCGTGGTGATGGCATGGTCTGGCCAGGTTCGATCCGGCAATGAGATGGGCCGGAACGGCTTGTACTTTTGAAACGGCATCTTTTTACCGGATGCCGGGGATTGTAAAGATGGATGTTCTGCGTTCATTGTAAGGGTAGTCCGTATTCAGTGTGTTAACGCTACCTGTGACCAGGATAAGCGGAATCAGGACGATGTAGGAATTTCGACAGGCCGCCTACAACGGCAGTCGTAGCAGCAGGACAGCAGACAGCGCCAGCAGCGGGGAGCTGGTACGAGCAATGTAGGTCTGGTTCACCAACATGTAATGCCTGCAAAAATCAATGTGAAGAGCTGAAGGGCACAAATATAGCGCTATTACAGGCGATTGCCAACCCATGACGGGATCTGGTGCTAATCCCGGGTTTTCAGCTCTTGTTTGAAGCGCTTGAAGTTGTTCACATAGCTCATTGCACTCATCTCGAGCCCTTTTTGCTGCTCTGGTGTAAGTTCTCGTACGACCTTGCCGGGAGAGCCCATCACGAGTGAGCCATCGGGAATCTCCTTGCCCTCGGGAATCAGCGAATTGGCACCGATCAGGCAGTTCCTGCCGATTCGTGCCCCGTTCAATATGACTGAATTGATCCCGATCAATGAATTATCACCAATTGTGCAGCCATGCAGCATCACCTTGTGACCCACGGTGACATTCTTACCGATGGTGAGGCGTATGCCGGGATCGGTGTGCAAGACAGCGCCATCCTGGATATTGGAGTTTTCTCCGATGGTGATCACATCATTGTCACCACGGATCACCACGTTGAACCAGATGGATGCATTATTCATTAGCACCACAGAGCCGATCACGGTGGCATTGTCTGCGACCCAGTAGTCTTCCCCCTGCACCTCAACCTTTCGATCACCCAGGCTATAAATCATGTGACTCCTCTGTGTAGACAGCACCCTTCATCATGACCAGAGCTTACCACACCGGATTGATCGCTGAATCTGACCTTACGTCATCTGGCTTGATGCGCTGCCGGGTATCTCGCGATCAGCGCTACCGCAGTGAGCTGATGCCGGGGAAAGTCTCACGAAATGTTCGCGCCGACACCCTCCTTTAAAAATTCACGCAGGATCATGGCGGTCAATCCCCAGATTTTAAATCCGTCATAGTGGTATACAGGGATAACGTGACGTTCGCCATGGCGTTCAATAATATCGGTATGGCTTCGTGGATCCTCGATAAAATACTGGATCGGCACCGAAAATACTGCCTCGAGTTCATCGGGGTTGGGCGTCAGATCAATGGGGTCGTCGATAATCCCAATGAACGGTGTTACCAGCAAACCATATTTCGAAATAAAAGGACGCAGTTCACCAACGATCTCAATCTGCTGCGCAGGTACTCCGATTTCCTCATGAGTCTCCCGCAACGCGGTTGCAAGCAAATCCGGATCCGAGGGATCCTGGCGTCCACCTGGCCAGGCAACCTCACCGCCATGGGCACCAAGACTCGAAGACCGCAGTGTTAGCAGTAATTCCGGTTGATCCCACCCGACAATCGGTAGCAGCACCGCGGCCTGTTCCCGTGGCACCCCATGGGGCGCTGTCAACGGCCCCGCCTGATACTTGAGGAGCCTTGCTTTAATGTCATCAATCATACGTTCTATACTTCAAATGCCTTTACTCAGGATACACCATGAATTATTGCAGTCACTGCGGCCATCCAGTCTCGCAGAAAATACCGGCAGGCGACAACCGACACCGTTATGTGTGCGACCAATGCGAGCGAATCCACTACCAGAACCCGAGGATTATCGCTGGCTGTGTGCCGGTATTTGAGGAGAAGGTCCTGCTGTGCCGACGCGCAATCGAACCACGCAGTGGATACTGGACACTACCGGCCGGCTTTCTGGAAAACGGTGAGACCACAGCAATCGGGGCGGAACGTGAGACGCGAGAAGAAGCCAATGCCAACGTTGAGATTATTGATCTATACACTTTATTCTCCCTGCCACATATCTCGCAGGTGTATCTGTTCTTTCGCGCGCGATTACTGGATCTGGACTTCAGCGCAGGCGAGGAAACAACGGAGGTACGCCTGTTCAGTGAACATGAAATCCCATGGGACCAGCTTGCCTTTCCAGTTATTAGCCAGACACTGGGTCACTATTTCGCGGATTATCCGCAGCAGACCTTCCCGGTACGATCGCTCGACATTATTGTAAACCCTAACCGCCGGCCAGCGGACGGATCAACTCAGAAGTCCTGACCGGACCGCGGCACTTTCCTAGCTTGCTCCTTCTGGTTCATCGCTCTGACGATAACGTTCAAACCAGCCAAGCACATAGGCCACCTTGCGCAAAAGGTTTGACGGTCTTGCTGCAATGGAATGTGATGCACCCTGGATTCGTACCAATGACGCATCCACGCCATTCATTTTCAGCGCCTGGTAAAATTGCTCCGACTCTGACATGGGGGTTCGAAAGTCCTGTTCACCAGTCAGCAACATGGTAGGCGTGGTCACCTTGTGCACATGTGCAATGGGCGACTTGGCCAGGTAACTGGCCGGATCATGCCACGGTAATTCCGTGAAGAAGTTGTTCCAGAAGAACGGACCAATATCTGCGGTCAAGGTGTGTGTCAGCCAGTTGATCACCGGCTTTTGCGATACGGCGGCATTGAATCGATTGGTCTTCGTTACAATCCATGCGGTAAGAATACCGCCGCCGCTGCCTCCAGTTACGAACAAGTTGTCAGAGTCGATATACCCCTTTGCGATCACAGCATCGACTCCGGACATCAGGTCATCATAGTCCGAGCCGGGATAATCCTGGTCGATCTTACGGGTAAAGGCCGCGCCATAGCTCGTGCTTCCGCGCGGGTTGGTATAAAGCACTACATACCCGGCTGCCGCGTATAATTGGATTTCAGCAGCGAACTCCCCACCGTATGCAGTGGTCGGACCCCCGTGAATTTCCAGAATGAGCGGATATTGTTTTGCAGGATCAAAACCGGGCGGTTTGACGATCCAGCCCTGCACCGGCAAGCCATCCTTTGAGGACTCAAACCAGATCTCCTCAACATCTCCCATGGTGTGGTAAGTCAGCAGATCCTTATTGAGGTTGGTCAGCGTTCGAGTCTTGCCCTTGCGGGTAACCGCAAGGTTTGCCGGCTGATGTATTGAGGTGACATCGTGTGCGATGGTTTCATTGCGAGCTACTGAAAAACTGCCTGCGACATAGGGTCTGCCCAGGGATGTTCCACCCAGATTTTCAGCCACGGTCTCGAAATTGCCCCGAAGATCCGTCTTCGCGACCTTCGCCACAGCCTGGTCCACATAACTGAAGAATACGGACTTGCTATCTGTCGCCCATCTCGCTCCTGTTACCGGCCTGTCCAGTTCAACCAGTTGCCGGGGCGCATATTCCGCACGGCTCGTGATGTAAAGCTTGATGTCCTGGTACTCAGGCGTATCGTCGCTGCCACGATACACCAGCCACTTGCCGTCCGGTGATACCTGCGGCGCAAAATCCGGACCATCGCGATCGGTTACTTGCGAAACTTCACGGCTCGCAATATCAACCACAAAGATATTGCTTTCGGTTCCGTCTATCTGCCAGTCATCGGCATAGTTGGATGAAAAATAGAGTTGTGATCCATCCGGGGAAAACGAGAGCCCGCCATTGTGGGCAAAGTCCTCCCAGGTCAACTGGACGGGCTTGCCGCCCTCAGCGCTGACAATAAAGATATGGTTCTTGCCAGGTTTCAGGAATCCTTGTGAATCTGAACGATAAAAGGAATCCTCGTAGACTTTGGCTTCAGCAGCCCAATCGGCACCTTCCGGTTTGGACGGCATCTGTGCAATCGGAGCATGAGCCGCAGGAACAAACTGCACGAACGCAAGCCGGGTACCATCTGGCGACCAGGCCAGCGACTGCGGAGACTCCAGCAACTGAGTAATGGCAATATCCCGGCCTGTTTGCATCCAGCGCACGTGAATTTGCGAGGTGCCCGCACTGTTTGAAACATAGGCAAGACGATCACCACCAGGTGACCAGACCGGCGAACTGACGCTGTGCCCGGACCCCGTCAGGGGCTCATGGCCTGACCCGTCGATGGCAATAGTCCAGAGCGAGCTACGCCCGCTATCCTTATTGATGTCGTAGCCTCGTCGCACATAAACCACACTCTCGCCGTCGGGGCTGATTTCGGGATTGGTTATCCAGGCCATGTCAAAAAGATCCAGCGGCTGGAACGTTTCGGCGCCCTCAATCTCGGTAGCGAATGCTGATACGGGAGCCACCTGTAGCAATATGCAAAGGGAAAGGCAGACGATCTGGCGGTTAATACATCGCAATCGACCAATCCGCTGCGTTTGCCCTCTTATGCTCATATTTATCACCTCTTCAATCGTTGACTTTTAACCTACCCAGACCCTGGCGTTTCGAAAGGCCCGCATCCAGGGACTGTCGTGTCCCCAGCTATCCGCACGCCATGAATTCTGAATCGTACGATAGACACGTTCCGGATGCGGCATCATGATAGTGAACCGGCCATCGGCATTGGTAAGCCCGGTAATGCCGAGCGGCGTCCCGTTAGGATTCGCCGGGTAATGTGCTGCATAGTTACCATAGTTATCGACAAAACGCATGGCGACACGGCCAGTATCCAGTAACGACTGTGCGGCATCGTGACTCAGCTCAGCCTGGCCCTCGCCATGGGAAACTGCAATGGGCATGCTGGAACCCGCCATATCCGCGAGAAAAACGGAATTGTTGGACTCTATCGACACCATCGAGAATCTGGCCTCGAATTGCTCTGACCGGTTGGTTACAAAGCGTGGCCAGTCCTCAGCGCCTGGCACCAGGGCCTTGAGCGCGGCCATCATCTGGCAACCATTACAAACACCCAGGCCGAAGGTATCGGTCCTTTCGAAAAAGGCGGAAAACTCGTCCCTTGCCAGGGCGTTAAACAGTATGGACTTTGCCCACCCCTCGCCTGCACCAAGAACATCACCATAGGAAAATCCACCGCAAGCAACCAGTCCCTTGAATCCGGACAAGCTACGGTTACCGGAAAGCAATTCGCTCATGTGGATGTCGACACTTTCGAATCCGGCACGATGAAAGACCGCAGCCATTTCCACCTGACTGTTAACCCCCTGCTCGCGAAGGATCGCAACGAC
>JBBDIT010000066.1:0-3964 GCA_040880285.1 Pseudomonadales bacterium | reverse complement strand
ACCACAATGGATTGCGCCAGTGTCGGCACCGCCACTTCCTTACAGGCAATTCCGACTGATTCGAATTGTTCAGCAATCCAGCTAATCTCGCTGCAGTCGACCTGGATCACGGCACCTGGTTCCTCATTGAACAGGGCAGGTATCAACTCGCTGGCGCCTGGCTCGATTCGAGCACCCATGCGACCCGCAAACGCCATCTCGGCAATACAAGCGATGAGACCGCCATCCGAACGATCGTGATAGGCAAGGATACGCTTCCTGACTTCAGGCCGCTGCATCAGCGTAAAGAACGCCTTGAGTTGAGCGGCATCATCCACATCGGGACATTCGGTGCCAAGCTCACCATAGCACTGGGCGAGAATCGATCCACCCAGACGCATCTGTCCAGTGCCTGGCGCAACCAATAGCAACCGGGTGTTTTCATTCCGGACCAGTTGGGGCAACAGCGTATCGCGTACATCCTCAACGGGTGCAAACCCTGAAATGACCAGCGATAAAGGCGCGGTGACTGCTTTCGACTCACCGTCGTCTTCCCATCGGGTTTGCATGGACACGGAGTCCTTGCCGACCGGAATCGATACGCCAAGGGAAGGACACAGTTCCAGGCCGACGGCAGCCACAGTGTCATACAGGTTCGCATCTTCACCAGGATGCCCGACTGCTGCCATCCAATTGGCCGACAGTTTGATCTCTTCGATCCTGGCGATTTTTGCACTGGCAAGATTAGTGATGGTTTCAGCAACTGCCATCCGACCCGAGGCAGGGCTATTAATCAGTGCAAGCGGGGTGCGCTCACCCATTGCCATGGCTTCACCCGTGTAACCCACATAGTCGGAGGACGAAATGGCCACATCAGATATCGGTACCTGCCATGGTCCAATCATCTGATCACGTGTCACGAGCCCGCCGACGGTGCGGTCACCAATGGTTATCAGGAAGTTCTTGCTGGCCACAGTCGGGTGGCCCATGACTCTTGCAATCGCGTCCGCGAGGTCGACATCGGCTGAAAAAGGTACCAGAGGCAACGCATGGCGAACGACTTCCTTATGCATTTTCGGCGGCTTGCCGAATAATACGGACATGGGCAAGTCAACGGGGTTGTTGGCAAATATGGTATCCCGTACCAGCAACCGGGATTCACTGACTGCCTCGCCGACCACGGCGTAAGGGCATCGTTCCCGCTTGCAAATGGCATCGAATTCTTCCAGTGCGTCCGGGGAAACGGCAAGCACGTAACGCTCCTGCGCTTCATTGCACCAAATCTCGAGCGGTGACATACCAGGTTCATCATTGGGCACACTACGCAGGTCAAATTCACCACCAACACCGCCATCTTTTACCAGCTCAGGCAAGGCGTTGGACAAACCGCCAGCACCCACATCGTGAATAAACTGAATCGGATTGGCGTCTCCCAACTGCCAGCACTGGTCAATGACTTCCTGACAGCGATGCTCTATCTCAGGGTTACCACGCTGCACACTGGCAAAGTCCAGTTCAGCATCGCTTGTACCGGTCGCCATGGACGAGGCCGCGCCTCCGCCAAGGCCTATCAGCATGGCAGGACCACCAAGGACAATAAGCGCCGCACCCACATCGATCGGTCGTTGTTCAATGTGGCTGGCGCGAATATTGCCCAGACCCCCTGCGATCATGATGGGTTTGTGATAGCCACGCACTTCGCCTGCCACTTCCATCTCAAACGTGCGAAAGTAGCCGGCGATGTTGGGTCGACCAAATTCATTGTTAAAGGCGGCCCCACCGATCGGTGCCTCGATCATGATATCGAGCGCCGTCGCAATCCTGTCAGGACTGCCATGATCTACTTCCCAGGGCTCCTGGTGTCCCGGTAATTTCAGGTTGGAGACACTGTATCCGGTCAAACCAACCTTGGGTTTCGATCCTCGCCCCACGGCGCCTTCATCACGAATTTCGCCGCCAGCGCCGGTTGCGGCACCAGGAAACGGCGCAATGGCCGTTGGATGATTGTGGGTTTCCACTTTCATCAGGATGTGGATGTCCTCCTCATGAAAGCCATAGGAGCGCGAAATCGGATCCGGGTAAAAACGTTGGCCCTGGTTACCGACGATTACCGATGCGTTATCCTCGTAGGCACTCAGTACGCCTTCTCCATTGGTTTGGAGAAAGGTATTTTTAATCATGCCCATGAGGCTGTAAGGTTTGTCCTCACCGTTAACATTCCAGCTCGCGCCAAAAGTCTTGTGTCGGCAATGTTCAGAATTAGCCTGGGCAAACATCATAAGCTCGATATCGTTGGGGTCTCGCCCGAGCTCACTGAACGCGGCTTTGAGATAATCGATCTCATCATCCGCCAGTGCCAGACCCAGTTCACTATTTGCGCGTTCCAGTGCCGCCTTGCCCTGCGCCAGCACGGGGATGGATTGCATGGCTCGTGGCGCCGCCTCATCGAACAACACCATGGCTGCCTCCGGCGACTCGAACACGAACTCGGTCATCCGGTCGTGGATCGCCGCGTCAACCAGCGCCAGTTCAGCCGGCGTCAGGTGCCGCCCTGCCCTCAGGCGATAGGCGATTCCTCTTTCAATTCGCCTGATGGCCGCAAGCCCACAGATACGTGCGATATCACTGGCTTTGGAACTCCACGGTGAAATCGTCCCGGGCCTTGGCGCCACGACTCGCAGGTTCTCTTTACCAAACTCATCTTCGACGATAGGGGCCGTAACACCAGGTCCATAGGTGAGGATTGATTGGAGTACGCTATGCTCGCGATCGGACAAGGTACCCGTGAGCTCTACCAGATGGACAAAGCGCGTATCGATACCCTGGATATCAGGGATGTGGCGGCTCAATTCAGTTTCAAGCTTGCTAATGCGGAACTCGGATAGGGCAGGCGCCCCGAACAACAACATCTATCTTCTCCGTAACTGGAAGAAATTCTTCATAAGGGCAGTCGCTTGAGCAGCGCAGATACCACCTTTCACTGCTACCTTGTGATTGAGCGCCTGGTTTGACAGGACATCGATGCTGGAACCCGCCGCCCCGGACCTCGGCTCGGTGGCACCGTAATAAAGCGTCCTGATCCTGGCATGAACCATCGCACCGGCACACATGCTGCAAGGTTCGATTGTTACAAAGACATCGGCACCCACCAGTCGGTGGTTACCAACCTTCGCCCCGGCACACCGGAGCGCCATGATCTCGGCATGTGCTGTCGGATCGGAGCGGGAAATCGTCTGGTTATAACCTTCACCAACCAGTTCTCCACCGAGTACAACGATTGCGCCGACAGGTACCTCGTTATTGTCCGCGGCAACCTGCGCCAGGCGGAGCGCATGACGCATCCAATCGTCCGGTGAACTCAATGGGCTATCACTTGTCACTCACCTGTCACTCACTGGTTATCCGGGATCTCGTCAAGGAGAATATCCACGCCCAGGTCCGCCCCGATTTCATTCAAACGTTCCACCAACAAGCCCTTGTTGACGGCAACCGGCACTTCGATAATCGCGTCGCTGTAAAAGGTGAGTTCGCCGCTCATCGGTGCCGGCCCAACCCGGGTTTCAAGTTCAACCACATTGGCAATGCTGCGGGACAACGCACTCGTGACTTCCCGTAAGATGCCGACCCGGTCCGGGCCGATGATGTTGAGCGTCATGGCCACCGTCGAAGTCGCTTCAACCGCGTCCGGCGGCTGCCGGACGGTAATCGTCATCGCTTCCAGCGCCTCCAGCGCGCTGGTAAGGGCGGCGATGTCTTCCCCTTTCACTTCAACTCGCGCGATCCCGGAAAAGACGCCGGAAAGGCTAGCCATTCGGCTCTCCTGCCAATTGCCACCATGCTGGCTCACGATCTCAGTGAGCTTCTGCACGAGGCCGGGTCTATCCTGGCCAATAAATCCGAAGATCAGGCTCTTGATCATGTCACTCCCACTCGATTGTAAACAAGCCATTTTTTATCTTTAATATCAATGGCTTATTTTCTCCGT
>JBBDIT010000065.1:0-15232 GCA_040880285.1 Pseudomonadales bacterium | reverse complement strand
CAAGTAGCGTTGCATATGCATCGCCGATGGTTGGGTGCTTAAACTCCCAAGCGGCATTGCCACTTGCACTTGAGAAAAGTACAAGGCTACCCTTCAAAGTTTCAAGGGTAGTGATACAGTTACCGAGGTCGCTTCCGAGGCGCTCAAGTGCTTGTGACTCTGATGCCTGAAGTTCAATGGGACTCTCCAATTGGCCATTACGCATAAAAATCAATGCGAGTGCAGCCTTACTATCTATGTCAAGATTCTGCAGGATATCTCGAAGAAGTTGCTCTCGCCTTTCAACAAATTGGCCTATGTAATACTCGTCGAGAAATAAGTCGTTCGTGAAAAGCGGATCAGCCAGTCGCCTCGCCGTTTCAGGGATAAATCGTGAATGGTTCGCAACATTTTCAAGGTAGGGCTTGATGTCGGCGAGAAACGAGCGAGACTGCCTTCCAAGCTTGAGATGATTGTAGAGGATCTGTCGTTTCTCATTTGCGGAAAGTTCATGTACATCAATGACAACTTGGCTTTCTTTAAACAAAGGAAAGGCGCTTTCCTTCAGATCCTTGCGTGCACGATTGTATATGTAATCCCGCGAGGTCATAACGATCTTCGTCCCCTTGCGGAGCATAGACTGGGCCTGTGGCAATATGTGATTCCATCCCCGAACAAGAAAATCTTCGTACTGAGTGACTCCAAACGCGTCATCCAGCCAGAAGAATTGCGACGGCTCCTCCGGGTTCCAGTGTTCGACGACCTGACCGGGATTGTCAAGCTTGAGCGTTGATGCGTTCCATTGGTCAAGTGCCGCCATGGCTAACAGGGAGGCGATGGTTGTCTTGCCTGCTGCTGGTTCACCGATGAGCAGCACGAAACCGTGAGCATTGATCGCGTCGACCGCTCTCCGGTACGCGTCAGTAACGACAACCTTTGCGAGATCCTCTCGCATCGACTCCAGAATGGTTCGAGCCTGTGCGTAGGCGCGGTCGTCGAGAATCTGACCCAGATCGCCCAGTCCATATACACGAGGAACCAGCATACGCAGGCGCTTATTCTCTAGGATCTGTTGACTTATCCAGGTGGAGCCTAAGGTAGCGACATGTTTAACTCCGGCTTGCTCGAAAGCTGATCGAATCTTTTCTGCTGTTGTACCAGAAATTCCAGCATTGCTCATAAGCACATAAGAATCGCAGAGACCCTGTGAAACTAGTCTCTTCGCTTTATCAATTTCGTCAGAGATATCTGACATTTTGAGGGCGTGATTGATTTTGCTGGTGAACTTGCACTGAATGACAAACTGACCGCTAAAGCTTTCCTGTCCGGCAGTTTTCCATAGGCCTGTGAAAGCACCATCTCTTCCACCATCATTGGAATCGAGAAAGGATTCCACAGTCTGCCCCAGTATCTCCCGTGTGATCGTATGACATAATTGCTGAAAACTGCTCCAGCCTAGGTTATGTAGATCAAACATCTCGCAAACCCGCTAAAAGTACTATCACTACATAAACAGCCGATACGCATATGCTTTCCCTGGTAATGTGGGGACGTTGGCGATCGTTTTTGCCAATCTTTGAGAATATCGGATCGTGACTGGGACAGGGTCGTACAGGGCATCGTTATTCCAATCCATCTTAGTCAACGCAAGTGCCTCAAGTGCGGTCAATTCAATCGGCCCAACACCTACATGCCGCACAAGATTGATTGGCCGAGGAATGCTTTTCCCACCTTGATAATAGTCTCCCCTTGACGCGGCAGCGGGCGAATTACCTGCAACCCAAACTAATGCTGAATTACCGGAGCGTTGCAACATGGCGCCTCGCGGTACAGGGTAGCCATCAGGTTCACTTATTCGTTGGAGTGTGGGATTACGACTTTGCAGTAACCAAACGCCCCGCCATCCTGCATAGCTAGATACCTCTACACATTCAACTTCCTGAATGGAAGAAAGCGCATCCAGGGCTCCTTTTAGCTCTTCGGGCTTGAAAGAAGTCGTTTTGTGGACAACCAGGCGGCGAGGCAGTAAGCCACCGTTTCGTTTTTGATACAGATTCAAGCTACGTGCAAGCACCGCTCGCATATCTGAGTGACTTAGAAAAGGATTTCGTCGAGCTTCTTCAATGTCCTTAACTGGATCACGGGCTTCGAACGCTACAAATTGCATACCGCCGCCATCGGCGTCAAAGACCTGCGAGCAACAAGTGACATAATGAGCTTCTTTGGGATCGCCTCTTAGTGCATAGGCCAATCCAATATATGCCGTGTTTTCCGGAACACTCGGCAATGGCGCCAGCTTCCATGGGATGCCGCCTGCCTTTACGTAAAGCGCAATAGAAAGTCGCCACGCCAGCGATGCTTTATAGGGGAATTTGAAAACACGATCAGTGATAACTTGGGTTGGAATGCCATGACTCGCCCCGATTGCCTTAAGCGAATCGTGTGCATCAAAACCAGGAGCGCGAAATGCTTTTTGCCAAGTATCGGGTAAATGTACCAACACCACATCAAATTGATCACGTATTAATGAGAGGCGTTGCATCCCTGCGCTCAATGCATGGAACAAGCGAGAAGATGGTGGGCCTTCGCTGCCCAGCGACTCAATGTCATCCGGTAATCGAATGTGCGCTTCGCCTGTCTGAGCTGCTACCAACGGCACACCAAATGAATGTTCAAATCCGCGGAACATGGGAACATATTGCTTTCTATCGCTGGGGGCTTGGGTAGATCTGAGGATTTCAATTAATCCTCGCAATTGTCGCCGTCCACTAGCAGGCCCGATTGTCGCAATGCGCAGTTCAGGCGTGAAAACCGAGAATACAGCGCTGCTATATCCTCCGTAACGATCAAGCCCTCTCAGTGGGTTAACGTCCAGTGCGGTATCTTCTGGGTTGAAGGTCAACTCAGGCTCATTCAGCAAGGAAAACGGGGGCAGCTTCGACGTATCGTAGATACTCATCGTCCGCTCCGCTGGAAGTAACTGTCTTCATGGCTTGGCCGGCTCCATGCTGTGATTGGCGATAGCTGAAATACCGCATCCTGTCCTGGTCCAGCATCTTCCCCAAGGCCAATAGCCCTAACCATACCGTTACTACCATTTGGCAACAGCTTTGCCCATGCAGCAATGATGCTGGCCCACTCCTTGTTTCGTCGCATAGCCCAGCGTTCTCGCCGCCAATCCATCACAAGATTGGCGTGATTCTTGAGTAATGGGATATTGTCATTGATTTCATCATGGTCAGTGTCACTTCCATTTTCTTCACGAGGAAAGTCAACATCAGTGAAAGGCTCGAATGCGCACCACCAGCGCTCTGCCACACGGTCCAGTCGAATCTGCACACCTTCGTAGTATGGATAGCCGCAACCATCCACGTGACCGGTCAAAGGCACTAAATATGCTTGCTGAAGAGGAGATAACTGCTCTTTACGCGAAGCCACACGTTCAGGGCTATCTGTAGGTCGGCCACTTGCCACAACAAGTGCGTGCCCTTTGCGTCGCAGCCTCGGTAGTAATGGCTTGCGTTTGCTCAGCGCCCAAACCAAAGCGTCGTAAAGTAATCCTTTCGCCCAGCTATCAGTGGCAGGATGGAGTTCGATAGTGCCGGCAACCCGCCCACCAACAGACTCAAAAGCTTTAAGCAGCTCCGCATCAGAGCCAAAAGCCGCGATTTCGCGACCTAAACTCGCCACAACGGCCCTGGCCCGGACTTCACGGACCAATTCCCGCGCACGGACCGTCGTGATAGCGGTATTGATTTCAATGCAGCGGGCTTCCTTTGGCATTGAAAGGATTGGGATTGCTGAACACTGCAATACAGGAAAAGGGCGATACTCCCGGTCAGGCAATGGTAAATCCACGAGTATAGGGAATGCACGAGATGCCTGGACATGCTCCATTAGAACATCTGGCAGGTATATGTTATCGACAATGTCTCCCGCCAGTTCATCAAATGTGGGTGACTCAACTAGCGCCACCTCTACACCGGCCTGAATAGCGCTATCAAGAAAGTTGCGCACTGCGGGTAAAATGGAATGAGCCGAACGCGTTACCCAGTAGATTCCACCCGGGAAAGCGTTCGGCTGCGCCAGGGCTTCGGTCAAAGCAGACATAACTGACTCATCACGACCGCTGTAGCCAACTATCACTAGCCCGAAACGTGCGCAAGCACCAACAAGAACATGCCGCATTCGTGCATCCTGCGCCTTCAGCTCATCGGTAGTATTCTTCAACTCCACCGATTGGAAATCGCCATGCAGTTTGGCCAAAACAGGCCAGCGCGATTCGCGCAGACAACGTTCCGCGCGCTCTGCGTTGTCAATAGCTGCGGTCGTCATGTTTGCACGCTCATTCGCCGGTACCAACTGATCAGTCAGCGTAGTCGCGGTCTCGACCAATTGATCAAAATTAGTTGTGAAGATGCAGGGAATACGTCGGGTTGTCAGTAGAGCGGCAAGTACACGGTGAGAAAAGGAAGGGGTGCTTTTCGTCACTGCCTGCTCAATATAGGTGCGGCGGTCTCCCGCAGTAGAATATACAGCTTCAAAAGCTTTAGCGTATTCCGTTGGGGCACCTGGTGGAGGCAATTCGGAACGTTTACTGAAGAACAGCTCGATACGCTGCTGCCATAAAGGGTCATTTGCATCGACTTCGCGTGGGCTAATTTTTGACAACTGACAGAATAACCGTTTTTTGAAATCCAGAATCATAGAGTAGCCGGTTGGAATGCCCGCTGATGCCGAAGCGCCAGCACCCAATAACCAGGCAAATTGTTCTGGTTTCAAGCAGAAGGTGTTGGCGAACTGTGATCCAGCCAGTACTTGCTTCATACGAGCACCTCTAAACCTGCGCCATCATGGCGTTGAGGAGTTTGGTTTCTTTGTCGGTTGTTGCACCGAGCTGCTGGTCCAGTCTGTTACACAGGGCCATTAGCTGGTCAATTTCGGCAATTATGCGGTGTTGTTCGGGGAGTGGAGGAAGTGGAAACAGCAACTCATTGATGATGCCAAGATTGATATTTTTTTGAGCTGTCGATGGCGCAAAGTGCTCCAAGTCTTCTTTGGCTACATCAATGAAAACCTTAACCAGTTTTTCAAGTGACTTATCTACTCCCAAAAATACGACAACGCTATCAGGGATACAGGCATCCATTCCAAGAAATCCAGTTTCAGCGATATTGGCTGCAATTGTTATACACAAGGTTCCCTTATCCCAAAGGCGACTTTGTTTTAGCCCGAACTCATTGTAGTAGCTGTTACATATGAGAATTTTATTCTCAGTCAGTTTTGATCTTGAAACGTCTCCCGTTTGAACGAATGGATATTCGCCATGCTCAAACAGACGTTTGTCATTACGAGGGCGGTGTTTAGACTTACCTCGTTCAAAAGCCCCGGCTCTTCCCAACCTCACCCACTCCCACCCCTGAGGTAGTTCATAAGGCACTTCCTCCGGTTTAATCGGCGGCAACGGCTTAGGCTTTTTGATTTTCCCTGCCTTCACCAGCCGCTGTTTTCCAGCTTCGATTTCCTTGAGCAATTCGCTGGCAGGCGGATCATTGGGGTCTTGCTCGACGAGGCGGCCCATGACGGCGAGTTGGAGGATGGCCTTGCGTAGTTCGTCGATGTTTTGCTTGACGGTGTAAAGTTCGCCGAAGTGTTGTTGGATAAAGCTCCAGGCTGAGCCATCCGGTGCGTCGAGCAGTTGTTTGATGGCGGCGGCGTGGACGGCAAGGCGCCGAGTCGCCTGTGCCTTGCGTAGTTTCTCCAGGTCATCGCAACCGGCCATTAGCTGGTCGATGCGGGCAACGATGCGGTGTTGTTCCTGAATCGGAGGCAGTGGAATTGGCTGCTCGGTGAAATAAGGTGTAGGGACTCGCTTCTGTCCCGCAGAGCCAGTCATCTTTGGCACAGTGTTGGCTATGTAATGTGGATTTTTCAGGTAATAGAGTAGATACCTCGGCACAACTGAGTTGAAAGAATTCCTGAAAATGTGAAGCTCCGTCGTTCCCGCACCAACTCCATTTGGCAAGCCTGAAAACACGCAGGATTTCGCATTCTCAAAGCAAGGGGTTATCTTTGCCATGCCCACGTCACCATTGGAAAAATGGGTATAGCCCTTCTTGATTTCACTCCAAGGTCGTTCCTCAAATTGGTGCTTTTCGGAATAACCTTCCGGGATAAGCGGCATAGGGACGAATCCAGAAGATTCTGTATCTTCTGCATTATTACGAGGATTGATGATTCCGATTTCGCCTAGACGCACCCATTCCCATCCCTGCGGTAGCTCATAATGCACTTCGTCCGGATTAATCGGCGGCAACGGTTTGGGCTGTTTGATTTTACCCGCCTTCACCAGCCGCTGCTTCTCTGCCTCAATCTCTTTCAATAGCTCGCCGGCAGGCGGATCATTTGCATCCTGCTCCACCAACTTCCCCTGCATGGCCAACGTCAAAATCAGCTCGCGCAGCCGGGCAATGCCATCGGGTGCGGCAAAAGCGGTGTCGAAGTGCCGCTCCAACAGCTTGTGAGTGAGATCATTCATGCCTTGTTCCGCTTGCCTGACGACAAGCAGGCCATCAGTTCTTCCTTGAGCGCTTGTTGCGCGGCTTCAAGCTGCCGAACAATCTGCTGATACTCGATCATCAGCTCTTCCGGGTCGCGGTGATTCACCTCGACTTCGTGCGGGTTCTTGCAATCCAGGTTGTAGTTGCGCCCGGCCAGCTCCTTGGGCGAGACCTTCCAGGCGTGTTCGGTGGTTTTGCGGCCACGGCGGGTGGCACCACCCCACCATTTTTTCTCCAGACCGAACTCGGCTATGGTCAGGGGCTTTGAGCGGGAATAGGACTTATAGCCCTCCGGGTAAGGATGCTCGAAAAACCAGACATCCTTGGTCGGCCCGCCTTTTTCAAGAAACAGGATGTTGGTGGAAATGCTCGTATAGGGAGCAAATACACCCTTGGGCATGCGTACGATGGTATGGAGGTTGAACTCTTCCAGCAGTTCGCGCTTGAGCGTGGTCTTGACACCCTCACCAAATAGAAAGCCATCAGGCAAAACCAAGGCAGCTCTGCCGGTGTCGGGTTTCAGCAGGTGCATGATCAGCGCCATAAACAGGTCGGCGGTTTCTCGTGTCTGGTATTTCTTGAGAAAATTCTTTTCGATGCCATCCTCTTCCATGCCGCCGAAGGGCGGGTTGGTAATGATGACATCGACACGATCCTTGGGGCCGTAGTCTTTCAATGGCCGGGCCAGGGTGTTGTCGTGGCGGATATTGCTGGGTACTTCAATACCGTGCAGCATCATGTTGGTGATGGCCAGCATGTGCGGCAGGGGCTTTTTTTCTACGCCATTGATGCTTTCCTGCATCCTCTTGTCATCTTCGGGGTTCTTTACCTGTTTTTTCAGGTGCTCGATGGTGCACGTAAGAAACCCGCCTGTGCCACAGGCCGGGTCAAGGATTTTCTCGCCCAGTTGTGGGTTGAGAATATCCACCATGAACTGGGTGACCGCGCGGGGCGTGTAGTATTCCCCGGCGTTACCCGCAGACTGCAGGTCGGAGAGGATTTTTTCGTAAATGTCGTTGAATAAATGACGGTCGCCGGATCTGTTGAAGTCCACGTCTTCTTCAATGGTGTTGATGACCTGGCGTAGCAAGGTGCCGGACTTCATGTAGTTGTAGGCGTCCTCGAACACGGAGCCCACCACACGGCCATGGGGCGGGACACCGGCTTTGGTGGCCAGGCTTTTGAGAGACGGAAACAGATCGTTGTTGACGAAGTCGATCAGTTCTTCACCAGTAATGCCTTCCGGGTTCTTTGCCCAGTTGCTCCAGCGAAAACGGCTTTGTAGCGGGGATTTGTAATTCTTGACGGTGACTTCCCATTCCTGCTCTTTGTCATCAAAGATTTTCAGGAACAGCAGCCAGCAAAGCTGACTGATACGCTGCGCGTCACCATCGACGCCCACGTCTTTCCACATAATGTTCTGGATGGCCTTAATAAGGGTGGTAAGGGACATGCATTATTCCTGCTTTGAGTCGTAAAGAGCCTGTTCCAGTTCATGGACGGCCTGTTGGTATTGATCTTTGCCGCCGAAGGCGCGGATGAGTTCGATAGGAGTGCCCAACTGACTGAATGGGGCGATAGTGAGCACTTGCGGCTCTTCGATAGCGGCAACGCCTTCGTCGGCATATTTGTCGAGCAGAGCCTGCAGCACCTGCTGGGCCGCTTCGCTATATTTGCTGAAGTAGTTGCGTTTTTTGACCTGCTCGGCACGCTCCTGGCGAGTCAGCGGCGGCTGGTCCCAGGCTACATGGCACAGTAGATCGAAGGGGCCGAAGGTTTTGCCGGATTGCTTGTTCACCTCATCGGCCAGTGCATCGAAGAACACGCCTTGTTCCGCCAGTTCATCAATGATGGCCTGCTTCTTCTCGGCCTGATTCCATTTGCGCAGAAAATCGTCCAATGAGGCGAATTCCTTTGCCAGAATCTTGCGGGTGAAGTCTTTGAGGGACTCGGTGATCAGTTTGCCGTTGGCATCGAAATATTGCACACGCTCGGCCACGACTTTGACCTCGACATTCGCGACCACATAGCGACGGACGCCGCCTTCCTTTTCATCCGGATAAGATATTTCCCCCCATGAGTTTTCATCCGCTTCCGGATAGGGAATACCATCCGGGTCGGGACCTTCACCCTCGGTTTCATCCTGTTCATCCGGTGGCACGGGAGACTCATCCCACTTGGGCTCATAGATTTGTACCGGATCGCCATCAAAGTCCGGGTCGGCAAACAGTTCGGTGGCTTTCTTGAAGTCGATAATGGTGAAGTAATACTTGTCGAAGTCTTCGTTGATGCGGGTGCCACGGCCAATGGTCTGTTTGAATTCCGTCATGGACTGGATGCGCTGATCGAGCACGATCAACTTGCAGGTCTGGGCATCGACACCGGTGGTCATCAACTTGGAGGTGGTGGCGATAACCGGATATCGGCTTTCAGGGAAGATAAAGTTATCCAGCTCCAGCTTACCTTCCTCGTTATCGCCGGTAATGCGCATCACATACTTACTGTTTTGTGCCACCAGATCGGCATTCTCATTGACCAGCGCCTGGCGCATGCGTTCGGCGTGATCGATGTTGTCGCAGAAAACGATGGTCTTGTCGAAGCGGTTGGTCGCCTTGAGGAAGTCGCTGATTTTTTTGGCCACCAGATGGGTGCGCTGTTCCAGCACCAGGTTACGGTCGAAGTCACGTTGGTTGTAGATGCGGTCTTCAATCTCGTTGCCGTGTTTGTCCACCATGCCCTTGTCTGGCCGCCAGCCGGTGAGATCCTTGTCCAGGTCGATGCGCACCACTTTGTAGGGGGCGAGAAAGCCGTCCTCGATGCCCTGGCGTAGCGAGTAGGTGTAGAGGGGTTCGCCAAAGTAATCGATATTGGAGACTTCCTTGGTTTCCTTGGGCGTGGCGGTGAGACCGATTTGTGTGGCGGCGCTAAAATACTCCAGAATTTCGCGCCAGGCGGAGTCCGCAGCCGCGCTGCCCCGGTGACATTCATCGATGACAATCAGGTCGAAAAAGTCCGAGCTGAACTGTTTGTAAATGTTCTGTTCTTCCTCATTGCCGGTAACGGCCTGATACAGCGAGAGGTAAATCTCATAGGATTTGTTGGCCTGCCGCTTCTGGATCTTGGTCATGGCCGCGCCGAAGGGCTTGAAGTCGTTGGTCATGGTCTGATCGACCAGAATATTACGATCTGCCAAAAACAGGATGCGTTTTTTGGTGCGCGACTTCCACAACCGCCAGATGATCTGGAAGGCGGTATAGGTTTTGCCCGTACCCGTGGCCATCACCAATAGGATGCGCTGCTGCCCCTTGGCAATTGCTTCAATGGTCTTGTTGATAGCGAGCAGTTGATAGTAGCGCGGGGCTTTGTCGCTGCCGTCGCTATAGTAATCCTGAGCAACCAGTTCCTGTTGCTGTGTGCTCAGCCCCTGGTGTTCCGCCCACCATTGCCACAAGGTCTCGGCGCTGGGGAACTCATCCAGGCTAAGCTCGCGCTCGATCACATCGTCTCTGGGAATCTTGTTGTGAAAGAGGAAGCCATCGCCATTACTGCTGAATACGAAGGGCACTTGCAGTAATTCAGCGTAACTGAGGGCTTGCTGCATGCCGTCACCCAGGGAGTGCTTGTTGTCTTTGGCCTCAATGACAGCAATGGGCAGGTTCGGTTTGTGGAACAGTACATAGTCGGCGCGCTTGTGCTTGGCCCGGGAATGCAGTTTGCCCCGTACGATAACTCTGCCCTTGGTGAGGGAAAGCTCCTCACGGATTTGGGTGGCGATGTCCCAGCCAGCCTGCTCGAGGGCTGGTGTGATGAACTTGGTACAGATATCCCGCTCGCTGAGTTGTTTTTTATTCATCTTGGTAGGGTCTCAGAGCCAATGGCCTGCTCAGCAATCTGCTTCTCTTTGATGCCAAAACATCAGTAATGACTAGCTCATGCTGGTAAATCGCGATATAGCAGGACTCCGCCGAGGGGTTCACCATTTCATGCGATTGGGGCAACTGCTCGTCCGTGTTGCCCTCCTCGGCGGCCATCTGTACCAGGGCACGAGGGCGGTCCTGTTTGAACGATTTTTCCAGATTGTTGATGGCAGTGATCTGGCAATTGCGCAGGCCATCGGTGTTCAGGGCGGGCATCTGTTGCAGGCGGGCGCGCAGGCTGTCGGGTTGACTTAGCCACTCGGCCAGGGTTTCCGGGCGATGAAAATTGAAGATCTCGCGGGAGCGCGGTGCCGGATCGCGGCCATCGGTAAAGCGGGTGATGATACCAGTGCTTTCATAGACGTAGGCCAGAGGCTGGCTATTATTTACCCACTTGAGGTTGGCGCTGGCGTAGGCTTGCGACTGGCGTTCGACTGTAGTGATCTTGTGACCCCAGTCTTCCGGCTTGGCCTCGATCACGCCAACCGCCTGTTTGTCCACAAACAGCACATAATCGGCAGGGCCGACATCGGTCTGGTACTCGCGCACGGCAATACCAGGGGCTGCTGTGAAGTCAATGGCTTTCTTGTCCTGCACGGCCCAGCCGGCGGCGGTCAACTGGCGGTCGATACGGTCACGGGCTTTCTGTTCCGGGTTCTGGTTGGCCGTGGTTTTGCTCATGCAGCTTCCCTGTCCATCAGCGCCTCCCTATGGATGCATTTGGGCACCAGCCTGCGGAGATCATTAACAGCTCTTTATTGTCATGGGGAGTGTGTAGGAAGCGCGCTCTTGAATCAATTGTTGCCAGAATATAGGAGGATGAATTAATCACGTGCCTTAACGGTCATTATGGCTTGGCTGGGATGGCGATCTATGATGAGTGGTTCCATCCTGATCTCGCCCAAAGCGTGGATGCGAATCGTGGGGTGAACGTCCGCATGTACGACCCGGAAGCAAAGGTCTGGAAGATGATGTGGATCGCAACCGGGGCCAGGGTCGTTCAGGATCGCCGCGACCCGATTGCCGTACGACCAGATTCTGTCAGGGCTTTCTCGACGTCACGATGATTCGCAGCTGTATCCCGTAGTGCAAGCAACAGCGCCAGTTACGAATCCTGTGATGATGGGGGCATAACCATCGATCAACAGGAAATTCAGGACAATCCAGCCATACGCCGATGTCCTACAGGCACGAGGCTAGACTGCAGATCGTGGATGTCCCGAAGTTTCTATCGATTTCAGTTTGCCCGTCACGTCAAACCGAATCGCGCAAGGGCGGCTGTGGCCACGGGCTCGCCGTACTCTTGAACAAAATGTCCGGCCGCATCCAGTTTCATCGGTTCCGGGCACCCTTTGATCGATTTTCGCAGTTCCTCCATCACGGGTTCACCCAATACCGAGTCGCGCATGCCGATTGCCATAAAGCTTGAACCTTGCCAATCCTCGGCCCAGAATTTTCGCGCTTGTTGGCAAAATTCAGCCCCGCTCATTTGCGGCTCCACGGGCACCAGTTGCGGGAAGCGCCGAACGCCGGCTTTGTATCGGTTATCGGGGAACGGAGCGTCATAGGCAAGCACATCCATCAGGTCCATTGCTTCACGCGCATCCGCTGCCACGAGCCCGCCTGTGGGAATTTCCGGTGCGATGGCCGCAAATTGCTTCCAGCGGGCAAATCCATCCGAAACCGGCTCGCCGATTGGCAGGGCTGTATTCATTACAATCAAGCGAGAAAAACGACCAACCAGGTCCATTGGTAGCGTCAACCCGAGAATACCTCCCCAGTCCTGGCATACCAGCGTGATGTTATTGAGGTCCAATCGCTCGACTAACCGAATCAGGCTATCCCGGTGAAAAACGAAGGTATAGGTTGACTCGTCGACAGGTTTATCGGAGCGCCCAAACCCGAAGAAGTCTGGCGCGATACATCGATGTCCTGCGTTCACAAAAACCGGAATCATCTTGCGATAGAGATAACTCCAGGTCGGCTCACCATGCAGGCACAAGAAGACATTCTCAGCTGTCCCTGGGCCCTCGTCGATATAGGCCATTCGCAACGTTTCGAAACCGGGCAGGTCGTCAACATAACTGGGCTGGTAGGAGAACTTTGGCAACAACCCGAATCGCTCTTCCGGGGTACGCAGTACTTCCATGCTCATTGGTTTTGTCCCTGGTACTGGTCGTCAGATCCGGACTTTTTTGCCGAACTTTTTCGCCGAACCTCTCGTGGATCGTTTCGTGGATCGTTTCGTGGATCGTTCGTGGGCTACCGGCTCCCATTTTCCTTCGTATCGTTCTGAACCGCGTTAATTGCCTTTGACAGACCGCGTGTGGCCCGGGTCCGGTTCGGTGTTCTGTCCAGTGCCTGACGAAATACATCTACCGCCTCAGCGTAACGCCGCTGGGTCAGCAATGATTCGCCCAGCGCTTCGAGGGCAGGTTTGGCGGGGTTAGGAGGCCCGAAGCCGAATGGCAGGTCCCCCTCCAGGGCCACAGCCTTACGCCAGTATTTCTCTGCTTGCCTGGCATCGCCCTCATTGTCGGCCAGCCAGGCTTTAAGGTGCAATACTTTGACCTGGCTCCGCGTGCCGGCATCTGCATCCCGGGACTCTTGCCCTTGATTTAGCGAGCGTACCAGTCGCTCACCGGCATCAATGGCCTCAGTGGTTACCGGTCGGACATCAGCCGCGTTGCTGTGCAGCGCTCTCGCCGCATTGAGATAAGAACGTGAAAACTCGACTGCTTCGGATCCTCGTTGATTGACATCGAGGCTGGCGACGTCGCCCTCCCAATCCTGAGTGTCAAACAGATACAGTTCCTTCATGTAATAAAAGGCTGCCAATGATTGATCACTGCCACCTGAATCCAGGGTTCGCGTATAACACAATTTCATCCGTTCTGCGGCCTCCGCAAACCGTTCCTGCTGCAGGTAGGCATACATCTGCCAGCTGGGATAGTGGCCACAACCAATACCGGGCAGGGCGTGTTCGGCACGCTGTCGATTAACCACTTCCACCGCTTTATCGTTGGCACTTGCCGTTGCTTGCCAGTCACCAAGGGCAAGAAAGATATGAGACGTCATGTGTTGTGCGTGGGCTGCGTTCGGCGCAATTTTTGCGTAAGTCTGTGCGGCCTTGTAGCCGAGCGGCGCATGGATTGGATCATCCGTCGAGTGGATCAGGTAGTGGGCCAGTCCCGGATGTTCCGGGAATACCGCGAATAACTCTGTCGCAACGGCAGCGGCTTTCATATAGATGGAAAAGTCTCTTCCGGCATGTGCCGTGCCCATCAGGGCCAGTGCATAGAATGCACCAACGTCAGGATTTTCTGGATATTTCTCGTGCATCATTGCCATATGATCCCGATACAGAAAATCACGCGCGTTTTTGTCACCCTCGCCATAGAGAATATGTACCGCTCGCAAAAAATCTCTTTCAAGCGCGGTCTCCGCCATGGCAAGTCGTGCCTCGTGGGTGTCTGCCAACTTCTGCAGAGCGGCGCGGCCGGCGGCACGGTCCTGTTGCATCCAAATGGGATGGTTATACGTCATGGCTTCACCCCAGTACGCCAACGCGAAGTCCGAATCGATTGCCTGGGCGCGTCTGAAGTCTTCGGCAGCTGAGTCGTATTCAAAGTTGTGAAGTTGCGCCAGTCCGTGCTGGAAATCTTCCTGGGCATCGACCGCACCGGAATTAGGCAACCGAACCTGGCCAACATCGGCTGCAGAGGCAAAGGTTGAGGCGACAACCAGACACAGGGCAGACAGGTAAGTCAGTTGCATAAGCATGGCTCCATCTGGGTTTCCATCTGGGTTCTTCCTGTTGTGGGGTAAAGAGAGAATAAACCATACGCTTTGGCGGTGGCCAACGCCATCCCGGGCATCGAGTGGGGCACGCAAGGCGATCGCGCCTGCGCCAATGTCCTACATGCCCGACGTTGGCCTGCAGATAGTGGATGTCCCAAATTCTTTACGGACTTCTTCAGGAAATGAAAATCAACCGGTTCAACTGCTCCGGCCCCTGTTTCACTGTTTTGACATCTTCAAAGCCCGCAGCGCCAGCAAGCCGCTGGTAGGTAGAAATCGTCTCCGGAAAGTCGTTCTCCTTTACATGATCCAGCAGTTCGTCCAGCTCATTTGCAGAGAGACCCGTGAAATTGCGCCTGGCATGATCTTCCCAACGGCGGAGGTACGACGCCCTCGTTTCATCGGCCAGCATAAACACATCAATGATGGCAAAAGTGCCGCCGGGTACCAGCATGCGCCGACACTCATGCAGCAAATCCGCCTTTTCGAGCTCGCCAAGATGATGCACGGAATAACTCGCAATGATCAGGTCACAAGGTTCACCAAGGTTCTTGATGCCTTCTTGCATCGAACCGGCATAAAGCAGAAAAGGCACTCCAGCTGACTCGAGTAAATTTCTCGCACGATCAAGCGCCCCGGTAGATTGGTCAATCCCCGTATAGTGTTGGATGGCAAATGCCTCCAGCACCGGCAATATGGGCCTGGCGTCACCACATCCCAGATCAGCCATGACGATGGGTGTATCGAACCTGTCGGTGAGATGAGCAACCAGCGCATCAAAATACTCGCGATGGTGCATATAGTCATTGGCCACAACCCGCTCATAGGTGGTCCATTCATCAAAGAGCTGTGACGATTTCATGTGTCCTTGCCTGTCAATTGACTAAAGATCCTGAGCTCGATAACCAAACATAACACAAGGAAGTGTGAATCCTGCGCACCTGGACCATGCACGGGCCCGTTCGCACTGGGTCG
>JBBDIT010000064.1:0-15634 GCA_040880285.1 Pseudomonadales bacterium | reverse complement strand
CGGGCTTATTCAGAGGTTTCCTGGATGTTGCTTGAAGATGCACCCGACCCTTCTCGTAACACGTCGTAACACCTGGCAACACGATTTGGTGAAAGTGATACGGATCGGTGAAAGGCCGGGGACGGGTTTCAGGACACTAAACTCACGAGCGCAGTCAATTCAAACCGCGTTACTGACCAAAGGTGGAATTTTGTAAAAAAAATGTCCCGACTTGGTATCATCCATGCTTTGGACCCCTGGAGTATCCTGTGCCCTATCGTATCCTTTGTATCTTTGCCGGCCTTGCGTCTTCGGTCATCGTCTCTGCGTCGAACCAATCAGCTCTCACGGAACATGAGGAACTGGCCTTTGCCTTGTTCAAACAACTGGTTGAGACCAACACCACCCACTCGGTAGGCGACACGGCGATCGCCGCCCAAAGGATGGCAGATCACCTGCTTGCCGCGGGATTTCCGCCAGAAGATGTGAAGGTAATCAGGAATGCGGATCGTAAAGGTAACCTGGTCGCCAGGCTGCGGAGCCCGGCACCCGCAAAAGGGCCGATCCTGCTGCTCGCCCACATCGACGTGGTTGAGGCCAACCCGGAAGACTGGACCGTGGATCCATTCACCCTGCTGGATCGTGACGATCACTATTACGGTCGCGGTACCCTGGATGACAAGGATGAGGCCGCCATCCATATTGCCAACCTGATCAGGATGAAGCAGGAAGGATTCGTACCCAATCGGGATATTATTGTGGCCCTCACCGCCGATGAGGAAGGCGGGCCCGAAAACGGCGTTCAATACCTGCTCGCAAACCATCGCGACCTGATCGACGCTGACTTTGTCATCAATGAAGGTGGGGGTGGCGTCCTGTTGGACGGTAAACCTGTGTCCAACAAGGTACAGGCAGCCGAGAAGGTCTACCAATCCTACACCCTTGAAGTGACTGACCCAGGCGGACACAGTTCGGTTCCAAAGCGCTACAATCCCATATACGAATTGGCAGGGGCGCTTCAAAACCTGGCCGACTACCAATTTCCAGTCGCCTTGAATGAAACCACTCGTGCCTTCTTCTCGGCCAGTGCCAGAACCTGGCCGAAAACCCGGGCCGACCATGCACGTGGCTTGCTGGTGTCACCACCGACACCGGAAAGCGTGGCCTATTTTGAACAGTTGCCGGCCATGAACGCGCTGCTCCGAACTACCTGTGTTGCCACGCGGCTGGATGCCGGTCACGCGGAAAATGCCTTGCCACAACGCGCCCGCGCGACCATCAACTGCCGGATTTTGCCCGGCAATGACCCCGAGGTGATCAGGGCACGACTGGCGGAAGTCATCGATAACACTGACATCACAATAACGCCGATACAAGCCGCCACACCAAGTGACCCATCGCCCTTGACCGAAGAAATCATGGGACCCATTACCGAGATTACACACGCCATGTGGCCCGGCGCCGAGGTCGTTCCGGCCATGAGCACCGGCGCCACTGACGGTCTTTACTTCCGCAATGCCGGGATTCCCGTATACGGGGTCTCAGGCATATTCACCCCATCCAATGAATCCCGTGCCCATGGCCGGGATGAACGAATACTCAAGCAATCGTTCTACGATGGATTAACATTCCTGGACCGATTGGTCAGGGCGCTATCGACGTCACAAGATACTGATGAGGCGGCGACCAGATTGTAATAGCCGATGACAAGGAATAATTCATGACCGAAGTAACCGTATTACCCGGCGATGGCATAGGCCCCGATATCATCACGGCAACCGTGAAAGTACTCGAGCGCCTCGAGTGCGGGCTTGAGTTTGAGTACGCGATTGCGGGCGGTGAAGCCCTGGCCAAGGGCCTTGACCTGATTCCACAGGAAACTCTCGATGCAATCGAACGCAATCCGGTGGCACTGAAAGGACCCATAACCACACCGATCGGCCGTGGGTTCAGTTCGGTGAATGTCTCACTACGACAACACTTTGACCTTTACGCCAACGTCAGGCCGGCATTGTCGATTCCCGGTGCCACGATGCGCTATAGCGACATCGATATTCTCGTCGTGAGGGAAAATATGGAGGGACTCTATTCAGGCTTTGGCCATACACTCAGTGAAGATGGCGAACGTGCCGAGCTTCGCAGTGTCATTACGCGAACCGGTAGCCTGCGCATACTGCGTTATGCTTTTACTATGGCAGAGCGATTAAATCGTCGCAAAGTTACCGTCGTTCACAAGGCTAACATTATGAAGTCCACCTCAGGTCTGTTTCTCGACGTCTCTCGCGAAGTTGCAAAGGAATTCCCGTCTATCCAATGCGAGGAGATGATTGTCGATAACTGCGCCATGCAACTGGTAATGAATCCACACAGGTTCGATGTCATCGTCACTACCAACCTGTTCGGGGATATCCTCTCTGACCTTTGTGCCGGGCTTGTCGGCGGCCTCGGGTTGACACCCGGAGCAAACATCGGAGATGAGCGAGGTATCTTCGAGGCGGTCCACGGCAGTGCTCCGGACATTGCAGGCAAGAATATCGCCAACCCCACCGCCGTCATGTTGGCCGCAGGCATGATGCTGGACTATTTGCAGATGCAGGAAGCCGGTAACCGAATACGGCAGGCGGTAAGACGAGTCATTGGCCTTGGCAATGTCATCACGCCGGATCTCGGTGGGACCGCCACCACTACCGAGTACACCGAGGCAGTGCTGGCAGAACTGTGATGTGGCCTAACGCTTCGGGCGCATATGCGGAAACAACACCACGTCCCGGATAGAAGGCGAATCAGTCAGCAGCATAACCAACCGATCTATGCCGACGCCTTCACCGGCGGTGGGCGGTAACCCGTATTCCAGCGCGGTAATGTAATCCTCGTCGTAATGCATGGCCTCACCGTCACCTGCGTTCTTCGCGGCAACCTGGTCATGAAACCGTTGTGCCTGATCCTCAGCGTCGTTCAACTCGGAAAATCCGTTGGCAATCTCATTACCCATGACAAACAGTTCAAACCGGTCAGTGATTCCCTCATCCTCATCGTTGCGTCGTGCCAGCGGCGAAACCTCGGTAGGATGCCTGGTGATAAACACGGGTTGCTCGATTTGATCTTCGACAGCCGCTTCAAAAATTTCCATCACGAGCTTACCTACACCCCACGAAGGTTGTGGTTCAACACCGAGTCCCTTCAAGATGTCCCTCGCCCTTGCCTCGTCAGCGAGGTCCAATTCGTTCACTGAAGGCATCTGTCGCACGATGGCCTCAGCCATGGTCATGCGCTCAAACGGTTTCGAAAAGTCAATGACAACATTGTTGTAGGTAAACTTTGTAGTCCCGAGTACGGCGGCCGTAACTTCACGCAGCATTTCCTCGGTAAGCGTCATTACCTCTTCATAGTCGGCATAAGCCCAATAAAATTCCAGCATCGTGAATTCCGGACTGTGTTTGGTGGACATACCTTCATTGCGGAAATTGCGATTGATCTCGAACACCTTCTCAAAACCACCTACAACAAGTCGCTTGAGATTAAGCTCTGGTGCCACCCGCAAGTACATCTGAACGTCCAGCGCGTTGTAGTGCGTGACAAAGGGTGCAGCCGTCGCGCCACCGGGTATGGTCTGCATCATGGGCGTTTCCACTTCCATGAAGTCCCGCGCTGTCAGGTACCTGCGAAGGTTATCCACGATTTTGGATCGTCGAATAAAAATCTCTCGTGACTCTTCATTGACAATCAAATCCAGGTATCTTTGGCGATATCGGGTCTCCGTATTCGTCAGGCCAGCATGCTTGTCAGGCAGGGGGCGCAGCGATTTTGTCAGCATCCGCACTTCGCTAGCCCAGACGGTGAGTTCACCCGTATTGGTTTTCATCAGATGACCGGTGACACCAATAATGTCGCCAATGTCCCAGGTCTTGAAGTCCTCGTAAGCCTCGACGCCCACTTCATTCTGGCGTACATAGGCCTGGATGCGACCGGAGACGTCCTGGATCGTCAAAAAGCTTGCTTTACCCTGTCCACGCTTGAGCACAATGCGTCCGGCAACAGCGGTCGGGACTTTTGTCTCTTCCAACTCCTGCTTGCTCTGGTCACCATAGTCAGTGTGCAATGCTTGTGCGAGGTGTTCGCGTCTGAAATCATTGGGGAACGCATTGCCCTTCTCACGCAGCGTGGCAAGCTTTGCCTTGCGTTGCACGATGATCTGGTTTTCGTCCTCATGGGATTGTTCTATCGGCTCATCTGGCATTTTTCTGTATCCGGATTACAAAGTCCTGGTGCTGCCTGTTACAGCCCTTTTTTCAAACTGGCCTCGATAAACAGATCAAGGTCGCCGTCCAGTACACCCTGGGTATTGGAGGTCTCCACATTGGTCCTCAAATCCTTAATACGACCGCTGTCCAATACATAGGATCGGATCTGGCTACCCCAGCTGATATCCATCTTATTGTCTTCCACAGCTTCCTGTTCAAGACGCCTCTTGTGCATCTCCATTTCGTACAGTTTCGCTTTCAACTGCTTGATCGCCTGATCCTTGTTCTTATGCTGTGAACGCTGATTCTGGCACTGGGCAACAATACCCGTCGGAATGTGGGTCAACCGAATGGCGGAATCGGTCTTGTTGACGTGCTGGCCACCCGCGCCACTTGCGCGGTAGGTATCGATGCGGACATCGGACATGTCGAGGTCAATCTCGATGTCATCGTCGAGCTCCGGCGACACGAATACCGACGCAAATGACGTATGGCGACGATTGCCGGAATCAAACGGGGACTTCCTGACCAAACGATGTACGCCGGTTTCCGTCCGTAACCATCCAAACGCAAAGGGCCCTTCAAAGTAAACCGTGGCACCCTTAATACCGGCTACATCGCCACCTGATACTTCTGTTAGCTCCGTCTTAAACCCCTTCCGCTCACCCCAACGCAGGTACATTCGCAGCAACATCTCTGCCCAGTCCTGCGCTTCGGTACCCCCTGAGCCGGCCTGGATATCGACGAAGGCATTGTTCTCATCCATTTCGCCGCCGAACATCCGCCGGAATTCAAGCTGTTCCAATTCCCTGCCCAAGGCATCAAGGTCGGTTTCAGCATCCGCAAACAAGGCTTCATCATCTTCTTCCCTGGCCAGTTCGAGATAATCGGTCGTATCCGCGAGACCCCGTGCCAGGTTTTCAAATGTTGCCACCACGGATTCCAGCGATGCGCGTTCCTTGCCCAAAGCCTGTGCCCGATCCTGGTCATCCCAGACTTTTGAGTCAGCCAGTTCCTGCTCAACCTCGGTCAGGCGCTCTTTCCTTGTATCATAGTCAAAGATACCCCCTCAGAACGTCCGTGCGTTCCTGCAAATCCTTGATACGGGATAACAATGCGTTGACTTCCACGTTGGTCCTTTATCCTTTATAGGTGGCCCGGATATTGAGATCGATATTTCGGGAGGCGGCATTGTAACGGAAGTCCGGAACCGCCACCACCGATCCGCAAAAACTGGCTAACCCCTAATCAACCGTGAGATCCGTTGCCACGACCACCAGCTGTACGGACTCGCGGCCACGGTACTCGTTGACCATTGGCCGATACGCAAGCCTTCTGTAGCGCCCCTCAATCAGGCCCGGGTGATTGAACGCGATCGCGTCATAGGGGTCCGGATCCCCGCGCCGCGCCAGCCTGAGCTTCAAGTGGTGGCCACCGACAATTCGCTGCTCGAGTACTTCAAATTCGCCATCGAACAGGGGTTCGGTAAAGCCCTGGCCCCAGGGTGCGGCTTGTTCAATTACCCGTACCAATTGCACAGTCAGGGGCTCATCGAGTTCACCATCGGAGAGCACAACCTCTTCAAGGTCCTGCGTTGAAAGCCGCTTTCGAGCCTCCGTATCGAAGGCCCTGGCAAATTGATCCAGCTTATCAGGCGCAAGGCTCAGGCCAGCTGCCATGGCGTGGCCTCCAAACTTCGTGACCAGTCCCGGGTATTGTGCAGCAATGCTGTCTATGGCATCACGAACGTGGAGTCCTGTGATCGACCGGGCTGATCCTTTGAGTTCGAGTTCACCTGCACGGGCAAAGGCAATCACGGGACGATGAACACGCTCCTTGATTCGAGACGCAACAATGCCCACCACACCCTGATGCCAATCATTATGGAACAGGCAGACGCCCACAGCATCTTTGCCGGAAACCCAGCTGCTTTCATCGTTAACGTCCAGCGCCTGGGCTCTCATCTCATCTTCGATATCGCGACGCTGTTTGTTCAGGGTGTCGAGTTCATCGGCCAGGGCGCTTGCCGTCGCATGGGTATCCGCCAGCAAGCACTCAATACCCAGGGAAATGTCTTTCAGCCTACCGGCTGCATTAAGGCGCGGGGCAATGCCAAAGGCGAGATCGCGGGACAGGATTTTTTCACGTCGCAGCCCCGCCACGTCGATCATCGCAAGCAGCCCTGGCCTACATTTACCGGAGCGAATTCGCCGCAATCCTTCCTGTACCAGGATACGATTATTGTAATCAAGCGGCACCACATCAGCGATTGTGCCCAGCGCCACCAGGTCAAGATAATCACCAAGATTCGGTTCCGCGACGCCATGGCGTTCAAACCAGCCAGATTCACGCAATCGAGCCCGGAGAGCCGACAGGACATAGAAGGCGACGCCTACACCGGCGAGATTCTTGCTCGCGAAGTCGCAACCACCCTGATTGGGATTGACAATGGCGTCTGCCGGGGGCAGTTCTTTACCGGGAAGATGATGGTCAGTGATGAGCAGCTTGATCCCCAGTGACCGGGCATGTTCAGCACCCTGCACGCTCGAGATGCCGTTATCAACCGTAATGATGAGGGTCGGGTCAAACCCACGTGCCACCTCGACGATTTCCGGAGTCAGTCCGTATCCATATTCGAATCGATTGGGTACCAGGTAGTCAACATGGTCTGCGCCGAGCGCTTTGAGCCCTTTCATCATCAGAACACAACTGGTGGCACCATCTGCATCGAAGTCACCGACGATCAGAATGCGGGCCTGATGGTCAATGGCATTGGTCAATAAATCGACTGCTGCAGGAAGTCCCTTCAGTGTTTCCGGTGTAAGGAGATGAGCGAGTCGGTGGTCGACTTCACTTGCGCAAGCAACGCCTCGCGCCGAAAATAATCTCGATAAAAGTGGTGAGGCCACATCCACCCTTGTCTGCAGGTCCCGGCGAACCAATCGTTTCATTTTGGTTTCAATCAGGTGTTTACAGGGATTCTACGCGAATTCGGGTGACCTCGCCTTCCACTTCCGGCAGGGACTGCAGTTCGTCCAGCGCCTTATTGAGCTCTTCTTCCAACACATCGTCCGTAATGATTACGATAGGGGCATGCCCCGTCCGGACGTCTTTTTGGATCAGCGACTCAATGCTGATGTTGTGTTGGCTCAAGATAGTGGATATACGCGCCAACACGCCAGGTTTGTCCAGCACCCGAAGTTTCAAATAAAAGCATGATCGGATTTGCCGAATATCAAAAACGGGGAGCGTTTCGATGGCCTCGGATTTAAAACCAAGATTCGCAATGCCACTGCTGTCCCGCACGATATCAATGATGTCACCAACCACCGATGAGGCCGTGGGACCTGCACCGGCGCCAGCGCCGTAATACATGGTTCTCCCGGCGGCATCAGCGGAAACCAGCACCGCATTCATCACGCCATCGACCTGCGCCAACATGGAGTCCTTGTCAATCAGTGTTGGATGCACTCTCAGTTCAATGCCGCCCTCGCGCTTGCGCGTGATACCAAGATGTTTAATTCGGTAACCGAGCTCACCGGCATACCGGATATCATCCGGCGTCACCCTGGATATACCCTCGGTATACACAGCGCCAAATCGCAGCGGTACACCAAAGGCAATCGAAGACAGGATCGTCAGTTTGTGGGCAGCATCAATACCTTCAACATCAAAAGTGGGATCAGCCTCGGCATAACCGAGCGCCTGCGCCTCCGCGAGTACTTGATCAAAACCGCGATTACCCGACGCCTCCATTTCGGTGAGGATATAGTTCGAAGTGCCATTGATAATCCCGGCAACGAACTCAATGCGATTGGCCACCAGTCCTTCCCGTATCGCCTTGACAATTGGTATACCACCGGCGATAGCCGCTTCGTACCGCACGGATACGCCGGCCCCGGCTGCCAGCCTGAATATCTCCTCGCCGTGCTCGGCGATCAGGGCCTTGTTTGCAGTCACGATATGCTTTCCATTGGCAATTGCCTGCTTGACCAGTTCGAGTGCTACATCAATCCCGCCGATCAGTTCGAGCACGATATCGACATCAGGATTGGTGACCACGTCAAAGATATCCCGGGTTACGGCCACCGAGGACAGGTCGCAGTCTGGATGATCCCGACGACACCCAACCTGTGCGATCTCGAGTAGGGTTCCAACCTTGCGGTTGATTTCGTCGGCATTTTGGCGCAACAGATTAAACGCCCCGGCGCCGACAGTACCCAGGCCGCATATTCCGATTCCGACCCTGCTCACATTATTCTCCCGGACCAACATTGATGTTGGCGTTCTTGAACATTTTTCGAATACCACGCAGGGCCTGGCGCGTTCTGTGCTCATTTTCAATGAGGGCAAAGCGGACATGGTCATCACCGTACTGCCCAAATCCGATACCAGGTGAGACGGCTACCCGCGCCTCCTTAAGCAGGTGTTTGCTGAATTCCAGCGAACCCATGTTCTGGAACTCTGGCGGGATCTTCGCCCATACAAACATGGTCGCCCTGGGTTTTTCGACTTTCCAGCCCAGGGCATTCAACCCCTCACACAACACGTCGCGACGCTTGCGATAAGTTTCACGAATCTGTTCAACGCAGCTCTGGTCACCTTCAAGAGCGGCAATAGCCGCGACTTGAACCGGAGTGAACATGCCATAGTCGAGATAGGACTTGATTCGTGCGAGGGCACCAACCAACACTTCATTACCAACGCAAAAGCCGATCCGCCAACCTGGCATGTTGTAGCTCTTCGACATGGTAAAAAATTCCACGGCCACATCTTTTGCACCTGGTACCTGCAATATTGAAGGCACCTTGTAGCCATCGAACACTATGTCGGCATAGGCAAGGTCTTGCACCACCCAGATGCCATGCTCTTTTGCCACCGCGATCAAACGTTCAAAAAATTCCAGCTCGACGCATTGAGTCGTCGGGTTACCCGGGAAGTTGACCACCAGCACCTTGGGTTTGGGCCAGGTATTTAAAATGGCATTTTCAAGTTCATTAAAGAAATCCACATCCGGTGTCAGCGGCACATGGCGAACGTCCGCATCGGCGATAACAAATCCATAAGGATGCACCGGATAGGAAGGGTTGGGCACCAGCACCGCATCACCGGGTCCGAGCACTGCCATGGCAAGGTGGGCAATACCTTCTTTTGATCCCAACGTAACGATGGCTTCTCGTTCAGGATCCAGCTCCACGTCAAACCGGTCCTTATACCAGTTACAGATGGCTCGCCGAAGCCTCGGTATCCCTTTCGACTGCGAATACCTGTGGGTATCTCCGCGCTGCACTGTCTCAACCAACTTATCGACAATATGTTTGGGAGTTGGCTGGTCTGGATTACCCATGCCGAAGTCGATAATGTCCTCGCCACGCGCCCTGGCTTCCCGCTTCAGTGAATCGGTAATACTGAAGATGTAAGGCGGTAATCGCTTGATTCTGGGAAAGTCATCCATCGTTTTTAGTGGTCCGGCCAATCGGCCCCGGCGAAGTGAAACCCGGCATTCTATATCAATTGGTGGTCGGTATGTATTTGTATGTTCAACGAGCCGATAAAGGACTCTGTATCGGAGCGCTGGTTCAGCCCCGAATAGCGGCCGTGCGTCTCTTCCTCGGTTCGGGTACATAGATCCTTACAACCGTGCCGCCAATAACCAGAAAGGTGATGGAAGCGACGAAGACGGGCAGGTAACCCAGCCACGCCGCCAACAGGCCACCTAGTAGTGGCCCTATGGTACCGGCGATTTCCGATGCTGTATTTGCGATCGCAATCCTTACCGGAAGATCGTCGCGCCCCCCAAACTCCAGCGTCAGGTTCTGGGATGAATTCTGGAAACCCTGTACCGCGGCCCCGATGCCGACAAATACCATGACAGTCAGGACCAGGCCACTGGAGAAAACCAGCAACAGGGTCGACATGACCCACAATGCAATCGCCAGCAAGAAAGTCCTTCGAAAGCCCGTTCTATCGGCAATCGAACCCCATACCAGGTTCGAAAATGTGCCTGCCATGGTGAATGCAAATGTCACAAGGCCCAGCAACTGTCCCGTCAGGCCCAGAGATTGACCCGCATAAAGGATATAAAAAGGCATGGCCATCCGCCCCATGGTGGCAAGGGAACGGGCCAAAAAGTAGCGAGTGAACGCCGGATCATCCCGCAACAGCTGGGGTACATCGCCCAGGCGTTGCAGCAGTCCTTGTTTCTTTGGCACGGTTGGCGGTTCCGGTTCGCGCACGGCAAGTAGCATCAAAAGCCCGATAGTGGTGAGCACGAATGCAAGCAGAAATGTCCAGGAGTAGCCTACTGCCGTGGGCTCATCCCCCAACAGATAGTGCCCGCCCAGCCAGGCAACCGCCGCCGAGGTAATTCCGGCCAGGAAATTACGCAAACCTGTCAAGCGACCCCGTTTGGAGACGGGGATTACTTTCGACATCAGGAAATTGAATATCACTCCTTGCATACCCTGGAACAAGCCCAGGAAAAGAAGGCACACCATGATCGCCCCAAGGGTATACAGGCCTTCCAGGAAAAACCCCGACAACGCGATCAAAAGCACCATGGCACGCATGGCACCACCGGTCAGGAAACCGACAGGTAGTACGCGTTTGCGATGCTCGATCAAGGTGGCACCCACCATCGGCGTTAACATCATGCCGAGGGCTTGTACTGAAAGGGCCAGCCCAACGGCGAACTCGGACCCACCTGAAAGCATCATGACGTAGGCGGGCAAGAAGGTAGGAGCGTTCAGTAACCGGAAGCCGGTTTGGCCGAGCATGCCATGGGCAAGATGGGCGATAAAATTTCTGGTCAGGTCACGCTGTACCTGAATACTATAGCGCCGCTCAGCATGGCGGGCGGCCATTCGCTCACTGCTCAACGGAACTTGCTCCCGGTGTTTCAAGGGGGAAGGTGACGGGCCAAAGCGAGCCGTCAAATTCGATTATAACAGAATTGAGAGTAGGGACTTGCCCCTTAGAAATATTGTTAGGGGCTATTTCAGGCTCAGTCAGTACTCAGCCAAAAATCAGACAAAAATCAGCCAATAGTTATTGGCTTTGGGTCAGGTCTCGACGTAGGGAATACCAAGCGACTGGGCCAGGGTCTTTGCATCCCGGTAGCCCTTGACCATGGAGCCATCTTCAAACACCAGGGCGGGGGTAGCATCGACTCCGAACTGTTGACCAAGTTTATATTCTTCTTCGACCGGGCTATCACAGGTTACCGGATCAATGTTCTTGCCAAGTTTGGCGAGCGTCAGTGCCCTGGCAGGATCATCCGCACACCAGGCAGAAACCATGACATCATAACCCGCAGAGTTAATGCCGCCCCGGGGCCATGCCATATAACGAACCGCAATACCCAGCCGGTTAAGTTCAGGTACGTCACGATGCAACTTTCTGCAGAAACCACAAGTTGTGTCGGTAAATACGGTCACGGTTGTCTTGACCTCGTCTTTGGCTGGCGAGAACACAACCATTTTGGATTCATCAAAGCCAGCCAGCGCATCCTTTCGGAATTTGTCCAGTTCAGCCGTCCGCGCAGTGCGTCTCTGCTCACTCAGGTTAAGGATCGCTGAGGGCCCCATAATCCTGAAGAGATCACCGGCAATAATGTGCTCGCCGTCTTTGCTTACAAATATCGTCTGGGGAGGCATCAGGTCAACTTCATAGAGCCCCGCGACGGCGCCTTCCCTGACTTCAATAACCTGCAGTTCCGGCACGTGGCTCTCCAGCAATTCCTTGATCTCGGCGGGTTCGAGCGCGTGAATCGATGCCGGGAATAATGCCGCCAGTAGCACGGCGTAAGCGTAAACTTTCATAGACTTTCCAACGTTGCGTAATATTCCCTACTTTGCATCAAGACCCTGCTGGATGCAAAAATCTCGCAGGACCTGACAGAACCGGATAGTACCTGACTTTTCAGCGTGTTCAGCTGGTTCCCGACCACACCGGCAGATTTCCAGACTACCTGCTTTCTAGCCCCGGGGATGATGCTCTTGATGAAGCGATTTCATCCGCTGACGCGCCACATGGGTGTAGATCTGGGTAGTCGACAGGTTACTGTGGCCAAGCAGGAGCTGCACAACCCGCAAATCCGCGCCATGATTCAATAGATGCGTGGCGAACGCATGCCTCAATGTGTGTGGTGATAACTTGCGTTTGATCCCTGCGGCGCGTGCATGTTCCTTGATTCGGTACCAGAAGGTCTGGCGTGTCATGGGTCTGCCCTGATTGCTCGGGAAGACCACGTCTTCGGCCAGGTTTTTTTTCAGAAGATCACTCCTGCCGTCGCGCACAAAGCGAGTGAGCCAACTGATTGCCTCTTCTCCCAAAGGCACCAGTCGCTCCTTACTGCCTTTGCCCATTACGCGAACCACACCCTGGCGCATATTCACATCGGTCAAGGTCAGAGAGACCAGCTCACTCACTCTCAATCCCGACGCATACAATACTTCAAGCATGGTACGGTCGCGTACGCCTATCGGTGTTGTGGTATCCGGTGCAGCCAACAATTTCTCAACGTCCGACTCGGTCAGCGTATCAGGCAATGGCCGACCCACTTTCGGGTTTTCAATGCGCAATGTCGGGTCTTCGTTGATCCGGTTTTCCCGCAGCAGGTACCGATACAGGCTCCGCAGACACGACAAGGCCCTTGCCGTAGAACGTGCCTTGATCCCCGCGCCCATACGATCTGCGAGATACCCCAGCAAATCTTCGCGCCTGGCCCTGGACAATTCCTTGTCACGGGATGCGAGCCAGGTTGAAAACGTGGTCAGGTCGCGACGATAGGAATCAATTGTGTTAGCGGAAAGGCCCTTCTCGAGCCAAAGTGTGTCGAGAAAGTGTTCGATAATGGACTGGTCGGCGCTACTCGTACTCAACGTCACAGGTCAGAAGCTCTCCGGTATGCCGGTTGGAGTTCTCCTACCTTAGTCCGCGAATTTCAAAAAGAAAAGAGCATCCAGCCAGGGGGTAATGCCCCTGGCTGGAAATTGCGATCAGTTGAGTTTTTCTTTGATACGGGCTGCTCGTCCGCTACGCTCTCTCAGGTAGTAGAGTTTGGCTTGTCGTACATCGCCGCGACGCTTGACAGTAACACTGTCAATAAGTGGGCTGTGGGTCTGGAAAGTTCGTTCGACACCGACACCATGGGACACTTTGCGGACGGTGAACGCGGAATTGATGCCACGGTTACGAATACCGATAACAACCCCTTCAAAGGCCTGCAATCGTTCGCGAGTACCTTCTTTGACTCTCACCTGAACGATGACGGTATCCCCGGGACGATAATCGGGCACGTCCTGCTTAAGCTGTTCTTGCTCAATCTGCTGGATAATCTTGTTGCTAGTCATTGTTTCAATCCTCATTGATTTCGTGCTTGCCGCGCTTTTCTTTTCGATATTCCGCCAGCAAGTCCTGTTCTTCTTTCGTCAGCTGTCGCCCTTCCAGCAAGTCCGGGCGCCGTTCATAAGTTCTGCCCAGGGACTGCTTTAACCGCCAGCGGTTAATTTCCTCATGGTTACCACTCAACAATACCGCTGGCACCTGCACTTCATCGACTACTTCCGGCCGCGTGTATTGCGGGTAATTGAGGGCCCCCTCATAGAAAGAGTCCCGTGCAACGGACTCAGGGTCGCCGACAACACCAGGCAATAACCTCGCTATGCCATCAATTAAAACCATCGCAGGCAGTTCTCCTCCACTCAGCACGTAATCGCCGATGGAGTACTCCTCGTCGATATCCGCCTCGATGACTCGTTCATCAATTCCTTCGTAACGACCAGCCACCAGTACCAATTTCGGAACCGCTGCCAGTCGCTTTAAATCCTGTTGCGTGAGCTGCCTACCCTGTGGCGTCAAACAAATCACCTTGCAGCCATCGCCGCCGACTTCCCTCGCCGCGGCAATAGCCGCCCTGAGTGGCGCAACCTTCATCAACATGCCGGGTCCGCCGCCATAGGGTTTGTCATCTACCGTGCGGTGCTTGTCGGTAGCAAAATCCCTCGGATTCCAGAACTCCAACTCAAGCAGTTGATTCTCAACTGCCCTTCGGGTGATGCCGTAGGCGGTAATCGCCTCAAACATTTCGGGAAAAAGCGAGATTATACCCACCCACATGCAGGTTCACCCTTGTATTAGAAGTCCGATTCCCATTTTACGAGTATCCGACCCTCGCCGAGATCAACCTGCAATACGACCTCGCCTTCGACATAAGGAACCAACCGTTCCCTGTCATCAATACTTGCCGCATCCGGCTTTACTACCATCACGTCGTTGGCGCCAGTCTCCAGCAAATGGTCAACCACACCGAAACGTTCGCCAGCTTCATTGATCACCTGCAGTCCTTCAAGCTGGTGCCAGTAATACTCACCTTGCTCAAGCACTGGCAACTGTTCCTGGTCTATCCGTATTTCAAAGCCTTTAACCGATTCAGCCTGTTGACGGTCTTCGAATCCTGCCGGTAATACGATTAGACCAGGTCCATGCCGTTTGCCTTCTACCAGTTCCAGTGACTGGCCATGCGACCCTTTGTAAATCTGCCAGGGCGCATAGTCTAAAACTCTTTCCAGGGGATCGGTGTACGAAAAAACCTTAACCCATCCCTTGATGCCGTAAGGCGCCATCAAGCGCCCTATCACTATCTGTTTACGCGACACTGCCATTTGGCTGTGGTTACCCTAGGCGGCTGCTTCCTCAGTCTGGCTGCCGGCAGTCGCTTTTCTATAATCTTTGGCCAGTTTAGCGACCCGTTCCGATAATTTGGCGCCCTGGCGTTGCCAGTAATCGAGCCGATCCAGATCAAGCCTGAGTCGCTCTTCAGCACCACGTGAACCGGGGTTGAAAAAGCCGAGGCGTTCCACGTAGCGGCCATCACGACTGACGCGGCTGTCAGCCACGGTGATGTGATAAAAAGGGCGCTTCTTGCTACCAGCCCTGGCTAACCGAATGATTACCATGTCTTTGATTTCCTTCGAAATTCCGTGCAGGCCAGGGTAACCCGGCCGAAAGGGCCGCTATTGTACGGTAAAGACTCGCCGAATAAAACCTTTTCTCTCGTTGCCTGCCGTGTTGCAAGTGTTTGATATCCTAAAGTAATTCCATCACTCCTCGATGTCGCGATGGACCCCAAACCGAGCAGTTGTTGTGACGGCGTCAAGGTTCCCCCCGTCCCCGGCCTTTCACCGACTCGTATCGCTTTCACCAAATCGTGTCGCCCGATGTTACAACGTGTTACGAGAAGGGTCGGGTGCATCTTCAAGCAACATGCACGAAACCGCTGAACAAGTCCGGCAAGTCTTGGTAGATTGTTCGATCCGAAGTCAGGGACCGTCCGCTTTATGCAATGCAGTTCGAGACTCTATGTGACGGTGTCAGGACCGGGAACGGGTTTCTGGACCCGTGACCGGTCCTCT
>JBBDIT010000063.1:0-15818 GCA_040880285.1 Pseudomonadales bacterium | reverse complement strand
GTTCTGCCTGCATACTCAGGTTAACGCGGTCGCGCAACTCTTTGCCGGGTTTGAAGTGGGGGACATATTTGCCGTCCAGTTGGACCTTCTCTCCCGTTTTGGGATTACGGCCCAACCTTGGGGCGCGGTAATGCAGTGAAAAGCTGCCGAAGCCGCGGATCTCGATGCGCTCGCCACTGGCGAGCGCATCGGCCATATGATCCAGGATCATCTTCACAGCCAGCTCAACATCCTTGCCAGAGAGCTGGCTCTGGACAGCGGCAATCTTCTCAATCAGTTCCGATTTGGTCATGTCGAGCCCGGTTGTACCCGCCTTTAGTTTTGATCCATTTGCTGCTTGATCAGGTCACCAATGGTGGTCGGGTTCACGCCGGAATCTTTCTCCTTGTGATCCCGGACGGCTTCTTCCTCATCAGCAATATCCTTGGCCTTGACGGAAACACCCAGGGTCCGATTCTTACGGTCGATAGAGATGATCTTGACTTCAATATCATCACCGACTTTGACTGCATTGCGCGCATCTTCAACACGGTCGACGCTGATTTCCGATGCCTTGAGAATGCCTTCGACTTCTTCGGCAAATTCGATCACGGCTTGCTTGGCGTCGACTTCCTTGACCTTGCCGGTGACAATCGCACCTCGCTCGTGAATCGCAACGAAGTTGGAGAATGGATCTTCTTCCAGTTGCTTGAGGCCAAGAGAGATACGCTCGCGCTCGGCGTCAATGGACAAGATAACCGTTTCGATTTCATCACCCTTGGTGAAGCGTCGTACGGCCTGCTCGCCGGGTTCGTTCCAGGAGATGTCTGACAGGTGCACCAGGCCATCGATATTGCCGTCGAGGCCAATAAAGATCCCGAAATCGGTGATGGACTTGATGTAGCCTTTGATGCGGTCACCCTTGTTGTGCAGTACGGCAAACTCTTCCCACGGATTGCCCTGGCACTGTTTGATACCAAGAGAGATTCGACGGCGTTCTTCGTCGATATCAAGGACCATGACTTCCACCTCGTCACCCACCTGCACCACTTTGCTCGGGTGGATATTGCGGTTGGTCCAATCCATTTCGGACACGTGCACGAGACCTTCCACACCTTCTTCCAACTCGGCGAAACAGCCGTAGTCGGTCAGGTTGGTGACTCTCGCCATGGTTCGTGTGCCTTCCGGATAACGATTGGTAATGGCGACCCAGGGATCTTCACCCAACTGCTTGAGGCCCAGTGACACGCGATTGCGTTCACGATCGAACTTCAGGACCTTGACGCCAATCTCGTCACCAACGGCAACGATTTCACTCGGGTGCTTGATCCGTTTCCATGCCATATCGGTAATGTGCAACAGACCATCAACCCCGCCGAGATCAACGAAAGCACCATAGTCGGTGAGGTTCTTGACGATCCCTTTGACTTCCTGGCCTTCCTGCAAGGATTCAAGCAACGCCTCGCGCTCGGCACTGTTTTCTTCTTCCAGCACGCTGCGGCGGGACACAACCACGTTGTTACGCTTCTGGTCCAGCTTGATGACCTTAAATTCGAGTTCCCGACCTTCCAGGTGTTCCGTTTCACGTAGCGGCCGCACGTCCACCAGTGATCCAGGCAAGAACGCTCGCACATCACGAATTTCAACGGTAAAGCCACCTTTGACGCGACCACTGATGGTGCCCTTGATGACTTCCTGGTTTTCGTAGACGTTTTCGAGCAACTGCCAGCTTTCGGCTCGCTTGGCTTTTTCGCGCGACAGGCGGGTTTCACCGAAGCCGTCATCGACTGCATCCATGGCGACCTTGACGGTATCGCCGATGGCAACTTCCAATTCGCCATTTTCGTTGTAAAACTGGGCGCGGGGGATGACCCCTTCAGATTTGAGCCCGGCATGCACCGTGACCCATTCATTATCGATATCCACAACGACGCCGGTGATAATGGAGCCGGACTGCATGTCGATGGTCTTTAAACTTTCTTCAAATAACTCTGCAAAGCTGGTTTGAGTTTCGCTCATTTTGGTGTGTTTTCCCGGGCACGAGGCCCACTTGTATCCGCTTCACCAACTGAAACGGGTCAGGTTCAAATTAAGGTGAACCTCTGAAATTTCTGTTGGTTTTCAGTAGGTTAACCCAGTCTTTCCGTCACGATGGAGTGCACTTGCTCGAACACCTCGTCGATGGTCAAAGCCGTGCTATCGATAATGACCGCATCCTCGGCCGGTTTCAGGGGAGCGACCTCCCGGTTCATATCCCGCGCGTCCCGGGCCTGAATGCTTAGAAAAAGGTCGTGCAGACTAACACTAATATCCTTATCTATCAACTGCTTATAACGCCTCTCCGCACGTGCCTCGGCGCTGGCTGTGAGGTAGATTTTCACGGCGGCATCGGTGAACACCACGGTGCCCATATCACGGCCATCTGCGACCAGTCCGGGCGGTTTTTTGAAAGACCGTTGCAGGGTTTTGATACTGTCCCGAACGACCGCGATGGGGGCGACCCGCGAGGCGTCAGTGCCGGCCTCGTCGGTACGGATCGCATGGGTGACATCCTCTCGATCCAGCAGGATCGCAAGCGGTTCTTCCGGATTGTCGGTGGGCTCAAATGAAACATGCAGCGTCCGCGCCAGTTGTGCCAGTTGTGCCTCATCGGCAAAGTCGACGTTGCGCTTGCGCGCGGCAAGGCCGATCAGGCGATACAAGGCACCGCTGTCGAGGATATGAAATCCCAGCGCCCGTGCCAGTCGGTGAGTGATGACGCCTTTGCCAGAACCACTGGGACCGTCTATGGCGATTACCGGTGCATCATCTTTGTGTTTGGCCAAGATCGAGGGTTTCCTGTGTCCTGTGCAGTTTTGCGTTTCAGTGCGAATTTCGCTGGTGTATCAATAGTGAGAAGTGGTCTCTTGCCGCCTTGGAGCGTGCAAACAGGTTTTCAAGGTCCTCAAACCGACCTTCTTCGATCATCGCCCGCAGGCGCCCGAGATCCTCTACATAGCGGTCCAATATCTCGAGTACCGGCCCCGGGTTAGTGGCAAAGACATCTCGCCACATGATCGGGTCCGAGGCCGCAATCCGGGAGAAGTCCCGAAAACCGCCGGCAGCATACTGAAAAATCTCCAGCGAGTCGCCCTGGGCCGACAAGGTGTCAACCAGCGCGTAGGCCAGAAGGTGAGGTAAGTGGCTGGTCTGGGCCAGGATGATGTCGTGGTGGTCCGGGTCCATTTCCACCACATCCGCATCCAGTGCCTGCCACATTTCGCGTACGCGGCGAGTGGCATCACCGATGGTGGACAGTTTCGGTGTCAAGATGACTTTGTGTCGAACGAACAGATCCGGGTCTGCTGCCTCCACACCATGGCGCTCGGAGCCAGCGATTGGATGGCCAGGCACCAGATTGTCAGGGACTACACCGCAAACTGCGGTTGCCGCGTCGAATACATTGCATTTGACACTACCGACGTCGGTCACGATGACGTCAGGATTACCGAAACACGGTTTGATTTCTTCAAATACGGCCTGCATGGCAAGGACCGGAACACACAAGACGATAAGATCTGCCCCTTCAACAGCCCCGGCAGCCGATGTCGCGGTGGAATCAATGACGCCACGTTCAAGACCGAGTGCCAGGCTGACCGCATTCTGGTCATAGGCAATGACATGCCCGGCCAGGCCCCGGGCGCGCAAACCACCGGCCAGTGAGCCGCCAATAAGGCCCAACCCGATAATCGCGACGCGTTTGAAATGCGGTTCATCCATCAGGACAGACGATCGAGGACTTTCTTCGCACTGTCAACAAAGCGTGCATTTTCTTGCGGTAATCCAACCGTGACACGCAGGTGGTTGGGCATTTCATAGACGCCAATGGGCCGGACGATGACACCTTGCCGCAGCAGTGCCTCGTAAACGGGCAAGGCATCGCGGCCAAAGTCGATGGTCAGGAAGTTGCCAACGGAGGGAATGTAATTGAGCCCCAACTCCTCACAGGCATGCATTAGAAACTTGAGACCGTCGCGATTGACCTCGACGCTCTTGCGGACATACAACTGGTCAGCAATCGCCGTCCCGGCGGCCAATAGCGCCATTGAATTCACGTTGAATGGCTGGCGTACACGATTCATCAGGTCAGCAATGTCCGGATGACTGACCGCATAGCCAATTCTGAGCGCGGCCAGGCCGTAGGCTTTGGAAAAGGTGCGGGTCACCACCAGGTTCGGGTATTGCCCGAGCAATTGGATGCCGTCAGGGTAGTCAGGCTCCTCAACATAATCGAAATAGGCCTCGTCCAAAACGACAATGATGTCCTCGCGCACCTGATCCAGGAAATTGATCAGTGTCTCTTGATTGATCCAGGTGCCGGTGGGATTGTTGGGATTGGCGATAAAGATCATCCGCGTGCGCGGCGAGATACGATTAACCGTCGCCTCAAGGTCCTGGCCATAATCCCTGGCAGGAATCACGCTGAGTGTCGCGCCTATTGCTTTGGTGACCAGCGGATAGACCACGAATGAATGTTGCGACACCAACGATTCATTGGAAGCATTCAGAAATACGCGCGCCAGCAATTCCAACACCTCGTTGGAGCCGTTGCCGATCGTCAGCGTATTGGCATCGACCCCCAGAAATTCACTCAGTTTGCGCTTGAGGTGAAAGGCGCTACCGTCAGGGTAGCGGCTGAGCTCCGGGCTGACCGCCGCCAGGCTCTCAACCACTTTCGGGCTCGGGCCGAGGGGATTTTCATTGCTGGCAAGCTTGATGACATCCGTTAACCCGAGTTCGCGCTGCAGTTCTTCTACCGGTTTGCCGGGCACGTAAGGTGATAGCCCGGTAATACCTTTCGATGCGAGTTGGATGAAATCACAAGACATAGCGTTAAAGCCTACAGGTTATACGAGAGCGCCAGCGTTTAACGGTTGGCTCCCAGTGCTCTTGGGTAACTTCCAAGCCATTTGACCTCAAGCGCGTCACTGTCAATTTCACTCAATACCCGTTGTACGTTTTCGTCTTCCCTGTGACCTTCGAAGTCGATGAAGAACACGTAAGACCACATACCGGACCGGGACGGCCGCGTTTCGATGGAAGTCAACGAAATATTGTGACGATGGAAAGGTTCTAACAGTTTATATAAGGCGCCTGGCTGATTATGGGTTGAAACCATAATCGAGGTTTTGTCATTACCACTTGGCCCCACATCTTCGCGCCCGACCACGAGGAACCGGGTGGTGTTATCGATCTGGTCTTCTATTTTTTTCGACAGGATTTTGAGGCCATAGATCTCCGCGGCGATCTCGCCGGCAATGGCTGCGCTGCCTGGCCCTTCCTGCCCTTCCAGCACTTTTCTGGCTGCCTCGGCATTGCTGGTGGTTGTCAGCCGCGGGATTCTCGGGTAGTGGCCGTCCAACCAACGTCGACATTGTGCCAGGGTTTGCTGGTGGGAATAGATGCGTTCGATATCGCCTTCATCGGCGTCCGGCGCCACCATCAAATGGTGATGGATACGCAGGACGACTTCACCACAGATTCGCAAGGACGAATCCAGGAAGTTGTCGAGCGTATGGGTAATGACCCCCTCGGTGGAATTTTCAACCGGCACGACACCATAGTTACAGGTCTCGGAGGCGACTTCACGGAATACATCGTCCACCGTTACCATGGGTTGTCCGATCACCGACTGGCCGAATTGTTTGAGGGTCGCAAGCTGGGTAAACGTGCCCTCGGGTCCAAGGTAGGCGACTGTTAAGGGTTGCTCCAGGGCCAGGCAGGCGGACATGATCTGTCGGTACACCTGCGCCACTTTTTCGTTGGTGAGCGGCCCGGGATTCTTATCGAGAATATTGCGCAAGACTTGCGATTCTCGTTCCGGTCGATAATAGATCGGAGCGACGTCACCGGATTCTTCCTGTTTGACATCGGCAACTTCGAGCGCACAGCGGGCACGCTCGTTCAGCAGTTCGAGGATCTCCAGATCCAATTGATCGATACGGTCGCGGAGTCCGGTCAGACGGATTGAGGAACTGCGGTCGTCTTTAGTCATAGTATTGATTCGGCTTCTGGCAGCTGACCAAAACAGCTGTACAAGGCTGTCGGACTGCCCCAGTGTACCAGATGCGATGCAAGCGGCTGCAAGGTGGCTGCAGGCAAGGTTTAGGTGTCGCCAGGTTCGGGCGGGTCGGTTGCCGCGGCCGGTGCGCTCATCGGTTCCAGGTCATCAACGACTGCTGCGTCTACCGAATCATCCGGGTCCTGTACCCGCGCAAGGCCAACCAGTTTTTCGCCCGGCTGTACGTTAATCAGTTTGACGCCCTGGGTATTCCGGCCCTGGACTGAGACTTCATCGGTGCGGGTGCGAACCAATGTGCCCTGGTCGCTGATCAGGATCACCTCGTCTCCGGTTTCGAGCTGGATTGCACCTACCACAGCGCCGTTGCGATCGGACACTTTCATGCTGATCATGCCCTGGCCACCACGGCCGATCACCGAGAAATCATCGATGCGGGAACGCTTGCCAAAACCTTTTTCACTGGCAATCAGGACTTCACCTTCCGGCTGCGGGATAATCAATGAAATAACGCGCTCGGACGGTTTCAATTTGATGCCGCGGACACCGCGGGCAGTGCGGCCCATGGCCCGGACGTCGGACTCCTTGAATCGGATTGCTTTACCACCACTGCCAAACAACATGACATCGCTGCTACCCGTGGTGATCGCGGCGCCAACCAGCGTATTGCCTTCTTCGAGCTCGATGGCAATGAGCCCGGAATTTCGCTGGCGCGAAAAGTCCATCAGGGGGGTCTTTTTCACCGTACCGTTTTCGGTGGCCATGAAAATAAACTGGTCCTCCCGATATTCATCCACCGGCAGCATGGCGGTGATACGTTCATCTTCCTGCAGCGGCAGGATGTTGACGACCGGCCGGCCACGGGAAGCCCGACTCGCGGTCGGGATCTGGAAGACGCGTAGCCAATACACCTTGCCGCGATTGGTAAAACACAAAATCGTATCGTGGGTATTGGCGACCATCAGGCGCGCAATAAAGTCTTCATCCTTGACAGCACTGGCAGACCGCCCCCGGCCACCACGACGCTGGGCCTGGTAGTCAGTCAACGGTTGCGTTTTGGCGTAGCCGGAATTGGAAAGTGTAACCACCATATCCTGCTCGGTGATCAGGTCTTCCATGGTGAGGTCTTCCTGCGTACCGACGATTTCGGTCAGGCGCGCATCACCATATTCATCACGAATCTCGACCAGCTCTTCCTTTATGATGCTCATCAGTTTTTCAGGATCGGCGAGCGTTGCCATCAGGTCCGCAATGGTGTCGATAATTTCTTCATATTCGGTCAGGAGTCGATCCTGCTCCAATCCCGTCAGGCGGTTGAGCCGCATTTCGAGAATGGCCTGGGCCTGTTCCGGTGACAGGTGATAGCGCCCGTCGTCCTTGAAGCCGTATTGTTCGTCCAGGTCATCCGGCCGCGCCGCATCCGGCCCGGCACGTTCCAACATCTTCTGCACATTGGCCGATTCCCACGCTGTCTCTACCAGGCGTTCGCGCGCAACCTGGACATTCTCCGATGCCTTGATGAGTTCAATCACCGGATCAATGTTCTGCAGGGCCACGGCAAGCCCCTCTAGCACATGCCCCCTTGCCCTGGCGCGCCTTAAAAGGTACACCGTACGCCTGGTCACGACAGTACGACGATGCAGGATAAACTGTTCCAGCACCTCTTTTAAGTTCAGGGTTTTGGGTTCATTCTCAACCAGCGCGACAATATTAATGCCGAAGACGCTTTGCAGTTGGGTCTGGGCATAAAGATTATTGAGCACCACCTCACCGACTTCACCACGGCGCAGTTCAATAACAATACGGGTCTCCGCGGCTGACTCATCACGCAATTCGCTGATGCCTTCAATTTTCTTTTCCTTGACCAGTTCTGCGATCCGCTCGATCAAGCGGGCACGATTCAGCTGGTAGGGAATTTCATGGATGATGATCGTTTCACGCCCGGTCTTGTCATCCACCAGAATTTCGGTACGAGCCCGCACCAGGATGCGACCACGGCCGGTGCGATAGGCCTGCACAATGCCACCACGGCCATTGATGATGGCACCGGTCGGGAAATCCGGGCCGGTCACGTATTCCATCAAGCCGTCAATGTTGATGTCCGGATCCGCAATCAATGCAAGACAGGCATTGACCACTTCTGTCAGGTTGTGGGGTGGAATATTGGTTGCCATCCCGACCGCAATCCCGCTTGAGCCGTTAACCAGCAGGTTCGGCACCTTGGAGGGCAGGACTTCCGGCATCTTCAGGGTGCCGTCATAGTTTTCTACAAAGTCGACGGTTTCCTTGTCGAGATCAGCCAACAACTCGTGGGCGATTTTCTCCATCCGGATTTCGGTGTAGCGCATGGCCGCCGCGCTGTCGCCGTCGAGGGAGCCAAAGTTGCCCTGGCCGTCAACCAGCGGATAACGCATGTTGAATGCCTGTGCCATGCGTACAATGGTGTCGTAAGCGGCGTTGTCACCATGGGGATGATATTTACCGATGACATCACCGACAATCCGGGCCGATTTCATATAGGCCCGGTTGTAGGCGTTGTTCATCTCGTTCATGGCGAACAGTACACGACGATGTACCGGCTTGAGTCCGTCACGGACATCCGGTAGTGCTCGACCAATGATGACGCTCATGGCGTAGTCCAGATAGGACTGCCTGAGCTCATCTTCGATGTTGATGGGTGTTATGTCGCCGTCAAATTCAGACATGTATTTGGAGGTTTAACCTACCGCAAAATGGTGCTGCACAAGCGCTCAATTATACCACAAGCCGGCTGTCAAAAGCCCGCCTTAAAGACCCGTGGATATGTATAATGCGGAACGAGTTTCTAGCCTGATTTCTTATGCCAAAGCAAGATACCCACACCCTGATATTGGCGCGTTGGATCATTCCGGTGGTACCACCTGAAACCTGCCTGGAAGATCACGCGCTGGTGATCGCTGATGAGCGGATCGTTGATTTGTTACCGCAAGCCGAAGCGATCAAAAATTATCCGCAAGCCAAGCACGCCCAATTGGACCATCACATTGTGATACCCGGGCTGATCAACGCCCACGGACATGCCGCGATGACATTGCTGCGTGGCTATTCTGACGACCGCGAATTGATGGATTGGCTGGAGAACCATATCTGGCCGGTGGAAGGCCGGTTTGTCGATTATGACTTTGCCTATGACGGTACCACGCTTGCGATCGCCGAAATGATCAGGACCGGTACGACCTGCGCGGTGGATACCTACTTTTTCCCCGATGCCACCGCGCGTGCGTACACGGATCATCACTTTCGCGCCCAGGTGTGCCTGCCGGTTATCCAGTTCTCCAATGCCTGGGCGGCATCGGAACAGGAACACATCGACAAGGCACTGGCGCTGCACGCCGAACTCAAGTCCAATGAGCTGGTCAAGACCGCGTTCGCACCGCATGCGCCTTATACCGTGACCGACGATGCGTTGAGGGAAATTGGCAAACAGTCAGCACAACTGGATATCCCGATTCACCTGCACTTGCACGAAACAGCGACCGAAGTAAAAACCGCGGTTGCAAACTCCGGCCAAAGGCCAATGGCGCGAATCAGTGCACTCGGACTCCTGTCGCCGCGAATGCAAACGGTCCACATGACGCAATTGTCAGATGAGGAAATCAGCCAGCTTGCCGAGTGCGGGGCCCACGTTGTGCATTGTCCGGAATCCAATATGAAACTTGCCAGTGGCTTGTGCCGGGTCAATGACCTGATGCAGGCTGGCGTCAATGTCGCCCTTGGTAGCGACGGCGCCGCCAGCAATAATAATCTGGATATGCTGGAAGAAATGCGCAGTGCCGCGCTCATGGCCAAGGTAGTCGCGATGGATGCCACCGCGCTCAATGCACACGAGGCGCTTTCAATCGCGACCATCAATGGCGCGAGAATGATCGGTATGGAAGCCGAGATTGGCAGCCTCGAGATCGGCAAGCAGGCTGATATCACGGCAGTGGATGTGTCCTCGTTGAACTTCCAGCCGATGCACCATCCCATTTCGCAACTGGTGTACACCGCGACCGGGCACCAGGTCACGGACGTGTGGATTCGGGGCCAACGCCTCCTGGCCAATCGCGAATTTACCCAATTGGACGCAGACCGGCTGCGCGACAAGGTGGACCAATGGTTCAAGAGGATGCAGACATGACGACGCCACAAAACATCGACGAGGCTGAAATCCATAAATTCGATGCGCTGGCACGCAAGTGGTGGGATGAAACCAGTGAGTTCAAGCCCTTGCATGCGATCAATCCACTGCGTGTCGGCTATATCAAAGCGCGTGTTGACCTTACCGCCAAGAGCCTACTCGATGTGGGTTGCGGCGGCGGCATTCTCACCGAGTCCCTGGCGCGCGAGGGCGCGCGCGTGACCGGCATCGATATGGCGGACAAACCCTTGCAAGTGGCCAGGCTGCACGCGGAGGAATCGGGCCTGGGCGATGCAATCGATTACAGGAAGTCGACCGTCGAAGATTTTGCGTCGGCTCACCCTGGTCAATTCGATGTCGTGACCTGCCTTGAGATGCTCGAGCATGTGCCCAACCCGGCTTCGGTGATCGGTGCCTGCAAACAACTGCTCAAACCCGGTGGGCACCTGTTTTTGTCCACCATCAATCGCAATCCCAAATCCTATTTGCTGGCGGTGGTGGGCGCCGAATACGTGTTGAAGTTATTGCCGAGGGGCACGCACCACTACGAAAAGTTTATTCGCCCGGCGGAACTGGCCGCGTTCCTTCGGGCCCATGATTTTGAACTCAAGGATGTCACGGGTATGACCTACAATCCACTGACCCAGGTCTACAAACTGGGTCGCGACACGGACGTCAACTATCTGGTCCATGCAACGGCACCAACGCCATGAATTACTCGGCGCCCCCGGATCTGCTCAAAGATCGCATCATTCTCGTCACAGGTGCCGGCGATGGTATCGGCCGCACCGCCGCAACGACCTTTGCCCGCCACGGCGCCACGGTGATTCTTCTCGGTCGCACCACTGGCAAACTGGAAGCCGTTTACGATGAGATCGTCGAAGCCGGTGGTCCGGAGCCCGGCATCGTTCCCATGGACCTGATGAACGCCTCGGCTGATGATATGCAGCACCTGGCAGAAGTCATCGAGTCCAATTACCAGCGGCTGGATGGCCTCCTGCACAATGCCGCGATCCTGGGGAAACGGATCCCGATTGAACACTATGATCCTAACGAGTGGATGCAGGTGATGCAGGTTAACTTCAATGCGGTTTTTCTTTTGACCCGCCTCCTGTTACCCCTGCTACGCAAATCGGAAGATGCCTCGCTGGTTTTTACCAGTTCCGGCGTTGGCGCCACGCCACGCGCCTATTGGGGTCCTTATTCGGTATCGAAATACGCGATGGAGGGTCTCGCCAAACTGTTGGCACAAGAACTGGAAAATACGTCCAACATACGCGTCAATATATTGAACCCTGGTGGCACACGGACAAAAATGCGCGCAGCGGCATTTCCTAACGAGGATCCGATGTCGCTAAAAACTGCCGACGAACTGATGCCGCTCTACCTGTATCTGTTTGGGGCGGATAGTAAAGCGGAAAACGGACGGACATTTACGCCATAGGGAACCAACGATCAATTCCGCCAAATCTTGCCGGGCTTATTCCGAGGTTTCCTGGCACAGTGCCGCGGCGAGGACCGTCAGCATTATGCGGTGCAATTTCGGCACCGGGGTTTCCTAGCGGCGTGGCCGGGGCGATGATCGCCGCAGCTTGACCAGGTTGTACAACTCTTTGACCTGTTTTGGTTCAAGATCTGCGTAACGGCCAGCCCGTACAGCGGACGGAATCATGATGTTGCCGTACCGAACGCGTTTTAACCGGCTGACCACCAGACCCTGGGATTCCCACAAGCGCCGCACTTCACGATTACGCCCTTGCATCAAAACCACGTAGTACCAACTATTGGTGCCATCTTCTTGTTGGCCTTTCTGGATATCAGAAAAGCGTGCCACACCGTCTTCCAGCATGACGCCATCGCGCATATTCTGGAGCCTGGCGTCAGTCACCTCACCCATGACACGCACCACATACTCCCGCTCAATCTGGAACGAGGGGTGCATCAAACGATTGGCCAGTTCACCATCGGTTGTGAACAGGAGCAATCCACTGGTATTGAAGTCGAGTCGTCCTACTGCAATCCAGCGTTGCCCCTTGATCCTGGGGAGGCGATCGAATACTGAGGGGCGCCCCTCCGGATCATCCCGGGACACGATTTCACCAGTCGGTTTGTTATAGAGCAGGACACGATGCCGCAACGGTTTCTGGCTGACAGGTTTCCCATCCACCACCAGCCGGTCATCGGGTTCCACCCGATCACCGATGGTCGCAACCTTGCCATTGACCGTCACTCGTCCCTCGGCGATCCATTTCTCGGCTTCACGGCGACTGCCGAGGCCATGGGACGCCAGAACCTTCTGGATTTTTTCAGACACGGGGATTGTCCGGGTGGTTACTGCTTCCCATCATCATTGACCTCGGATGGCTCGACCGGATCCGCCTGCCCTGATCCGTCAATCACATCGTCCGGTGTAGCCTGATCAGGATCCGGGTCGCCGGTTGCAGCCTGCCGCATCTCAGCTTCATCGGCTTCCTCATCGATATCGGCATCCTCATCAATATCAGCTTCTTCTTCCTCAGCAAACAGGTTCCTGATATTTTCCTGAATCGAATTGACGGTATTGGTCACTTCGTCCAGCTCGGCATCATTCATACTGGACTCATCGTCACCCTCTTCCAGGCGCATCTCGAGCGACGGTGGTGCAATCAGCTCTTCGTCGTCGAGGTCGAGTTCCTCGTTCACTCTTTCCAGGTCCTTGATTTCAGACAGGGTTGGCAATTCATCAAGACTCGACAGGTTGAAATAGTCGAGAAAGGTTTTGGTGGTTGCGTAGATTGCGGGTCGACCCGGCACGTCACGATGGCCGACAACCCGTATCCATTCACGTTCCAGCAAAGTCCGAATGATATTGGTGCTGACGGCAACGCCGCGAATTTCTTCAATATCACCGCGTGTGATGGGCTGCTTGTAGGCAATGAGCGCCAGGGTCTCGAGCAGCGCACGGGTGTAGCGAGGCGGGCGCTCTTCCCACAGTCGCCCCACCCATTCACCAAAATCCTCGCGCACCTGGAAGCGATAACCGCTCGCCACTTCCTTTAATTCGAATCCACGACCGTCACAGTCAGACTCGATCTGCGTCAGGGTTGCCTTGATCTCGGCCCTGGTGGGTTGCTCGCCTTCAAACAGCGAGATCATGGCATCGATACTAAGCGGCCGGTCTGAAGCCAGGATGGCGCCTTCAATAATTTGCTTGAGCGCAGGAAATTCACTCATAGATTTATGACTACCAACTTTTTTTGATGTTTGTGTGTTGTGATGGCTCGTTACCGCGCCGCACCGGTTTCTTCAACCGATGCTGACTTTGCTTTCACATGGATCGGTGAAAACGGTTCCGTCTGGACAAATTCGAGCAATGATTCCTTGATCAGTTCCATCGTGGCCAGAAAAGTCACAATGACACCGGCCTTACCTTCCTCGGCGGTAAACAGGCTCACGAACGAAACAAACTGGCCACGGGATTGATTGACCCGATCCAGAATTGTCGACATACGCTCACGGGTCGACAGGGGTTCCAGCGCAATATGATGGCTGGCAAATCGTTCAGCTCGCTTCAGCACCTTCGCCAGTACCACCAGCATTTCCTGCAATTGCACGTCCGGTAACGGCCTCGGCTTATCGATTTTCGGCACATCGGCACTGCCGATCCAGAAGTCGCGTTCCGTGCGGGAAAGGTCATCAATGTCCATGGCCGCCTGTTTAAAGCGCTCGTATTCCTGCAGGCGCCGGATCAGTTCCGCTCGCGGATCTTCTTCCTCGGCCTCTTCGTCACCTTGCCGGGGCAGCAGCATCCGGGATTTAATCTCGGCGAGTACTGCCGCCATGACCAGGTACTCCGCCGCCAGTTCGAACTGCATCTCGGTCATCAGGTCGATATAGTCCATATACTGACGGGTAATTTCTGCTACCTTGATATCAAGGATGTCGAGGTTCTGGCGCTTGATCAAATACAGCAATAAATCCAGCGGCCCCTCAAAGGCCTCGAGGAATACTTCGAGCGCATCCGGCGGAATATAAAGATCCAGCGGCAACTGCGTCATGGGCGTGCCGTCAACCACCGCGAACGCCATCTCGCCCTGTCCGGGTCTTGCAGGCTGTCGTGAAATTTCTGTTTCTGGCACCGTATCCGTCATGTGGCTACCGGTAATCCAATCCCATGGCTGAACGCACATCTTCCAGTGTGGTCCTGGCAATTGCACGAGCTTTTTCGCAACCTTCTGCGACGATCGATTTTACGATATCGGGATTTTCCTCATACTGCCTGGCACGTTCCCGCATCGGTTGTTGTTCTTCGAGCACGGCATCTATGAGCGGCTTCTTACAATCCAGGCAGCCAATGCCGGCGGTCGTACAGCCTTGCACCACCCAGTCGCAGGTTGCCTCGTCAGAATAGACCTGGTGCAGCTTGAAAACCGGACACTTGTTGGGATCTCCCGGATCCGATCGACGTACCCTGGCCGGATCTGTCATCATGGTTTTGATTTTCTGGTTGACACTGTCGGGCTCTTCCCGCAGCGAGATCTCGTTACCATAGGATTTTGACATCTTCTGCCCATCGAGACCCGGCAATACGGCTGAATCCGTCAGAAGCGACTGTGGCTCCGGCAGGATCACTTTACCGCCACCTTCGAGATAGCCATACAACCGGTCGCGGTCACCAAGGGAAATATTCTGCTGGTCTTGCAGCAAGGCACGGGCTTTGTCCAGCGACTCCTGATTGCCCTGTTCAAGAAAATCCTTACGCAGGTCGCGATACATTTTTGAATTCTTCCGGCCCAGCTTGCGGATTGCTTCTTCTGCCATTTCTTCAAAACCGGTATCACGACCGTAAAGGTGATTGAAACGCCGCGCCACCTCGCGGGTCATTTCCACGTGCGGCACCTGGTCGGCACCGACCGGCACATGGCCAGCTCGATAGATCAGGATATCGGCGCTCTGTAACAGTGGATAGCCGAGGAAGCCATAGGTGGCAAGATCGCGCTCATTGAGCCGGGCAATCTGGTCCTTGTAGGACGGCACCCGTTCCAGCCATGACAATGGTGTGATCATCGACAGTAGCAGGTGCAATTCCGCGTGTTCCGGTACCTTCGACTGCAGGAATAGTGTCGCCGAACCGGGGTTCACCCCCGCCGCCAGCCAGTCGACCACCATATTCCATACATTTTCTTCGATAATTTGCGGTTCTTCGTAATGCGTCGTCAGTGCATGCCAGTCGGCCACGAAAAACATGCAGTCAAATTCGTGCTGCAAGCGAATCCAGTTCTTCAGTACGCCATGATAATGGCCCAGATGCATTCGGCCCGTCGGACGCATACCCGAGAGCACACGCTTTTGCGATTCAAGCAAACTCATGAGAGGTTACACCAGATTACGTGGTTCAAATTCGGGATTTGGAACGGATTGTTCAAGAATGTTACGAAGGCGGTTTTGACGGGCATTATAGCGGACGGCGCCGGGCATGTCGCGGTAAAAAGCCTTCGCTGACCCCAGAGAGACGCTGAACAAGCCCGGCAAGCCTTACCGGATTGTTCGATCCGAAGTCAGGGACCTGTTTTTCCAGGCATGGGCCGTCCCTGGCCCGGTCCCGTTACGTCCCTGTACCTAGCCTTCCAAAACAGGTCCCTG
>JBBDIT010000062.1:0-16285 GCA_040880285.1 Pseudomonadales bacterium | reverse complement strand
TTGCCCACGCGGTTATATGCATCGCCGGAATCATTCATCCACCTCTGGCGGTCGACGGACAATCATGCGCCAGCGTCTGTCGCGCTCTGTCACAGGGTCAGCTAAATCCGGGTCAACGTTTCGCGGTGGCGGATCAAGCTCAGTCCAGGTGAGGCTTGACATGTTTTCCAAAAGGCGCAGGAGGTGGCGAGCGGCAACGTCATGCCCAAGGTAGTCAAGCAGGAAGCCTAGACGCTGCACATAATTTCGCTCGAAGGCAGTGGCAAGAAATCCCAGTTTGGCAGGATCCAATTTTTTTGCCAGGTCAGTTAGAACCGTGGCAATATGGTCTAAACCGCCAGCGGCATGGGGATAGCGCAGCAGGTCCAGAGCCGTAAGTTCAACTCCCGCAAGCCTGATATAGCCGGCATCTGTCTTATACGCTTCAATACCCTCTGAGACCGCAGATATATTTCTACGAAAGTAGAAAGCGATGTTCGACCGCCCAACCAACAACATGGGAATCTGTTTGTTGGTGATGACCTGGAATTCCATCACGGCCTGGTGCGATGCGCCGTGCATTTCTGCGGCTTTCAATAGTGCCACGTAGTACGGATGGTCCTCGTGCTGCATCAAGCCATCGATATACCATTCCGGTGGCGGCGCGCCCCAGGAATAATATTGCGGTGGTACGATGACATAAAAGCCGTGGCGGGGTAACAATAGCTTCCCTTGCCGTTGCAGACGTGCTGCGGCGCTGAGGAAAGCGGCGCGCGACATGCCAAGCCGTTGCTGTGCCTCGTCCCGGGTAAATGAGACGCGCCCTGAGGATAACAGGTCCTCCAGGAACGCGGGGAGTGTTTCAATCTGTTTATTCATTATATTGAATTATTGTCGATAATCGACGATAATTCAATATGACATAACGATTATTAGCTCTTTATAGTGTAATACATACGTCTATCATCTTTAGGCCTAAAGGCAGCCCTAGCTGATGGATACCCCTTCGGCCCATGGCTGCATCTGCTTGTTCCATACGCTATTTGCCGGCCACCGCAAGGATGGCGGTATCCGTGAATGAAAGCCCCTGATCCCATTTGCCCGCCAGGAAGCGCTGCATGACCTCCCGCGCGTTCAGGCAGCGCTCTTCGTTCCCGCAATTTTGCTACCTGGATACATCAGTTTTCTCTGGCATGACTTTCAGCCATTGCCCATAGAAACCGCGAGCGGTACTGGCTCAAACTGGCCTCAAATCATTGCCGGCAATTGTCATGGCCAACCGGACCAGCCACGACCAGAATTTCAAAAACCTGATCCTCGATTATCCGTTACAATCATTGGCGTTCTTCGTGCCGGCAGAGGCACCGTCATCGCACGATGAAATCAACATTCTCCCTGTCCGACAGGAACAGTTAAAGGAGCGCCTGAGTGATCGATACCGGGAACTTGATGTCCCGTTGCTGATCGAGTGGCAAGACGGACACCGCGAGGTATTGTTGTTTGCGCTCGAAGAAGAAACCGAACCACGTGAATTTTCCCTTCACCGGCTGGCGCACTACTGTCTTGATTTGAGTCAGCTAATTGAAACGAACCGTGTCGTTCCTGTCGTAATCTTCTTACATGGTGCCGATAGCGTGGCTCGGTCTTTGACGCTTGGCAGCGAACGACATGGGTATCTGGATTTCAACTATCTTTCCTGTTTGTTGCCGACGATCCCATTCAGGCAGTGGGAGCACAGCGACAACATTGTTGCACGCCTGAATTTGCCCAACATGCGATACACGCCCGAGGAGAAGGTTCGGGTATATGGCCAGGCTATTCAGGGTCTGTTGGCACTGGAACCGGATCTGAACAAGCAAGCCAAATACATTGAATTCATCGACATTTACGCGCGACTTACCGATAATGAACGCAAGCGCTATGAACAGGAATACCCGGAGGAGGTTACAGTCATGGCAGGATTTTTGGAGCGAGCTCGTGAAGAGGGCATGCAACAGGGCATGGAAGAGGGCATGCAACAAGGTGAACGGGCAGTATTGGAACGTCAACTACAACGCCGGTTCGGGCCGTTAGCGCCGGAAGTACAGCAAAGACTGGAACAAGCCTCCAGTGAAGAACTGGAGCGCTGGGCCGACAACATTCTCGATGCTAACAGACTCGAAGACATCTTCGAATAACACCGTCCATTTCAGCCTTCGGCCTCCCAAACGCGGCTGCCTCGCTACCGGGCAGCGCTTTGTGCCTGACCACCGAACGCAGGAAGCATAGTCATGACAGCCAATTGCGCATTGGTGGAGCGCCACGGTCACCTCGACCGGAGCGCCACCGCCGTCGTCCCGGACCCCGGCTCTCCGGCCGGGTTGACGTTCTTGATCCGGGACCCATGGCTATAGCCACCCTCGAACCCCCCTCAAGCATTCGCCTATAATCCCCCAATCATCGCAGCGCCCATGACAAACCTGTACCCAGAGGCGCCGGAGTCTCGTTCGTGCTGACTTTCCTGATCGTTTTGCTGGTACTGAATGACCGCGATGCGATTAAGTCAGGGCTTCAAGTCCTTTGCGGTCAACGAGGTTCAGTAATTTCAATGAGGGGCCGTTGGGTGTTTTGGCTCCTTGTTCCCATTTTTGCACGGTAGATTTGCTGGTGTTGAGGTAAGCAGCGAACACGCCCTGACTGGCACGGGTCTTTCGGCGAATGCGTTTGATTTGCACGGGGGTATATTGTTTTACCGGCGGCAGGCACAGGGCATCGAACTCTCTCAGGGTGACGTCGTCCATAACGCCTGCGTTGTGCAGGTCTTTGGCGCTTTCATGCACGACGTCAAGGATGGATTTATTCATGGTCACACACCTTAATCAAAGTTCTCGTTTGTACCGCTTTGCCGAGTGCATTGTCGTCGTATGCCAGTAAGGTTGCAGCGTACAGCTTTAGCGCCTTTAACTCGTCATCCCTGATATTGGCCCGGACGTTTTTGGCAAAGCCATAGATAAAAAATGCTTTATCGCCTGCTTTGTAGGCCAGGAGGGTTCGTACTCCACCACTTTTGCCTTGTCCGCCTAACGCGATGCGCTTTTTAAATACATGGCCACCTAAATCTGCATCAATCAGACCCTGTTCCATTTCCTGCACAGTGTTTCGCAACATGCTGTTAGTTAGCCTTTCCTTAGTCGCCCAATTACCAAAGGCCTTGTTCAGGAAAATTTGCATGCCATGTCTTTACGTAAATCGAAGTATAGGACGCAGTCCTACATGTTGCAACAGGCACCAGAGAGCTCGATAGCTGGGGCGGTATTCGACCAGTATGCATAAATAGCCTGAAGGTATTCTATGGCAAAAGGCTGAAAGTCATGACAGCCAATTGCGCACTGGCTGGATTACCCCAATCACCGCAGCGCCCACGACAAACCTGTACCCAGAGGCGCCGGTGTCTCATTCGTACTGACCTTCCTGATCGTCTTGCTGGTGGTCAATGTCATCTGGCTTTATCTTCTGGGCCTTTTGGCGCAGGCCTTTCCGGAAATGGCGGCGATTCTGCTACTATTGGCCAGCATCCCGCTCATCCTCTGCCAGTTCTTGTGTGGTGCCGGGTCATTACATCCAGGAATCAGCCTGCTAAGAAATGAAGAATAATAACGACCACATTCGACTGTCAGAACAATCCAAACGCGTCATCATGATGATCACCGACGCGATTTTGTTGTCCGTGGGCCTCTGGGCGGCGGTCGTGCTGCGGTACGGTGACCTGTACCGGGACGTCACAGAATTTTGGTGGCTATTCCCTGTCGCATCTGCGGTTGGTGTATTCGGCCTGAGAAAAACCGGACTGTATCGCGCTGTGGTTCGTTATATCGGACCCAGCTCAATGATACCGGTGGTCCAGAGTGTCACCGCGTCGGCAATCATTGTCTCCCTGATTGCCTACGTGACAGCGTCTTACAGCTTCCCGCGATCAGCGCCAGTCATCTTCTGGTTTATTTCCATCATGCTGGTAGGTGGTAGCCGCATTGCCGTGCGCACTTACTTTTATGGTTTTCGCAATAATTACCTGACCCGCGAACCTGTCGCGATTTATGGCGCCGGCGAAACCGGCGCACAACTGGCGATTGCACTCTTAAATGACAACCGCTACATGCCAGTCGCCTTTATCGACGATGACCGAAACCTGCGAAAAAATATAATCCACGGTGTTCGGGTCTACGACAGCGAGCATGTTGATCGATTGGTCAGTGACTTTAATATCAAACAAATTCTGCTGGCAGTGCCATCGGCAACACCAAAGCAGCGTAAGCGAATCCTGGAGAAGCTGTCGGAATTGCCAGTCCACATCCGTACGGTGCCATCCTTCTCTGAACTGATCTCCGGTGCGGCCAATGTCACTGAGATCAAGGAAGTGGAAATCGGTGATTTGCTGGGCCGCGATATTGTGCCACCGGATCTGGAATTGCTAAACCATTCGATTGCAGGCAAATCCGTACTGGTAACCGGTGCTGGCGGCACGATTGGTTCTGAGTTATCTCGCAAGATCCTGGCATTGGGACCGCGCCGACTGGTGCTGTTCGACAACTCGGAGTTTGCGCTTTACAACATTGAAGCCGAGCTCGAAGATCAGGTGGGCGAAGACACAAAACTCATTGTCCTTCTCGGTTCTGTACTCAACCAGGGCCATCTGGAAATGGTGATGCGGGACTTTGAAGTACAGACGGTATACCACGCGGCCGCTTATAAACACGTGCACATGGTTGAACGTAATGTGATCGAAGGCGTGCGCAACAATGTGGTTGGTACCTGGAACGCGGCCAATGCAGCTGAGGCTGCCGGCGTTGAAGAATTTGTACTGGTATCTACCGATAAAGCGGTTCGCCCAACCAATGTGATGGGCGCGAGCAAACGTCTGGCGGAGCTGATTATTCAAGCCTTCTCGCAAAAGATACCGGCCACGCGGTTTTGTATGGTGCGATTCGGTAATGTGCTGCGCTCATCCGGCTCCGTCGTACCAATATTTGAGCAACAGATTGTGAGCGGCGGTCCGGTCAAGGTGACGCACAAGGATGCCACTCGTTTCTTTATGACGGCATCCGAGGCGGCCGAACTGGTGATCCAGGCCGGGGCCATGTCAGAAGGTGGCGACGTGTTCGTCTTGGACATGGGGGAGCCGGTTGTCATCAAGGACCTGGCCGAAAAGATGATCCATTTGCATGGAAAGGAGATTGCCACAGGATCTGGTGCACCAGCTCATGGCCAGATCGCGATCAGTTATATTGGCTTGCGTCCTGGCGAGAAATTGCACGAGGAACTGGTGATTGGTAAGAATCTTGCGGGTACGCGCCATTCCAAAATTATGCGCGCCGAAGAAGACTCGCTGTCGTTCGATGAAATCCAACGCCTATGCGAATCCCTGATACAGGCCTGTGAAGGCGTAGATTATCTGGCAGTCAAAGCGATGCTTGAAGAGTATGTGGCGGATTACCGAATGGTCGATACCGAAGTCGACCCGGTACTCACCATCGAGCACCGCAAGCTCGTGCCATCCAATGTGACGCCATTCCAGAAAAAAGAGGATTGATTGGCTGATTCTTCCATTCGCGTCCTGCACGTCTTTCGAACCTATATCCCGGATACAAGGGGTGGCATGCAGGAAGTTATCCGCCAGATCTGTCGAAGCACCGGCGCGCTTGGCATAACCAATCGGGTGTTCTCGCCAAGCCCCAATCCGGAGCCAGCGGTGGTGGACGTGGACGGCACGCCGGTCGTGCGAGTCAAGCTGAACTTTGAGATTGCGTCTTGCGGATTTTGTCTCACCGGCCTTGCGGAGTTTCGCCGCCAGGTTGCCTGGGCAGACGTGGTGCATTATCACTTTCCCTGGCCATTCGCTGACTTGATGCATTTTCTCGTCCGCGTCAAGAAGCCAGCCCTGTTGACTTACCATGCCGACATCATTCGCCAGCAAGGTTTACTGAAATTGTATGCGCCGCTGATGCAGCGATTTTTGGACTCGGTGGATCGTATCGTCTGTACCTCGACGGTATACCGGGATTCCAGTCCAAATTTACAACGGCGTTCGGCAAAGGTAAGTGTGATTCCGATTGGACTGTGTGATACGTCTTACCCGCAAGTGACTGACGCTGAACTGTCACAGGTGCGCGCGGAGTTTGGTGAGGGATTTTTCTTCTTCGTCGGCATGCTGCGTTATTACAAGGGTCTGCATATCTTGCTGGATGCTGCAAAGGATCGTGGGTTCAAGGTGGTGATCGCAGGCAAAGGGCCGCTGGAGCATGAATTGAAACAACAGGCGAAATCGCTGGGTCTGGATAATGTCGTCTTCGCGGGGGAAGTAACGGACGAGGTCAAGGTCGCCCTGTTGAAACTTTGTCGTGGCGTCGTGTTCCCCTCCCACGTGCGCGCGGAAGCCTTTGGGGTCACGCTGCTTGAGGGGGCCATGTATAGCAAACCGTTGATTTCTGCCGAGACGGGTTCAGGTACCAGCCATGTCAACCAACAAGACGAAACCGGCTTTATCGTGCCTGCAGAAGATCCGGTAGCGCTGGGCGATGCCATGGAAAAATTGCACAAGGACATTCAATTGGCCAAACAACTTGGCAAAGGCGCGCGGACTCGCTTCGAATCCCTGTTCACTGCGACTGCCATGGGCGCGCAATATGTGGATGAGTACCGCAAGCTGGTAGCGGAGACAAGTAACTAAGATGCGTATTGCGGTAGATGCACGACCACTGTGTGTGCCGACATTCGGCATCGGTCGGTATACCCAGGCGATTTTGAAGCGGCTTGTCAATCGCAAGGGGCTGGAGTGGTTCCTTTACGCGGACCGACCATTACTGCATGACCTGTCGGGGCCAGACAACGTAACGGTGCGAACTTATCCTGCGGCCAACCGCGTTCTCAGTTTATTCCGCACCCAGTGGCAATTTGCCCGTTGGGCCGAAAGAGACGAGGTCGATGTGTTCTGGTCACCGCGGCATCACTTGCCGTTGTCCTTATCAAAACAAATTACGACCGTGGTGACGATTCATGATCTTGTGTGGCGCCACTATCCTGACACCATGCTGCTTGCCAATCGTGTCGTCGAACAGCTGCTGATGCCACCGTCACTGCGCAAAGCGAATGCAATTATCTGTGTGTCTGAAGCGACCCGGCAGGATCTCGCACGACTGTATCCGGGCGTGCGCGAGAAATCCGTTACCATTCCTCAAGCGGCGGAGCCACGGGCAAATACCATTGCCGATCAGGCTGATCGTTACTTCCTGTTCGTTGGCACGCTCGAACCCCGCAAGAATCTGGCCCGATTGCTCGAGGCGTTTGCGCAGGCACGGGCCCGCGGGCTCGATGATTGCCGCCTGGTCATTGCCGGTGCGCAAGGCTGGATGGGCGCGATCAGTGATGAGGTAAAACGACTGGGAATTGGAGACAGCGTCGATGTATTGGGGCACGTGGAGGAAGAGGTCCTGCACGCACGCCTGGCGGGCGCAATCGCACTGTGTATGCCGTCACTGTACGAAGGCTTCGGTTTGCCTGCAGTGGAAGCCATGCAATACGGCACGCCGGTAATCGGTAGTAATGTTGCTTCCATCCCGGAAGTGGTGGGCGAGGGCGGCGTGCTGGTGGATCCCTATGCGGTAGATGAGATCGCGACCGCGCTATTGGCGCTGGCGTCAGACCCGGTATTGTGCGAGACCCTGGGAGAAAAGGCACGCCAACAAGCGGCAACTTATTCCTGGGACACCTCCGCGGCATTGACATTGCGAGTGCTTACGCAGACTGCAAATGCGACCGGTAACCAGAACACGACCCAGACGTAATCCATTTTTTCCAACACGCGATTACCATCCAGTGCCAGCGTGGTGACGGCAAATGCCAGGGTCATGGTGGCGGGTGCACGCCAGTCGGAAAACGGTGCGCGAATCAATGTGCGCGCTGTCGTAATGATTAACGTGATCAGCATGAGCAGCCCGATATAGCCGCCGTAGAACAACGTGGCCAAATAGATCGAATGGGGGTGTTCGAAGAGGTAACCGCTATCGCGTACTTCACTACTGGCATCCAGGCCGGCGCCCAACAAAGGGTTGACCCCGGCAAAAGCGGCAAGAATGCCTGACCAGATTTCCGGCCGGTAACTTGTAGACCTGCGCATCAACTCTTCGAACAGGCCGGATCCCAGTGTCAGGAGAAATGCCAGCCCGGTTGTCACCAGCAAGGTTGCAGCAAGCACGAGGCGGATACGGATTGATAACCGATGATTGATCATGGTGCCCGCCAACGCGGCGGCAAACAGGCCAATCCAGATACTTCGCGTCCCCGTTAGAATCAGCGCATACACAAGGATAATAGCCGCCAGCGCCCACAGGCCGCGTTCCGGTACGCGGGTGCGAATCACGGTACGGTGTAGGGCAAAGATCAAAGGGACACTGAATGACAAGGCGCTTACCACCGGATTACCCATACGTCCCAGCCCGTGCAATCTTTCCCTGTCATCGCCCGGATTGAATTCGAGGTTATAAAAGAAGTGAATGGAGACAGCAGCGCAAACCACGCTTGCCGCGATCATCACAGTAATGAAGCCATCGAGAAACCGTGCGTGGCGTGCATGGGCAATGGGAATCCCGGCGACAAATGCCAGCAGCAGCAAGGCATAACCGATGAATTTCAGTGCAATGGCAATGTCTTGCTGACCCCACAGCGGCGAGAGGGCGAGATAAAAAAGCAGGATCGCGCTGACAATGAGGACCGGGTGGGTGACCACCGGCCGCATGGTCGAAGCAAAAGGCCAAAGGCCCAGAAAGGCAATCGCTGCCAGATAAGTGGGGAAGTAGTTGACTTGTCCATCCTCGGCGAGATAGTAGCTCCCGATCGAAAGACACAGTGAAATGGCCAGCAAACTGGTCAGGAATTGGGCAATACGGCTGGTAATGACTGGGCCCCAGGGCAGACTACTGAAGGCGGTTATTCTATAATACCGCGCCTTTGGACCATAATCGGGGAGACACTTGACAGAACCAGAACGATCAAAGTCATTGACGGTGCAACCAGTCATTCTTTGCGGCGGCGCCGGTACCCGGCTCTGGCCGCTTTCGCGTGAAATGTATCCGAAACAGCTGTTATCCCTGGTGGGGGATCACTCCCTGCTGCAGGATACCGTAATCAGGATGCACGCGGCTGCTCCACCCCTGCTGGTCTGTAATGAAAACCATCGATTTATGGTAGCAGAGCAATTGCGAGCCATAGACCTGGCCAGTGCCGGCATCATGCTGGAACCTGAAGGTCGTAACACCGCGCCGGCGGTGGCCGTGGCGGCGGAACATTGTCTGGCCAAGGGCGAGGACGCCATTCTCGTGGTGCTGCCGTCTGATCATGTCATTACCCAGATCGAAAAATTCCGCGCCGCGCTCGATGCTGCCGTTGAACTGGCCGAACAAGGTTACATGGTCACCTTCGGTGTCGTGCCGACCCAGGCAGAAACCGGCTATGGCTACATCAAGGCCGGGCAGAAAGTGGGCAAGGGTGTGAGCAAGGGTGTGAGCAAGGGTGTGGACGATAACCCTGGCAACGGGTTTGTGGTCCAGCAGTTCGTGGAAAAGCCGGACCAGGCGACAGCAGAAGGTTATATCAAGGCCGGAGACTACTATTGGAACAGCGGCATGTTTGTATTCAAGGCGTCGCGATACCTCGAAGAGCTGGCGCGGTTCCGGCCGGACATTCGGGCGGCCGCTGCCGCCAGCGCGACGAACATGACGGTCGACCAGGACTTTATTCGTATGGATGAAGAGGCGTTCTGTAGCTGTCCAGCGGACTCCATCGACTACGCGGTCATGGAAAAGACCCACCATGCGGTGGTGATACCCCTCGACGCCGGTTGGAGTGATATCGGATCCTGGGATGCCCTCTGGCAGGTCAGTGAACGCGATGAGAACCACAATGCCCTGCGCGGTGATGTGATCGTCGAAGATGTGACGGGAAGTTATATCCGCGCCGAACATCGACTCGTTTCCGCCATTGGCGTGTCCGATCTTGTAATCGTGGAAACGGCTGATGCGGTGATGATCGCTTCACAGAAGGACTCGCAGCACGTCAAAAAGCTGGTGGCCAACCTCAAGACCTGCGAGCGCGAGGAGCGATTAACCCACCGCAAGGTATTCCGGCCCTGGGGCTCCTATGAGGGCGTCGATGCTGGCCCGCGATTTCAGGTAAAACGCATCTGCGTTAATCCTGGCGCCAAATTGTCCTTGCAAAAACATGCCCACCGGGCCGAACACTGGGTTGTGGTGACCGGCACAGCCGAGGTCACCCGCGATGATGAGGTGTTCCTGTTGAATGCCAACGAGTCGACATTTATCCCCCTGGGCGCCGTTCATCGCCTGGCAAACCCGACCGACTTGCCACTTGAAATTATCGAGGTCCAGTCCGGTGACTATCTTGGCGAGGACGATATCGTGCGCCTCGACGATCAATACGGTCGTACTGTCGAGAAGGAATAACCAGAACGAATAACGAGAAGAAATAACCAGAAGAAATAACCAGAAACACTGACTGCAAACAATAACCAGTAGCCCACGTTGAGAATTTTATGTTGAGAAAATGCCTGTTCCCCGCGGCTGGATACGGTACGCGGTTTTTGCCCGCCACCAAGGCCATGCCGAAAGAAATGTTGCCGATCGTCAACAAGCCCTTGATCCAGTATGGGGTAGAAGAAGCCATCGAGGCGGGGCTGAATCAAGTCGGTTTTATCTCCGGGCGTGGCAAGCGCGCAATCGAGGATCACTTCGATATTTCCTACGAACTCGAGCACCAGATCTCCGGCAGTAGCAAAGAAGGTTTGCTGGAAGAGATCCGCGACATCATCGATAAATGTACGTTTTCCTATACGCGCCAGGTCGAAATGAAAGGCCTGGGCCATGCCATCCTGACCGGGGAAAATCTGATTGGTGATGAAGCCTTTGCCGTCTTGTTGGCGGACGACCTGTGCGTTAATCCCGACGATATCGGCGTGCTGGCACAGATGGTGGCACTCTATAACCGCTTCGAGTGTCCGATCGTTGCGATCGAAGAAGTGCCCCGTGACCAGACCCAAAACTACGGCGTGATTGCCGGTGACGAAATTGAAGACGGGGTGTTTCGCGTCACGGAAATGGTCGAGAAGCCGGCACCGGAAGACGCGCCGTCGAACCTTGCCATCATTGGCCGTTATATCCTGACGCCGGATATTTTCGATATCCTGCGCGGCACACCAGCCGGGCGCGGCGGTGAGATCCAGATTACCGATGCCATCGCCACACAGGCGCAGCACCGTCGCGTGCTCGCTTACAAGTTCAAGGGCCGAAGATTCGACTGCGGCAGCATTGAAGGCTTCGTTGAGGCCACCAACTACGTCTACCATGAGCACTACACCAAAAACTGTAACCAAAACGGTAAATAGCGTCAGGAGAAAGCGTGCGAATTACGATTGTTGGAACCGGATACGTCGGCCTGGTCACCGGTGCTTGTTTTGCCGAGATGGGCAACCACGTCACCTGTGTCGATATCGATGCGCGAAAACTGGAACAATTAAGGCAGGGTATCGTCCCGATTCATGAGCCGGGCCTGGAGGCGTTGATTGAAACGAACGTCCCGGCCGGTCGCCTCACCTTTACCCACCGGCTGGGCGATTGTCTCAATGAATCCGATGTGGTTTTAATCGCCGTCGGCACGCCGCCAAACGAGGACGGTAGTGCCGATTTACAACATGTAATCGCCGTTGCCCGGGAGATTGGCCGCAATCTGCAATCGCCCACGGTGATCGTGGATAAATCGACGGTGCCAATTGGTACTGCTGACCGGGTCCGGGCGACGGTACAAGAACAGCTGGACCAACGCGGCCTCGACCTTGCCTTCGACGTGGTCAGCAATCCTGAATTTCTCAAGGAAGGTGCCGCCATCAGTGACTTTATGTCACCGGATCGAATCGTGATCGGCACCCTGGAGGAAACCAGCCGCCGGCTGATGCGTGAACTGTACGCGCCATTCTCCCGTCATCATGACAAGCTGCAGTTTATGGGCGTGCGCGACGCCGAAATGACCAAGTACGCCGCCAATGCCATGTTGGCGGCCAGGATATCCTTTATGAATGAAATCGCCGCCATGTGCGAACACTATGGCGTGGATGTGGAAAATGTGCGCCGGGGCATAGGGGCGGACCAGCGCATCGGTTACTCCTTTATCTATCCTGGCGTCGGCTATGGTGGCTCCTGTTTTCCAAAGGACGTCAGGGCGCTGATATCCATGGCGAAAGAGGCAGGGATTGAAACGCCACTGTTCCAGGCGATCGAGGCGCGCAACCGGCAACAGAAGTCGCTATTGATGCGCAAGATTGAAGATCGATTCGGCAAGGACCTGAACGGTCTGACATTTGCCATTTGGGGGCTTGCGTTCAAACCGGAAACTGACGATGTGCGTGAGGCGCCGGCACTGACCATGATCGAATTGCTGATGGCCGCAGGCGCCAGCATCAAGGCCTATGACCCCGCCGCGATCGAGTCAATGAAAGCAGCACTGGTGGATACAGACTCATCGCGGCTTTTGTTCGTTGATTCCGCGGAACAGGCGGTTGCCGACGCCAATGCATTGATTATCCTGACCGAGTGGAAGGAGTTCCGGCAACCCGACTTTGCGCGACTCGCGCAGGAATTGGCTGACCGCATCATATTCGACGGCCGCAATATTTATGAACCGGCACGAGTCGCCAACTTCGGGCTGACCTATATCGGCGTCGGTCGAAGTTCCGATTTGCTCGAAGGGTAATCCTGGCGACATCGCTGGAAGACGGCGTCAGGCAGTTTGTAGCCTGGTATCGTGATTACTATGGAATAAGGTAGGACTTGAATGATGCAAGATCATGACCTGTATGTGTCAGGCGACCCGTTGGACCGACTGATAGCGCAAAGCCGGGAGCTGCCATCCTGGGATCTGACGCCTCGCCAGGCTTGTGATACTGAACTGTTGTTGAACGGCGCGTTTGCGCCCCTCGATGGTTTTATGACCGGCGATGAGTGCCGTTCGGTCCAGGACAAGAAGCGCTGGCAGGATCACTTCTGGCCCCTGCCTGTCTACCTTGACGTTTCTGAGGCCTGTGCTGGTGCACTCGAGATCGGCGACCCATTGGCGCTTCGGGACCAGGAAGGCGTATTGGTCGCCGTGATAACCATTGCCGATAAATTCCCGGCCTCGGCCATTGCGTCAGACGCAGAACGTAACGCTGGTTCAAACCCGGTCTGTATTGGCGGTCGACTGCAAGGGATCGAGGCACCGGCGCATCATGATTTCAAGCGCCGGCGCCTGTCACCGAGAGAACTGCGCCGCCAGTTTGACAAGCTGGGATGGCGCAAGGTCCTTGGTTACGCCACGCGCCAGCCTTTGCATCAGCGTGAAGTGAATGAAACCTACAATGCATCGCGCAAGATCGAAGCCAACCTGCTGCTGAACCCGGCGGTGGGCGCCGTCCAGCCGGAAGATGCGCTGCACTATGCGCAGGTACATTGTTACGAGCAGGTGCTGGATCATTTTCCTGGCCAGACCACCGACCTTGCTATTTTGCCGCTGTATTCACGTTGCGCGGGTCTCGATGATGCGCTGTTGCATGCACTGGTACTGAAGAACCTGGGTTGCACCCACTATATGGTTGACCGTGGTTATTGCGCCATGGCCGAAACCGGGATGAACTACAGCCAGGTGCAAGAAGCGCTATCCGCCTACAACCAGAAGCTTGGTATCGAACTCGTATTCAATGAACGCATGGTGTATTCGGCGCGTCGCGGTGGTTATGTGGAGCGTGCTACCGTCGCTGACGGCGAACTGGTGAACGAACTGACGACGGAGGAATTTGCCGGGCGCCTGCGGTCACATCTTGCCGTCCCGGACTGGTATACCTGGCCAGAAATCGTGTCAGAACTGGGCAAAATATATCGACCCTGTTCAGAGCAAGGCGTCACCATCTTTTTTACTGGCCTGTCCGGTTCCGGTAAATCTTCCATCGCCAATGCGGTGCTCGTAAAGATGATGGAAATGGGCGGCAGACCGATTACGTTGTTGGACGGCGATGTCGTGCGGCAAAACCTTTCGAGTGAACTGGGGTTCTCGAAAGAACACCGGGACCTGAATATCCGACGCATTGGTTATGTTGCAAGCCAGATCACCAAACATGGGGGCATGGCCATTTGCGCGCCGATTGCACCCTACACCAGGACCCGGCGTGATGTTCGGGAAATGGTCGAGCAAGTCGGCGGCTTCGTCGAAGTCTATGTGTCGACACCACTGGAAATTTGTGAGCAACGTGACCGGAAAGGCCTGTACGCCAAAGCTCGTGCTGGCATCATCAAGGAATTCACCGGCATCAGTGACCCCTATGAAGAACCGGAATATCCGGAAGTCAGAATTGATACGGAAGGGATCAGTCCGGAAGAAGCAGCCCAGCGTGTCATCCTGACGCTGGAGAAACTCGGCTACATCAAGACCATTTAGTCAGGAAGTGCGATGACGCCCGATGCAATGCTAGTCTTGGCCGTGGTCGGGGCCACGGTCATGGCCCTTGCACTCACACGAATCTCCGCCGACGTCCTGTTGATCGGGGCGCTGACCATTCTAATGGCGCTTAACGTCATCACGCCGATGCAGGCGCTGGTGGGATTTTCCAATGAAGGGGTTGCAACCATTGCAGCACTCTATGTCGTGGTGGCCGGGTTGCGCGAAACCGGGGTTGTCACCTGGATATCACAATTTGTCCTGGGATTACGTAGATCCGTTGCGATTGCCCAGTTACGACTGATGTTGCCGGTCGCTATCCTGAGCGCATTCGTCAATAACACCCCGGTAGTCGCCCTGTTGATTCCCGGTGTGCGCGACTGGGGTCGGCGTTACCGGATTGCACCCTCAAAGCTTTTGATGCCCCTTAGCTACGCGGCGATTATCGGTGGTACCTGCACGCTGATCGGCACCAGTACCAATCTGGTCATTAGCGGCATGATGCATCAATACACGGAGGTACAGTTTGGCCTGTTTGATATTGCCTGGATCGGCGTGCCGTGTGTCGTGCTTGTGGTTGCCTACACGATATTTTTCGGACGCTGGTTATTGCCGGAACAGGAAGAGGATAGCCAGGATCTGGACGACGTCAAACAATACGTTATAGAAATGTTGGTGGAGGACGGCAGTTCGCTGGCTGACAAGACTATCGAGGCGGCGGGCCTGCGTCACTTGCCGGGGTTGTACCTGGTCGAGATTAACCGGGACAATGTGGCCATTCCTGCCGTATCACCACAGGAAGTCCTGCGGGTAGGTGATCGGCTGTTGTTTGCCGGCATTGTAGAGTCGGTGGCAGATTTGCAGCGGTTTGATGGCCTGCGATTGGCCTCAGATCATGTGTTGAAGCTGAGCACACAGCGTTCCAGCCACACGTTGATTGAACTGGTTGTGTCAGAAGCCTGTCCGCTGATCGGCAAAACGGTTCGCGATGGCCGCTTCCGCAATGTCTATAACGCAGCGATTCTGGCGGTATTGCGTCACGGCAAGCACGTGCACGAAAAAATTGGCGACATTGTGCTACAGGCTGGAGACATGTTGCTGGTGGAGGCGCACGTGGACTTCACGGAGCACCACCGCAACTCCAGGGATTTTTTGCTGGTGAGCCAGGTAGAGAATTCAAGCCCGCCCAATACGGCAAAACGCCCGATTGCACTGGTCATATTCCTGGCCATGATCGGGCTTGCCACCAGTGGCATTTACTCACTGATGGTGGCTGCACTTCTGGCCGCCGGTACCATGGTCCTGACCCGCTGTACTTCCGCCGGTGGTGCCCGACGCGAGATCAGTTGGCAGATCCTGATTGTCATCGGCGCCTCCATTGGTCTGGGTAATGCCCTGATGGTATCGGGCGCAGCCGACAGCCTGGCCGCATTGATGGAGGCTGTCGCGCATCAGGAGATTTATCTCGTGCTGGGCCTGGTGTTCCTGATTACCGCGACGTTGACCGCGGTCATAACCAATATCGCCGCGGCGACTCTCCTGTTTCCTATTGTTGTGTCACTTGCGGAAATGACTGATCTCAGCCTACCGGCCCTGTGCGTAACCTTGATGGTTGCCGCATCGGCCAGCTTCGCCACACCGATCGGCTACCAGACCAATCTCATGGTTTACAGCCCCGGTGGTTATCAGTTCACGGATTTTGTCAAGATGGGCGCGCCCCTCACAGTGCTTGTTGGCATCACAACCGTACTGCTCGCCGCGCACTTCTTCTGACTGTAGGCGCGTTAGCGCCGTTCTGTAG
>JBBDIT010000061.1:8407-16305 GCA_040880285.1 Pseudomonadales bacterium | reverse complement strand
CGCCGCGCCATCTACCTGGACCTCAAAGGCAAGATCGAGGCCGGGTCACCCAATTCTGACCTGATTTGGATCAGGCGACGCACTCACCTCGGCACGGAACCCGGTCGCTACAATGTGATTACGGTGTCAGATTCTGGGTGCGGTATGTCAAAAGAGAAGATACAGCGAATTTTCGAGCCCGACTTACCGATTGTGATGTCGACGGGCTACAGCATTGACGACGTCGGTCAGCTTGTGGAGGGTGCAAGTGGGATCGGCTTCATACAAAAACCCTTCCAGATGAGCCAGCTTGCCGAAATGGTCGCCAATACCCTCGCCGCAAGGACATCCAAAGCCATTGGCTTACCTGGGCTTGAACGATCCTTCTAGATTCGCGAGCGCCATGAGTAATCGCGGATCATAGCGATCTTCTAGCGAGCCGAGCGCTTCGATAGCGTCGGCGTGGGAAATGCCTTTTCCCTTTCTCAATTTGTAATAACCGTTTACCAGCGAGATGATCCTCGCCCCGATGGGGATTTCCTCCCCCTTGCGGCCTTCCGGAAAGCCTTTACCGTCAAAGCGCTCATGGTGATAGCGAATCATGTCCGCGCTCATGCCAAATGGCGTCAGGTTCTCAACGAGTTCAGCAGACTCACAAGGATGTTGCCTGAAGGCCTCCCTGTCACCACTCCCCGATGACTGCGACTTCGGGGACATTCCCACGAGGGATACATCCTGCATTAGCGCCGCGACCCTGATCTGCTTTGAGAACGGCTCACCCTGACCGAGTTTCTCAGCCAACAGTACGCAAAGATCTGCCCGTTTTGCAATGCCGGAAGAGCTGCGCGCCACCAGGCGAGTCAACAATTCGAGCGATTGGTCATACGCCCGCCCAACTTCCTGTTTTGATTTCGCGACAGATTGACCCAACTCGCGGGCACGCTGGAAGGCATTTTCCCTGCGCTGACGCCTGCGGTTCTCCTCGGCTTCCCGCTGCTCTTTTTGAACCAGCGCCCGATAGATCGTCAACTTCAAGTCTTTGTCATTGAATGGCTTGGTAATGTAATGATCCACATGCCCCTTGTTGATCGCTTCAAGCGTGTCAGTAAAATCAAACCGACCCGATACGATGATGCGAATCACGCCAGGATTATTCTTTCGGACTTCATGCATAAGCTCGGCACCGCTGGTGCCCGGCATACACATATCGGATACCAGGACATCAATCTTCTCCGACGCCAGAACGGCGAGGGCGTTCTCTGCACAATCCGCGGTATAAAGTACATATTCTGTACCGGCGAACCGCCTGACGCAGAGATTGAGAAATCGTTCGTCATCATCCACGAACAGGATCGAGCGTTCCCTGGCTGCCTGCTTCCAGGAGACCTGGACGCCTTCAACCGGTCCTTCAATTTGATCTTCAACCTGACCGTCAACCCCTGACGCGGTTTCAGCCGAACCAGGGATCTTCGCTGGCTTATCCAGCTCGGGGACCATCTCCATTTCCAAACTCATAGACTCACTCATAATCAGCTCCTGTTAACTTCCCTGAATCGAAGGGACGTCGGTTTGCCCCTGACCGTTATATCCCCAACACAAGACCGTGCCACTTTGCTCGAGGGCACAGGTGTGATGAGTGCCAGGCTGGACCAGCCTCGGCTCAATCAATGTTGGCAGGTCAATTTGTTGCTGGTCGTTGTTGCCCCAGCACTGTGCACCATATCGGTCCATTGCACACACGTGGCCGAATCCGGCGACTGCAAAACTCGGGTCAATCAGCGATGGTACCTCCAGCTGCCCAAACTGGTTACTACCCCAACAAATCACTTCGATACCATCCAGTGCACAACTGTAATTGGCACCGGCAGTAATCGACCGTGGATTGTCAAGATCTGGTACGTTCGACTGACCATGTTCATTATTACCCCAGCAGGTGACGCCGGCGTCATCGAGTGCACAAGTGTGGCCAAGACCCACCGCGACCTGCCGGGGATCAACCAACGCTTCCGGCACATTGAGTTCACCGTACTGGTTGCCGCCTCGTTCGCACCTCAATCCATCCCGGTCGATAAAGCACACGTGGAATCCGCCGGTCGCAAGCGCTCTGCCTTCCGTGATGGGAAAGATGTCAGCGCCGTCTATACCCCAACAAGTCACATAAAATTCATCCATCGCACAGGTGTTCTGATCTGCAGCGACAAGATCGAAGGCCGTCCGGACACTATTGGGCACATCGGTTTGTCCATAAAGGTTACTACCCCAGCACTCGATCGTACTATTGATGAGCACACAAGTGTGGTTGTGACCAAGGGCAAGCCTGGTGTCCGTATTAAGCGTGTCCACATCGCTCGTCGCGGGGGCGTCATCGCCAGCCACAGACTCACCCGTCAACGAGCGCTGACTGCTGTCCGTTGTGGCCTGACCCTCTTCCGTCTCAGTCTCAGTGCCAGTCTCAGTCTCAGTGCCAGTGCCAGTGCCAGTCTGCGAATCGGCGGCGGTACTGGTGACTTCCGCAACCGGGGTCGACTCGTCTGCAGTAGCAGACTCATCTGCTCCACCACCACTGCACCCGGCCGCAGCCAGGAGGAACAGGAACGTAAAACTTTTGCCGGTATTCATCAATGCATCCCCCAATTGAGGATTCGTAACAATTGGGAGAATTATGGGACGCGCTCGTAAACCTGTTGTCGACGAGGTTTAACGGGACGTTGAGATTTGTAATCAAATGTGAATTGAATCGGACCGTTTCGAAAAGCCGATCCGTAAATACGAGGAATAACCTGTTGTAGCCGCTTTAGCCTTTTTCCACCTTGGCGCTGAATTGGTAACCGACGCCACGGAGCGACTTGATAATGGTGACATGGCCTTCACCGTCATCGCCTTCCAGCTTCTTACGCAACTTGCTTACCAATACGTCAACACTACGATCGTTCGGGTACCACTCCCGGGAAGAGACCTTGAGTGAAATCTCCTCGCGCGTATAGACACGATTAGGCTTTTCCGCAAGCATCACTAACAGGTTAAATTCGTGCCCTGTCAGTTCCACAATCGAACCATCCCGTGTCAATTGGCGAGCTTCCAGGTCGAGGATAAAGTCTTGAAACCTGAGTACCCGGCTACTGGCCTCGGCTCCCATGTCGATTCGGCGTAACACGCTACGGATCCTGGCCAGCAACTCCCTTTCATTAAATGGCTTGCAGACGTAGTCATCGGCGCCGACTTCCAGGCCCACAATACGGTCAATTTCATCGGTACTTCCGGTCACGATAATAATACCGATGCCCGGATACTTTTCACGGGTTTCCCTCGCGAGGTCGATCCCGTGGGACCGTTCAAGATGCAGGTCCAGCAGCACCAGGGTCGCCATATCCACGTGTTTGCGCATGGTCTCGGCATCATGGGCGACCAGTGTCCGGTAGCCTTCCCGGCCCAGATAGCGCTCAATCAGCCTGCAATACGCTGGATCGTCGTCAACGATCAATATCTGTACATTCTTCTCGGCCAAAGCCTACTCCTTGCCGGATTACATTCCGTTACAAAATTATAAGTTCCAGTAGCGCAATGATACCCCCGAATTACTTCATACCACTAGCATAGGAGCCCTGTAATAGAGGAACCACGCAATGCGAACAACTTCAATGCTACTACTGTCCTTGCTGCTGATGATGGGCGCAAGCGACACGTTCGCTGACAGCAACAGAAACTCAAGGGCTGTCACCTTGAATATCAGCCTGTCGATTCCGGATCGCGTGATTCCAGATGAATCCACCATCAAGGCCTGTGCAAGGCAACACAAAGCAACATTCGACCATGCACAGGGGAATTGTCGCACCCCCCGAAGCCTACTTCAAACGGCGCGATATGAAGACAAAGTGACTGTACGCGTAACACCAATCTAGGGAGAAGGATTGTATGACCAGAGCCTTGCCAAAGGATGTCTTACCTACCGACTATATTGATCAGAAATCGGTCACCGAACCAGGATCTGACGATGATGTTGAGTCCAAAAAAAGACAATTGGAAAATGCCACGGCTATCCTGCGAGTATTTAACTATTACAAGGTGGTCCTCGCATTCGCTTTGCTGCTCTTATTCATACAGTTTCCGAATCAGGAGTTTGTCGGCAAGAGCGTGCCTGAACTATTTCAGGCCACCATCCTCGCCTATATCGGCATCAATATACTATTTAGTTTCCTTGCGCTTGTGGTCAAGAGCGACGTCGTTGCGCGTCGAGACGTTGTTTTCGGCGTGATGACAATCGATGTGATCTTTCTTTGTCTGCTGATGTTTGCCAGCGGCGGTGTCAGTAGCGGACTCGGCAGCTTTCTGATGTTTCCCGTCGCGTTCGCTGGCGTCTTGACCTACGGGCGATACTCGGTGGTCGTCGCTGCTATTGCGGTGATTCTCTGCTTTTACGCTGAAAGCAACCTCGTCATGAGAAGTGGCGACTTACAGCCAGAGTTCTTCTTCAAAGTAGGTGTCCTGGGTATCGCACTTTTTGCCGTCAACATATTCTTCCAATATCTTGCGATTCAGCTGCGACGCAAGGAAACGGAAGTCACCACACTCCATCGCTTAAATGAGATGCGCAAGCTAGCCGAAGACACAAAGACGAAGCTAGAGGACTCAAACCGCCGTTTCGAGGTCCTGCTGAACTCCGCAGGTGACGGCGTACTGGGGCTGAATCTTAATGGCGCAGTCACATTTGCCAATCCCAAAGCCTCCGAATTGCTGCATCTGCCAATCACCTCTTTGATCGGTTGTAATATCGCGCGTTTCGCCTTCCCGGATGAAAAGTCATCAGCCGTTGTGACAAAATTCCAACGCTCAGAAATATTACACCGGCTCGACATCGCTTCCCGCAGCGTTACGAATATCAACCAATGGCTCCGCGGTGACAATGAATCATTTATTGCCGACTACTCCTGCGAGGCGACTGCAGACTCGAAAGGGAATCCTACAGGCGCGGTGGTGATCTTTCAGGACGCCACCAAACGCAAGGAAATGGAAGAGCGAATGAACTATCTTGCTAACTACGATTCCTTGACTAACCTGGTAAATCGCGGTTTTTTCCAGACGACACTCGAGCAGTCGGTGTCACGCTGCTCCCGCAACAGTCAAAACCTTGCAGTTCTACTCCTTGACCTGGATCACTTCAAATATATCAATGATCACTTCGGACATGACTATGGCGATGAGCTGTTGCACCAGGTCTCTGAACGCATGATGGGTTGCATCAGGAGCGGGGATACCGCCGCCCGGCTGGGCGGCGACGAATTTGGCATCCTTCTGCAGGACTTCAATACGTCAGAAAATATCAGGCTGGTAGCACAGAACTTGACCAATGAAATTTCCAGGCCCTACGACATTATGGGCAAGCAACTGAGAATCAGCACCAGCATTGGAATCGGGATGCTGGAAGGGTCCGAAATGTCCGCCACCGAGCTCCTCAAGGCCGCGGATATTGCCATGTACTCATCAAAGACAGAAGGCAGGAATACTTACCGTTTCTTCAGTCCGGACATGCAACATGAAGCAGAAACCGTACAGAAGATTCAAGTCGCTTTGCAGAACGCGGTGGAGCTCAACGAATTCAAGCTTGCCTACCAGCCTATCGTGTCACTTGACGATCTTTCAATCCATCACAGTGAAGCCCTGATTCGGTGGACACCCAGAGACGAAGATCCGATTTCCCCGGATATCTTTATTCCCATCGCCGAAGAGACCGGCAAAATCACTGAAATTGGTAATTGGGTATTGACCAATGTGTTTAACCAGATGGATTCCTGGAAAACGCACTATGGCGAGTGCCCTGTTATCTCCATCAACGTCTCCACTCGCCAACTGGTCACCGAGCAGTTCCGTCGCCACATCGAGGCTTCAATACAGAAATACTCGCTGCCACCCGAAGCGATCGAAATTGAACTGACTGAAACGGGCGTAATGAACGACCCGGAAGTCGTACTGGCTGAACTGGTCGGCCTCCATGACCTGGGCATCAGAATTTCTCTCGATGATTTCGGTACCGGTAATTCATCGCTCGAGTATCTGCGTAAATTGCCCATCGACCAGGTGAAGATCGACAAATGCTTCGTCCAGGGAATTGGTAGCAGTCGCCATGACGAGGAGATCATCCGGGTCATCGTTGCGATCGCCCAGGCACTCGACCTGACAATTGTCGCTGAAGGTATCGAGACCAGGGAGCAGTTAACCTGGCTCAAGGACGCCGGCTGCCATATGGGTCAAGGTTACTTGCTTCACAAACCGCTGGATGCCCTTGGCCTCGGTAAGGTGCTGGAACAAAGGATAGAAAGACCCAGCGAAGTACACGGCAAGTTATTATCAAGCTGGTGCACCTCAACCCTAAAGGCGCCGATGAAGGCAATTGCCTAGACTGAAAACAGACCTTCAAAGTGATGGATGAGACGTTCGCTCAAGTCCGACTTAAACTGTAATTGCAGACGCCGCATTTCCGGGTGCATCGACCTCATTCCCGAACGGATTTCTTCAATACACTTGTTTACCTCGCGTGTGCGCAGGCCGCATGCATGGGTGCCAAAGTCCTTCAATTGATCGATCGTCGGCCATTCCTTCCTGCCATCGAGGGTCAGCGCGGGGACGTCGCGAGGAATGTAAACCGTAGTGGATACCAAGTCGTAAATAGGCGCGAGCCACTTTGTTTGCACCGTATCATAGAGCACGCCGAAGTTTTTAAGATGCGCGTCTCCATTCCTCAGCATCATGCTCAGTGCGATTGCCTTGAATGCATCCCTCAGCGCCTGATTCAAAGGATGGCACGGAACCTTGCGTATCGTTTCGACCACTTCTTCATAGCTGCCCATGTACTTGCCATGAGTGGGTCGTTCCATGAGCGCGCAGATTTCTTCGAACGCAAGCGGTTTTCTATCGGTAAGGTCAAACCGTTTTACGGCGAGCAGTTTGCCAGTCTCGGAAAGTGACACTTCGGGTGTGGATAGACCAGAGAACCGTGTAACAGCCAGGCAAATATATTCATTCAACGCGAGCAAGGGATACTCTGGACCGGAGGTCTTCAGGATGTAGTTGGGCGTCGCGATCGACGCCTTGCCGCCATGTTCAGACCACAAGAGCTTTGGCTGGACTCCAGATACACCGGATTGCTCGGCGAGATCTTCGAACAGATCTGCGAACAACGCCTCGGTTTCAGGATACGCGAGGATTTCTTTGACGGAATGACTGGTTACTTTCAAGTCCCGTGGATTCATGCCTGGTTCGGAAAAGCGAACTCTACCGATCGTGTTGTTGCCGACCATGCGAAGCAGATTCATGTCGTTGCTGACATCTATCATCTTGCCGAACCTGGTCCGGATGTTTTCCAGCAACGCGCCCTCAGGTAGCGCTATTTGGAAGGGAGGCATTAGTACCTTGGTGTCGTAGCGTTTGACGCGTACTGGCATGGTCAGGGAGACAAGATCGCGCGCAGGGTCCAGCGTCGAAAGCTCCGTATACTGAAAAGAGTAGTCGTGGTCTTCACGCAGCAGATCGCCGACCTTCTTACTGTTGACCCAGACGTCGAGTTGATCGCTCATTTCTCACCAAGAACGCGCAGCCCACTGACCGGTATGTCAGTAACCGATAGCTGCAATTGCAGGGCGGTGAGAATGGCGACCAGGGTCTTGAACTGAATGTCGGTCGCTGAACCGGTTTCCAGTTTGATGATGGTGTAGCGGCTGACGTTTGCCTGCAAGGCTAACTGACCCTGGGTCAGGCCTTTGAGGGACCTGGCGTGCTGGACCGTTCTGCCGATCTCGGTGAGGGAAGTCATCGTCTGATTCTCAGGAAGTCAAATAACGTTGACATTTTGAGCTAAAGAGGCATTATAAGTCAATATACATTGACTATTTCATTCTTCGTCGATTCGGAGCGGCCTGACGCATCAC
>JBBDIT010000061.1:0-8307 GCA_040880285.1 Pseudomonadales bacterium | reverse complement strand
GAACTTGAAGCTGGTTCAGTCAGATGTCTTCGATGAAGTCGTCCTCGTGCGCATTCTTCAGGATGGGCGGTAAAATACAGGATATTCGATTGCCAGGAACAGCTAGGCGGACACCTCAAGCTGGAAATTTTCATTGAAATTCGATGCCGACAATTGCTTTGTAATCGTCAGGTGATTGCGTCGCTCTCGACGCTCATAGGCAATCTCATCGACGAGCTGCTTACAAAGATACACGCCAAGACCACCGATCTGGCGCTCGTCAATCAAACTGGTCGTATCCGGGATCTCGAGCGCCATAGGATCAAACTGGATTCCCGTATCGATCACACGAATCGTGGCGGTTGTTGCACTCAGTTGTATTCTGATCCCAATCTCAATTTCATCTTTTGCACCGGGATAACCATGGTTGATGATATTGGCCACCAACTCATCCAGCACAACATACAGAACATTGTACAACGCTGTGTCCACAGAAAGATCACCAAGAAAATTGCCTATCAGCTGACAAGGGTCTTCGCGACGCATATCATGCGCGGTCAGGGACAACTCATGACTTGACAGATCGGATGGGTTAGCCGAACCTTCTACCGAACCTTCTACCCGAGCTTCAATCGAGACTGCCAACAGGGTCAAATCGTCTGCCTGGCCGCTTCCATGCTCAAACTTCTCGAGCTCACTGGCAATTGATGTAATCAATTCTGCGGCAGACTCAACGGCGACACTCTGTAGGTGGTTTAGCAATCGCTGTTCACCGAACAGTTGATTATCACTGTCCTGTGCCTCGGTCACGCCATCGGTATAAAGCAAAATGGTATCACCCGAACAAAGCAAAGTTGAATCTTGCAGATATTCCATGTCGGCAACGCCAATAGCCGGACCGTGTCGCCCTGCCAAACGGACAACCTCCCCGCCCCGGAGAATGACGGGTGCAGTATGTCCGGCATTCGTGTAAGTAAGACAGCCACTGGAAAGATTGATTATTCCAATGAGCAGTGTGACAAACATACAGCTATCATTGTTAGGGATGATTGCCTGATTGACATCATCAGCGATCCTGGCGGGTGACAGACTGACATCCGCCTTGGCACGCACCAGTGCCTGGCACATGCTCATAAAGAGTGCTGCCGGCACGCCCTTTCCAGAAACGTCTCCGATACAGATACACAGGTGTTGTGCATCAATCATAAACGCGTCATAGAAATCCCCACTGACCTCATGGGCAGGGCTCATCGAGGCAGCAACTGCGAACCGGGCATCGCCTCTCGGCAGCTCTGGTAACAGACTGAGCTGCAGCTTCCGGCCGACTTCTAACTCCTGCTCCATTCGGTCTTTTTGTACTTCGATGGTGGCATAGGCGGCCTGCAAGGCTTCCATGTGGGCACGGAGCTCAATCTGCACTCTGACCCTGGCCCTTACAATGGCTGGCACGATGGGCTTTGCGATATAGTCAACGGCTCCGACCGCGAGGCCCTTTGCTTCATTGGTATCGCCATCCATCGCCGTAATAAATATCACGGGAATATGCTTTGATTGCGGGTGAGACTTCATTCTCCTGCACACTTCAAAGCCGTCGACTCCCGGCATCATTACGTCCAGCAACACCAGATCGGGTGGCGCGTCTGATCTCACGGCACGTAATGCCTGCTCCGCATTGGTAGCCGCCATAATCTGGAATTCGTATTTCAGTGCTTCGCTGATCGCCTTGATGTTAATCCGGTCATCATCGACCACAAGGACTTTCCGTTTGCTCTTATCCATTGGCTGTTTTCCTGGCCATAGAACTCTCCAGCGCATTGAGTGAATGCAGTGCCTTTTCAAACTCGAAATTCTTGACCTGTTGACCCAACACTCGGGTGATTTTCTGATCGCTTTGGTCCAACGTCGGCATCAAGGTTTCAAATACATCCTCGGCGTCCGGATCCATTTCGCTAATCAGGGTCCGGAGCTTGCCAAGCGCATCCCGGTCCGGCACGGCTGTCGATATGGCATGTGTCGAGGAAGGCGGTACCAGCCGGGCACTGTCTTGCCCGGCAACAACGGGCAGCGAAATCGCCGTTGATCGAATCTCCTTGCACAAAGACGCCATATGTTCTTCCAGCCACTGAATCAACGCGGCGTCAGGTTCTTCTCCGTTCTGTAACTGTTTGTCGAGGCCCTTTACCGCCTGGGAACAAAGTTCCGCTCCAATGGTTTGTGTGAGTCCCTTTAGCGTGTGAACAATCCGCGACATGCCGGCTAACTCACCGGCTTCATACAACATCCTGATACGAACCGCGTCACCGCCATGATCTTGACAAAATTCTCCCAACAGTTTTTCGTACAGCTTTTCATTGCCATTGACGTTGGCAAGCCCTGACTCCCTGTCCAGTATCGGCAAGTGCCCGGTTTCCACTGCGGTTTTGTCGTCCTCACCGCGGGTATCATCAAACTGATTAAACCGGCTATTGGCGATTACCGACTTGACGGCGTAGATCAGTTGTCGGGGATCTATCGGTTTCGGGACATGGCCGTTCATGCCGGCTTCAATAATGTCGTGTCGGGCGTCCAATAGCGCATTGGCAGTCATCGCAACAATCGGCAAGTCCCTGAATTTTTCCCGCGTCCGAATCCGGCGGGTCGCCTCAAATCCATCCATTTCTGGCATCTGGATGTCCATCAGCACGCAGTCGTAATCATTTTTTTCGACCAGCACCAGCGCTTCAACGCCGTTCTCAGCGCTATCCACGGTAACACCCGCCTGCGATAACATCTCAAATGCCACCTGCTGGTTGATCCGGTTGTCTTCCACCAGCAGTATGCGCGTGCCCACCAGCGCTTTCTCTCGCTGATCCCTGGCTGTCGACCGGGACTGGCGTGGTTTCTGGCCATAGCCGAACGAATCCAGCACGGCATCGAGCAACGCCGAGGGGTTGACGGGTTTGGTAATGATAGCATTCGCCAATGCACGGTCTTCTTCGAGGTCGGCCATGTCTTCTACCATCACGATTAACCTGGCTTTCGCAAGATAATCCCGACCAATCTCGTCAATACACTCGCTGTTAAGGAGGTCACCAGGCATCCGGTCGTCATACAAAAACAGGTCAAATTCCTCTCTCCCGGCCCGAACCAGGTCAATGGCAGCTCGCCGGTTCGTGGTCGTTACCGCATTCATCCCAAAGGCACCAAAATAATCCGCCAATACCCGGCAAGTTTGTGGATGGTCGTCGATGATGAGCACCCGCGATCCGTTGAGCGCACTGCCCGTAAGGTGCCGTGCGAGGCTGGTGAGATCCTGGGTATCCTGAACTGAGAACTCGACGGCGAACGTGAAGGTAGACCCCTTCCCCACCGCACTGTCTACTGTGATGTCCCCCCCCATGATCCCAATGAGGTTTTTGCTGATGGAAAGGCCAAGGCCGGTACCACCGTATTTACGCGAGGTTGAAGAATCCGCCTGCATAAACGGGTGGAATAGTGCCGCCACCTGCTGCCCGGACATACCAATACCCGAGTCCTTGACCTGGAACTCAATGCTGGCTCGTCCCGTGCCCTGATCGAGGCATTTGACGTCCAACGTAATCGCGCCACGCTCCGTGAACTTGATGGCGTTATTGCACAGATTGATCAGGACCTGCTTGAGACGCATCGGGTCCCCGATGAGTTGGTTTGGCACCTTGGCGCCCCTTTGAAACACCAGTTCGAGCCCCTTGTCGAAGGCACCATGTTGCACGACGGTTGCGAGGTCACTCAGGAGGTCATCAATATAAAACGGGATCTGCTCCAGTCGAAGCGCACCAGCCTCCATTTTCGATAGATCGAGAATGTCATTCAAAATACCGAGTAAGGAACTCGCCGTGCTGTTGAGCTTTTTCAGGTAGTCCTTCTGGACATCGTTAAGCTGCGTACGCAGACACAGTTCCGACAGGCCCATAATGGCAGTCATGGGGGTGCGGACTTCGTGACTCATATTGGCCAGGAACGAACTCTTGGTGGCATTGGCGATCTCGGCCGCCTGCAGCGCCTCTTTTAACGTTTGCTGTTCCTGCTTGCGTTGGGTTATATCCCATACAAACGCAATCAATTGCCTGTCTGCCGGGAGCTCGAATTCGGTGAACGCGATCTCCAGGGGAATCAAATGTCCGTCCTGATGCTGGCCTTCGACTTCGAACCGGTCCTGGTCTTTACTGAATTGACACTTCGGTATGTTGATTTTATGTTGCATTAGCGTATTTTCGCCAAGTAACAGGCGATAGGATTGCCCTAACATTTGTGCTTTGGAAAAGCCAAAAATCTTTTCCGCGGTACCATTTACAAATACGATCTTGCCTTCGTGATCAAAATTGACAATACCGTGAGCTTCACGCTCAATCACCGACTGGATCGCTCGTCGCTCAGCCTTTGACGCCTGGGCCCTTGCGCGTATACTGGCAATCTCTGCCAATGCGCTATCGCGTTGGCGCGCCACATTTCGCACATGGCGCACGGTTACGAAAATAGCGCACGCAACGGCGATTAACAACGCCATGCCGGCGATTACCAATGCACCAGACTGCACTTCAAATTCCAAACTTGAAAACACGATCATTGCCTCGCTAGTTTAATCGGCGTATCAGTGAAAAGTTGGTTTGTCTGCGTTCTCGAGGCTATCGGTGGGCCCGTTGCGACGAAAAGCAACAATCGAACCACCAACACGCTCAACAGCGGCTTCATACGAGGGGGGTAATTCCAGAATTGAGTCGAAGCCGGTCATGGCAAATATCTCCAGTACATTCGGCTGCGCATCATAAAATGCGATATGACCACCCTGGCGTTTGAGGTCCTTTGTGAGAACAAGCAGCACACGCAAACCGGCACTCGTAATGAGAGAGACATTCTCAAGGCTGACTACAACCTTTTCACACCCCTGATCAATCAGGTCACGTAGTTGATTTTCGACTCTCGGAGAGGTCCCACTGTTGAGCTCTCCGGCGACCAGCACATTAATATGATTACCGATAACTTCCGAGGTCACCAGCACGCTCTTTCGTCTATTCATAACAGCCATAGGTAGGCCCGGTAGGTAGTTGGACACAAAGACAAGCCTACGCCGGCATTGTTATTGGGGTATTTGTTGGCTGTGTAGAAATGTAAAGAAACGTAACCATACTAGATTTACGTTTCGTTACCATTCATTACGACCTGCTCACCATCTGGTAATGATCGCCCACTATGATTGGCGCGTTCATTCGTATTTTGGTTGTAACCTATGACACCTTCAGAACAAGACCATAAAATGATTCGGGCAAAACTCGATCATGATCTGCGCTCTAACCTCAATGTTGTACTCGGCTACAGCGCAATGCTTAAAGAAGAGATCTGCGACGGAACGGATGGAGACACCACCCGGGACCTTGACTCGATCGCCGCCGCTGGCCGTGAGCTGTTGCATCTCAATAACCAGGTTGAAGATTTGAATCAGCTGTACGCTGGTCAGTGGAATACCAGTACCACCAAGATCGCCCTGGAAGACCTGATTGGACAGGCTCAAATGGCCCTGACGGAAAGGTATCCGACCCATGAACTTAAATTAACCGGCGAGGCCAGCCTGGAGGGCATTGACCATACCGCTATCGAGCGGATCTTTGACGCGCTGGTATCCGGTCTGTGTAAATATACCCCACACGGTGCAACCATTTCCTCTCAAGTGAATGGCTCGCAAGCTGGCGGAATAAGGATCGACATCAACTGTGACCCCGATGTCCAGGAAGCTGGCGATAAAAAAAGGCTGAACGAACATCTCCAACGCCTGGTTGAACCTGTACTACAGATGTCAGACATCAAGGATTTCGAACCGTATTACCTGACAACCTTGTGCCATCACGCAAAAATCAAAGTATGCAAAGTGCCGGACCAGTTGGCATTCTGCATGGAACTTTTCCCGGTGTGTTGTTCAACGGCAGTAAACAAAAACGTCATTCTCAGCTAATTGGAGAGACTGCGGTGAATCACAAATTGTTGTTGGTAGAAGACCACGAAATGAATCGGGAGATGTTGACGCGTCGGCTTGAAAAACTTGGCTATAAAATCGTATCGGCTTCCGATGGTGAACAAGCCGTTGCCATGGCACTTGAGGAACAGCCGGATTTAATCCTGATGGACATGAGCCTGCCGGTTGTTGACGGCTTTGAGGCGACGCACCGTATCAAGGCATCCACGCTCACCAGCCAAATTCCGGTCATCGCATTGACCGCCTATGTGCACGAATTTGATCGCGTCCGGGCGCTCGAGGCAGGCTGTGACGAGTACGAAACAAAACCCATCGACATGAACGCCCTGATAGGCAAGATTGAACGTCTGATTGGCAAAACCTCCTCATCCTCATCCTCACCCTCATCCTGCTCTTGCCAATGAACCGGGCCAACCTCCTTACCCTGATTGCGTTTATTGTCATTGTGGCGTTTGTCATGCTGACGCTGGTGATCGCGGCCAGTTCGACGAATACTACGACCTCCAAAGTTCTTCTGGTGGTTTGCGGTATCTTTATCGCCTTTATTGCACTATCAGGCGCTGTCGCAATCAATATTTCCAATGAGCTGATCACCGGCGCGAGGCGGGAAATACAACGATTGAATTCGGCTGTGGTTACTGCTGATAAGGCCAATCACCAGTTCTGGTCCAACGTGAGTCATGAACTGCGTACACCGCTCAATTCCATCCTCGGTTATACCGAGCTACTGTTAGACTCCAATACTGTACAGCGTGATACTTCCGTCCTTGCCGACATCGAAAAAGTCCAGGCAGCAGGCAACGAATTGCTGGCCCTGGTGAACGATGTGTTATCCGTCTCTGGATCGGACGAAGTAGATTTGAGCCATTACCGTGAAACCACGGATTTAAGCGAGCTTATCCAGCAGATAGCGGCTGCGATACAGCCACTGGCGGAACGCATTGGCGTCGAAATCCGTATCGCCACCGTTCCCGGCCCACAGATCGTACAAATTGACGCCCGAAAACTTGAGCGGCTGCTACTGTCGCTCTTTACCAATATCATCAAGTCAATCGAAGAGGGGATGGTGAGTATCCGTGTATCCATTTCCGAGCCGCAGCCATCGACTATCGCAATCAGCATCACGCATCCAGGATCAGGTATCGACCCGGGCCAGCTTGGATCCTTGTCGAAACCTTTCGAGTTAACCAGTGATGCCGAGTACAGCGCGCTCAGGTCAACCGACCTGACTCTTGCGGTGTGCAAAAAGCTGGTCCACGAACTCGGTGGTTCCATCATCGCCTCCCATGAACCAGAGACAGGAAGTAGTTACCTGCTAACCCTCCCGGTCGTGATTGAATCCAGGAAAGAGGCACGCAAGAGGATCGATAATAACCTAACGCCGGATATCCTGATTATCGATGAGTTCGATGACTCAGCTGAGCTGTTGGCGAGGTATCTGAAGCGATTACATTGTAAGGTGACGGTCTCCAATGATGGTGCCGATGGCAAGGAAATCGCCGTACTGCTGCAGCCAGAACTGATTGTCCTGGATGTCGACATGCGCAGCATCGACGGCTGGGCAATCCTGCAACACCTCAAGTTTGATTCCAGGACACGAAACATCCCTGTCATTGTCACCTCAATACGAAATATACGCACACATGCACTGAATCAGGGTGCTCAAGAGTGCCTGATCAAACCAGTTTCAGCGATGGCGGTGGCAAACGCCGTTGAGCGCTTGCCAGAATTCAGGAAAAACCTGGAAGGTAAAATCGACCCGCTCCCCGTTCGAGACGAGACCGTCTCATAAAATCGGGAAAACTCAAACGAATAGTACCTGCCTGATACACGTTCCCGCTTTCATTTTTAGCCCCAACCGTTTAAGATGCATATCATATACTTCTTTAGATCCGCCTCTTATGCGGTTGACACAACATACAGACTACTCACTACGGGTACTGCTCTACCTTGCACTCGTTCCAGAACAGCTGGCAACAATCCAGCAAATTTCTGAAGCCTATGGTATCTCCAGGAACCACCTCATGAAGGTGGTGCATAAGCTGGTCAAAACAGGATTTGTCGAATCCGTGCGTGGCCAGGGCGGAGGAATCCGGTTAAATAAGGCGCCGCAAGACATTGGTATTGGTAAAGTGATACGTGCAATGGAGCCCGATATCGCCCTGGTGGAGTGTCTGCGCCCGGATAACACCTGTGTCATTACCCCCGCGTGCAAACTGCCACCGATATTGAATAAAGCCCTCGCGGCATTCTTCAGGGAGCTGGATCGATACACGCTGAAAGACTTGCTGCCAGCATCAGCCAGAAATGAGCTTGCAACGTTATTGAACATACGAAATTGA
>JBBDIT010000060.1:0-16436 GCA_040880285.1 Pseudomonadales bacterium | reverse complement strand
ACAGGTCCCTGACTTCGGATCGAACAATCTGCCAAGACTTGCCGGGCTTATTCAGAGGTTCTTTAGGGTATTGCCCGCGAGGGCGTGGGAATCGATAGTGGTGCCGTGGTCCTTATAAAGAGTGCCAGGCTCATCACGGTCAGCGTAGCGGCCAATAGAAACGCCGCGCCGGGGAAGTAGAACGGTGCGTCGGCGGCCGTAAAGTAAGCGAAGGTCTGGGTCATCATTAGAGGACTGATGATCGAGCAAAGACTCATGGTGCTGGAGATGCCGCCTTGAAGTTCGCCTTGCTGGCCTGGTCCTATCTGGGCGGTGGTAATCCCTTGCATGGCTGGTCCAGCAAAGGCACCGAGTGCGCCTGGAATCATTGCTGCATAGACCATCCAGGGTGCAGTGGCTGAGGCATAACCCGTGAAGGCAACAATAGTAAACACCATACCGATGATGCCGGCCAGCCGCATTCCGGTTCTGGGCAAAACCCAACGAATGAGGAATCCCTGCACAAACACCATCAGGATGCCGACAAATCCGAGGGAGTAACCGATCTCTTTGGGAGTCCAGGCGAACTTTTCGATCGCGAAGAAACTCCAGGTGGCGGGAAGGACATGGTGACCAAGGTTATAAAGGAACATGACGCTTATCATGCCGATGATGATCGGGAATTTTGCCAGTTGTGTGAGGGTTCCCAGCGGATTTGCACGTTGCCAGGTAAACCGGCGTCGGTGCTCTTCTTGCAGTGATTCTTTTAATACAAAGAAACCAAACGCCATATTGGCAAATGACAAGGCTGCGGCGGCAAAGAAGGGCATGCGTGGACCAAATTCACCGAGGAATCCACCGACGACTGGCCCGACAACAAATCCCATGCCGAAGGCTGCGCCCACGAGTCCAAAATTTTGTGCGCGCTCTGCTTCGGGTGTTGTGTCAGCGATGAAGGCGTAACAGGTGCTCATGGTAGACGCACCGATACCCGAGATAATCCGGCCGATGAAAAGCACCAGCAAACTACCGGCCAGACCCATGAGAATATAGTTGATGGCCATGGCAAACAAAGACAGCAGCAGTACCGGCCTTCGGCCGAAACGATCGGACAAATTGCCCAGGACAGGCGCGCAGAAGAACTGCATGACCGCAAATGAGAACATGAGCCAGCCGCCGTAGCGGGCAGAGGCTGACAGACCCTCACCAGACACCTGCATGATGAGGTCCGGTAGTACCGGCATGATAATACCAAAGCCGATGGAGTCCATCAGCGCGGTGAGGAAAATGAAAAACATTGCAAATCGGGAGGGAGGAACTGCCATCGGTAAGTGCGCCCTGGCACGATCAGGTTGATCTTGATTGTACTCGAAGGACGCCCGGTTTTCGCGTAGCATTGCACTTCCCCGGCGATATGAAATTGATAAACGGCAGGCGAGTCATGACACAACGAATCCAGATTGGTGATCTTGAAATTGCGAAGGTTTTATATGACCTGATAGCAGAAGAAATCGTGCCTGGTACTGGCATTGATGTGTCCGATTTCTTCACGCAGATGCAACAGGTGATGGAAGAATTTGTGCCCAGGAACCAGGCCTTGTTGAAGCGCAGGGACGAACTGCAGGCAGCCATTGATGCCTGGCACCAGGAGCGCGCAACCAGACCATTTGATGAGGATGAATACACCGCGTTTCTCAAAGAGATCGGCTATCTTCTCGATGAAGGCGAAGACTTCGAAATCGAAACATCCAATGTGGATGAAGAGATCGCAACCCTTGCTGGTCCGCAGTTGGTTGTGCCGGTCATGAACGCACGGTACGCATTGAATGCTGCTAATGCGCGTTGGGGCAGCTTGTATGATGCGTTATACGGTACGGATGTCATCCCGGAAGACGGTGGAGCCGGTAAGCGGGCTGCAGACGGCAGTGCCTACAACCCGGTGCGTGGTGCGCGGGTCATTGAATACGCTGCAAACTTCCTGAACGAAGCCGTGCCGCTTGCAACTGGTACGCACCAGGATGTCACGAGTTATACGGTGGCCGATAAGGATCTGGTCATTACGCTTGCTGATGGCAGGACAACAGAGCTTGCCGAGCCGGGTCAATTTGTCGGTTACCTGGGTTCTGAAGGTGACCCCTCCGGAGTATTACTGGAGCACAACGGCCTTCATATTGAAATCCAGATAGATCCTGATGACAACATCGGCAAGGATCACAAAGCTGGCGTGAAAGACATCCTGATGGAAGCTGCTGTGAGTACTATCCAGGATTGTGAGGATTCAGTCGCAGCCGTGGACGCGGACGACAAGGTGGTTGTATACAGGAACTGGCTGGGCCTGATGAAAGGCGATCTGGCCGAGGATTTCAAGAAAGGTACGGAGACAGTCAGGCGAACCTTGAATCCTGATCGTGTGTACAAAGCCGCGGCCGGTAGTGAACTCACCTTGCACGGACGCAGTTTGTTGTTGGTCAGAAATGTCGGGCACCTGATGACTACAGATGCGATCTTGTGGTCCGGCAAGGAGATTCCTGAGGGTATTATGGATGGCATGATTACGAGCCTCGCTGCCGTACATGATCTCAAGGGTAGTGGGAAAATTCGCAACTCCCGGGCTGGCAGCGTCTATATCGTTAAACCCAAGATGCATGGGCCAGAAGAAGTTGCGTTTACAGTGGACCTTTTCGCCCGGATCGAAGATGTCCTGGGTATACAGAGGAACACGCTAAAGATCGGTATTATGGATGAAGAGCGCAGGACCACACTCAACCTTAAAGAGTGTATTCGCGCTGCTCGTGAGCGGATCATTTTCATCAATACCGGCTTCCTCGACAGGACGGGAGACGAAATTCACACCAGTATGCAAGCCGGCGCAGTTGTCAGAAAGTCCCTGATGAAGCAGCAGCCCTGGATCGCGGCCTATGAAGACTGGAATGTCGATATCGGGCTCGAGGTCGGATTGCATGGCCGCGCGCAAATTGGCAAGGGTATGTGGGCCATGCCCGATGAGATGGCGCAGATGATGGAGCAAAAAATCGGGCATCCTCAGTCGGGTGCGAATACGGCATGGGTCCCTTCACCAACGGCAGCTACCTTGCATGCCATCCATTATCATAAGGTCAATGTGATGGCTCGCCAGGAAGAGCTCAAGTCCCGCACGCGTGCCAGTCTTGATGACCTTCTGACAATACCTTTATTGGGTGGCACCAACCTGTCGGCTGATGAAGTTCAGCAAGAACTGGATAATAACGCCCAGGGCATACTCGGCTATGTTGTCAGGTGGATTGACCAGGGCGTCGGTTGTTCCAAAGTGCCTGATATCAATGATATCGGTTTGATGGAAGACAGAGCTACCCTTAGAATCTCCAGTCAACATATAGCAAACTGGCTTCGCCATGGCATCTGTACGCAAGAGCAGGTGATGGACACGTTGAAAAAGATGGCTTCGGTGGTCGATAATCAAAACGCCGGTGATGCGGCCTACCGCAACATGGCACCTGACTTCGACAAAAGCGTTGCTTTCCAGGCAGCATGTGACCTTGTTTTCAAAGGCCTTGAACAGCCTAGCGGTTATACCGAACCTATACTTCATGCCAGACGCAAGGAAGCGAAGCAACTGCTCGGCCTGTAGAACATGCGTGCTTGTATTGTTTGGCGCATCTGGTAGGTTGAGAGACATAGAACCAATCGGGCGACCTCCAATAAAAAGATGCCGGATAAAATAAAATATAAAATTTTCATCATCGAAGATGAGGCACTCGTAGCCCGTGAATTGAAGAGTCGCCTTACCAACATGGGCTATGAAGTAGTTGGCATTGCCTATGGGCGAAGTGGTATTGACCTTGCATTGGAAACCAGACCGGACTTACTGCTGACTGATATCCACTTGAAGGATGATGAAGACGGTATCGAGGTCGCGCAGTCAATCCAACGCGATCTGGATGTGCCAGTTGTTTTTTTGACAGCCTATTCCGACGAGGACACGGTTGCTCGCGCCAAGGCGGTGACGCCTTATGGATACATCATCAAACCGGTTGAAAACCGCGAACTCCAGATTACGATCGAAATGGCCCTCTACAAGTTCAACATTGAACGGGAATTGAGGGAAACCCAGCAATTGCTCCAAACCGCGTTAACCTGTATTGGCAGTGCCCTTGTATTTGTCAATCACAACGGAGAGATTACCGACCTCAATAGCGATGCCGAGCGATTGTTCCATGTGCAGCGACGCTCGGTGATAGGTCAACCCTGGCTCGATATCTTCTCGCTGGATGGTGACTCATCGGTGGGCAGGAAGATATCTCTTGCCTTGCAGAGTCATGAAGTCACCAAGCTCGCACCATTTATCATCAGTTCAAATGAGGATCTGCCCAATCTGGTGGACGGGATAGTCGGGCCCATGGAATCGGGCGGCGTGATGATCCTGCGAGAGCTCTCGCGCATTCATGATCCGGTCGAAATGTTGGCGAGGCCGGAAGAATTAATGGCCAATTTGGGTGCGGATCGCCTTTCACCCAGCGAATCGACAATGTGCCAGCTGCTGATTGCTGTCGATGTGATTGATGGGTCACCGGACGCCGTTATCATGGCCAGCGTAACCTCCAAACTGAACCAGATGTTACGTGCCACAGATCTGGTCAGTCGCTTCGGTGATAACCAACTGTCGGTAAGCATGCCCTATACGGCAACCAGCGAAGGCCAACAAATCGCCCAGTCTATATTGCGAGCCTTGAAACATCTTGAAGGTAGCGATGGCCACCTGGTGTTCAGTATTGGATTGTCCTCGACGACGTCGGGCGACCAACAACCTTTTGAATTGTTCCGGCGAGCCAGTTGGGCACTGAATGTGGCAAGGGAAAGTGGTGGCAGTCGCGTAATTTCCTGGAGTGACAAGTCGGAACAACCGATTGTTACCGCGGGACAGGAAGACCGGCAAAGGGAATATCACAACCTCGTATTGCTCTGGAATGTGATGAACGTGGTAGTCAAGTCATCCGATGAAGAAACCCTGGCTGACAAGCTCTCTCATCACCTGCTGCACTCGTTTGATTTTAGCAAGGTTGCTCTGCTGGAAAGCCGCGCCGATTCCATTGCATCCATCGCTGGAGCGATCGACGGGCAAGAGGAGTTTTACGGCGTTGGTGACCTTTCGCTGACGCAGGAAGATTTTGGACGAATCCACAACCTGTCTCCTGGCGCAGACAGCTTTGCACAGTACCGCGATCGTTACCTGTTTGCCCTCGCCGGTAACAAGGTGCTTTACATAGAGTCCCGGGAGCAGTTGGCAACAACGGAAGTTGAGTTCCTGCAGACACTGATCAGTTATTTTGCCGCGCGGTTCGCATCCGACAATGAAACCACCAGCGTGTCGCCAGACCTACCCGAGAGCGAGATTGTATACCGCTCACCCCGGATGGAAAGCATCATGGAAAGCGTCAATCTGGTAGGGCCAACAGATGCCACGGTCCTGATTATGGGTGAATCCGGTACCGGTAAGGAGAAACTGGCTCGTGCGATCCATCAGGCCAGTCATCGCAGCAACCATCCGTTTGTTATTGTCGACTGTGGTGCAGTGGTGGGCAGTCTTATTGAGAGTGAATTGTTTGGCCACGTTAAAGGTGCGTTTACCGGCGCGGATCGCCACTTCTCCGGGCGATTGAAAGAGGCAAAGGGTGGAACCATCTTACTCGATGAAGTTGGGGAATTGCCGCTCGATGTGCAAGTGAAGCTGCTTCGGTTTGTGCAAGAGCACGAGGTCGCGGCGGTGGGTAGTAATAAATATGAAACCGTCGATACCCGGGTGTTGGCTGCAACCAACCGGGACCTGGAATCATTGATAAGCGAAGGCAAGTTCCGCGAGGACCTTTATTACCGACTCAATGTGTTTAGTATCCAAACCCCGCCGCTAAGGGAGCGCGAGGGTGATGTCCTGCTGTTGGCAAGGCACTATCTGGATCATTATGCCCACCAATACAACAAGTCCATTTCAGGGTTTACCAGCGAGGCAGAACGCGCGCTGGTCCAGCAACCCTGGCCAGGTAATATCAGGGAACTGATGAATGTGATCAACCGCGCCGTAATTTTATGCCGGGATTCACAGGTAAGTAGTATTCACCTGGGCTTGTTCCCGGATGCGAGCGGCGAATCCGGTCGCGAAGAACCGGCTGAATTAGACACGCTGGAGTCCTGGCTCAGCCAACTGGTGGATACGAGTCTTTCAAATGCGGACCTGCCACCGCTGGCCCAATGGTTGGAAGAAGACGTGATACTGACCACGCTTGCCTTGAACGCAGATGTATTGAATCGCGCAGCGACGACCCTCGGCATTCCAGAGACGACCTTAAGGCGCAAGGTCGCAAAATTGCGAGAAACCAGTTCGGTTCACGATCGTCCGCGCCACAGCGAGCCCATCGCCCGCATGATCAATCAACTCATTGAGCTTTCAAGGGTTCGGCGCCAACCCGTGCTTGATGTGGTTTCAAGCGCACTTTTGCGAGAACTTGAAGCCAGGCGCCTGAACAAAAGCGATGCAGCAGCCCTGATGGGAGTATCCCTGCCGACCTATCGGAAAATGGTCAGCGAGGCGTCATAATTTTCCTTTTATGATATAAATGGCGGAAATAAATGGAGGTTTTCCACGCATTTTCTTCGCCATAAATTTCCTTCCTAATCTCTCCTAAGTATAAAACCTAGTTAAAACAATAGTATAAATGAATTGTTGTCATTGGCACGGGAAGTGCATTATTAGTCCCGTCGGGATTTCGCAATTTGTGAATGCTGGTGCATGATTGTGAGATTTCGTATGAAAAATAACCAAAATGCCTTGGGCCGGAGAGACGCGCATGAAATGGAACTTTCTAATCTGGATGACCGGGCTTTCGCTTTGTGCGGGAGCTGACGTGCGACAGGATTTGATCGGTGAGATCCTGGTGGATCCACCATCGACAGAATTTACGCAAGAATTCACCGAACAGGCGCGACCCCTGCAGCCTGCTGGCATCACCATTCCTGCCGAAGCGATACCTGTCGCCCGTTACCTGTGGGACGAGGCAGACGAGAAACCCGGCAATGGCGGCAACCTGCTTGCCAGGTTCTTGTGGGATGAGGAAACCGGCGCAGATGGAACGAGTGTCATTGCGCCGTTGCGACTACTGTTACCGAACATGGAAGGGAATGACAAGGATGTCTCTTTTGATGACGACGCCTCGGAACGTAATGTTAGACCAGGATTTCTGGAAGGGAATGACAGGGACGTCACTTCTACTCTTGCAAGGTATTTGTGGGATGAAGAGTCGCCCCGTTCCGAGCCGAGCGGTGGCGTCATGATGGCGCGTTACCTCTGGGACGAGGAAAGCGATACCAGGGGCGGCAGCGGTTATTCAGGGAACCCTGGTTATCTTTGGGTCGAGGAAACCGTGACGGAATCTGTAAGCGAACTCATGCTCGCGCGTTATCTGTGGGATGAGGAAACGCCGGTAAGCAATGGAGATGGCATCAGGCAGGAGCGATTTGATATAGCAGCCTATCTATGGGACCAGGAGACATCGGGTGGCGGCTATATGCCGACACCGTCGGTAACGACTGATCCGAGGTACTCGATTGGGGACGATGTCGCGCCCTCGCTCTGGAATGCATCGGAAGCCTACCATCAGGTGGCAATGATCGGGTCATCTGGCATTGAAGCGAGAACCCGGGATTTTATTGTTGTCGCCAGGGATCTTGAACGACTCAAAATTACGCTGGGAACCCTCGGTGCAGATGCCAGGGCGGATCTCAGCCTGATCAACGCCGTTGGGACCAGGTTAACGCGGGCGCAGCTAAGTCGTTTGCAGCGAAATCCCAACGTAGTATCGATCGTGGCCGACCAGACTGTGCTGACGGCTGGAAAACTGGTCGAGGCTGAGAAAGGCAAGGGCAAGCATCGACAAACATTTTTTCCAGGCCTCATTGACGCGGATGAATTACACAGGGCAGGACTGACGGGTCAAGGCGTAGGTGTTGCCATCATTGATACAGGCATCTGGGAAACCAAATCACTGAATAAAAATACCAAAGGTGATCACCGCATCGTTGCTTACTACGATGCAATTGCCAATTACACATCGGTACCAAAGTCGGACGAAAACGGCCACGGCTCGCACATTGCGAGTGTGGTGGCAAGTTCCGAGGCTTCGGTTGATGACGATCGCAACGAGACAGGTGCGTATCATGGAATTGCCCCGGATGCTGACCTTGTCGTGGTCAAAGCGTTTGACGACCAGGGCCGTGGTAGTTACATGAATGTGATCCGTGGCATTGCCTACGTTATCGCGCACAAGGAAGAGTACAACATCAAGGTGCTTAACCTCTCCTTTAGTGGCACACCGATGTCACATTATTGGCAAGACCCATTGAACCTCGCGGTAATGGCAGCCTGGCAGGCAGGCATTGTGGTTGTCGTATCTTCCGGCAATTCTGGTCCGGATCCGATGACGGTCGGGGTACCGGGCAATGTGCCTTATGTGGTCACAGTGGGGGCGATGACCGACCACTACACGCCCTTTGACAAGTCGGACGATTACCTGGCCACGTTCTCTTCGTCCGGTCCGACCATGGAAGGGTTTGTGAAGCCGGAAATTGTTGCCCCGGGAGGCCATATTACCGGCATCGTTGCGGACGATACGTATATCGCCGCAGAGCACCCGGATTTCCACGATGGAGCCATGTTCTTTGTCATGTCAGGTACATCCCAGGCCTCCGCTGTGGCAAGTGGTGTCGCAGCACTGATGCTGCAGGCCGACCCGGACCTGGCGCCGGACGATATCAAATGCCGGTTGATGGCGTCTGCCAGGGCGGCGACCAATGAAGACGGTAGCCTCGCCTATAGTCTCTTCCAGCAAGGAGCAGGTTTGATTAACGCGCTGGATGCGGTGACCAGTGATGCCAGCGGTTGTGTGAATGTTGGTATCGATGTTGAAAAGGATCTGGCTGGTATCGAGCACTATGGTGGTCCCGCCAATATGGATGCCGATGGCAACTTTTATATGACCACCTCCGACGGCTATATCTGGAATATGGCGGATGCCACATCGACTGACGGTTATATCTGGAACATGGCCAATATCTGGAACGTGGGCTATATCTGGAATATGGGTTACATCTGGAATATGACCAGCCTCGAACAAAATGGCTACATCTGGAATATGGCCGACTTCGAGAGTAACGGTTATATCTGGAACATGGCCGAACTGGAACAGAAGGGCTACATCTGGAATATGGCGAGTGCGGACAACTCGGGCTATATCTGGAATATGAACGATGCCGACAGCGATGGCTATATCTGGAATATGACCTCGGCCGACTCTGATGGTTATATCTGGAATATGGGTACGACCGAGTCAGATGGCTACATCTGGAATATGGGGAACCCGGAAAATGCGAGTTTCGTGTGGAACATGGCCTTCACGGAAAGTGACGGCTATATCTGGAATATGGGCTACATCTGGAATATGAATTCCACCGAAAGCACTGGCTATATCTGGAACATGGGATCTTCGGATAGCAGCGGCTATATCTGGAACATGGGGAGTACGGATTCTGCGGGCTACATCTGGAACATGGCCAGCTTCGACTCTGTCGGTTATATCTGGAACATGAATACCACCGACACCGATGGCTATATCTGGAACATGAATAGCACCGAAACTGACGGTTACATTTGGAATATGGCCTATAGCGACAGTGCGGGTTATATCTGGAACATGAATTCGGCAGAGAGTGACGGTTATATCTGGAATATGGGCTCGACTGATTCAGCAGGGTACATCTGGAATATGACCACCGTATCAACCAACAAGTGGGTAGCACAGGAGTAGCAGTGGTCCTGGATTATTTGCTCCAGTTCTACTGGCCGGAAGGCCAGAGGCGATCAAGGAAGAAAAGTACGCGGCGAGGGATTCGCCGCGCTTTTTTCTGTGCGCCCAGGTGGCAACGTGATGTCGTGATCAACATCGTCGTGCTGCTCGGCGCATGTCTTGTCCTTGCCTACAGTGCCAACGCTTTGGGGCTCGAGGCGAAGCTGTCTGATCAACGTAATCTGATTTTCGATCGTCTGGGCTCATCAGATGGACTCTCGCAAGTCGCGGTTTCAACCATTGTGCAGGATCATCAGGGTTTTATCTGGGTAGGGACGCAAGAGGGGCTTTATCGTTACGATGGTTACTCCTTTGAAGTCTTCTACCATATAGAGGACGACCCCGGATCGCTTTCCCATGACACAATTTGGGACATCCATCCTGATTCCAGCGGTAGCCTCTGGGTTGGAACCGACGCCGGCCTCAATCGCTTCGATCCAGCAACAGGCCAGTTTGAAACCTTCATGCTCAATAGCGAATCCGCGCGGGGTGGTCGCCACAACATCATTCATACAGTCTTTGAAGACAGGAGCGGAACGCTCTGGATCGGTACAGGGGTCGGGCTCGCCCGGCTGAATCCTGACGAAACGATCGCGCACTTTCACCATGATGTCAGGGATCCGGGCTCGATTGGTCGAGGTAGTGTCCGGGCTATCTATGAAGATTCGTTGGGTAACTTTTGGGTGGGCACGGAGCTCGGTGGCTTGAGCCTGATGGATCGGGAAAGTGGCAAGTTTACAAGGTATACACGTCAGGATTCCGGCCTGTCGGACAATTATGTTCGCTCCATTGTTGAGCATAACGATCAAATCTGGATATCTACTTTCAATGGCGGCATTTCGATTCTCGATCGTGAAACCGGCGAGATAGAAACCATCCATGCCTTGACCGACTCAATCGCAGGCCTTGCGTCGAACCGGGTACGCGCATTGCTGGAAGACCAGCGCGGTGATCTCTGGGTGGGTACCGATGGTGGCCTGCACCTGTGGCATCCGGAATTGGGATCTTTCACCCGTTACACGCATGACCCCACTGACATTCACAGCATCAGCGATAACACGGTATTTGATTTGTTCCAGGATGCCGGGGGCGTCATCTGGGTGGGCACGTTCAACGGGATCAGCAAGTGGAATGCCAATATCGAGACCTTTCCACACTATAAGAGGGGCGCCCGTGAAGGTTACGGCCTGTCCAGCAATGCGATTACTTCATTCGCGGAGATTGCAGGTGATGTCTGGGTGGGTACATTCAATGGCCTGAACCGTTGGGACAAAGAGACCAGAACCTTCGATTTGGTGCTGACGAGAGAAAATGGCCTGGCTGACAACATGATCATGTCGCTGCATGCCGACGGTGATGAGCTCTGGGTGGGCACCATGTCGGGTGGTGTCACTATCGTCAAAGGTGATGAGGTCATTGCCAACTTCGAGCATGATCCCGCAGATAACGAGACGATCAGTTCAAATGCGGTTCCTGCCATACTGAAGGACAGCAAGGACAGGATCTGGTTGACCACCTATGGAGGTGGCGTCAATCGTTATCTCGGGAACGGAAAGTTTGCACGTTATCCTGAAGCTGGAAACCCACGATCAAAATTTAGCGATCTTCGAGCGATAGACATCGAAGAAGCACCGGATGGACGCCTATGGGTCGCCACGGATGGCGGCGGTGTCGTGATACTCGATGCTGACACGGGTGACACTGAATCGTTGCGTTATGAACCGGACAATCCCGCAGGTTTGTCCAGCGACAATGTAATCTCCATGCGTTATGAAGGCGGCACCATGTGGATTGGTACTCGCGATAGCGGATTAAATCGTTACCTGCCAGAAACGCGGAGTTTCGTTCGCTATACAAAAGGTGACGGCCTGGCCAGCGATGCGGTCTATGGCATGCTCGCGGACAGCAACGGCGATCTCTGGATAAGCGGTGGTAAGGGCTTGTCAGTACTTAAATTGGAGACTGGCGAGTTTATGACCTATGACGCCACCCATGGCTTGCAGAGTGATGACTTCAATAGTGGTGCTTACTTGCGGCTGTCAGACGGCAGTTTCCTGTTCGGTGGTAACAATGGCTTCAACGCGTTTGATCCGGCACACATTCGAGGCAACACCTATGTGCCTCCCATTGTCGTGACAGAGTTTTCGAAGTTCAACGAACCCTACGCGCTACCGTCACCTATATATCGCAGCAATAAAGTTGAATTGAATTACGATGACTTTGTTATTGGTTTTGAATTTGCTGCCATGGATTTTACCGCGCCCAAGAAGAATCGATATCAATACAGGTTGGAAGGGTTTGACCGGGACTGGGTTGATGCCAAGTCTGGTGCGCATCAGGTAACTTACACGAACCTCGATTCCGGCGAATATACCTTCAAGGTGCGTGGTTCAAATAACGACGGTGTCTGGAATGAGGTTGGTGCTGAAGTTGAAGTTATTGTCAATCCACCGATCTGGGCAACCTGGTGGGCTTACCTCTTGTATCTGGTACTGGGTTTGGCGGTCTTGTACCAAATCCAAAAAGCGAATGAACTGCGTTTGCGGCGAGAAGCCGAGAAGCGCTATAGCGAACGATTGCAGCTATATATCGAATCGCTGGAAGAAGCAACCGACTGCGTGCTCATTGCTGATGCAAACAAAAACCTGATGTATACGAATAATGCCATCAAGAGCATCCTTGACTTGTCTCCGGCCGAGGCAGTCGGTCGCTCCATTCTCTCTTTGCTATTTAGTAATACATCCGATGCCAATCTTGCACGCCAGGGGCTGCAGAGTGAAGGACGCTGGCACGGAGAGGTGACCTCGAGGCGAGGCATTGCGAGTGTTACTACCGAAATCACCATTGCTGCCGTTCGTGATGACAGTGACAATGAAACAGCTTATGTCAGTATCGCCCGGGATATTACGGATCGTAAGCGCACCCAGGCAGAACTCGAAAATCACAGGCGCAATCTTGAATTCCTGGTGGCGGAGCGTACCAAGGCGCTAGAGCGAGAGATTGCGGAAAACAAAGCGTTTCAGCGCGAGTTGGCCAATTCACTGCGGGAAAAGGAACTGCTACTGAAGGAAGTTCACCACCGCGTGAAAAACAATATGCAAGTGATTTCGAGTCTACTCAATATTCAGGCCGAGACCATCGAGAATCCCCAGTTCGCGAACCTGCTGGGCGAGAGCCAACAACGTATCAAGTCGATGTCGCTGATCCATGAAAACCTGTATCAGTCAGATAATCTGCTGGAAATTGATTTTGAAGACTACATCAACATGCTGGCCAATAGCCTGTGTCGGTTCTATACCATTCCGGGTGTCAGCATCGGGCTCGATATTCAGGTGGAAGACGTCAATCTTGACATTGAAACAGCAGTGCCATGTGGGCTCATCATCAATGAGCTGATCTCGAACTCGTTGAAGCATGCGTTTGTCGGCAAGGAAGGCAGGGGCACTATCTCCGTTTCATTCCGCAATATCGGTTGCCGCTATGTGCTTCAAATCAGTGACAATGGTATTGGGTTACCGGAGGACTTCGAACCTAATGCTTCGTCGTCCATGGGCATGGAAATTGTATCGATCCTGACACAACAACTCGACGGACGATTGCACATTGATGGTCGCTGTGGCGCCAGCTTTGAGATCTCGTTCCCGCGAAAGGAGAAAGCAAGTGTCTAAGTCATTGCTGGTAGTTGAGGACGAGGTCCTTGTTGCAAGAGACATCAAGGCTCGCCTGACACGAATGGGTTACGACGTGGTCGATATTGCCTCCCGTGGTAAAGAGGCAATTGAAAAGGCTTTGAATCATCGGCCTGACCTGGTGCTCATGGATATCAACCTGCGCGATGAAATGGATGGTGTTGAAGCCGCTATCCGTATTCGCGAACAATACGATGTGCCCGTTATATTCTGTACTGCCTACTCGAACGAGGACACGCTTGAACGCGCCAAGATATCGGAGCCCTATGGCTATGTTCTCAAGCCGTTCGACAATCGTGAACTGGAAATCAATATAGAGATTGCCTTGTACAAGCACCGGGTCGAAAAAGACCTGACGGACACCAGAAGGCGACTGGATGCGACCTTGACTAACGTCAGTGACGGCGTCATTGCGGCAGATGTCGACGGCAAGATCTATCTCATCAATCCAATGGCTGAAAAAATTACCGGCTGGTGCAGGCGCAAGGCAAAGCATGTACATCTTTCCAACGTCTTGCCACTGGAACCATTTGAATCGGGCGAACGTGTTTTTGATACCTTCAATCCTTGCAGTGACCCGGAAGAATGGAATATCCAATACTTGCGCCAATATCTGCGTCGACCCGGTGGGCATCTTCTGCCGGTGGAACTCAGCGTCAACCGCATTGAGAACCATGATTCTGATCTCATGGTCATCACGTTTCGTGATATCAGCCAACAACTGAATTATGAAGAGCAGATCCGGCACAATGCATTCTTTGACGACCTGACCGGCCTGCCCAATCGAGCCCTGTTCTTCGATCGCCTCGACGGCTCTCTCAACCGACGCAAACGGGGCGGGCATGAACACTTTGCGGTGGCGTTTCTCGGACTTGATGGCTTTGGCGTATTGAATGAGGGGCTGGGTCACGAGGCTGGCGATCGCGTGATCAAGGAAGTCGCACAACGACTCGAGAACACGGTCAGGCCGGATGACACCCTGTCCCGGTTTAGCGGTGATATCTTTGCTGTTTTGTTCGATCCGGTGGACGCGGTTACCGGGTCCATTCAGGCTGTTCAGCGGATACAGGCAGCGATCGAACAACCAATTTGGCTGGATGAGAGTACCTCGGTAAATCTCACTGCGAGCGCGGGACTCGTCTTGCACCAGGATCAATATGCCAGTCCGGAAGATATGATACGGGATGCGGACACCGCCTTGCACCGATCAAAGACGGATGCCAAAGGCGCTTATGTTGTGTTCGATAATGAAATGTATGAAAACGCGCTGCGTTTTATTGAGTATAAAAGCGGTATGCAACAAGGCCTCAATGAAGGCGCGTTCGAAGTTCATTACCAGCCGATTGTCGATTCGACAACCGAGTTGGTGGTGAGTATGGAAGCCCTGGTTCGCTGGACTCATCCGGTGCTCGGTGCCATATCCCCGGCTGAATTTATTCCGGTAGCCGAAGAAACCGGCCTCATCCTGCCGCTGGGGGAGTGGGTGCTGCGTTCAGTCTGTGAGCAGATCAATGCGTGGAACAAGGCGTCAATCTCCGGTTTCAGGGTGGCAGTCAACTTGTCGGCACGCCAATTCGATAACAATGTGTCGGGCCTGATTGCTGGTATTCTGGATGAGACAGGTGTTTCGCCGCATTCTCTCACCATCGAGATTACTGAAGGCATTGCCATGAAGAATGTTGAACAGAACATCCGCATGTTGGCAGAATTGCGTGCCCTTGGCCTTGAAGTCAGTATTGATGATTTTGGAACTGGTTACTCATCCCTGGCTTACCTGAGGCGATTTCCACTCAATACATTGAAAATTGATCGTTCGTTTATCCAGGAAATAACGACCAATGATGAGGACCGTGAAATTACTCGAGCCATCATTGCCATGGCGCAGAACCTGCGGTTAAAGGTACTGGCTGAAGGTGTCGAGGATGTCGCGCAGTTTAATATTTTAAAAGCCAGTGGTTGCGACTATATCCAGGGATACTATTACTCAAAAGCCATCGCGGTCCCGGAAATGACCCGGATGCTCGAATCCCAGCGCGCGCCGGCGTCCTTTCAGGGCAAAAGTGAGCCACCGTCTACATCGAGAGTTGCCCCGGTCATGTAAGTGTTGGTCATGGCGTGAACGATAGCACCGGCTACTTCGTTCGCCTGGCCAACTCTGCCGAGGGGAACGTTCTTGCCCATCTGCTCGAGGGCGGCCGCCTTGTTATCACCCAGGCGATCAAACATTTCGGTATCGATGATACCCGGCGCCACGACATTGACGCGCCGTGGCGCAAGCTCCAGTGCCAGAGCCCTGGTGAGGGCCTCGACGGCATTGCCTACACAAGAGATGGATGACATGCCGGGGTTGCACTTGCGTGCCGGAATGCCGCTGACCAGGGTAATCGAACCCGCTGGTGCCAAAAATGGTGCACCCTGCCTGATGACATTGCAGTATCCCCAGAATTTGTTGAATGCTTCCCGGAATTGTTCATCGGTCTGCTCAAGGAACGGTGCCATCGTGCGATTGGCGCCGGTTGCGCAACCAACCAGATGATCAATCTGGCCAATGGATTCAAACAAGCGCATGAGTCCGTCAGCATCGTGCGTGTCCAGCTGTACGAACGTGACATCGGGTGCCAATAGTTTCGCCTTGTCGATATTTTCCTGTGATCGCCCGGCTCCCCAGACGTTAGCGCCTTCCCGGCGGGCTTCGATTGCGGCACCGAGTCCAATGCCGGAAGTTGCGCCGATGATGACGATATTTTTGTTTTCCAGTTTACTCATCCAATGTCTCCCTTGAATATTCACGTCGATGGCGTGCTCGACAACGATGTGAATACTAACGCAAGTGACTGGCATGCGTCGCTGCTATGCGCGCTTGACTTGAACTGCGTCT
>JBBDIT010000059.1:35967-85719 GCA_040880285.1 Pseudomonadales bacterium | reverse complement strand
GCTTATTTCCCCTTCTGATTCAATAGTTTGTGCAAAAGCCATTTTATCAGCTAACAGGGGACTTAAGCCTTCTTCTTTTGCGTTTATGGGACAGCAGTGACTCTGACCCCAATTATTCTGACCCCAATTATTCCAATTATTGCTTTTCTCATGGCCGCGCGGGGTCAGAGATTTCACGGATAGCAGTTAGCCGAACAATTTCGCCAGCCATGCAGGCGCTCATCATGCCTGGTTCGGGTTCATACGTTAGTCGTACCTGCTTGCCTTGTTGATGAAAGTCTTCGCTCAAATTAACCGGCTGTAATTTTTCCCCTGATTCAAGCTCGATGAGCCACCCGCAGCCATCGAGGTCGCGCATGTCCAGCACAATACCTGTTTCATAGTCTCCTTCCACATCACTTTTAGTGATCACTTCACTGAATTCGCAGCTAGCGATGAAAAGCAACAGGGTCAAAGAACACCAGCGTAGATAAAAAACCACAGAATTGAACCTCATGGTGACATCTTCAATTTTTTGGTGGAATCTCTGCGAACTCCCCTTTTGTCGAGGGGCAGGCTCGTAGAACTGGAGCCTAAACTGAAATCGTACCCGGAGACGAAATCCAGGTTTTCAATGTCGTCGCCATCCACCTCGATCAATACCGGGTCCCCTATGCTTCGGTATAATCCACAAGACTCGCCAAGCTCGCAGACGAAAATGTTGTTATCTGCATCCGAGCCTGACAGTAACAGGTACGTGCCTGGTTCTACATCGTCGATTTTGAAATCAAATTTGCTGTCTTCCCGTGGACGACCCACGGTCGTTCTTACTTCCTCGAATGTATCAGCATCCAGCAGCAAGACATACTGTAATCCAACCCCATGGTCTAGCACATCCGCAACATAAATGAATACCCTGACATCTACTGTGTTAGCGGTTGAAGGGAAGGTGACCGTGGCCATGTGGGGTCCTTCGGCGAGCAGCTCACGTTCTACCGTTAGCTCGGCGATGAGCGTACCATCAGTGGGTGTCAGCGCAACTTCCAGCCACCCGCCCGAATCCTCGCTCGGCTGTTCCACTGTTATTGTGCCGCCGCCGGCATTGCTTAATGTAACGTTGAGCAATTCACGGGTTGCCCCGAAGTTGAGCCGCGCAGGGCTGGCGGTGAGCAGCGGTTCGAGGTCTACGGAATCACCTTCCGCCTCTATCGCTGCAGTCACTGCCTTGTTGGCATTAATCAAACCGTGACCGAATGTGTCGTCCCGACCGGGTTGTCCCAGATCATCCGTCATATCGCCATTTACTAACAAAGTTGTTATGTCGTCAGTTGTCAGGCCCGGGTTTGCCGCTCTCATCAGAGCCAACACGCCGGCGACGTGGGGCGCGGCCATCGACGTTCCCTGAAGAAATTTGGTGGTGAATTGTAGTTCTGTACTACGGTCATCGCCCAAGGTACTTAATACCCCATCCGGGTGCCCGTCCGCGTTTAAATCTCGAGTTAAATCGCCACCCGGCGCGGCAACATCGATCCATGGCCCGAAGTTTGAGTAAGGTGCCTTACGGCGCTGAATGTCGACTGCACTCACGGCGATCACGCCGTTGTACGCGGCGGGGAAAAACTCATTACTTGTGTTGTCGTTGCCGGCAGCTGCAACCACCGCAATATTTGCCGCGCGCACCTCGTCATACAAGGCTTGTTCGGATGACAGCGGCGGACCGCCACGGCCAAGGCTCAGGTTGATAACATGAGCGGGTTGTGCCGGCACGGTTCCGGAATCGTTCGGGAGCCCTGCTGCATATCGCACTGCTTGCTCAGTGGCAAAGCTGGAACAGAATACGCTACACACCCGCAATGGCATGACCCTGGCATCGAACGCGGTACCGGCTACTTGCAATTGGTTGTTAGTGGCCGCCGCGATTGTTCCGGCAACGTGGGTACCGTGAAACGAACTGCCACCCACGGGCGGCGGTTGTTGCCCCGGATCATTGCCGCCCGGCTGGTTGTTGACAAAGTCGTAGCCGGGAACCAATTGCCCTTGAAGGTCTGGATGATCAAGCAACACGCCTGAGTCGACTACGGCCACTATGGTGTCGTTACCGGTGCTTAGCGCCCACGCATTGGGCAGACTTATTTGGGGATAGTGCCACTGGAGTGGATAACGCGGGTCATTTGGGGTTACTTGTTCGAAAGTGTGTATGTAATTGGGCGCGGCTTCCGCGACAGTTGGGTCGCTCTGCAACGCCTTGATCATGTACAAGGTATCGAGTTTGCGATCGAATGCTGCGTATGTGACGCCAAGCCGATCAAGCATGTTGTCGTGTTGCGTCCCGGCTTGCCTGGCTTTGCGTACTGTCCATTCATCAGGAGCCGCTTGGCGTAAGTCATCGAGATCAAACAGCATGTTGCGTGGCGCAGGCTCACGAATCCCGGATGACTTCCACCCTGATGCCGTAGCCAGGTTGGCCAGACTCCTGTTTTTACTGATTGCCTTATCCTTTAGTTTGACGATTGCTTCGCCAGGTATGAATGGGTCACTGGAGCGCATTGTCGACGCCACGTTGGCGAATGGTTCGCCAACTAATAGCAGATAGTTGGAGGAGCCAGAGAATGCTTCAACGACCACAAAGTACTGGCCACTAGCCCCGTCGGGTACCGATACAAATTCGATTCTGGACACGGGGTCGACCGAGTCTGCGACCAGTTGCTGATTTGAATCGACGAGGAACAGATCCAGGTCGTCGGTAGTATTGGGACTGGTAATGAATAACACGATAAATTGACTTTCGATCAAATTGACACGAAATACATCGAATTGGTTGCCGGATTCAAATGACCGGCCTTCCGGGCCTTCCTCGGGTTGATTAACGTAACCACCCACGGTGACCGGGTTCAGGATTTCCTGAGCAGATGCAGCAGAATCGTTGGCCGCGAAATTGTCGTTGGGGTCATTGACACTGCTGTCCACCGCGGTTGCCCCGGCTGGTGAAATAGTGCCACTGATAAAAGGACGTCGGAAAGAAGCGGTAACGGTACATGTCCCGGTTATCGGACCTGTAGTAAAGAGGCCATCGTCTGCCAGTGTTCCATTGCAGCCGGTAACGCTGTCAATGGTGTGGCCGGTGTTTGGCGTGATCTCGAAGGTGGTAGTCCCGTTGGATTCTACCGTCCGACTTGAAGGATTGATACTGCCGTTGGACCCGGCAGAGGTACTAACGGAAAAATTGGTCGGAGCATCACTGCTGCCACCACCGCCACCGCCACTGCATGCACTAATTAATGCCATGCCGCAGAGAACGAATATGGCCACCGAGATACGCTTCATTAACGCCCGCCCGTAGTTCCCTGTTAGCCGCAGTCAAATCGCGATTCTTTGAAGCCTACCTTCGAGATAATTGGGGTCAGAGTAAAAACTCAAAAGATAATTGGGGTCAGAGTAAAAACTCAAAAACTCACGTCATTTCTGCATGGTAAGCGGGTAGAGTGTGTAGTCGCGATAATCCCCGGACAAGTTAGTATGCATTTGGTAAAGCATGATAGTTTTTACTCTGACCCCAATTATTCCATTTGGTAAAGCATGATAGTTTTTACTCTGACCCCAATTATTCCAATTATTCCAATTGGTAAAGCATGATAGTTTTTACTCTGACCCCAATTATTCTGACCCCAATTATTCATGTATTTCACATCCCGCGCAACTTGTAGATCGCTCGCAAGAAGGTTGTCATCACGCATTCGTTGGATTCTTCATCGAACAGGCTGACGTCTACATCGATGAACTCATGTCCTTTCTTCTCGTAGTACGCAAGCACGTTCATCTCGGTAATGAGGCTGGTATCGGTTGGCACTGCCCTGAAGTTCTGTGAACGGGTTTCAAGATGTACCCAGGGATTCATGCGTGCATTACTGGCCAACACCCAGTTTGAGCACCCAAGCAGGAACGACATGTTGGCGTAGCCCTCACCCTGTGGGCTCAAGAGATGCGGCATTTGCGCTGAATCCCGCAGGTAGGAATTCATGCGATGCTCCGCGCCCCAGCGATAGCGATAAGCGAGACAACCCTCACGTTTTAATTTTTCGAAAGTTTCAAAGCTCGCCTGTGGCCCGACAAAATGTTTGTCAGCGAGCGGGTCATTGCGACGAGCCGGTGGTTCGGGTGTTGTTGGCGGGAGCGACACCTCGGCCGTTGCGCTGACATTACCCTCTTCAGTGTGAAGTTCTGCTTCATAGGCATTGTCGGATTCATCAGTAATCACGACTTCAAAATGGTGCTTGTCATAGAGCGGAGAGCCGACGCGCACGTGGGCGATGCCACGATTGAGCCAGTCCATGCCCCAGGCGACGATCGCAGGTTGGATGAGATACGCCGAAATGGTGGTACCGGGGACGAGACCACCTTTAAAGCCATATTTTTTCGAGATCACCTCACCATGGATTTCATTTTGTGAATCCGGCGCGGTGTTGAGTGCTTCTGCCGTCCAACCCTTGATCATTGATGGCCCCTCGTTTGAAGGTCCAAGTTTAACCAGATATCGATGGTCAAGGTAAGAGCGCAGCAATCTTCACGGCCATGCGCGTTCATAGAAATTGAGCGCGCCCTGAAGCCCCGCAATACTGCCGCAATCTTGTTGTTCGGCGATTACAATGGCGGTAAAGTTTGCGAAATGCATCGGAGGAAGCTCCGGGCTGAAGCAATCCAAATTCAAACGCTATGGGGGATAGACGGATGTCCAAGAAAATCGGCTTGTTCCTGGCACTGCTGGGAATGATGTTTCCGCTCGGCGCTGCCGCAGAGATGGAAGAGGTTGTCGTCAGTGCGACGAAGCGCGACTCGAACATTCGGGACGTGCCATTTTCGATTAATGCACAGACGCAGCAAGATATACAACGATCTGGCTCGAACAGCATCGAGGACCTCGCCCGCAACGTTGCGGGCCTCGCGATCCAGAACCTCGGGCCCGGCCAGAGCCAGGTATCTGTTCGGGGTGTGTCGGCAGGACAAATTGTTCGCGACCAGCCGGGAGTCAAAGAACAGGTCGGGGTTTACCTCGACGAGTCCGTGATCTCGCTGTCGCTCTTTACGCCTGATCTGGACCTGTTTGACCTGAATCGCGTGGAAACATTGCGTGGGCCACAGGGCACGTTGTTTGGGTCGGGGTCCGTCGGCGGCACCATCCGCTACATTACCAACCAGCCAGATCCGAACCGGCAGGATGGCCTGCTGGAATTGAATGCCAATACCCTGACCGACGGTGAGGCAGGTGGGCATATCAAAGGCATGATCAACGTTCCTGTCGCCGGCGGTGACGGCGCCCTGCGCCTGGTCGGTTACCATACCGAGTACGGTGGTTTCATCGATGCTCTCGGTGAGGGCGGAACCCGCACGAAGGACGTGAACAGCGGCAATCGATCGGGAATACGCGTTGCTTTGATGTTTCAGCCTACCCCGGATCTCAAGATTACGCCGCGCCTTGTCTATCAGACGATTGAGGCGGATGGTTTTAACCGCCAGGAAGTATTCAACCTGTACGCGAATCCCTTCACGACGACCCGGCCCGCCATCCAATTGGGGGAACGCGAGCAATACCTGCTCTTGCGGGAGGCATTCGAAGACGACACGCTCATTACCGATCTGACGGTTGAATGGAGTCTGTCCAATCTGGATGTCATCTCGATCACGAGCTACACGGACCGGGACATTCTGGTCAGTCGCGATGCCAGCGCCTTGTCAGGCAGTGTTTCGGTTGATCTCGGCTTTCCGGACGCCGGCGTGTTGCTACCGTCCAACTTGCGAGACACCACCGAACTCAAGCAGCTGGCGCAGGAAGTCAGGGTGAGCTCCAACAGCTCCGGTCCGCTGCAGTGGATGGTTGGCGTGTTCTACTCTGATACCGAGCGCGTGTATGCCCAGCGTCTGCCGACGCCTGGTTATGATGCCTTCACCGATCTGGTGCTGGGTGCGGGCACCTCGGCGGCGGTCGCGAACGGCTTTGCTGCAGACTCGCCGTTCAATTCCGACCTTCCCTACGACATTGAGCAGACTGCGCTCTTTGGTGAACTCACCTATGACGTCAATGACCGGCTCAGCGTAACCGTCGGAGGTCGCTTCTACGACTTTGACGAAGTCAGGACGATCACCTCGGGTGGATTGTTTGCGGCTGGTGACAGTGGAGTCGTGGACAAGACCACTTCCGACGGTTTCACACCCAGAGTGATGCTGTCGTACGACATCAACGAGAGCGTGACGTTCAACTCTCAGATCTCGCAAGGCTTTCGCCTTGGTGGCGTCAACGACCCGTTGAACCCGTCCCTCTGTACGCCGGACGATCGTGAGATCTTCGGTGGCTTCCAGAGCTACAAGGACGAAACGCTCGTTAACTATGAGGCAGGCATCAAGTCCAACTTTGGTCCGTTTTCCCTCAACGCTGCGCTCTTTTATGCGGATATCGACGACTTGCAAGTGACCCTCGATGCCGGGTCCTGCTCTTCGCGGGTCTCGTTTAACGTGCCGGAGGCTCACTCCGGCGGGGCCGAGCTTGAGTTATCGGCCCAGCCCAGCAGCCAGCTCGAGTTCAAGCTCGCCGCGAGCGTCGTCCAGACTGAGTTCGACACGACCGTGGTCGACGGCTCGGGCGCCGTGCTTGGTGGCGTGGCAGATGGCAATCGACTGGCATCGGTACCCGAGATCGAGCTCGCTGCCTCGGCGCGCTACTCGATTCCGCTTACGCTGTTCGCAAGTCAGGGCGACCTCTACTTCTCGACGTCCATCCAGTACAACGGTGACCGAATCACGCAGCCAAGCGATCAGGTTCCGGGAGCGGGTGTCTTCGTATCCGGGCTACCGTTTGCCGGAGCAACCGGCAATGAAGTCGTCGCGCTTGACCTGGAACTCGATAGCTACGCAATTTGGAATGCCAATGTCGGTTTTGAGACGGATACCTATGACCTGATTCTCTTCGTGAACAACATCACGGATGAAAATGCCAATCTGTCATTTGACCGTGAACGCGGTGGTCGCGCGCGGCTGGGCTTTCGTACCAACCAACCTCGCATGTTTGGGGCGACCTGGCGACTGAAGTTCAACTGACATCGATGGGCAAATCAGCCGCTGCATCGCACGCGGTAAGCGGGATAATAAAAGGGAGATCATAATGCATGAAGCCGAAGACAGCGCGCCCTGGATAGACCCTGCGATGCAGCAACGGATCGAATGGCGGGATCGGGATATCGTCATTTCAGTTCCTATCAAGAGCGGCACCACCTGGACGATGAACATCGTCTACCAACTGCTCACCGGAGGTGATCCGGATTTTAAGGACATCTATGCAGAGGTGCCGTGGATCGAATTTGTACAGCGACCGGGACAACCCGTGAGCGAGTTACTTGAGCGTCTCGATGCTATGCCGGAAAACCGCCCCCGGGCGTTCAAGACTCACTCACCGCCGCCCATTGTGCCCTATATCAAACCCGGCGACGGTAAAGACGTGCGTTACATTGTGGTGGGTCGTAATCCGGACGAGGCATTAGTGTCGGCTAAACCATTTTTTGAAAAACACACGGATGCCTTCTTCGAGTTCTGGGATGTTGCCAGGCAATCCGTAACACGCCCCGACTTCGAGAGCTTCTATTACGAGATCGTCGATGCCGGGCGAATGCAAGGGATGTTGTTTGGTTTTCTGGATGCCTGGTGGCCGCTGCGGCATGAGGACAACGTACTATTCCTGCATTTTACTGATATGAAGCGAGATCACGAGACGGCTATCCGGCGCATTGCAGATTTCCTCGATGTTGAGCTGACGCCTGAAAAGTGGCGCGATGTTGCGAAGTACACGTCATTTTCCTGGATGAAGGAACATGAGGACAAGTTCGAGGCGCGAACTATATCCAATCCTCCGATACTGGAGTCCGGCGCCATGGTGCGCAAGGGAGTGGCGGGCGCAGCGCACGAAGACGGCATGACACCGGAGATATCCCGGCATCTGCGAACAGTTGGCAAGGAAATGTGCCCGAATGATGAGGCACTCGAGTGGATCTATCAGGGTGGGTCGGTGTGATATCTGACAACCTGCCAGCGCCAGCTGCATTATACCCCCGCAATCGAATCATAGAGCGCATTCCACACCGCCTTCACTCGGGCCTGGCCTCGCATATCCGGGTGGGTGAGCAACCAGAGTTCGCCAGCGAACCCAGGATAGGCAAATAGTCGTTTGAGCCCGTGCTTTTCACCCAGGGCCAGGATTACAAAAAATCAGTATCCGTAGACCGGGTTTTGCTGCCACAATCGCTCACCTACTCGAGGAGGCTTACGGCGATGGTCAGTGTTTCCTTTCGTGTTATCCGTTTTCCCTTTGTCTTTTTAACCGCGCTCGCGCTATCTGGCTGTTTTACAATCGTTCCTGACTACGGTCGTGCCGAACTCGGCGCGCGCTACGGCGAGATGAATGAGCTGCTGGAGAAGCGCGTGAGCGATCTGCAGACCGCGTCCAATCTCGAACTGGGTAGCTTGTGCCGCTCCTACGGTTACCTGAAAGACTACGCCAGGTTGATGCCTTGCCTGGACGAGGCTGAACACCGCATTGATTCTGGCGCCAATATCAAAATTGTTGTCGCCGGAATCCCGTCTGGTGACCTGCGCTTTGACGCCTACCAAACCCGGGCTCAAGCGTACCTGGAGCTCGCCGACTACGACGGCGCCACGGAATACGCAACTAAAGTGCTGACAGAAACTGCCGTTGGGTTACCGCAGCGCAGCTTCAAGATTGAGGGCCTGCGGGTGCTCGGGACCGCAAATGCCGCTCGTGGTGACATCGCGGCCGCGCGGGCCAACCTGGCTGAGCTTGAAGCGCTCTCAACCTTCTACCCCTACACACTACTCGCAACACCGAAGGCCAATGCGATGGGCACGGTTGCGATGGCAATCGGTGACTACGAGAAAGCGCTGGAAACCATGGAGCACATGAGGACCAACAGAATGTTCCAAGCGCTGACAACCACTGCGGTTGCTGCGGTCATGCAAATTGGTGACCTGTTTTCCATGCAAGAGCTGCCCCGCGCCTATATGTATGGCAAGGCGCTACTTGAAACTGGCGATCATGATGCTGCTCGCAACAGCTTTGACAAATTACTAAAGCTCGAGAAGATCGAGTCCAATGGCTCGATTTACTGGATGCTGCTTGCGGATCGCGCGCGCATTGCCGAGTCAGATGGTGAGATTGACCTTGCAATTGAGTTCTATGCAAGGTCGATCGACCAGATTGAAGCACACCGATCCACGATCAATACGGAGGTCGGAAAGATTGGTTTTGTGGGCAACAAGTCCGCCACCTATGATCAGTTGATTACACTCTTGTTCAACAGTGAGCGCTATGCGGAGGCCTTCGAGTTTGTGGAGCGCGCCAAAGCACGCGCGTTGGTTGATACGCTTGCCTCCCGCCAAACGTTTAATCGCGGTGGCAACGAAACCGACCAGGCACAGTTGGTGGCGATGTTGACGGCCGCCGAGAGCAGGCTGGCGGTACAAGACGAACGCGCAACTGGTGAAGCACTGTCGCGCGAGCGGGCGGTTGTAGTTGAACTGAAACAACGCGTCAGCCGCACCGACAAGCAGCTCGCGTCACTCGTAAGTGTTGCGCCTGTCGGCGCGATTGATATCGAACGCAACCTGGCCCGGGGCGAGACTCTGATTGAATATTATGGCGATGACGCTGTCCTGTACGCGTTTGTGGTTAATAGCAACAGCGTGATGGGTGTATCTCTCGACGGTGCTGGCATCACCGACCTGATTCGCAGCTATCGCGAACAGGTGTTAGACCGCGACAGCAGCACTCACCTGAGTAGTGCGCGTGCGCTCTACGACAAACTGTTTGCGCCCCTCGTGCCACTTCTTGGCACCACCAACGTGACGATCGTCGGCCACGGCGTACTACACTATCTGCCGTTTTATGCCCTGCATGATGGAAGAAATTACCTGATTGAGCGCTTTAACTTACGCATGTTGCCCAGCGCAAGCGTGCTCACGTTTTTGGATACCGAACGCACGCCGCGTTCCCAGGACTTGCTGGCCTTTGGCAATCCTGACCTGGGGAATAGCGACTATGATTTACCCGGCGCACAAGCAGAAGTCGCGGCCATTGCACAAGTACGTGCCGGGGCACGCACATTTGTCAGGCGACAGGCGACAGAAACCGCGCTCAAACAATATGGCAGTGAATTCAATTACCTGCACTTTGCGACTCATGGCACCTTTGATGCGAGCGCTCCGCTTTCGTCTGGCCTGCTATTGGCAAAAGACAGCCAGAATGATGGCTTGCTGACCGTCGGCGAACTGTACGACCTGTATCTACCGGCGGAACTTGTGACACTTAGCGCTTGTGAAACCGCGCTTGGCCAGGTCACTTCCGGCGATGATGTGGTTGGATTCACACGTGGATTTTTATTTGCAGGTGTGCGTTCCATCGTCTCGAGCCTTTGGACGGTTGATGACCGCGCGACGGCACTGCTGATGCAACACTTTTATGAGAATCTGGCGACGCACTCCAAACGCGATGCGCTACGCCTTGCGATGTTGCAGGTGCAACGCGGATACAACACACATCCATATTATTGGGCCGCGTTTCAGGTTACCGGGGTTGGCGACTGAATAATTGGGGTCAGAGTAAAAACTAGGTTGCTCACGGGCTATGTTTGCCGGTCCTCACGTTTCTTCTTCGGGCCTCGCCTTAGCAAGTGAAATCTTCCGCCGGTTAGATTTTCGACCTGTTTTCTGAAGGCATCCGTCCCCAGTACTAGACCGGTATTCGTATTGTTCCTGATCTGATTGATCACATCCTGATCAAGTTGTTGGCTGAATAGTTGGCGATATCGTGCTTGACGCTCCAGTCGCTCGGATGCCAGGGACAGGTATTCGGGATGAGGTGTCCAAAGCCTGGCAAGCTGGCCAAATGCGTGGGCCTTGTAGCTCGACCAGATGTAGTCGGCGGGGTCCTTAACCAATCGCGCACGGACAGGGTTGAGTTCTATGTATCGTTGGCAATTCAGGAGATACCGCTCTGACTGTACCAGGCTTGCCTTGAAGCGCCCCTCGAACAGGGTGCCGGAACGCTTGTAACGCTAGTTGAAGTATCGAACATAGCGCCCGCCCGCAAGCTGCATCATGGGTGAGATACCGTTCTCGACATGCGGTGTCGCAAGCAGGTGGACGTGATTTGTCATGAATACCCAGGCATGGATGTCGACACCGCACCTGGTGGCGGCATCTTGAAGCCAACTGACGTAGGCTGCGATGTCATCGTCCGAGGTGAAGCATACGTCTCGGTTGTTGCCGCGTTGGATGATATGAGAAGGAATTTGAGCAGGGAAATGACGTTGACGTCTTGGCATGGCTGACTGCTGATTAGAAAACGCCCACACTAGCTTATCTGGAGTTTGTTGCGTGTAGGTGTTCTACCCGCTTACCATGCAGAAATGACGCGAGTTTTTACTCTGACCCCAATTATGACCCCAATTAAAGGTAGGCCGGGCGCGGGTGCACCCGGCCGTAAGGCAATCAGAACCGATGCCGGTAGGCGCCTGTGACGGCAAGCGTTCCGTCGAAGTCTTCAATGAATACTTCGATCGATCCACGCTCGCCAACATTGAAGCCAACGCCGCCACCGAATCCGAACTCCCATTCATCTTCGGACGCCGAGATTCCACCCGAGCTCACCTCGATGTCGAGATTGGCGTAGGTCGGCTGGGCGAACACGTAAACGCTCTCATTGAACGCGTATTCACCACGAACTGTGAAACCATAGAACGTCTTGATTTTGACATCAAAACGGGTGGCGAACGCAGTAATTGTGTCGTCCGACAAGCCAAACCCAAGACGGAACTCGGGAATGATCGCGAAGTTTTCCGAATTGTCGAATCGATAGCTGACAGAACCGGTGACAGCACCAAGGCTTACATCGATACCTTCGTCATCATCCGACAACTGCGTGTAACCAATGCTGCCTTGCCAACCGTCGGCGAATGCCGAGCCGGCCAAAAAGGTAAGCAAAAGGCCAAATGTGAGAGTAAGTCTTTTCATCCATCGTCTCCTCGTGATGAATTGTCGCTTGAGCCTATCCCTAGCGCACGCGCAATCTGAGGCAAAACCTGACCCTTGTCAATGGGTTTCAGATGGATGTTTGGCAAACGGCGACCGAAGTGTGCTCGAGTTCACAAATCGTACGCGCGACCAGGCCAGTCTGAAAACAGGAGTCGTTACTTCCAATTATTCCTTCGACCAGTGAGCGGGTGGCGACACGCCAAAGGACTCCGCCAGCGCCCTGACGCGAGACGGTAACTTGTCACCAAAGGTCGCGCCGATGGTGTCGAGTGCGCGATTCATCATCTGGAAATTTGCTACAATCGCGGCGGCCCTGGCAACACCCTTCTGGCCGATAAGCGCCGAGAGTGCCTGGCGGGCAATTGTCAGTCGGTCGAATTCCCTGCCGAGCAGGGCGTCGGCAAACTCGATCAACTCCCGGCAATGTTCGACATCACATGGGCGAGTTGGATCTACAACGACATCTATATCCAGATTGATTCCAACAGATTCGCAGCTCGCACGGAGCATGCCGGCGTGGGCCATGAGTCAGTAGAAGCAATCATTGTAAAGGGAGGTTCTGGAAGCGAGTAATTCGATTTGGCTGCGATGCAGATCCTTGGTGAAATCAAGATCGCGCATCTCATCGATACTCAGGTAGAGATGTGTGTGCAGGTCTTCCCAGGCCGCCTGTTCGTCTGGAACCGCCGACATACAAACGGCAGCACTGGCGCGGCCCACGGTCGGGAGCCAGCCGGCATTGATCCTGGCATTGTCGGGTACTTCCCTGGCTGGCGTTTCGGTTGGCGATACTTGTTCCGGCTCTGGCAGTGTTCTCAATTCAACTCCGATACCCTCGGCATAGGTGTCGACAGCGCTCAGCAGAGCGACGATGGCCATCAGTTCCACCATGGGGAAGGGCGCAAGGTCACGATCGTGACAGGACTGGATCCATTCTTGATCTACTGTGTGCGGCTTGCTGGCGATCTTGTGAACCGCTTCTACCGCAGCCTCTGATAAAATTGTTTGGGTCGATTTTTGTTGCAGGCGTGCCGCCCTGTACTCTGCAGCGATGGCAACACGTTCTTTGCCGGTCCACCAGGTTCCCGTCGAACCGAGCCGTTGCCATTCACGTTCAACTGCATCGTGTGTACTACTCGTCATAACGCCCCCTCATAGGATCCCTGGATCCGGGCAGCTAACCGCGAGCTCCCAATCGCGATCCATTGTAGCGAGAGTCGCAGCGACATTGCGACATTAATAGTGCTCAGAAATAGTGCTCAGAAATAATGCTCAGATCTGTAACATTTTCCCATCCTCGTGGGTCTCTAACCTCAGACGAGTGATTCGTCGTCCCGAATAACCTGATAGGAGAGCTTATGTTTCCCAAGAAAATAGCAACCGCGCTGATGGCTGGCGCTGCAGTGGCGGCCACCAGTGGTGCGGTCGCAAACCCCAATAACCAGCTGTCGCTGGTGGACTCTGCCCCTTCCGTGGTGCAGCAAGCGTTTGCGAGTTGGCAGGAAGGAAATCGACTGCCAGGACGCAAAGACAAGTGTTTTGGTATCGCCCTTGCTGGTGAGAATGACTGTAAGGCCGGTGCCGGCACGAGTTGCGAGGGCACCTCGACCGTGGACTTCCAGGGAAATGCCTGGTCCTATACGCCCAGCGGATCCTGTGAGTTCATCAAGACGCCTGAAGGGAAGGCATCCCTTTCAGCGTTGGATCGAAACCTGCCGTAAGGCGAGCCTTATGCCTGTTCGTGGTCTTCCCGCAAGTGGTGGCGTCAGTCTCAAGCCCGAGTACTTCTCTGGCGCCGCCGCTTTATTGGAAGAAAACATCTGGTTTGAAGTACATCCGGAGAACTACATGATCGAAGGCGGGCCGCGTCTCAAAGGGCTTATGGATGCTGCGGCTCGCTTCCCGATCAGTTTTCACGGTGTTGGGGCGTCGCTGGGCGGCCCTACACTCACACCCACGGAGCATATCCGTGAACTGGGCAGGCTGATTGAACGCGTGGAACCCGCGTCAATCTCAGAGCACGCGGTATGGTCAGGTGTGCCTGGACAATATTTCGCAGAGCTTTTGCCACTGCCGCGCACTCGCGAGGCAATGTGGCGGCTTGTCGATGGCATCGATTATTTCCAGGAAATGCTGGGCCGTTCGATCCTCATTGAAAATCCCAGCAACTACCTTCCGTTCATCAGCGAGATGGATGAACCCGAATTCCTCAACGAGGTTGCCAAACGAACAGGATGCGGGCTTCTTCTGGATGTGAACAACGTCTTTGTCAGTTCGAACAACTGCGGCATCGACCCGCAGGCCTACATTCGTACGATCGACAGGGACCTGGTGGGTGAAATTCATGTGGCGGGTCACACGCCGGACGAAATTCACGGCAGCCGACTTCTCATTGACAGTCATGCGGCTCCGGTTGCAGAGTCAGTCTGGCATCTGCTTGATGTCGCGTTGGATCACCTCGGCCCCGTGCCAGTATTGATCGAGCGCGATGCAAATCTGCCGGCATTTGAGGAACTGCTCGAAGAAAAGCGGCACGCAGACAGGCTACTCTTTCGGGCCTGTCAACATGGAGGCGTGGCCTATGCTTAGCGGTTACGTGGCAGCATTTGTCGCCTACCTCAATCACGGGGATACCCGTGAGATTGAGTCCTATGTGGAGTCAGCCGGGAATCTTGATTATCTAAAGGTGTATCGAAACGGTTATCTTAAAACCTGTGTCGATGCACTTTCCCAAAATTACCCTACATTGCTTGCAGTGGTTGGCAACGACTACTTCCAGATACTGGCTCGTCATTATGTCGAGGAGTACCCGCCCGAACGCCATACGTTGGTTGGTTACGGCGAGTCCTTCCCGGCATTTGTCGATGAAACGCGGGAACATCATGGCCTCGGCTATCTCTCGGACTTCGCGAGGTTAGACCACGCCTGGCTTGCCAGCTATTTCAGTGCTGACGAAAGTCCCCTGACCAGCGAGCAAGTCAGTCAAGACACGACTGCGGGCCATGACATCGCAGCGTTCACTCCGCGTCTGTGCAACCACGCCAACCTTGTTCAACTCCGACACGCGGTAGTCGGGGTCTGGGTTGAGTTACGCGAGAAGAAGCAACTAACCACGCAGATCGAGCTGAAGGAATCCGCGCAAACCGTTTTGCTCTGGCGTGAGGAGCAACGCATCAATGCAAGGGTATTGTCTGAAGCGGAGGCCAGATTTCTGTACATGATAGAGCAGGGCGACAGCCTTGGGACATCAGCGGCATCAGCACTCGAGCGGGATTCGGAATTCGATGTGGCGGATCATTTCGCATCCCTTTTACAACACGGAATTCTTGGAAGAGGATAGATATGGGCAGGCTTGTTGAGGTTTACTGGATTTTCACCAATTCAATCAATCGATATTTAGCTGACGTGACTTTGCTCCTTCTTCGGCTCGTTGGCGCGAAAGTTTTTCTGGAGTCCGGGCTGACCAAATGGAATGGCTGGTTCGATTTCAATGAACTTAAATACGATCTCTTTCTCTATGAGTTTTTCTGTCCAGATCCGGTTCGACCGGGGGCTTTACTACTGTGCAATCCCGAGACGCTGGATTATGAAAGTGGCTCTTTCGTGGTGACTTTTGTGGAATCACTGGCACTGACTGCAGGCATTCTGGAGATACTGTTGCCAACGCTGTTGATTCTTGGCATCTTTACTCGCCTCGGTGCGCTCGGGCTACTTGGCATGACCCTGTTTATTCAATTAGCGGTTTACCCTACATGGGATCACTGGTGGAATCCGGCGGTGTGGTGGGCGTTGGTTATGCTCACGATCCTCGCGAAAGGACCTGGCCTGTTCTCTGCTGACCGGTTCTTTGGCCTCGAAGGTCGAGGACAGCGTTAACTTACCAGGCCACCATGTCGGGTCAAGCATGATGCAGCGGATAAAGAATCTCGCAACGAGCCTGGTGATTGGTGGCACGACTGGCTATGTTGCGCTCACGCTGCTTTTGTTTCTACAGCAGGATTCAATGCTGTTCCTCCCACGGCCGATTTCGACAGAGGCCGCAACGCTATACCAGCAGTATGCAATTGAGCTCGATCATGATGGTACCAGGCTGCACGGTTGGTTTATTCCTTCCGCCTCTAAAGATAACGCCACACTGGTCTACTATGGTGGTAACGGCGAAGAGATGTCGCGCAGTCTGGGCGCTATCCGCGACATTGGTGACTTTAACTATCTGGTCATGAACTATCGTGGTTATGGCATGAGTGAGGGCGTGCCTTCTGAACTGGCATTAAAGCAGGACGCCGTTTTCATCCTGCAGGAACTGTCACAAAGGCGCGACATCCGGCTTCACAGGACTCACGTCATGGGGCGCTCGCTGGGCAGTGGCATTGCAACCCACGTCGCCAGCGAACTGGAGCTGGCTTCATTGATTCTTATTTCACCCTATGACAGTCTGGAGGCAGTTGCCGCGAGCCATTACCCGATTATTCCAGTGTCGCTGCTATTCAGGCACCCATTCCGCGCCATCGACGATGTGCCCCACATTACTGAGCCGGCCCTGATTCTAAAAGCGGAACGGGACGCGATCATTCCCCATACTCACACCGACGTGCTGATCGAAGCCTGGCAAAGTGTGCCGCGCATTGTCACGCTGACTGGTACGAACCACAACCATATCTACACCCAACAGTTTTACCAGGAAGTCCGGGATTTCTTGCGCCAACGATGAGCCCGCGCATGACCTGTGCCTTCAGCTGCCAGCTGCCCAATCATGTAACGGGCACGTGGGTTGTGGTGATTTCTGCCAGTACACGTTCATCGGTTCCTGTCACCGTTGTTCGTATGACCGTGATCCGGCGCCCCACGCGCACGGGAATTGATCTCGCCGTAATACGGCCACCTTGCTGATTGGTGAGCATTACGGCATGCAGGTCGACTCCCACCATGAAAGCACGCTCGCCGGTCTTTTCATGCCAAAAGTGATTGGCGGCGCCGGTAGACAAATTGTCCGCCAGCGATATGATGACGCCACCGTTGATGTTGCCGGTCGGATTCAGATGATGTGGCTCCGTGTCGATAAACGCCTCGTGTTGATCAGAATCCGTGGATTTCATGCCGATGTGTTTGTCAAAAGTCATGATCACGTCCCAGGTGAGAAGGCCCGTATGAAACGCCAGAACAGTTGAGCCAGAATTAAACACTGATTTTGATACTGGTCAACTCCGCCAGGCGGTTGCTTGTCTCATAATAACCAGCGGATACTGAGCCGCAAACAACCGGTGGCGCCCTGCTATGCTTGTGCAACTCGTAGATAATCCCGTTGAAATCGTTACGGCCATAACTGACCTTGTTATGGGTGGCGTCGGCGCGTTGTGTTGGTACTTCATCTTTCGTGTCTCAACCGATGCAAAATGGCAGCAACGACTCTGGCTTATCATTTTTTCCCTCCTCACCCTGGCGAGTGTGCTCGGTGCAGTCCATCACGGCATCGCCGTTTCAGCCACACTTTATGACCTCAGCTGGAGTGCTATTTTCTTGCTGCTTGGCACCTTGATCGGTTTGTTTGTAGTCGCTAGTTGCCACGATCTCTGGGGCGTTCGAGTCGCCAGAAAAGTTCTTCCTGTGATGGTGGTGATGGCGGTCGTATTCATTGCGGTAAGCTGGGCACGAGGGCAGGACTTTCGCCTGTTTATCCTGTACCAGGCGCTGGCTTTATTGTTTGCGCAGGTAGGCTACCTGTATCTCGTATCGCGACACGTTCCCGGTTCGCTCATGGTGTCTGCAGGAATCATGTTGACGATCATTGCGGCGATCGTGCAGGCAGCACGGATAGTGACGCTTGTGCCAGCATACCCCTTCGATCATAACGCGGCATATCATGTGATTCAGATTCCAGGGATTATCTTCCTAACGATTGGAATCAGGCGCATGCTTGTTGAAGCGTTCTGCCGGAAGCGTGTGCCCAATGAAATCACATGAAATTGGCTGTCGGTCTGCGCATTAGCGTGGCCAGTATACCCGGGGATGATCCTAATGATCTTTGGACCTGTCCTGGCAATGTAGTATTGTACCAGCCCCTATGCGCATTCATCTGATTAGAACCCGCTTCTCAAACACTTACCTGATTGAAGATAACGGGGGCATGTTCGTGGTAGATATTGCGGCGCGCTGTGACGGTTTTGTACTGAACTATGTCGAAGAAAAACTCAATAAAAATGTTTTCGACATCAAGCTGGTTACCTGCACCCACGATGATGTTGATCACATTGGCGGGCTCGCCAATCTGGCTCGCTCCTGTCAGGCGATTGCCGCAATTCCCCATGCCGCTCACAGATCCCGTGTCAAACTGTACAAGAATCCGTATGGACCGGCGTTTCGATTGATGACGGCAATGGCCGAGGCTTTTCGCGGACGATCACGCGCGATGTATCTGGATCGTGAAAGAATTGCCAGGTATCCCCATGTACCAAACGTTTACCTCACCGGTAAGGGTGAAACCCAATTGCCTGAAATTCGACGGCTGAAAGACCGTCATCGACTGGAAGGCTTCACAGACTGGGAGATCATCCACACGCCCGGCCATAGCTGGGATAGTATCTGCTTTTTTCATCATCCGACCCGGTCCCTGATTACCGGCGACACCATTCTTGGCAGCGCGAGCAAAGGCCAACTGGTGCACCCGGCAATTTACGATGATCCGAGACGGCTCAAACAGTCCGTTAAACGACTCATTGCGCTGAAGCCACAAACCGTCTACCCCGGTCACGGCTCTATTTTCAGCGGCGAGAATTTACTGGATCATTTGTAGGCCATCGCAATCACCTGGGCGAATCTTTGCCCCGCGTCCCTGGTGACCAGAGCACATCAGCCGAGACGTTTTTGATATCACGCAGTCCGCAGAATGCCATGGTGAGATCGAGTTCGTTGGCGATCACCGACAGGCTGCGACTGACGCCTTCTTCGCCCATTGCACCGAGCCCGTAAATGTATGCGCGGCCAATCAACGTGCCGCTTGCGCCGAGGGCCAGCGCCTTGAACACGTCCTGGCCCGTACGGATGCCGCCATCCACCCAGACTTCGATTTGATCACCGACGGCCGCAACAATTGCAGGCAGTGCGTCAATGCTGGCCGGGGCACCGTCGAGCTGGCGTCCACCATGGTTTGAGACAATCAGCGCATCTGCCCCGGCTTCAACGGCAAGACGCGCATCCTCTGGTTCCATCACACCTTTTATGACGAGCTTGCCGCCCCATCGATCCTTGATCCATTTGACATCATCCCAGGACAGCGTTGGGTCGAACTGGGTTGCGGTCCACTTTGCCAGTGACGTGTTATCGCTGACTTCTTCGATGTGCCCAACGATGTTACCAAAGCCGCGCCGGCTCGTGCCGGCCATGCCGAGTGCCCACCGGGGTTTGGTTGCTATATTAAGAAGGTTGCCGATGGTTGGTTTGGGCGGGGTTGAGAGTCCGTTTTTGATGTCCTTGTGACGTTGCCCGAGTATCTGCAGGTCGACCGTTAAAACCAGTGCCGAGCATCCGGCTGCTTTGGCGCGATCAATCAGGCGTTCAACAAAGGGGCGGCTGCGCATTACATAGAGCTGAAACCAGAACGGCGCCGAGGTGTTCTCCGCGACGTCCTCAATGGAGCAAATGCTCATGGTGGAAAGGCAATAGGGCACGCCGAATTTCTCAGCAGCCTTCGCAGCTTTGATCTCGCCGTCCGCATGTTGCATACCGGTTAGCCCGACTGGCGCCAGAGCCACCGGCATGGCCACATCCTGACCCAGCATGGTGGATCGGATGGAACGATTGTCCATATCCAGCAGAACACGCTGACGTAGCTTGTATTGATCAAAGGCAGTGATGTTGTCGCGGAAGGTACTCTCGGTCCAGGAACCGGATTCCGTATAGTCGTAAAACATCCGTGGAACCCGACGCTTGTAGAGTTGATGGAGGTCTTCGATGCAAGTGATGACCGGCATAGGGGCTTCATTTCCTGACGGGTTTGATCAGGTAGGTAAGTTAACGGAATCCTGGCTGGCGCGCCAGAGATGGCATGAAGTCAGGGCGAGGGTGGCACCTGGCCAGAGTAGAATACTTCGCAATCATCAGACGTAAAGAGGTCGACCCCTTTTTTGACCAGTGTTCGGATGGGTCCGGTCAGTGACTTGATGATGCCTGGATTCTCAATGTCAGGTTGCTGGAACGCACCGCTGATCTTTTGCTTTACCTGTGCGCAACCACGCGCATCGACCAGGGCCAGGGTCACATCCCGAAACTGTTCATTGGCGAAGTCGAGTTCTCCCTGGAGGGCGATCCTGTGCTGGTTTGTAGCCATAGCGACGTCCAGTGCCCTGGCCACACCCTGTTCAACGTTCCAGTCAGATACCAGGGCCCGAATTTCGGTGGTGCCGCCGGACCCGCCCAGAATGCCGGCAAAGTCGTAGCCTTTGGTCACCACTAAACCCAGAGGGCCAACGAAAAAAAAGGCACCTGCGTCAACCAGGCTGAAGTTCTGGCTGGACTCAAACTGGTTGAATTGATCGTCGAGGTCGCTCCCGGTTAGCGTGAGATGACTGGCGCGCAATGAAAAGCTGCCGGTGGCGCTGCCGATGCTCTGTTGGTAGGTGTCGCCTACCATCTTAAGGTCTACGGCGAAGTCCATGGGACCCTCGAGCACAGGTTCGTCAAGCAGCGCATCGAAGAACGCTTCGGTACGTAATGCAGGCAGGGCATACACCAGTTCGTATCGAGGTTTGTCGCCGCTAAAGTTGGCGTGAACTTTTCCTGCTCCTTGTGCGCCAAAGAGTTCCATAGTGACAGGGTCTAGCGTAAACGCGCCATCGTTCACGCGCGTGCGAATTTTCAGGTTGGTTCCTGCAAACTCATTCTTGCGAAATTCGCCGCAGTCGAGTTTTGCGGCAAACGAAACCTGCTTAAGGAAGTGACCACTATTGCCACTCGCCAGCTTCAGGTGTTGTGCATCCAGTTGACAGTCGGTTGCTTCGAGAAGTAACTCTGACCTTTGGTCGAAATAGCGGAGTGTCCCCCGGGTGAAAGATATTTCCGGAATTTCGAGTCCAGCAAAGGCGCGTTCGGGTCGTTCGGGGTTGGTGAAATTGAAGTTGCCGTCTCTGTCACGGTCGATCGTGATGACAGGTTCCTTGAGTGAGATCCGGTTGATGCGAATTTCCCGTAACACCAATGGCATAAGATCAATGCCGACATTGGCTGCCGTGGCGCTGGCGACACCTTCACCTTGATTGCGAATCTGCACATGCGAAAGCGTGAGATAAGGGCCAGGAGAGAATCCAAGGCCAAGCCGACCATCAATGCTGAGCTCCATACCCAATGCGGTCGAGGCTGCGGCTTGCACTTGGCGTCTATAGGCGTTTAGATCGAAGAAAACAACCAGGACGATCGCGCTCAGTAACAGGAACCCGGCGACACCCGCAATGCTGATGAGGCCGATCCTGACTGGGCGGGCAATGGGCCATAACCCGGTATCGCTCAGAAGGTTATGGCCCGAAAGCCACTTACTGTTAACGCACATTTATGCACCGCTACTATGCACCGCTACTGTACACTGGCAATGATCACTTCAACCCGGCGATTCATCTGTCGTCCAATTGCTGAGCTATTGTCCTCGATGGGGACAATCATACCTTTACCTGAGGCGGTCAGCCGTTCGGAATTGATTCCTTGTTGCATCAACCAGTTTCGAACAGCGTCGGCCCGGCGTTGTGAAAGAGCCTGGTTGTATGCAGCGTCACCAGTGTTGTCAGTGTGACCCTCAATTTCGACGGTCCTTTCAGGATAGTCGTTCAGGAAGGCAACCAGTTTGCTCAGATTCGAGGTGGCACCGGCTTTCAATTCGGACTTGTTGGTATCGAACAATACATCGCCAAGTGTCAGTACCAAACCGCGGTCGGTTTCTCGCGCCTTCAGTTCTTCGATCTGGCGGCGCAGTTTGGCAGCCTCGCGCTCGGAATCTGCTGCCGCTCCAGCTGCTGCCACGCGTGTCGCAGCAGAAGTGCGCCGCGCCTGTTCGGCATTTGCCTGGGACCGTTCGGCATCAAGCCGAGAATGTTCGGCATCAATTCTCGCCTGGTCAGCTTCTCGGGTTCGCGCATCGAGACGGGCGCTTGCACGTTGTTCGCTGAGTTTGCCACGTTGATTCTCGGCGTATCGAGTTGTTGCCCTTGCTTCGGCAATATCAACTTTGCGATTGGCCATGAGCACCCTGTGGGTACCAAGGGCGGTATCGTCGCCGACGGATTGCTCGGCCAGGGCAACAGCGGCTTCAGCTTCCCTTATTGCGACGGGTACAAGACCGCCGAGATTGCGATCGGCCTGTAGCTGGGTCAGCCTGGCACGGACATCGGCTGCTCCTGGCGGAATGACCGGAGTGCTGGTACAGCCAGCGACAAAGATCAAAGTCAATACGACTGCCAGCAGTGGTTTGCCGGCCAGACTAAAATTCTGGATAAATGTGTTCATTGCTGCTCTCCTGCGCGCTTCATTTCTTCGGCCAGGGCATCAGCACCCATGGTCAGTTCCTTGTTGATCGCAGCCGCCTTCTTCGACTCAGTCCTGGCGATAGCAAGCTCCGCTTCCAATTGCGCCTCCTGTGCCAGGCGATCTGCGGTTGTCATACTCTCTACTGTGTCGATGCCAACGGATTCAATGGCCAACAGCAGTTTCTGTCTCGCATTATCGAGTTCGGCAGCGGCATACTGGTTCGCATCAGCCTTTTCGGCGTTTGCAATAGCCACGCGAGCAGCGTCCAGCGAGGAGGTCGGTTCAATCGGGGTTGCGCTGCAAGCGCCGAGGAGCAGCACCAGGCTGACAACACCTGCTGCGCCGGCCAGCTTGCCGCCAATGTGATATCGGTTTGGTCTACTCATCTTAATTCTCCAAGGGGTCACGCAAGGGGTCACAATCTGCGACAAACAGCTAGCATGCGCGTATGTAAGCGTGGATTCTGTTCGATGACGCACACTGTGGGCTGCTTTGTCCGCGCTGTGGGCACTCTACGCGCTGTGGGCACTCCACACGCTGTGGGCACTGTATGGGCTATGGTTGGGCGCTGCGGAATTGGCCTCGACGGACGACGCGGGAGACTACGCGATGGTCAGGACAAGTCGTATAAAGACAGGTCCTCGTCAACTTCGAGTAGCTCCTGTTGGGTCAGGATGCGGGTGACATTATCGAGGTGCTGGCCCATGACTTTGAGCTGTTTGTGGACTTTCTCGAAGATCTGGAATTCCGAGTAGTAGATCTCTCTTGCGCTGTCTGCAAGCCGCGTGATTTCTTCGTGGGATACGGCCCCACCAGACTCTTTCATAACCAACAAACTCTTCAGGATGTCCGTCATGCTCGATACGATGTGCGAGCCAGCGGTCTGGATTTCCTTTTGTGCAAATCCCAGATTGCCGGAAGACGAGATTTCCTCTATCAACGCACTGGCCGTCTTGATGGATTTGGCAATCTCACCACTAATCTTCTGGTTGGTGGTACGTAATCGATCAGCTACGAGCAGAGCGCTGCCATGGTAAAAGCCGGCGGCGAGTATCTCATCCTCGCCCAGTGCCTGCATCAGCGCCTGGCGAGGACAGAAGCTGAGTTCTGCCACGTCGCTGGAAACCCGAACCGTGGCTGACGCCAGGTCATCGGCATTGAAAAGCGAAAGTTCACCGAATGATTTCCCTTCGCCCAACCTTGCCAGTACGCCCTCAAAGCCGGGGATAGAGACAGCGACCTCACCACGCTCCAGCAGGTACAGTCCTTCTACCGAATTGCCGTATTCGATGATGGTGATGCCCTTCTCGTATGTCTGCGCTGAGAACAGCTCGCGAATCTTGTCTCGCCGGCTTGGATCGATGCGAGAGAAGATTTCGATTTCTTTGATGTCCTTGACCATGTGTTACATGCTCCGTTTTATTAACGCGTCGGTGCGCCTTCGTAAACCCGTCGGGATTCGATATTGCCCTTTAATTCCTCCGGTCGCCACCAGGATGGCTTGAGTTCACGATGGCTGAATATCTTTTCAGCCTGGTCAGTGTAATGTGCTGACGCCGGGCGGTCGCTCTGGCCAACTGGCAAATAAATCCAGCTCTTGATCGGCTTCGATAGTTCGACAATTTGTGTCGAGGTCTGGCCGCGGGTACCCCATCTCTGGTGGTCATCACGGGGTGAACCGAAGCCGACGGTGCGCAAGGTCGTCAATCCGTATTGATCACCGCCGCCACCACCCACGGGCCAGGATTTATCATCCCGTCCGACCCTGAATACGTCTCCGTAAGTTACGTCAGCGGTGCCGAAGTGATCGCGCAGGTTGGTGAGCCCCTGACTGAAAGCCGAGCTGATGGCTTTGGCATCCTCGCCAGACAATGTCACGGTTGCCGGGGTATCGCCGGTGACGATCAAATACCATTGGTCTATCTTGTCGCGGAGCGCCTTGTGTTGCTCGTCAGACAATGACCCGGCGAGTGCAAACCGAAAATAGGCGTATTTGATCGCGGCGCTGGAGTCGCGGCGCAGCTCGCCGTCCCAGGCCAAAAGCTCGGCTTTTGCTGCCAATTCAGATTCGCTCAAGCGGTCATCATCAAGTGCCAGGTCAAGTGCATCGATCCATCGATCAATGCCATAGAGCCGAACATCCAGGGCATAGGTGAGGGCTTCCTCGACTGTGACGGAATCATCATGGTGCAGAAGTTCCAGCGCACGCGCAGCGCGTTGGCCGATCCAACCGGATCGCGCCGGGCCATAGGCGGCAGAAGAGTAAATTTCCGGCAGGTAGTCTTCGAGCCTGAACGGCCCGTCTACCATCATTGCGTCTGGCGGAATATTACAGTTCTGCATGTAGCCTTGTGGTGGATTTAATATCTGTAGCTGGTCTTTGGAAGGGTGGAACTCACTCCAGTTGGTTTGTGATGTAGATCCATCGACTGGCCGGCTCCAGTCGTAACCCTGTGCCCGCACCGGTACACGACCGGCACGTTGGTAATAAATATTGCCTGAAGTATCCGCTACCATCACATTCTGTGGAAAGGTCCCGAGTGAAGCCAGGCCTTCAACCGCAGCTTCATAGGTCTTACCAAAATTCAGGTGCCAGGTGAGATCTCGAGGGTTAACCTCGTCATCGTAGGCAATGCGACCGGCATAAGCTTTTGGCGAGTCCGAATCGAGGCCGTCCCAGGCCAGTATTGGGCCGTGATGGGAGTAATAGATGGTTGTATCCTCACGCTCTTCTCCCTTTATCTGCAGGCTAATGGTCTTTGTTGTCAGGGTGCGCCACTGGCCGTCATAACGATACTGGTTGTGATCCCCGGGGTTGAGGTTAAGTTCAAACACGTCAGCCGTGTCTGGCCCACCGGTTGTCATGGCCCAGGCGAGATTTTCGTTATGTCCAAGGCCGATGTAAGGGGAGCCGGGTAGAGTGACACCGCTACCCACGAGCGCGCCTGCATGGACCCGGACTTCCCAGAATCGCGTTACGCCCCACCAGCCAAGATGGGGATCAATCAGCAGTAACGCATTACCGCTGGCGCTGCGAGAGGGAGATACTGCCCACTGGTTGGAAGCATGGCGCCTCGGGACAAATCCCGGGTCGATGCCAGCACGTCGCAGATCCCCATAGGCCTCGTTAATGGACCAGTTGTAAAGGAAGTAGCGTCCGAAAGCGTTGAACATATGAACGTCCATTTCGCGATCGCCCCAGAATTCCGGAATGTCCTGTGGATTTTCCTGGTAGTGGTCCATCACACCCCTGGCATAAGACAGCAAATGGTGTCTGGTCTCACTGTCCAACTTGTCGAACGTGCGCTTGCTGGTGCCGTAGTGATCGAACATCTGGTGAGTCAAATCGTGATTAACCGCGCCCTTGCCAACGATAGAGGCATATTCACCCAGTGCCATTTTGATATTGATCAGGAGTTGCTCCGGGCGATCTTCCGCCTGGGCGCGGCCCATGGCGTACAGGCCCTGTTCGATGGAGGGCGCATAGATATGCGGGACGCCCCAGGTATCCCGGTAGACCACGGTCAGGCCCTCGTCGTCACCGGTACCGGGAAGCGAGTCAGCCTGAGGTGCCATGTCTGAAGTCTCCGGCTGGCTACACGCCACCACAGAGGTTATTGCAAGTACAGCAAGCCATCGGTATACCATCGTTATTGCCTTTTTATGAATGTAATGAGTGTAATGAGTGTGCAATTATTTACGGTTTAGGGACATAACCCTGCGCCCGGTCAACTTCCTCGCCTGACAGGAATTTATCTCGTTGCTCGCTTAAGTATTTGCGTGCTGCCTTGTCCATCATATTGAGACCTTTCTCGTTGATGAGCATGGTTTGCAGGTCCTGCCATTGCTGCCAGGCCTCAGCCGAAATGGTCTCATAGACTTCCTGGCCTTTCGGGCCGGGGAAGGGGGGTGCATTGAGGCCGGGAAGTTCTTTTTGCAATCGTTTACAGAATACGGTTCGGGCCATTATCGCCTCAGTTCATTAATCAATTTTGTAACAGGACCGGCCAGTCCGATCTCTACAGGTTGGGTTAGAGAATACCAGCATCGTTTACTGGCTTCACGAATCTCATAATCAGCAGTATCCGGGAGATTGATGTGGACCGGGGTGATATCCAGGTGAAAGTGGGTAAAGGTGTGCCGGAATGGTGAGAGGTCATCCCTTGAGCTGCCGCGTGGGAAATTGGCCAGGATTTCATCAAGTTCACCGGGGGCACATTCCGGAAAGCTCCACAGTCCGCCCCAGACGCCACGGCTGTCGCGTTTCTCCAGCAACAGTTCTGCAGCCGCATTTTCAACCAGCAACATACAGGTCGACTTAATCGGCATGGCCTTGCGGGGTTTCTTGCCGGGCAACTGCTCAACTCGCGCCCCACGGTTGGCCACGCAGATTGACTCCATCGGGCAGGCCGCACAGTTTGGCGCTGCCCGTACACACAGGGTTGCGCCCAAATCCATTATCGCCTGGGTGTAGTCAGCGACGCGCCGGTCCGGGGTAAGTTCTTCGGCTTTCTGCCACAATTGGTTGGCGGTGTTGGACTGGCCCGGCCATCCCTCAATACCAAAGCATCTGGCGAGGACACGTTTAACGTTACCGTCCAATATCGGCGCCCGGCGGCCACCAGCAATCGAGACGATTGCGCCAGCGGTAGAGCGGCCAATGCCTGGCAGTTCACACAGCTCATTGACTGTATCAGGGAACTTACCTCGATGATCGTCGCTGATGATTCGTGCGGTTTTATGGAGGTTTCTTGCCCTGGCGTAATAGCCGAGACCGGTCCACAGGTGTAGTACTTCATCTTCTGTTGCCCCGGCCAGGGCATGAACACTGGGAAAGCGCTGCATAAAGCGTTCGAAATAGGGGATGACGGCCTGTACCCGGGTTTGTTGCAGCATGATCTCGGAGATCCACACCCGGTAAGGTGAAACATCCTGTTGCCAGGGCAGGTTGGTTCGCCCGTGATGATCGTACCACTGCAGGATGCGGGTGCTGAATGAAGCGCCGCCGTTGTTAACCATCTCTGTTAAAGAGCCCCTTTAACAGACTCTTGGCTTTCTCCTTGAGGTCGCCTTCACCTTCAACTCCCAATTTTTCGAGCGCCTTGTCGGTTACCGCTTCCCTGGCGAGGCTGGTCAATATCTTCTCGACGGCGTTTTTGTCAGCCTTGCAGATGTCCGCGGGTGACTGATCGAAGCCGCCTTTACAGTGCAGCGGCCATTCGATTCCCGCGAGGCCCGGCGCAACCCGGAACCGGCCGGTGGATGTCTCTGCCAGCACCAGGGCCAGTTGGAAGTCCAGATTGTTTTTAAAGTAATCGAATCCGCCGCTACCGCTGACGGTCATGTTTTCCAATACGAAATCGAAGGTCTGGCCATCCTGCGTGCCCTGTATGAACCGGTGTTGACCTTGCATGTTGGCGAACGGCATCAAGTCCGGCCAGATACCGATACCGGAGTTCTTGCCGCGCAAGGCATCGACGACCAGGGCAACCTTTTTGACCGGTCTGACATCCAGGGTGCCGTCCTTGATCGAAAAGTTCGTGGTACCGTCCAGGGTGTCCATTACATTGCTCAACATGGTGCCGGTAAAGGTGGTATTGGATTGCAGGCTCAGTGATCCCGTCAGCGATTCGAATTCGGCCAGTTTGGAAATGTCGACCCCTGTTAAGTTGAGTAAAGTATGGCCTGCCCCACCAGCTTTGGTGGAGGCGGTAAAGGCAAGATGGATCGAACCGTCATAGCCGTCCATTGTCAAATCGGTGGTGAATTCCTGGTTGCCATTATCGATATCAGCAACGATGTTGGTGAACTGGTAGGTTTCATAAATGAGCGTACCAATTCGGGCGATGCCGTCGATATTGAGCTCTTCGAGTAGTGCCACCGGCAAGACTTCAACATCCTGGGGCGGGCCGGCTGGTGCGGCTTGCGTCACTTCGGCCGCGCCCAGATAGGGTCCCACATCAATCCGGTCGAGACTGAGGTCGAACACAACGCTGGTCTTATCGCTCATATCAGCCGCGAGAAAGCCATCGATGGCGGTATTGTCGGTGCCAGGTGTTCCGAAGTCGCCGCTGATACGGGTGTCAAGTTTGCTTACCACGGTATCAAACATACCAGCTAGCGTAACCGAAAGCGTCAGGGGCACCATGTCGGGCAGGGTGATGGACTGGCTGACTTTCAATTTATCAAAATGAATCCGGTTGAAGTTGGCGTCGAAAGTGATGGTGCCGCCAGCCGTGGCGTCGATCATCATGCCAGCTGTGTTGTCGGCGATGCTGAGTTCTATATCAATCGCCACAGGAACATCGTAGCGAACCGGGCCGGTTTCGATGCGCGCAATTTCGACCGTGTAATCTGTTTTTGCAGCGTGGTCCTGGTAATTGATAATGGTATTCGTCACATCTATGCCACCAATATCCAGGCTGAAACCCTCGCCGCTGTCAGGTTTCGTCGCTGAAGAATCATCGCCGGGTGCTGCTTCCATTTCGACCACCCAGTTGGCCATACCGTTTTCATCCACGGTTGCATTGACGGTCAGGCCGTCGACGTCAATCCCCTTGACCGAGATCTCCTGACTGCCAAATAGCAGCGGTAGCAGCGAAAGGTCCATTGCAGCAACTTTTAAAGTGGCTAGAGGTTCGGTCTTACCTTTAGGGGTGACAACAACATCGCTAATGCGCAGTGCGATCGGTGGCCAGTAGCGCCATTTCATTTCACCTTTGATGTTAAGTTCATAGCCGGTCTGCTCAAGGATGGTAGAGCGCAATTGATCGCGATAGTACTCGGGGTTAGCGAGCAGGATCAGTACCGCCCCGACGATGATGATCGGGACCAGAACGAGAACAAAGATAAGGATTTTTACTCTGGACATGGCAGCTTCGCTCACTTGGCGAGGGCAAGATTCCTTCGCGCGTAATCACACAAGACGTGTACGATACCACGAGCGACCTCTTTATTGCCCGACATCAGATCGTACAGCGATTCGCCGTCCAGGCGCAGCAATGTGCAGTCTTCCACCGCTTGCACCGAGGCAGCGCGCGGTTCCGGGTCGAGGGCGGCAAGCTCCCCGAATACGGCACGGCTACCGAGGACCCCGAGCTCTTTGTCACTTTCAAATACACGTACCTTGCCGTTGGCAACAATATACATGGAGTTACCGAGATCACCCTGGCGTAGGATCAGCTCACCGGCGTCATACTCGACGGATTCAGCAATGGTGGCCAGATCCACAAGTTGCGCCTCTGGCACAGAAGAGAAAATCTTCACGGACTTGAGAATCAAGACCTTCTCAATGGTCAACAGCATAGGCAGTCGGTAGCCGGTCAGGAGCGATTATTATGCCAGCTTGTCATGCTTGCTGATATGGATTTAACGCCGCGCTTCCAGATCGTCAAGCAGATCATGGACAACCTGGCTGACAAAGGGGTCCGGATCATCGGCTTGCGCGACCAGCATGCGTCTCAGGTCTGGCGGATGCAATTGTGCCAATGCCCAGGCGGCGGTTTCCCGAATAATCGGCTCCGGATTGCCAAGTGATCTTCGAACAATGTCCAGGTGTGCCTGGGGGCCCTGTTTGCCGATGAGCCAGAGCAAGCTGGCCCGGGTCCAGAAAGTGAGCTCGTCGAAGTGTTCGGCGACCAGACTATTGAAGCGGGCATCGGGGCTCATCTGCTGCTGGGGATATCTTTCAGACAACTGTTGCAGGCGCTCGGATACCGTCAGGTCGTCAAGTATGGGCAAGACCACTTCCTTGATCTCGGTCGTCAGCAGGTTGTCCAGAATCTCCAGGGCGAACACGCGTAGCTCCGAGACCTTGGAATCGATGTTGGCACGTGTATCCAGCATCACAATAGAAGGGAACAGGAATGAGATCAGCAGCAACATATTGTCGCGGTGCTGATCCAGCTCCTGGCCCAGAGCCAGGATTAAATCGCCGAAATGCTCGTTCGGGTATAGATCTTCGATACTGGCAAGCAACCAGGTGATGAACTGGACTTCTTCTTCGAGTTTGTTGACGAAGACGTATTGGTCATCCGGATCGGCCTGGTAGTGCAAGGTCGCAAGCGCAAGGTAGATCTTGTGGCGCAATCCCGCTGAATCAATATTGATGTGGCGAAGCAGTATCTCAATGGCTTTGGTGCCGCCGATTTCCCGGATAACATCAATGATCTGGCGTTTGACCTGGCGTGTCGCATCAGGCGCTGTAAACCCGAGGTCCAGATCGTATAGTGCATGTTCGCCATACATCTGCAGGGCGAGGGCCGCGCGCCCTTGTAGCCTTCCATCGGACAGTTTCCGCACCAGAATGTTGATCAGGCGATGGTCTTGTATCAAACCTGCCGCAAGGATGGCGTCATTGAGAACCAAAGGATCATTATCGTCCAGTAACTCGACCAGATAACCCGAGAATTTTCCCTTGCCGATTTCCCCCATCACTGTCGCTGCGAAAGTGCGGTCTTCAACGTCACCGGAACGGACCAGTTGCAGCAAACTGTCCTGTGCTGCCTGATCGTCTGGATTATACGATAACAATCCTACAAGGGCGCCCTTGCGAATATCTTCATGGAATGCCGTGAGAAAAGGTTCGATCCTTTGTTTGACTTCAGCAGTCCCGAGTTCGGCGTAGGTTTTGAGTGCCTGACCCAAAACCCGAGGATCAGATTCAATCTCTATTCGTTCATTCACCAGCCCGGCAAGCGGCGTAATATGCATGCGGGCAATGCGCGTTAAGACATCCATCCTGACTTCATGATTGTGGTTGTCGATAACCGTTTTTAGCAGTTCAGTGATCTCGGGGTGTTCGAGTTCCTCGAGGATATTGAGGCAATAGAAGATTTCCGCCGGATAAGGGCTGTTAAGTCCCTGCTTGATGAGGTTAAGACTGGCATTGTCGAGATCAGTCAGGGAAAGCTCACCCAGCTTTCGTCTGCGGATACTGACCACAAGGTTAGACAGGTACATGCGCCGGATAATAAAACCAACCGAGATCCATGCGGCCATGATGGCGGCAAGCACAAGCAGGAAGTATTTTGGTTCCCATGCCAGATAATCGGTGATGATATAAAGGGCGATGCCAGCGACACCCGCAGAAAAAGGGTCGACGATACCTTCGATGAATGAGGTGCCCTGGCTTCGTTGCCGATCCGGCAACACCTGAAACAGGATGGCAACGCTGGGACGCCAGATCGCGGCTTGTAAGACAAACCGCAAGGCATTGGTTACTGCCATAACGATAAAGACGATGCCGATATCGAAACCCGTGATTTCAAGTACGCTGACCGCCATGGATCCAACAGCGATGACAACTGGAAACGCGAGTACGCCTGCCAGGATGCCGAACCTGCGCAAGAAAGGCGCGAACAGGAAAATCATGGTGAACAGGGTGACGAGGCCGGTGGCGGCGAAAAACTGGCCGAGAAACTCAGCCAGCGCTCGCTGTTCAGGAAATCTTGCCGAAGCATAGTCGTAAAAAGCCACTTCGAGAAAGAAATAAGCAAAGATAAATGCAGCGTAACAGACGCTGATCAACTTGACGTAGGGCAGACGTAACATACTCAGCAGCCGATGCTCATGTTCGTCGTTCGACAGGTCATCTGTGGTAAACGTCAGTTTCGAGCGAAACCGGTGAACCGTATACTGGATTATCGCGAACACGGAAACGGCGGCCAGTATAGCGACGATCAACAAGTCCAGAACATTCATGTAATTGAGCAGCACGGCGATCGATAGGCCGCCTACCATCTCTGCGAGGAATTCTCCGGAGCGAGTGATCCCCGACAGGCGCTTGGACTGGCGGACGTTCAGCAGCCGGGTCAGCAAGGCGATAAATTGCAGGCTGAACAACATATAAACGATTTCGAAGAACAGGGGTAAGGCGAAGATCAAAAGGTTACTGTCAGAAATACCGAGCAGGGTGCGGAAAGTGGCCAGGCCCACAACAATGGTGCCGATGATGGTCGTCAGGTAGCCGGACAGGGACAGGCCATGAGTCAGTCGGTCAATGATGAGCGTGACCAGGGTGCCCATGATGGCCAGCAGTATCGCCACCAACGCCAATTGCTCAGACCCGAATTTCTCGAGAAACAACGTGAATGCACAGACACGGATCATGCCGATTGCGATACCGGACATGAACATATTGCCAAACAGCAACAGGGTTACCTGCTTTTCATCCGGACGGATGCCGATTGAGGCGAGCACCCGCTCGAAAGCGGTCAATCCGTTGCTCTCGCGTACAACTGTGTCATTCAAGTTGGCGGCTCCCCGCTTCAGGTAGGATGATTGTAAGGGCACACGGGCGGTGGCGCTATCCTTCAATATTCTGATAATCTCGGTCGGACTGTTAAGAGGATAACTTGATGGCGCAAGTAGGTAGCGAAGGTAATCCACTCAGGGTAGCAATTATCGGCTCGGGGCCCGCAGGTTTTTATACCGTCAGTAATTTTCTCAAATATCCGGATATCGCTGTCGAAATTGATATGTTTGACCGGCTGCCGACACCGTTTGGTCTTGTCCGCGGTGGCGTGGCGCCTGATCACCAGAAAGATAAATCTGTAACGCGGGCGTATGACAAGAGTGCAAGGGTGCCCAACTTCCGCTTTTACGGCAACGTCGAGTTCGGCAAGCACATATCGCTCGCGGACCTGCGTAAGCATTATCACCAGATCCTGTTCTCGACCGGCGCTCAGGTAGACCGTAACCTTGGAATTCCGGGTGAAGATCTTGAAGGCAGCCATTCAGCCACAGACTTTGTGGCCTGGTACAACGGGCATCCCGATTGTGCCGATCTTGAGTTCGATTTGAATTGTGAAAATGTGGCTGTGGTCGGTATCGGTAACGTCGCAGTCGATGTAGTGCGTATGTTGTGCCGCACCCATGAGGAATTGTTACAAACCGATATGGCTGACTATGCTATCGATGCGCTGAATAACAGCAAAGTCAGGAATATTTACATGTTGGGTCGACGTGGCCCTGCCCAGGCGGCGTTTACACCGCCTGAGATCAAGGAGTTAAGTGAGCTCACCGGCGCAGACGTGGTTGTGCTTGCTGATGAAGCCGTCATTGATCCTGAGAGCCAGGCGGAAATGGACGCTGCTGGCGATAAAAATGTTATCAAGAATGTCCAGACGATCCAGGAATTGTCGCAACGGAAACCGACCGGCAAGCCAAAAGTGCTAACGATTCGATTCCTCGTGTCGCCAACAGAACTTGTCGATGACGGCAATGGTCACGTCAAGGCGATCAAAATTGTAAAAAATGAACTGTATCGTAGCGAGGACGGGTCTATCCGTGCCCGTGGTACTGACAGGCTCGAAGAAATCCCGGTTGGGCTGGTATTCCGGTCTGTAGGTTATCGCGGTGTGGCGCTTGCAGATGTGCCGTTTAATGAAAGCTGGGGCAGCCTTTATAATGACAAGGGTAGAGTGACCGATGAGACGGGTACGCTGCAGGATGGCCTCTACTGCGCCGGTTGGATCAAGCGTGGCCCGAGTGGAGTCATTGGTACCAACAAGACCGATGCCCAGGAGACGGTGGCGTGCATGGTCGAAGACCTTACAGCAGGGCGGCTGTTACATCCGGATGCTGCCGATGTAGAGGCCATAAGAGCATTGGTTGAATCGCGCCAGCCGGATGTCGTCAGCTATGAAGATTGGACTCGCATCGATGAAGCGGAAGTGAAAAAGGGGGCCGAAAGTAACCGGCCGCGCGTCAAGTTCACATCGGTCGAGGATATGCTCGCGGTTTTGGATAAATAATCACTGCCTTAACGCTGGTATTACTTCATCCAGGTATGTATCCAGTGCTTGCTCATCCCAGGGTGCGCGTAGTGCGATATTTACCTGGCTGGCGCCTGCAGCCTCGTATTCCTTGATGCGCGTTATGGCCTCTGCCGGTGTGCCTAATAGTGCACCGCCTTCAATGCGGGCTGCCACCGGTCCCCAGGCTTCACGAAGCTTCTCGCGTTCCTTGTCTGCGCCTGCCGCATCGACCGACAAATTGAACGTCAGGTTGACTGAACGTGCCAGGCTGGCGGGGTCACGATCCTGCTTCTCGCACCACTCATCCAGGATCCCTGACAGGCGCGCAAAGTTTTCCGGTGTCGTATAGGCCGCATTCCAGCCGTCTGCGTGCCTGGCCACAAGCTTGAGTGTCTTCTTTTCGCCAAGGCCACCGATCCAGATTGGCATTCGTTCCTGTAACGGCATGGGCAGGTTGGATGCATTGTCGACTGAATAATGCTGGCCTTTAAATGTGGTTCGATCCTGGGTGAGCAGGCCGCGGATTATGGTGGCGGCTTCATCCAGCCTGTCGAGGCGTGTACCCACGGAAGGAAAGTCATACCCGTAGGCGCGGGCTTCCTGTTCATGCCAGCCGGCACCGAGGCCCAATTCGAACCGGCCACCGGAAATATGATCCAGGGTCGCTGCAGCCTTGGCGATGCTGGCAGGATTTCTGTAACCGACATAAAACACAAGGCAACCCAGGCGCGCATGGGTGGTATCTGCAGCGAGGGCCCCGAGGGTCGTCATCGCCTCGAAGTGATCAATCGTGCCGCCAGCCGGTGGCGCTTCATAAAAATGGTCCCAGGCAGATATCCAGTCCACTTTTGGATCCAGTTTGCGCCACAAGGCACGCATGGTGTCCATGGTCATATTTTGTTGGCCGACGTGGGCGCCAAGTTTGAGTGTCATCACGGGTTCTCCAATTTCGTTAGCGGCCAAGTAATTTGACTAGCAATTCTTCAATGGTCGGGGTGTTTGTATCCTTGAAATCTGCGAGACGCTGGAACGTATCAGCTGCAGCCGAGTGAAAGCCTTCGTGCAGGCCGGCTCCCCTGAACGTTGCGGCGATTTCTTCCATCTCACCAACGAAGCGCCAGGCCTTCGCGGTATTGGCGGTAACCCGGCGATGGGTCTGGGCGGTGAAATCTTCACCCCACTGGGCTTCAAGGTCGGCCCTGACACCTTCGGTCTCGGCCACTCCCAGTATTGCTGATAGTAATGCGGTAGTTCCCTTGGTGTAGGCTGCATAACTCATTTTCAGTGCAGATGCCGCGCCAGTCCGGGCTGAAACAACATTGGTTTTAAGTGGTGAGCCTGTGAACAGTTTGGCAATGTCACCAGCCCGCTGGCCCGACAGATGCAGTGTGGTGTTGCTGGCCGCGTCCCAGGCCGGTCCACCGATGATGCCGCCGTCGATAAATTGGGCGCCACTGGCGGTGATGATTTGTTCGATGGCCCGGGCCCGGTCCGGTGCAATGGCATTGCCATCCAGGTAAAGGCCGTCAAAACCCAGCGCCGCAACATCTCTTGCAACCTGCTCGGCCGAATGAGGCGGGCAAACACTCAAGATGACGTCACACGCTTCAACCAGGCGGGCCAAGGTTTTGCAGTCTTCGAGCTTTGCTTGTGTCGCCCTTTCCCTTGTGGCTGGGCTTCGATGCGCAGATGCCCACAGAACACGATGTCCACAAGCGGCGGCAGCCGCGCCGACAGAAGCACCCATCTCGCCGGGGTTGATCACACCCGTTATCGTCATAATCTTTATGCCTCTTGCTATTTGCGATTGCATCCCGGTAAGGCACATAGCATTTCGAATATCAGATTTGCTGCCAGCAGTGCCGTATTTCCGCTCGGGTCGTAAGGTGGCGAAACCTCCACCAGATCGCAGCCGACGAGATTCAGGCCGTAACAGCCCCTGATAATCTCAAGTGCCTGTGAGGCACTAAGCCCGGCCGGTTCGGGTGTGCCTGTGCCGGGTGCGACAGACGGGTCGAGGCCGTCTATATCAAAACTCAGGTAGACTGGTGCGTCGGAACCGATAAGCGTTCTCGCCTGTTCCATCAGCGGCGCCAATGATTTGTACCAGCACTCTTCAGCCTGAATTACGTGGACCCCCTGGCCGCGCGCCCATTCAAAGTCGTTGGCAGCATAGCCGGTTGCGCGCAAACCGATCTGGAACATCTTGCCCGGTTGTATCAACTCTTCTTCGATCGCGCGTCTAAAAATTGTGCCATGAGTAATTCGCTCACCGAACATGGAGTCATTCATATCTGCATGTGCATCGACCTGGATAACGGCAACGGGCCCGTGTTTTTTTACCAGCGCGCGAAGAATGGGCAGCGCGATAGTATGGTCGCCGCCTATAGAGACAGGTATTAACGGCTGGTTCAGTAACTCCCGGTAGTGGGCTTCGATGATTTCAATGGATGCTGACAAGTTATAGGCATTGAGTGCGACATCACCGAGGTCGGCGACCTGGAATGAGTCGAAGGGCGCCGCCCGGGTCGCCATGTTGTAGGGTCGGACGAGAACTGACTCGGCTCGAATTTCCCGTGGACCATAGCGAGCGCCAGTGCGATTGCTGGTACCTATGTCGAGTGGTACACCGACGATACCGACGTCGACGCCGCTAGCCGATGATGGTGCCGGCAGCCGAAACATGGTGGCAATACCGCCGAAGCGGGGCATGTCATTGCCTGATATGGGTTGGTTGAAGTCGCTCATTTGAAGGGTGCTCGTGGTGTCACAATCGGGAAACGGCGCTCAAACTGATCAAATAATTCTGCGAGTGTAATGAGTGCGCCCGCATCGCCGTCTATTTCAAGGGTGCCTTGCGCCATGAGGTCTGCGGCACTGGTGAGCCCCATCATCATGCGCTTGAAATCAAGGGAAGACAGTTTCATGGTCGCTGCCGGTGCCTCGTGCTGTTTGCCCATGAACGCATGCAGCACCGCATTTTCAATATTAAGCCAGACATGACCCTCATCTTTTAAGTCGAGGTTAATATTGAGCACGATGCCATCAGCACGCGAGCCGTTCAAACGCACCGCCAGGGTCATAAACAGGTTTTCGATTGGTATTGACCTTGCCATGCTTTCTGAGGCTACAAAGTTGGATCCTTCCGGTAGCCCGTGGCGTAATTCCAATGCACCGCACAGGAAGAAATTGCGCCATGGACCCGACTCGGACTGATAGCCCAGTTGTTCCAACGTGTCTGCAAGCAGTGCGCGGCCCTCGACGTGTTCCGGGTCGGCCATCACCACATGATTGAGGACCTCGGCTACCCACCGGTAGTCACCGTGCGCGAACGACTCGCGTGCGCGTGCAACGACCTGGTCTGCGCCTCCCATAAACTCAAGATATCGAGTCGCCAGCTCACCTGGTGGCAGTGGATAAAGATGCGCCGGATTACCGTCAAAAAAGCCCAGGTATTTTACGTACACGGCCCTTGCATTGTGATGCACGGTGCCATAATAGTCGCGGTTATAAAATTCCGATGCGAGACTCGCCGGTAACCTGAGCTGCTCGGCGATCTCTTCTTTCACGTATCCCATATTGGCAAGCCGAAGCGTCTGGTCGTGAATGTACTGGTAAAGGTCACGCTGCTTTTTAAGATACGCTATGACGCGTTCGCGTCCGCAAATGGGCCAATGATGACTGGCAAACTCGACTTCAAGCCGGGCACCAAAGCGTTCGATGGATTCATTGATCTGGTCGGCCCAGGCCAGGGCATCACGAACCTGTGCACCCCTGGGCGTATATACATTGTGGAGATGATGGGACGTGATCTCTGACATGCAAAGTGCCTTGAAGCGGGGAAAGTAGAACACCATTTCGGCCGGGGCCTCGCTGCCGGGGGTCATCTGAAACTCGATATCAATCCCGTCTATCTGTCGGGTTTCGCCGCTTGCCTTGATGATATCGTTGGGAATGATGAAACCGGTTGAGCCCATGGATAAAGCTGCACCCAGCCCGGTTGTTACAAAACCCGTCGGAGACGGCGCCAGCAGGTTACCGTACATGTAGGTTGCTCGCCGGTTCATGACATTCCCGGCGAGCAGGTTTTCAGACAGCGATTCGTTGACAAAATGTTCCGGTGCAATGACGGTGACCTTGCCGCTTTCAACCTCTTCATGGCTGACCACACCCAGGACACCGGCAAAATGATCGGCGTGGCTGTGGGTATGGATTATCGCCACCACGGGTCTGTGACCCAGCTTTTCATTGGCAAGCGCAAGGCCCGCGCTCGAGGTCTCGGAAGAAGTCAAAGGGTCGATGACAATCCAGCCGGTGTCTCCCCGTATGAGCGTCATATTGGCAATGTCGAACGACCGGATCTGATAGATTCCATCCACTACTTCATACAGGCCATGGTTGAGTGCGTTTAATTGTGCTTGCCGCCACAATGACGGGTTGACCGTGTCAGGGGCTTGTCCTTGCAGAAACGATAACGCCTCGAGGTCAAATACATTCCGGCGGCCGTTACTGTGGGCAATCGTCATGGGCTTGAGCGTTGCGATCAAGCCGCGTTTGGCGTCATCAAAGCTGCGGCGGTCAGAGAAATCGAGTGTTTCGTGGAACGACCGGTTGATCCCGATGGTGTGTTTGCTGGCCGATTTCGGCTTTGACAGCCGCGGCGGGAGTGGGGAGTAGTCAGTCATCCAAAGTCACCTTTTGTTTGGTCGCGCGAGGGCGCGCGGGTCCTATTGAGCAACAGGCAATTCAAGCATAACCCACTTATACTCAGGCAGGATATGTCATCGAGTGAGGTTTTCCATGACACAAGAGACACAAGAGACGCAAGAAGAGGTTCTTTACGAAGAGCGGGACGGGATTGCGATCATCGCGATCAATCGGCCTGAAAAGAAAAATACGCTCACCGATGCGGTGGTCCAGGGCATTGCCGATGGTGTAGATCGTGCCTCGCGATCGAAACAGGTTGCTGCCATTGTGTTGCGTGGTGTTGGCGATACTTTTACTGCTGGCTACGATCTCACCAATCGCGGCAGCTGGGATACCCCTTACGGTGCACCTGCTATCGAAACCAGGCAAGGTGCCTGGGACCCGGTGCGTGACTATCAATTTATGGGAAACAATGTCCGGCGCTTTATGCGTATCTGGGAATGTCCGAAGCCGGTGCTGGGTGAAATCAAGGGGTGGGCAATTGGTGGAGCGACGGATCTTGTGCTTTGTTGCGACCTGCTGTACATGGCTAGCGATGCGCACATAGGCTATGCCCCGAGTCGGATCTACGGCACGCCAACAACCATGATGTGGGTCTACCGCCTTGGCCTTGAGCATGCCAAGCAGTTCTTGCTGACTGGCCGTGCTATTGATGCCGATACCGCGTACCGGATCGGCCTGGTTGCCTATGTGGTTGCACCGGATGAGCTGTCGGCCCACGTTGAAGAAGAAGCCAGGCGCTATGTAAATATTCCAGCTAACCAGTTGGCATTGAATAAATTACTGATCAACCAGGCATTTGAGAATATGGGGCTGCGAACAACCCAGATGCTGGGGACCTTCTTTGATGGTGTGACCCGACATACCGAAGAGGCCTATCGCTGGGCAGAAGGCTTTGGTGAGAAAGGGTTCCGCCAGGTTATCAGGGAACGCGATGCACCGTGGCAGGACTATGGCGAAAAGTCCCGGGACAGTTCCGCTGCGCACCCTGTCCAGAATTCAGACCAGAACCCTGACCAGAACTCTGACCAGAACTCTGGCGAAAAAGGTCAAAAGGATTAAAGCCTGGCGTCGGTGCCTAGGGAACCTCTGAACAAGTACGCAAAGTCTTGTCGGGGAGGTTTAGGCGGGGAAGTCAAGGACTTGTCCTGGAAGGTGTGGGCTGGGCGCCCCCGGCCATCCCTGGCCCGGTCCCGTTACGTCCCTGTACCTAGCCTTCCATAACAGGTCCTTGACTTCCCACTCGACAGATTGACGTCGACTTGTTCAGAGGTTCCCTAGGAGCAGAAGAACACCGCCTTGTTACCATCCGGGTCGCGAAAATAGCCGCCATAGAAGGTCGGGCCACGCTCGCCCGGCTCCCCCTCGTCCGTACCGCCGAGTTCAATTGCCTTTGCATACAGCTTGTCCACGTCTTCCCTTGAGGGCGCCGTAAACGCCAGCATGTTACCGTTGCCGGGTTGTGGGTCACCTTCGTCATAGGGTACGCAGACACCCAGCATCGGCTGACCTCGGCCGGCGCCGAGGAGCGCGATCCGTCCCATGTCCATCACGATTTTTGCGCCCAACGGTTCAAGCAAACTGCTCCAGTATGCCTTCGCCTTCTCCATGTCGCTGGTACCAATTGTTACATATCCGATCATTACTTCATTTCTCCTGATATAGCCCGATCTGGACTGAAAGTGATTGTTACTTGCGCTCGGTTAATTGCACGAGAATACCATTGGCGGACTTGGGATGAATGAACACCTGCGGCGTGCCAACTCCAATGAGCTGTACGCCTTTATCTGTAAGGTCCGCTACCGTGGCATCTATATCGTCGACTTCCATAGACAGGGTGTGTAGTCCCTCGCCCCTCGATGCGACGGCCTTGCCTACCGCAGAGTCGTCACTGGTTGGCGCTACAATTTCAAGAAAGCCGCCGGTAGCAAACGGAAAGAATGCCTGTTTGATGCCGAGCGCTTCAGACTCAGCAGTGCGTTCGAGTTCCATACCGAACTTGTCACGCCAGACGGAGATACCTTCATCGATATCCTTGACCCGGATGACCACGTGGTCCACACCTTTGATTGCCATATTTGCCTCCTAAAATGCCTTAAGCTGCAATCCCCTGGATACGTGCTGCTTCCTCTCGGATCAGTTCCGGGGCGCCCAACATTTGTCGATTGAAACCGATACGTTTAAACCAATAGTGAAGGCCCAGGAGATCGGTAAATCCCATGCCTCCATGAACTTCTGTTGCTGTCTTGGCAATGAACTTGCCCACCTCGGCAAGGTGCGCCTTGGTGTGGCATGCGATCAGCCTTGATTCCTGTTCTACGTGATCGGCAGCATGGGCCGCGTACCATACCATTGATCGACAGGGCTCAAGGTCGGCGGCCATTTCGGCGCACATATGTTTGACAGCTTGAAAAGATCCAATGGGCCTTTTGAATTGTTCGCGTTCTTTGGCATAGGCAACGGACTTGTCCAGCATGCACTGGGCGGCACCGAGAGTATCGGCTGCCAACATAATTCGGCCCAGGTCCAGCGCCTTCGTGAAAACGTCAAAATCGTCACTGATCAGTTGTGCAAGCACATTATCGAAGATGAGTTGGCAAACTGACCGGGTCGCATCGATAGTAGTCAGCCTCGTCTTAATCGCATCATTGGTGTTCAGCAGGTACAAGTGCTTGTCTGAAGTCGCCACCAGGTAATGCTCTGCGTCAGCATCGAGTACATAGATGGCCTTGCCTGACAGCCGATTATTGTTCGCGGTGACTCCTGCGTCGGCACGTGCGCCGATCGCCTCGCTGAACGCACAACCCACACGTACCTGGCCAGAGGCGATATTGCCGAGCAGTTCGTCCTGGCCGCCGGCACCAACTAATGCCACCGGTGCCATCACCGCGGTACCGAGAAAGGGCGCCGGGGCAACATGATAGCCAAGGCACTCCGCTACAATTGCTGCATCGAGACTACCGAGACCAACACCACCCTTGTCTTCGGGTACCAGTAATCCTGCAACTCCGAGATCCGCGAGTCCCTGCCAGACAGAAGCATCAGGTTTATCGCCGGTTGCGATCGCCCTGACCTCGTCGAGAGGCACAGTGTCCTTGAGCAACCGGTTTACACTGTCCTGTAGCAGCGTTTGTTCCTGGGAAAGTCCGAACTCCATAATTGCCTCGTTTACGCTTTACCTGCCTCGACCTTCGGTTCCCTCGGCATGCCGAGACCGCGCTCGCTGATGATGTTTTTCTGGATCTGGGAGGTACCCCCACCGATGATCAAGCCCAGGTAGAACATATATTGCTGTTGCCAGCTACCGCCGTCGCGCAAGTACGGATTGTCGCCGTAGGAAAGGCCAATCTCGCCCATAATGTCGACCGCGAGGCCCTCGACTTCATGGCGCAGTTCAGTGCCCTGCAGTTTGGTAATCATTCGAGCCATGGTCGCATCCTGGCCGGGGTTCACGCGTGAAGACAAGACTCGCATGTCATTGAACTGCATCGCCATGACGCGAGCCTGTAACTTCATCAGGCGATCGCGATAGACCGGGTTATCCATCAGGCGCTTCCCGGCGACGGTCTCCGATTGCATCAACTTGATCAGTGCGTTGATGCGGGCCAGGGACGCATTGGGGTCTGCCAGCGAGTCGCGTTCAAAACCGAGTATCGAATTGGCCACCAGCCAACCCTGGCCGCGTTTGCCGACAATCTGGTCCTTGGGGACGCGCACGTCCGTGAAAAACACCTCGTTGAAATTGGCGTTGCCGGTCATGTCGACCAGGGGCCTGACTTCAATACCCGGTGTATCCATACGAAATAACAGAAATGATATGCCCTGGTGTTTGGGGGCTTCCGGCTCGGTGCGGACCAGGCAAAATATCCAGTGGGCCAGGTGCGCGGTGCTGGTCCAGATTTTTTGGCCGTTAACCACCCACTCATCACCGTCCAGCACTGCACTGGTGGTCAGGCTGGCCAGATCGCTGCCGGCACCGGGTTCGGAGTAACCCTGGCACCAGATGATATCGCCGTGCAGGGTCGGTTTGATGAATTGCTGTTTTTGCGGTTCGCTGCCCATCTCAAGGAGCGTTGGTACCAACATCGAAATGCCCTGACCGCCCATGCCACCGGGGACCTGGGCTCTCGCAAATTCCTCACCAATAATCCTGGCCTTGATGATGTCCGGTTCAGCGCCAAAACCGCCATACTGGCGCGGAATGGTACGAGCCGTGTAGCCGTTCTCGATCAGGATCTTCTGCCATGCCTTCGCTTGCCCGGAGCGGCCACCACCCTTCGGTGCCTGATCGCGATGCTGGTCTATAAAATCACGGACTTGTTCGCGAAAAGCCTCATATTCACTACCGAAGGAAAGATCCACTGGCACCTCTTTGCCTGATTACCTGAACTTGCCGGACATCGAATATATATGCGCACCAGCGGGCGGTGCAAGCGAGGTTGTCAACTTCGGGTACTGAAGTGGGGGGTTGCACTCAAGCTGACTTCAAGCGAGACTCCTGTCCCTTAGGTTGATACACCCTGTGTAAAGAGGAGTTAGCTATGACTGTTCAGGTCGGAGATCAGATTCCGGAAGCCACGTTAAAGGTGATGGGCGAAAAAGGCCCGCAGGATCTCACCACGAAGGAATTGTTTGGTGGCAAGAAGGTTGTCCTGTTTGCAGTGCCTGGTGCTTTTACGCCGACTTGTAGTGCGGCGCACTTGCCCGGTTATGTCGTGAATGCGGACAAGTTCAAGGAACAAGGAGTCGATGCGGTGGTTTGTGTGTCGGTGAATGACGCATTTGTGATGGACGCCTGGGGCAAAGACAGGAATGCAGAAGCCATTATGATGGCAGCTGACGGTAATGGCGATTTTACCAAAGCCATGGGATTGACAATGGATGGCTCAGGCTTTGGCATGGGCACGCGTTCCCAGCGCTATGCGTTGGTTGCCGAAGACGGCAAGATCACGGCCCTTCATGTCGAGAAGCCGGGCGCCTTTGAGGTGAGCGCAGCGGAAGCAATTATGGAAGTGCTCTGATAGTTCCCGCTGGCATCGCGCTGATGCCAATCTGTCATTGGTGACAGAAGTCTCCACATAATAGAATGCCCGCTTTCCCGCGGGCATTTTTGATGTATTGTGACTCATGTTGATCGAAAGCTGGGTTTTATGGACCTTGCTTGCTGCGCTAATGCAGTCGGTACGAACGGCTGGCCAGAAGTATCTGTCAGGAAATATCTCGCCGCTGGCAGCGACCATGGTCCGCTACCTGTTCGGGCTACCGTTTGCAGTGTTCTATCTCGCTTTTCTCATCGGCGATCGAAACGGCATACTGCCACCACTGAATAATACCTTTTTGATATCCGGATTGATGGCAGGTGTGTTGCAGATTGTTGCAACGGTACTGCTTATCAAACTGTTTACATTGCGCAAGTTTGCGGTGGGCAGCACCTATGTCAGGACCGAGGTCATCCTCACTGCAATCATTGGTTATTTCTTCTTTACCGAGGCGGTTTCGGTGCCGGGCTGGATCGCCATCATGCTATGCGTGGCGGGTGTTATGACCATCAATATTGCCAGGACCGGCGCGGTCTCGAGTCTCTGGGACTTATCGGCCATCTATGGGCTGGGCGCTGGCCTCAGTTTTGCCTTGACTTCATTGCTGATTCGTCACGCCAGCCTTTCCTTCGGCATAGACGACTCGATGCTGACAGCGGCGATTACGCTCATTTATATGGTAGTCATACAGACAATCATTACGGTGGCCTTTATCGCTATATCCCAGCGAGAACAGTTCGCCAAAGTGTTTATGATGTGGCGACCGAGTCTGTTCGTTGGGGTCACCAGCGTAATTGGCTCTATCGGTTGGTTCACAGCAATGACGCTGGAACTCGCGTCTTACGTCAAGACGGTAGGCCAGATCGAGTTCTTGATCACGCTGGGAATCGGTTGGTTTTATTTCAAGGAACGACCGACACCACTCGAGTTTACCGGAATGGTTTTAATTGTCGGCTCTGTTGTCTTGCTCTTGTCCGTTTCCTGAATGATTTGTCGGTGCCTGTTCGTTCGCACCTCAACGGAGGCGTTGTACCAGTTCTGCGACCTTGTCGAGGTGCGCCAGCACCTTGTCCGGTTCTGATTGTGGTAGCCCAAAGATCAGGTCTGTAAAGCCCTGGTCGATTCGCCCCTTCGCCTTGTCTTCATCGAGGGGCGCACCGAACAGGGCGATGTCCAGATCAGACAAGGATCGATTGCGTTCTTTCAAGGCTGCGTTCATATTGTCCATTCCGCCGCTGCCGGAACCACCGATGGGCATCCAGCCCTCGCAATATTCGGCGACGCGATCGAACACCCACTTCGAGTTTGCGCCCATCCACACCGGCGGACCGCCTGCCTGCACCGGCTTTGGCCAGGACCAGATCGGGTCGAAGTCGACGAACTCTCCGTGAAACTCGGCCTCGTCCTTCGTCCAGATTTCCTTCATTGCCAGTACCTTCTCGCGCACAATTTTCCAACGGTGTTGATAGTTGGCGCCGTGATTCTCCATTTCTTCCTTATTCCAGCCGGCGCCTATGCCAAGGATGAAGCGCCCGTTTGAAATCACGTCCAGGGAGGCACACTCCTTGGCGAGCGTAATGGGGTCGCGTTCGATAACGAGGCAAATGCCAGTTCCCAGTTTGATCCGGTCGGTCACCGCCGCTGCCGCCGCAAGGGATACAAAAGGGTCGTGGGATCGCCAGTACCACTCCGGCAAATCACCGCCGCCAGGGAAAGGTGTGGCTCTTTCGACCGGAATATGGGTGTGTTCGGGAAAGAAAAGGGAATCGAGGCCACGCTCCTCTACCGCTCTCGCGAGCTCCACTGGTTGTATCGTGGAATCTGTCGGAAAGATCTGTACGCCAAAGCTGGTCATGGGTTCTCCGTATGTGAGTATTTACTAACTTATTTTATTATGGTCCACCAGCCAGTATTGCAGGCCGGTAAGGCTGGTCATACCTCTTCGTAGTAGATCGTAAAGAACGGCTCGCCACTACGATCATAACCACCGGATATGTGCCCAAGAGTCGCATATTTGCATTGCTGATAGTAGGGGGTCAGTTCCGACCCGGGCCTGCCCAGGAAATTTGCAATGGCGGAGACCTCGTCTGTGATTTCTGCAAGGGTCAGGTTGGCCGGATAAAGGTTGAGGTCAAATGAAGCCCTGGCGTTATGTTCCGACGCTTGCATATATACCAGGCTCGGTCGTGTCAGGGTTCTGGCGGCAAGAACCTTGCTCATGGTTGCGCAGAAACTGGTTAAGCGCAGGCATTTCGCAGCGAGGCGCACTGTCCTTAAGATGGATGAGCAGTTTTGCGATTTGCTCGCCTTCAGTGGTCGAATGGAATAACTATGAAGATTAAGCAGTACCTGGTGATTTTTACCGTCGGCTGGCTGGTATGGCTCAATATTTTTGTGGGGTCTGATGCGAACGCCGCCAGAAAAGTATATGGGGTGTCCCATGAATTTGATTGTCTGATTGAACCGGAAATGACCATGCGAATCGGTAGTCCGGCGCAGGGCATCCTTGAGGAAATACCCGTTCGGCGAGGCGATACAGTTGCCAAAGGCGATATGGTTGCTCGCTTGCAGTCTGACCACAGCTGTCCCATAAACGCAAGAGAAGACGGCTTAAATCACCTGTTAGCTGATAAAATGGCTTTTGCACAAACTATTGAATCAGAAGGGGAAATAAGCGTTGGCCTATCGTAACACGATCTTCAATCAACTACTCAAGTTGGTGCCTAGTTGAGGCAGTACTTTACGCTGGCGTTACTACACTCCTCTCAAATAGTCAGGATGGGCGCCAGCCCACACATCCGGCTCGTGTGAAACGTTCGGCCGCACCAGTGAGTGCTGAGCGCGAGCCCGAGACGCAACCCACCGTATCGGCTGAATCGGTGGAAGATCGCCTGCGACAGGAACCAGCAACTTGACGATTACAGCTCGCCAATTGGATGGGGACGGCAGCATCGTGATCCGTGAGGCGACTAATGGCAGTAACGGTTCAGACAACTATCGCTGGGACGCGATGTTGGTGGGTATGCAATTCCATTCAGCAGGTTGTTGGCAAGTAACAGGTCAGTACGAAGGCCACGAGTTGGATGTTGTGCTGAAGGTTGGCGCAACCGGCCTTGGCTTGATGGCATCCTCGCACGTGTGGCGATGAGACCATTGACCAAGTAATGATCAATTGCTTTCAGCTTTTGGTTCCGTCTTGCAAGGGCTGGGATTAAATCCCACCACATCCTCATTCAGGCAAGCGTGGCATCCGGACGAGTAAGTCTTTGTGTTCCCATCGAGCTTGACCGCACAGACGGGATCATACAGTTCTATGCAGACGTCACTCCTTTCTCGTGGACACTCGAACTCCAGCTCAATCAGGGAGTTATTCGATGATCGAGCGCAAGCAGTACTGCTCGCGATAGCTGTCAGTATCAGTATGGACTTTAGGTGTCCCATGGGTGAGAGGTTCAGCCTTGTGTCTGCACTATCGAAGTAATCCTATGTTATCACGCTTCCCCGGACGTTCAATTGATCAATAAACGCTCACAAAGTGCTCGTAGTTTTACTGGGTCGCATAGCCTTGCAATACAGTGCTGACGCTAGGATAATTTTTCAACTTCTCTGCTCTGCGAGAACGCTATGAACCTGATACGCATTATCTGTGGGTTAGGGATTACTTTTCTTTTGATCAGTTGTTCCGGAGGGGGTGGAGGTGATGGGGCCTCGGAATCACCGGCTCCCACAAATTCGGCTCCGGTGTTGGAGCTTGAAGTGTCGTATTCAGTAGATGAAGGGACGACTGAAGTCACGACTCTTAGAGCGAGTGATGCAGATGGAGACTCGTTGACGTACTCTCTGTCGGGCATCGATGCCTCTTCGTTCTCAATCTCCTCCTCTACGCTCAACTTCAATTCAGCACAATCATTCGAATCCCCTGGTGATAGTAATGGCGATGGTGCGTTTCAGATCACCATCCAAGTCTCTGACGGTAATGGTGGATCAGATTCGATGAGCATCGATGTAAACCTGATCAATGTGCTTACGGGTCGAATTGTTGATGGCCCGCTGGCTGACAGCACTGTTTTTCTCGATGCCGATGGCGATCGAACGCAAGATTCGAATGAATCCAGTACAACGACGGATGGCGATGGATTCTTCGAGCTGTCAGATCAGAGTCGACATTGTTCAACGGTCGCTGATTGTGATGCCGTTATTGTCGCTGTAGGAGGGCGAGATATATTCACAGGCGAAACCCTCGATGATCTGAGGCTTTATGGTGCGCCGCATCCAGAAGATTTTTTCGCTGTCACCCCGTTAACAACGGTACTGACGGCGCCGCCGCCGTTTTTGGATACACAAGAGAACTTCCTCGGCGATTTGGGTGTCACACTGGATGCAACAGTCGTCCAATCCCTGGATCCATGGGATGATACGGCCGCTCCTGAAGAGCTGATGAAGCTGAACCAGCAGATTGGCTTCTTATTGCTGACCGTCCTGTCGCTGAATGAGGATGCTGACCCGGCAGATGTTACGAATCAATTGGTAGAGGCAGTCCGTAACCTGCCCCGTTCGAGTGGGATCGACCTTGCGGACACTGCCACCCTGACAACGCTCCTGGAGGGAAACAGCTCGATCGGGTCGACTCAAGTCGATCGCATTGCCTCCAGCCTTTCGGCGCTAAACGGCACGATCGGGGATATTGCCTTTGTTCCACAGGGTGTCGCTGCATCAGCTGTGCTCGCTTTCACACAGACGATTTTTCAGGACGCTGTAAGGCAATATGATAGGGGTGAAATTTCCGCGCTTGACTTTGATACTGCGACTTCGATTCTGGACTTGATCGACGAGATCCGACAGGACGTCGATCTTCCTGACTCGGATGGAGACGGTAATGTTGACATAGTTGACCGGGATGATGATGGCGATACCTTCTCAGATCGTGATGATGCCTTCCCCTACGACTCAACAGAGTGGCTGGATACCGACGGCGATGGCACAGGCAATAATGCGGACACCGACGACGACAGTGACGGCGTAGTCGATGAAGACGATGCTTTCCCACTGGATCCTACAGAGTCAGTGGATACCGACGGCGATGGCATTGGCAATAATGCAGACTCCGACGATGACAACGACGGCGTAAACGATGAAGCCGATGTATTCCCACTCGACCCCTCAGAGTCTGTCGACTCAGATCAGGACGGCATCGGCAACAATGCCGACCCGGACGACGACAATGATGGCATAGTCGATGAAGACGATGCTTTCCCACTGGATCCTACAGAGTCAGTGGATACCGACGGCGATGGCATTGGCAATAATGCAGACTCCGACGATGACAACGACGGCGTAAACGATGAAGCCGATGTATTCCCACTCGACCCCTCAGAGTCTGTCGACTCAGATCAGGACGGCATCGGCAACAATGCCGACCCGGACGACGACAATGACGGCGTAGTCGATGAAGACGATGCTTTCCCACTGGATTCAACAGAGTCAGTGGATACCGACGGCGATGGCATTGGCAATAATGCAGACTCCGATGATGACAACGACGGCGTAAATGATGAAGCCGATGTATTCCCACTCGACCCCTCAGAGTCTGTCGACTCAGATCAGGACGGCATCGGCAACAATGCCGACCCGGACGACGACAATGACGGCGTAGTCGATGAAGACGATGCTTTCCC
>JBBDIT010000059.1:25808-35867 GCA_040880285.1 Pseudomonadales bacterium | reverse complement strand
ATGCCGACCCGGACGACGACAATGACGGCGTAGTCGATGAAGACGATGCTTTCCCGTTGGATCCTACAGAGTCAGTGGATACCGACGGCGATGGCACAGGCAATAATACCGATGTTGACGATGACAATGACGGTGTAAGCGACATACGTGACCCCGAACCACTCGATTCGACGATAACGCCTCCTACCGCCGTGATCGCAACGGATCGTGTAAATGGTCTGGAACCGCTGCTGGTGAGGTTCAGTGCTGCCGAAAGTATTGCAGGCTTTGGCGATGATGAAATCACCAGCTACGAGTGGGATTTCAATGGACCTTCATCGGCTGATGAGAACGTTGACTTCGTCTTCCTGAGCGATGGCAGCTATGACGTCACTTTGACGTTAACCAACAGCGATGGCTTGTCTCACTCTGTGTCGACCATGATCGACGTGCTGCCCAACTCCAACACTTACTCCGTCGCGGGTGAGATCACGGTTGCTCCCACGCTGAGCGTGGATTCTGATGTTAACGATTCCATCTCAACGCCGACGAGTAATGATGCGATTGGCTCTGCACAGGAGATTTCAAACCCGACATCCGTCGGTGGCTATATAAACCGACCGGGGACCGGACCTGATTTCGATGGGTTGGGGCACTCAGCGACAACAGGAGACTACAGTGACTACTACAAGATTCAGGCGCGCGGAAGAGAGACCGTTAATCTCAGGATCGCAACGCGCGATGTGGGTGACCTTGATCTGTATCTGTATGACGAGAATCAGGATATCGTTGATTATTCGATCAGTGGTACCGGCCATGAGTCCGTGCAGATTCCGGATACGCCTGGAACCTACTACATAGAAGCTTACGTTTATTCAGGATACTCCAACTATGTATTGACGATTGGCGCTGGCCTCGCGTCTGTGAGTTCTCACGGCATGAATGCAAGCTCTGATCTTGTCATTGGTGACGTGATCGCAAAAGGCAGTCCGGTCGGTCAAGCGGCAGGTATGCTTCAGATGGCACCCACAACGAGTATGCGTGGTGGGAATGGCCTGTCACAGCCGGTGCTCTATCGGTTCGGCGCCGATATGATGTCAGCGATGGCGAGTTCAGCCCTCAGCTTGGCCGCCAGCTCTCAGGGTTCCCCGTCAGAAATCGAGCTCAAGCTCCAGACCATGCTTACCGCGAAGATGATCGCCAGTGACAAGGGTGTCGAGTTTGCTGAACCGAATTACATGATGAAGACGCAAATCGAGCCCAATGACAGCAACTACCGATACCAGTGGCATTACCCGAAGATACGGCTGCCCGAAGCGTGGGATCAAACCACGGGAAGTGGCTCTGTCAAGGTTGCCGTGCTGGACACGGGCATAGTCCAGACCCATCCTGACCTGAGCGGTAGGCTATCCAGCGATGGATATGACTTCGTTGGCTTTCTCTCCAATGGCGATGGTGATGGTCGAGATGCAAATCCGTCGGATCCGGGTGATGGATTGGATAACAATCAGTGTACAAATTCCTCGAGGCGGACGAGCAGCTTCCATGGCACGCATGTGGCAGGAACGATTGGCGCAGCCACGAACAACAGTTCCGGTGTTGCCGGCGTCACGTGGAGCACCGAGATCATGGACCTCCGCGTCCTGGGTTGTGGCGGAGGTTCATCGTGGGATATTGCGGAAGCGCTGAAATATGCCGCAGGTCTTCCCAACGAGTCCGGGATCATTGTAAGTGATCCGGCGGACATCGCGAATATGAGTCTGGGTGGTGGAGGTTACTCACAGTTCTTTCAGGATGCCGTCAATGATGTCAGGGCCGCCGGGATGATTGTAATTGCAGCCGCGGGAAACGATGGCGACAGTTCGCTGAACTATCCTGCGTCTTACGACGGTGTTGTGTCAGTTGCTGCCACGACCCTCAACGACCAGCGATCGTACTATTCTCAATTCAACAGCCGGGTTGATATTGGTGCGCCAGGTGGTGATACCACAGATGACCTTGACGGCAATGGAGATCCAGACGGCGTACTGAGTACAGTGGCTGAGATCAGGTCAGGGAGCATCGTATCGACGTTCACGTATTTTCAGGGGACGTCTATGGCAACGCCGCACGTTGCAGGCGTCGCGGCCTTGATGAAGTCGGTCAATAGCAATATGACGCCTGACGACTTCGATTCGCTGATTGCGTCCGGCGACATCACGGTGGACCTGGGCTCGCCCGGCTATGACGATCGCTTCGGTCACGGCCGCATCGATGCCTTGCTCGCTGTCAATGCGGCAGCCGCATTGGGCGGTGGAGGAGGTAGCGACGCCGACGATCCGGCCATCGGGCTTGGGGCGTACGGCCTCAACTACGGCAGTGTTTTGGATGAACTCGAGATTGAGGTATTCAACGCGGGTTCAGGCGATCTGCAGATTGATTCCACCAGTGCTTCTTCGAGTTTTGTTGGCATCGAAGCACCAAACACTGCCAGTGGACTTGGACAATACGTAGTTAGCGTGGATCGAACGAGCCTCGAGCCGGGCTTGTACAGTGAAACTGTCACGTTCAGTTCCAGCGCCGCTGGACAAGCAGAAGTCACCATTCTGTTTGAAGTGCTGGCGGGTGGCGACCGTTATGGTGATGCCGGGACCCAGTACATCTTCCTGATCAACTGGGAAACGGGGGTTTACACTTACGAAACGGCGATTCCGACAGACGGAGTCTACAGTTTCACTTTCTTCAATGTGGATCCGGGTGTTTATCTCCTTGTGACCGGCTCAGATCCTGACAATGACGGGTGGGTTGGCGATGTGGGTGAAGCGTTGGGTATTTATCCGATCGAGGATGCGCCACGGTTACTGATCATTAACGAGAACAAACTTGACTTGACCTTTACGACGGCCTACAAGATTCCACTGGCTGATACATTGCATATCCAGACGGATTCTGTGTCCGGTACAGGCACTCAATGCGGCAGCCAGAATAGGGGCGTCGCGGCGGCGTTCGAGGAGGATGGTAGCACGGGTTGCGTGCAGCTCCGGCGAGCCGGCAGCGATCCTAAACGGCGTCTGGACAAATGAAGTAGCGAGGTTTTCGAATCGCGATCAAAAAGTTGTCCATCCCGAGCCTGATCCTCCACCTTACAGCTATCCACAACAGGCGTTACTATCATGGTGAAAGTTTATGGGACAGCGGTGAGTCTGACCTTGAAAGTACGGCGGTAGAAATGGCGCGTACGCGGCTGGGTTATCTCGAAAACCAGTTCAACCGGTTGACCATCGTAAAAGGCAAGGCGCTGGCTTCCGACGAGATTGTAGAGCAGGCCAAGAGCGAGATGGAGACGGCGAAGCTCGAAGTGAGGCGGCGGGAAATCCTGTATGAACAACGATCCATTACGAGTCCGGTTGACGCCATAGTTGTTGAGCGGCTACTGTCCCCTGGTGAATATGTCTACGAGCAGACACCTGTAATTTCGCTGGCGAAAACCGACGTTCTTAACGTTGAAGTGCTGGTGCCCACCAGTCTTTATGGCAGGATCCATGAGGGGCTTGCTGCCGTAGTGGCGCCTGAACAGCCGCAGGGCGCTGAGTATATGGCCACCGTCGATGTCTTTGACAAGGTTATGGATGCTGCCAGTTCAACTTTTGGAGTACGTTTACGCCTGCCCAACCCGGACCTTGCGATTCCCGCTGGGCTCAAGTGCAGGGTAACTTTTGATTTGCCGGATTAGGAGTAAAGGAATGATCAATACATTTAAACGTCTCACAGTTTGTACCATGCTCACGGTGTTGGCAGCCTGTAGTGATTCCGGCCAGGATGGAATCGAAGAGACCGTGTCGAGCCGGGATCCTGCCATTCTCCTGATCGAGCAATTTATAGAAGCGAAGCCGGGAGATGTGATTGAAATCCCTGAAGGCACCATTTCGCTTGCTCGGAGTCTTGTCCTGAACGTTGACAATGTCACGGTTCGCGGTGCGGGAATGGACAAGACAATTCTGACGTTCAAGGACCAACTCGCCGGTGCCGAGGGAATGTTGGTGAACGCCAGCAATTTCACCATCGTGGACCTTGCGATCGAAGATACCAAAGGTGATGCGCTAAAAATCAACGAAGGCAAGAACATCATCATACGGCGGGTGAGGACAGAGTGGACCGGCGGACCAAACACTGAGAACGGCGCTTACGGTATCTATCCGGTCCAGACTGAAAATGTCCTGGTTGAAGATTCGATAGCGATAGGTGCATCGGATGCGGGGATCTATGTTGGACAGTCCCGCAATATTGTTGTCCGGGGCAATCGTGCAGAGTACAACGTTGCGGGGATTGAAATTGAAAACAGCGTTGGTGCGGATGTCTACAACAATGTGGCCACCAATAATACCGGCGGCGTGCTCGTCTTCAGCATGCCCAACCTGCCGCTGGCCGGCCACAGTACACGCCTTTATAACAACGTGATCAGCAATAACAACACGGCCAACTTTGCGATCCCCGGGACGGCTGTAGCCGGTGTACCAGCGGGAACAGGTGTATTGATCAATTCAAATGACAGAATCGAAATCTTTGACAATGAAATTGCCAGCAATGGCACAGCCAATATTTTGATTACCAGCTTCTATTCGAGTTCGTTGCAGGATCGCGAACAAGCCAGTGCTTTCGACGCCTATCCGGAAGCGATCTATATTTATGGCAACAACTTTAGCGGTGGTGGAAACCAGCCGGACCGTGAAGCACTGGAGCAGTTGCGTGTCGGGATGTTCGGTGATGATGGTGCCTTGCCTGATGTTGTCTGGGATGGCTTTGTCGATGAAAACAAGTTGGTTGAAGGCAGGCTGCCGCCTGAACTTGCCATCTGTCTCGATAATGGAGACAGCGCAATGATCAATGCAGATGCACCCAATGGTTACAAGGCGCCTCACCTTGTGACGGATGCACATCGTTGTCAACTCGAAAAGCTGGCTGCAGTGGAACTGGATTTTGCCGCTCCCTGAACCCTTAATTGCAAAAGAGTCTGCAATAATTTCTGCAAAAGCTTTGGCCGTTGCCCTGGTCATTGCCCTGGCAGGGTGCGATGTTGCGGATTTTACAGAGAGCCCGACACCATCAGTTCCATTGGACGCGACGCCGACGACCTTGTCCGGTTGGCACTTGCTGCAAATTCAGGATGCCCGCCTGGTACCGGTAAACGGGTCCTTGCTTTATGACCTCAATACGCCGTTATTCAGCGACCATGCGCATAAACTGCGAACGGTCCGGCTGCCGCCGGGTAAGAGCGCGAATTTCAGGCGCGAGGGGCCGTTCGACTTTCCCGCCGGCACGGTCTTTACCAAGACGTTTTACTATCCTGTGGTCGATGGTGGCTTGCAAAAGGTGGGTCTGGGTAATGAGCTTATCAAAGGACAACTTGCCCTGGGGCAGGTGAAGCTAATCGAAACTCGCATTCTCATCCACCGCGACACCGGCTGGGAAGCGCTGCCCTACGTCTGGAATGATGCCCAGTCTGAGGCGCATCTAGCGATCGCCGGAGACATCCAGCGTATTTCGCTGGACGGTGACGAGCCTTTCAATTATGTAGTGCCGACGAAGAACGAATGCGCCTCATGCCACGCAACGGATCATACCAGGGGAGAATTATTGCCCATAGGTCCAAAGGCGCGGCATCTCAACAAGGTGTCGCCGGATACGGCTGATGGGGCCAGCCAACCGGAAGGTGGGCAGCTGAGAGTCTGGGCGGCGAAAGGGATACTCACGGGATTGCCGGACGTATCAGCACTCCCTAAAGCCGCGTCCTGGCCACCTTCGACCGGCGAATCACTGGATCACCAGGCGCGCACCTACCTCGATATCAACTGTGGCCATTGCCACAATCCAGTGGGGCCAGCGGACACATCCGGGTTATTCCTGCACGCACAAGAAACCAGTATGAGGCGGCTGGGTGTGTGCAAGCCCCCAATCGCCGCGGGTCGTGGTACAGGTGGTCGGGATGTATCCATATTTCCGGGAGATAAGGACAAGTCGATCCTGTACTACCGGATGCTGAGCCGGGATCCGGCAGTAATGATGCCGGAGCTCGGTCGGTCCCTGGTACACGAACAAGGCGCTGCCTTGATTGGTCGCTGGATTGATCAACTGCCCCCGGGGTGTGGTACGTTGGCTGACTGGAATCCGGTTGTAACGAACTAGCGAGGACGGAATCTGTTGTACACACAACTTGTGGCAGGATGCGAACAATGCGAAGCCTACTGATTGGAAGCCTGCTGGTCATTGTGTTTGCAGCGGGCAGTCCGGGAGTGGGTGCAGTAGAACCGGACTGGCAAGGATACAGGCAATTGCTGTCTGAGTATGTCGAGCCCGGAGTAAAGGACGCAATACCATTGAATCTGGTGAACTACCAAGGCTTGGGAAGCGACCCGCGCTTTGCAGCGCTGGTGTCGATGGTGCGCAATTTCGACGTGGGGCGTCTTGAGCGCCGTGAGGAGAAGCTCGCTTTTTATATCAATGCCTATAACCTTCTTACCATCCAGCTGATCCTTGATGAGTGGCCGGTAGACAGTATCCGCGATATAGGCAATTTCCTTCGTGGTCCCTGGGACCGTGTCATGCTGCAAAATGCGGACGGTAATTTGACGCTGGATGACATCGAGCATCGAGTCCTGCGACCCCTGGGTGAGCCCCGCATTCACGTCGCCGTGAACTGCGCCTCGATCAGCTGCCCAGACCTTCGAGATGAGCCTTACGAGGCCGCAAAGCTGGACTGGCAACTGGACGACCAGGCACGGAAGTTCCTCTCACAATCAGGCAAGGGACTCAGTGTCGAGGGTGATCTCGCTCGCGTTTCGGCGATTTTCGGCTGGTATGGTGAAGACTTTGGCGGCCGTCCAGGAGTTGAGGTATTTCTAAGAAAGTATGCAGAACCTATTGACTTTAAACGGATTAAGACGGACCTGAAGTACAATTGGCGGCTCAACAATAATTAAATTTAAAGTTATCTATTACGTAGGTACCTACATAAAAATCACGATTTCAGGAGGTTCGGAACATGGTTTCCAGTAAAGAAGTACACCTGGTGTCGCGGCCGGATGGCCTGCCGAGGGAGGAGAATTTCGCCGTGGTGGAAGTGGATGTACCGGCCCCCGGTGAGGGTGAGATCCTCGTGCAGAATCTGTATATGTCGGTTGACCCTGCCATGCGACCACCGCTGACCAATGGCCAGACCCCACTGAACCAGGTGATGGGCGGTGGTGCGATTGGCCAGGTAATGGAGAGCACAGACAAGAATCTTCCGGTCGGTACTTATGTCCTGCACCGGAATGGTTTCCGTGAGTATTTTGTTTCCGCGGCAGACAGTGTGCAGGTCATCAAGGTTGAAGACGAGCCTTTGACCACTCACTTGCACGTACTGGGAACCACAGGGCTTACAGCTTATGGCGGCCTGCTGGTGACCGGCGCTTTAAAGGAAGGTGAAAACGTGTTCGTGTCAGCGGCTGCAGGGGCAGTCGGAAGCGTAGCCGCCCAGATCGCCAAAATTAAAGAGTGCCGGGTTGCAGGCAGTTGTGGTTCCGAGGAGAAGGTCAAGTATCTAATCGGCGAGCTCGGCCTTGATCACGCCTTCAATTACAAAACCTCCAGTATTGCCAAAGAGCTTCATATTGGCTTGCCTGATGGCATTGATGTCTATTTTGAGAATGTCGGTGGAGCGCACCTCGATGCTGCTGTTGGACAGATGCGCCCGCTGGGTAGGATACCTGTATGCGGAATGATTTCTGCGTATAACAATAAAGGTGCGCGTTCTGAAGGAGTAACGACGCTGGCCAACATGATATACAACAGGGTCACGATGCGTGGGTTCGTGGTCTATGAGTTCAATCATCTACGCGACCAGTTCCTGTCAGATATGCGCAAATGGATGGCAGCAGGTACCATGAAGTATGAGGAAACAATCATGGACGGGATTGAGCAGGCGCCTGCCGCACTCATTGGCCTGTTACAGGGAGTAAACACTGGCAAGATGCTGGTAAAACTTGCAGAGGTTCGCTAGTTGCCGGGAAATGTTGTGCTATATTTGAAGCATGAGCGAAGGCCAAAGAAGAGATGATACGCCATCTGAAATCCCCGACATAGCCGCACTCCACGAGCCGCCGGAAGAAGAAGATAGCCCCCCACCAACCCGGTGGCCAAAGACATTTGACGCCTTTCGGGATACCAACTTCCGTTGGTTCTTTGCTGCCCTGTGCGGCAATTTTGCGTCCATGAACATGCAGATGTTCGTGCGTGGCTGGTTGGTCTACGAAATCACCGGGTCTTATGAAAAATTGGGCTGGATGACCGCCGCGGGAGGCATCGTGGGGCTGTTCGCGGCCCCACTCGGCGGCGTCGTGGCGGATCGCGCCAGGCAAAAGAAACACGTGATCCAGTATTGTCAGGGCTTCAACGCGTGTATCGCGTTGACTATCGGCGCCCTGATCACCATGGATAGCCTCACTTTTGAGCATCTCCTGATTGCGTCGATCCTGCAGGGCCTTGCGATGAATACAATGATGCCGGCGCGCCAGGCGTTGACCAAGGATGTGGTGGGTCTGGACCGGCTCACCAATGCGATTGCCCTCAACACGTCCGGTATGAATACCGCACGTTTGCTCTTGCCGGGACTCGCCGGTGGAATGGTGGCCGCCCTGGGTGGTGGTGACGGCAATATTGATCCGGCACGGTGGGTGTACTACCTGATGACTGTCCTTTACTTATCGTCGGTGGCTTTGATGTTCAAGGTCAGGGTCGAGGATCGCGCAAAACCGCAGGTGCCTGATGGTCCGATGCTAACCGAACTGAAGTCAGGATTCAGTTATGTGTTGCGTACGCCGGTTATATTTATGTTGCTGGGCTGTAATTTCCTGATGGTGTTCTTCAGCATGACCTACTTCATGCTATTGCCTGGTTTTGCAAAAGACGTTCTGGATGCTGGTCCGGATCGTCTCGGTCTCTTGATTTCAATCTCCGGGGTGGGGTCGTTGGCCGGTTCGCTATTGATAGCCTCCATGGCGAACCGCAATCGTGCCAGGGTCCTGCTTTCGGGCGCGCTAGTGCTGGGCGTTGCACTGTTCTTCTTTGCCATCTCGACCAACTATTGGGTGTCGATGGCGCTGCTGACTGTGGTGGGGCTTGGCCAGTCGGCGCGCATGTCATTATCCAATGTATTGATCCAATCCTATGTAGATGATGAATTTCGCGGCAGGGTGATGAGTATCTACATGCTGGAGATGTCGGTTCTCTCCATTTGTATTTATCCAATCAGTATCGTGGCGGATGTGATTGGTCCGCAATGGGCCGTTGGGGCGTCGGCCCTTGGGCTCATTGTGCTGGTACTGGTATTGTTCATGGTACCCGGATATCGAAATTTACACTGATGATGAATAAGCCAGCATGTTTCGGTATTCTCGTTAAAAAACTGGATCCAGGGTAATAGCCTAGGGTAATAGTCCAAATAGATAGTCATCGCCCCCAACGGGAGTAGTCAGTATGAACGACAACGAAAAACCGGTAATCCTGGTAGTCGATGACCAGACCACCGTTGTTCGGGTGCTGGGCAGGATGCTTTCCGATACTTATATCGTTCATGTGGCCACCAGTGGCGAGCGCGCCATTGAAATCGCCGAGGAAAAATTGCCTGACCTGATCCTGTTGGACATGGTCATGCCCCACATGAGCGGCATTGATGTCTGTCAGAAGCTCAAGGAAATGGATAGCACCCGCAATATTCCGGTTATTTTCGTTACGTCGATGGACGATCGCCATAACGAGGCTAGGGGTTTCAAGGCCGGAGCGGTCGATTACATTACCAAGCCGCCATCACCGGAGATTGTGCATGCCAGGGTCGCGGTGCACCTGGCAGTGAACCGCCAAATCCACTTCCTGCAGCAGTTGGCAGCTGGAGAAATTTCAGACCTTGCTGAGATTCAGCAAAGCGCGGAAGCGATATTGAAATCCTAGGGCATGATATGGAGCGGGTGATGAGAATCGAACTCACGTTATCAGCTTGGGAAGCTGAAGTTCTACCATTGAACTACACCCGCTTTACCTCTGCAGCTGGCGTCCCTGCCGCAACTC
>JBBDIT010000059.1:6441-25708 GCA_040880285.1 Pseudomonadales bacterium | reverse complement strand
AAGTGAACCGAGTCACCGCCGGCCGCTGAATCAACGTTCGGCCACAGAGGGCCTCACTTCAGCGGCGTAAATTGCCTCTGCCAATTTACCCATTGAACTACACCCGCTTTACCTCTGCAGCTGGCGTCCCTGCCGCAACTCAAGTGAACCGAGTCACCGCCGGCCGCTGAATCAACGTTCGGCCACAGAGGGCCTCCAAGATACACCAGCTGTATTGGCACTGAAAAGCCCCCACCTGATATCCCGGATTTCCTGGGTTTCACTATCGTATCCATGAGCGGATAATAAGCAATCTCGCAACTAATCAGCAGGTTTAACATGTCGTCAGGCGTGAGTGTCTGGGAGCCGGGGGGGGCCACCAGACCGGATATGGAAACACTCAAAAACTACATTACCGTAATGCGGCAAGCAGATGTCACGGACCTTGCAGCATCCATGTCCCGGGCGGATATCAAGAAAGGTGCCGCACTCATGAAGCCTGGGCCGGACGCCTTCTCAGTGGCTGAGTCTCTGAGCGATGCCGAAATTGAGACATTGATCCGTTTTTTTACGCTCGCAGAAATGCAGTTGAGCGGCTGGGACGGTGGCCAGGACTCGCCTGTTATCCCGTTGGTCAGGATCCTCAAGGCGCGTGGCGCTTTTAAGGCAGACCTGCGCAGGTGGATCAAGGCCAATACGGATAACCGGTTTTTACCCTATGGTGCGCTCTGAATTTCAGTATAATCCCGCGCTTTTACCGAACACTATTGCCAAACTACTGGTAACCACTGAAAAGAGATCAGGCAGATGGCGGAACGAAAATCCCGGATCGAGAGGAATACGCTGGAAACCAGCATCTCGGTGGCAGTGAACCTGGACGGCACCGGCCAGGGAGTATTTGCCACTGGACTGCCGTTTCTCGAACACATGCTCGACCAGATCGCCCGTCATGGACTGGTAGACCTTGAGGTTAATGCTGACGGCGATCTTGCTATCGATGCTCATCACACGGTCGAGGATATCGGCATTACGCTGGGGCAGGCAGTTGCCGAGGCGATTGGGGACAAGCGCGGCATTCATCGTTATGGTCATGCCTATGTGCCACTGGATGAAGCCCTTTCACGGGTGGTAATCGATTTTTCCGGACGTCCCGGGCTGGAATATGCGGTACCGTTTGGGCGTTCTCATGTGGGGGAATTTGATGTCGACCTGTTTCACGAATTCTTCCAGGGGTTCGTCAACCATGCTGATGTGACACTCCACATTGATAACTTAAAAGGAGCCAATGCACATCACCAGATCGAGACAGTGTTCAAGGCGTTTGGACGAGCCTTGCGAATGGCTGTCGCTTTCGATCCAGGGGTAAGCGGTGTGCCTTCGACCAAGGGCAGCCTCTAGGATGCAGATCATTCCTGCTATCGACTTCAAGGACGGCAAGGTCGTGAATCTGGTACAGGGGCGTCTGGATCAGAGCACTACCTATTCGGATGACCCGATCGCTATGGCAGATCAATGGGTTGCGCAAGGGGCTGATCGCCTGCATCTGGTAGACCTGGATGGCGCATTCCAGGGTGAGCCGGTTAACAAGGCCGCCATTGAAACCATCGCCAGAAATCATCCAGAACTAACTATCCAGCTGGGTGGTGGAATCCGTAGTGCCGGGATTATCGAAGCCTATCTGAATGCAGGTGTCCAGTACCTGATTATTGGCACCAAGGCTGTCGAAGAGCCGGAGTTTGTCGGTGAAATGTGTAAGCGTTTTCCCGGGCACATCATTGTCGGTCTGGATGGTTTACACGGTATGGTTGCCAAAAACGGCTGGGTCGACGTGACGGACATTCCGGTCAAGAGCCTTGCCATGTTGTTCGAAGCCGATGGTATTGAAGCAGTGGTATACACGGATATCGGTAAGGACGGCATGATGGGAGGCGTCAGCCTGCAATCGATCAAGGACCTGGCGGACGCCATTACGATTCCGGTGATTGCATCCGGTGGTGTCACTGATATCGGTGACATCGAGGCTCTCCTGGAAACCGGGAAGAAGGTCACGGGTGGAATCACAGGTGTGATTACAGGCCGGGCGATCTATGAGGGTACGCTCGACCTTGCCGCGGCTATCGCGCTGGCAAAAAATTACGTCGGTTAGTGGCGCTCCGGCGACTGTTGGATTTACTCCGCTCCGGGAAACGTCGACCCCGCATTTGTATTGGTTTGGCGACGAGCAAATTGGTATTTTGTCATTTTCTGGATTGCGATCAGGTTTGAGGCGGGGATCACTCTAATGCCCTTGTCGTCCAGTTGCGGGATCACCATCTCAAGATAGTCCAGGGTAATCGCATGAGGGTGCCCGATCGCGATCGCGGTGCCCCTGACCTCTGCGGTATGTACCAGTCGCCGGAATTCCTGATCGATCTCGAAGAAGGTTTGATTATTGTCCAAAAAGACATCCCGTATGGATGAGAAAACCGACATCCGCTCTGCGACCCTGGATGCGATGGATCTGGGGGTGGTTCTTGAATCAATAAAGAACAGGTTGCGACGTTTCACCACATCCATCAACCATTCCATCTCCTTTGCCTGTTGCGTCAGGTAGCTGCCCATGTGGTTGTTAATACCCCTGGCCCCGGGGATTTCGGCGAGTGCGCGGTTGATGAGGATGGTGAAGTCCTCGTGTGACATCGCGGACTTGAGTCCCATAGGGCCTATGGGTTTTCCTGAAATATTTGCCATCGGCATGTGCACCATGACTTCCTTGCCAGCAGCACTTGCGCGTTGTGCCAGCCTGGGGCCATAGCGTGAGTGGGGCAATACGGAGATAGTGATCGGCGCAGGCAATGCGATGGCGCGCTCTCCCCGGTCGAGGCTATTGCCCACGTCATCTATAATAATCGCAATGAATTTGGGTTCGGCAGCGACCAGCGGGGTTGAGAGAATTACGACTGCAAATATCGTCAGCAATTCTCTCACCGGTTTCATCCTCTCCGGGCCCTGGCCAGAATGTTGATGCCCTTGAGCAGCGTCAACGCTTCGTTCAATTGGTAGTCAGTCAGCGCGAGATCTTCAGGAATCGCCTCACCCGCGTCTTTGGACTTTTCGGAATCGCCGTTACCATTGGAGATATGCCTTGCCAGGTCTCTTTCCTTTATGCGAACACCATTTGTTTCCATCCTGGTAACTGTAGATCGATCAACCCAGATGTCAGGGCGGATACCTTCGGCCTGAATTGATCGCCCGGAAGGGGTGAAGTACAGCGACGTGGTCAGCTTGATCGCTTTCTCGTTATTGAGGGGCAGGATTGTCTGCACCGAACCCTTACCAAAGGTGCTGACGCCCATGATCACGGCACGGCTATGGTCCTGTAACGCTCCTGCGACAATCTCTGATGCCGATGCGGTCCCCTCATTAACCAGAACAACGAGCGGAACTCCATCGGTGACATCCTGCGTTGTAGCGCTGTATCTAAGGTCGGCGTTCGATAAGCGCCCAGAGGTATAAACGATCAGGCCATCGGCAATAAAAAGATCCGACACCTCAACCGCTGCTTGCAAAACGCCGCCCGGGTTATTTCTCAAATCGAGGACAAGCCCTCGCAACTGACCTTCCTGTGTCAGTTGTGCGATTGCCTTCTCGGTCTCTGCGCCGGTCGAGGACTGGAACTGGGCAATGCGAATGTAGCCATAGCCATCCTCAAGCAAACGGTGACGGACGCTTGCAACCTGGATCACCTCGCGAATGAGGGTCAAGTCTGTCGGCTTTGGATTGCCTTCGCGGATGATAGTCAACTGGATTTCGCTGCCAGGCTCACCACGCATTGCCTCAATAGCCTCGGACAGGGACATGCCCTTGACTGACTTATCGTCCAGTCGAATGATCAGGTCGCCTGGTTCGATACCGCCACGTGCAGCAGGTGTGTCATCCATGGGTGCAATGACACGAACGAAGCCGTCTTCCATGCCTACTTCAAGGCCAAGTCCACCGTAGTGCCCGGTAGTCGTTTCCTGCAGATCGGAAAAGGAATCACGGTCCAGGTAGGCCGAGTGTGGATCGAGTTGTGACAACATGCCTTTGATCGCGTTTTCCAGCAGGGTTCGATCATCAATTTCTTCGACATAGGCACTGCTAACTCGATCAAATGCCTCGGCAAAGACGCGCAATTCGTTAAGGGGCAGTCGCGGTGCCAGGGGTTCGTGCAGTGCTTTCGATTTTGCAAGCGGTACGTCGATTTCCGGTGGTGGTGTCGGCTGCGAGTCCATTGCCATTGTGCTGGCCGACATAAGTATTGTGGCCAGCACAATGCTGATATTCCTGTTCCTGGTACTCATGGATATAACCTCATCGTCAGGCAGTACCTCTGGGCCTGGCCTGACACCATTGTTGCGGGTCCGTGGGCTTACCCGCATGTCGAATTTCGAAGTAAAGCCCGGTTCGGTTTTGACCGCCTGTATTACCGACAGTTGCGATCGTTTCACCGGCAGTGACCCAATCGCCAGCTTCCCTGTAGAGAACCCGATTATGTCCATACAGGGACATATAACCATCTCCGTGGTTGATGATTAATAATAGCCCAAATCCTCGTAGCCAGTCGGAAAAAACCACGTGCCCGTAATGGACAGCCACAACCGGTTCACCCTCGCTGGCTTCAATAAATACCCCGTTCCATCTCAAGTCGCCAGTACGTTTGCTACCGAAACGATCGGATACAGTACCAGCCACCGGTAGCAAAAGTTTGCCCTTGCGATCTCCAAAAGGCAGCGTATTTGCTGGTGATTGCAGATCGGCGATACCGGTAATTCGTTCCAGCAGGCTCTCCAGACGTTCTCTATCCCTGACTCTTATTTCAAGTTTGGTTCCGGTCTTTTCCAGATCCGAGATGATTGCGGCCAGGGTTTGCTCCTTTTCCACCTGTACAAGCTCAAGAGACGCTTTTTCACGCCGGAGTGCAAGCCTGTCCCGGGTGAGCTGTCGATTTCGCCCGACAATCTCCATGGAAACTCTGTCCAGCTCCGCAATCGTGTCCCTGAAGCCCTTTACCTGTGCCGCACGGGCACGATTGAAATAGTCATAATAAGTCAGCATTCGCGCTAACTGGTTAGGGTCTTCCTGGTTCAATACAACTTTGAGGTACTCCTGGTTGCCGATTTCATAGGCTGCCCGAATCTGCTTTGCGATCAGGTCTTGTTGGACGGCTTTGGCGTGCTCGAGTTCAAGTTGTTCCTGTTTTAGCTTGCCCACCTTGTCTTCACCTTCCCTCAGATTTTGCTCGATGACTTCTATTTTGTTCAGGAGATCGCTGATACTTTTTTCATTATCTTCCAGTGTCGATTGCAAAGAATTGCGCTCACTTTCGGTATTTTGCAGGAGTTGCTTGAATTCCTCGATCTCAGCCGACAGGGCCCGCAATTGTTGCTGCAGTACTTTCGGATCGGATGATTCGCCCGCAAGAGCGCCGATCGTCAATAACAATACAAGACCTGTGACTGCTATAAATCTCATTGCGCTACCCGGCCACCGTACTTGCTGTCCTGTGATTGACCAGTGAGCGACCAGTCATCTCCGGTGGTTGGTCAAGCATCATAATGTCGAGCAATGTCGGGGCGATATCCGAGAGCGTGCCATCATCGACGAATTCGAGATTACGACTTCCCAGATAGACCAGGGGCACGAGTTCGGATGTGTGTGCGGTATGGGCCTGACCTGTTGCAGTATCGCTCATTTGTTCCACGTTGCCATGATCGGCGGTGATGAGGCAATGACCCTTTGCTTTATCTATAGCTTCAGTGATTCGTGTGAGACATAGGTCGATACATTCAACGGCGGCTATGGCTGCATCCAGCTTACCGCTGTGTCCGACCATGTCACCGTTGGCGTAGTTGCAGACTATGAAGTCGTAATCACCGGATCCAATCGCCTTAACCAATTCGTCAGTAACCTCGTACGCACTCATCTCGGGTTGGAGATCATAAGTGGCAACCTTCGGTGACGGAACAAGTACCCGCTTTTCGCCGGGGAAGGGCTCTTCCCGCCCGCAAGAGAAGAAAAAAGTGACGTGGGCATATTTTTCCGTTTCGGCAAGTCGTAATTGGGTCTTGCCGAGGCTTGAAAGATATTCGCCCAGACTGTTTGAAAGGGAGTCAGGGTTGAAAGCACTGGGTGTATCAATGTCGCCTGCATACTCCGTGAGCATGACAAAATTCGAAAGGTCGGGGCGATACTTCCTTTCAAATCCGTCAAAATCCTGGTGAACGAATGCCCGCGTCATTTGACGGGCGCGATCGGCACGGAAATTCATGAAAATCACAGCATCACCATCATTCATGGTAACCGGCTGACCATCTTTGGTGATCGCGGTGGGCTTGACGAATTCGTCATCCTCGCCGCGGGCATAGGCAGCATCGAGGGCCTCGACGGCTGAAGTAGCGTGAAAAGATGCATCGCCTGTTGTGACCAGATCGTAGGCGACCTGTATCCGCTCCCATCGATTGTCCCGGTCCATCGCGTAATAGCGCCCGCAGATGGAGGCGATCCTGCCACTACCCAGGGATCGAATATGCTCATCCATCGCTTTGAGGGACGACTCAGCACTCCTGGGCGGTACATCGCGCCCATCGAGAAAAGCATGGACATAGACCGTGCTTACGCCCAGATCAAAGGCGAGTTTGACCGCAGCTTTTATATGGTCTTCATGACTATGGACGCCGCCCGGAGATAGCAGTCCTAACAGGTGCAGGGCCTTGCCGGCGCTTGCAACACTTTGCGCGGTCTGTACCAGGATTTTGTTCCCGAAGAACGAACCATCCGCAATGGCCTTGCTGATGCGGGTGAACTCCTGGTCTACGACGCGGCCAGCACCCAGGTTCATGTGACCAACTTCCGAATTACCCATCTGCCCGACAGGAAGTCCTACATCCGGTCCGGAACCGGATATAAGACAATGGGGCCGCTGCCCCCAGAGCAAATCCCAGGTTGGAGTCCGGGCGAGCGCGATCGCATTGGCCTCGGTATCTGCTCTTTCACCCCACCCGTCAAGGATGATGAGGACATAAGGAACACGGTTTGGCATCAGGGAGGTATCTCGGAGGACTGAACCTGAATCTTACCGGTATCCGCAAATCGTGAGAATAGCCGGGACTGGATTAATACGGAAGTTAGCGCCACCGGATGGTAGTGGCTCAGTTCGAATTGACTGTCCTCGTATGACGCTCGGGTGAAGAGGCGGGAGATGGCTTTTCTGCGGCGGTGGGCCATCCATGGCCCGTCCATGGCGCTAGCCACCTCAAAGCCATCTCCCTCCTCTTCCCCGGTTCGGATAGCGTCCAGATCACCATGCCCGGCGATTTCAAACGGAGCCATTCCCCACCGGAACCAAATGAGACCCAATCGGTTTGCTTTCGTGTATACTGCGCGACTTGTTTTTTCCACTGCGGAACTGCTTTAGAACCCGAATGGTTGAACAGTTATTCGAATTCGCCGGTAACCACTACATACTGGTTGGCACCTTCCTGTTCTTGCTGGTGGCGTTCTTTGTCAACGAAGGCAAGCAGGGTGGTACGGCGATCGCTACCGGCGGCCTGGTTAACCTCATCAATCACCAGGATGCGGTCGTACTTGACGTGCGCGACAGTAAAGACTTCGCCGGGGGACATATTGCCGGGGCAATTAACGTGCCCTATTCGAGTCTTGAAGGAAAGATTCCTGAACTTGAGACCTACAAGGCGCGACCGGTAGTGCTCGTATGCAAGCTGGGCCAACATGCTGGTGCCGCCGGGCGCAAGCTCCGGGCGCAAGGTTTTGAGGACGTGCGTCGACTATCTGGTGGAATGGCTGAGTGGACGGGTGCGAACTTACCAGTGGTCAAGGGTAAAGGATAACGATGGGTATTTTCGGTAATATCAAGGCAGATCTCAAGGCCAGGTTCTTTGGCGCCGAGTGTGACGAGCTGGATTCAGAGCCACCTGCAAGGAAAGCATCGGTTGTAATGTATGCCACACGGTTTTGCCCATTTTGTATGCGCGCACGGGCTCTATTGCAACAAAAACAGGTGGCCTACAGGGAATTTACGGTGGATGGGCAGCCTGGGTTGAGAAAAGAAATGGTGCAAAAATCCGGGCATAATACGGTGCCACAGATCTGGATCGGTGAGTCCCATATAGGTGGGTGTGATGAGCTGATGGAACTGGAGCGTAGCGGGGACCTGGACAAGATGCTGGCCCCTATCGAGGAGTAGACTATGAGCGAACAGGAACAAAATACTGGCCCACAGTTTTCACTTCAGCGGATCTATTTGCGGGATTCTTCATTCGAATCTCCCAAGGCACCGGAAACTTTCCGCGGGCAGTGGACACCGAAAGTCAACCTTGAATTGAATTCACGTTACTCTGAAATTGAACCTGATTTGTACGAGGTCGTATTGGGGCTAACCGTCACCACCAGGAACGAATCTGAAGAAGTCATGTATCTGGTCGAAGTCCAGCAAGCGGGGATCTTCTCAATTAATGGGTTTGAAGGTGATGCGCTCACGCAGGCCCTGGGTAGTTTTTGTCCCAGCGTGCTATTCCCCTATGCCAGGGAAGCGATCGACAGTATGGTGATCAAGGGTAGTTTCCCGGCTCTTATGCTGGCCCCTGTCAATTTCGACGCCATTCTTGAGCAAGTACGCGCGCAGAGGGCACAGGAAGGCGCTTCGGCGCACTAGTGCCCGTCAGCAGGCGCCAGCAAATTTGTGTTGTCGCCACGCCTCATAAACCAGGATTGATACCGCGTTTGCCAGGTTCAGGCTACGAGATGTCGGCTGCATGGGTATCCGTAAAAGGTGGTCATCCGGCAGGGCCTGACGGATGGTATCGGGCAAGCCACGTGTCTCCGGGCCAAATAGCAAGAGATCATCGGTTTGATAACGCACGTCTGTGTAGGCAACCTCGCCTTTGGTTGTAACCCCGAAGACACGTCCAAACTGCTGATTTCGCAATAATTTCTCCAGAGAGCCAAACGTCTGCACGTTAGCCCACTCATGGTAGTCGAGGCCCGCCCGGCGGAGACGTCTGTCATCGAGTTGAAACCCCAGCGGCTCGATCAGGTATAGCTGTGCCCCCGTGTTGGCGCACAACCGAATGATATTGCCCGTATTGGGTGGGATTTCAGGTTCGTAGAGGGCGATGGAGATCACGTCACCAGCCTCCGGGAAACCTGACGCAAAGTGTGCATTACGTCACAAAACGTCAATTGTGCGCTGCAATATGCACGGCCCACTGGTGCCGACGATCGCCTGGCTGTATAAATATAACTAATTGAAAAATAACGTAAAAATATCATTCTTAGCGCCTGTTTGGAAAGTTGGCACGGCGTTTGTATTTAAGTACATCAGCGTCACAATTTACACCACTGAGGACTACAGAATGAAACTGAACAAAATGGTCACTGGATTCGCATTCGCCGCTGCAATGTCAACGGGTCAAGCCATGGCTGCGACTCAAGGCGCACTGGGTGTTGATTCTACTGGTACAACTGACGTCTCGCTTGAAATTGCCGATCGCGTCCAAATCAGCGGCGTCGAAGACATCGCGCTTGGCGCATGGGGTGGCTCTGGCGACCTCGCTGGCACCAGCCAATTCTGTGTCTACCGCAGCGGTGGTGATGACTATCAGATGACCCTTACAACTGACACGGGTTCTTTCCTGGTCAGTTCGGTGAGCACTGGTGATGATATCGCCTTTACTGCAAAGATTGACGACGATCTGGACGCGTCAAACGGCGAAGCATTGACTTACAACACCCCAACGGCGGTCGCCCTGACGGGTAGTTCGTCCCTGACCTGTGGTGGTGGTGACAATGCCGAACTTGAAGTTACATTTGCTGAGACCGCGCTTCAGGCCGCATCGACCGGTAACGACTATCAAGCAACCGTCACCCTTTACGTTGAACCTATCTAACCAGAAGCTGGTGGTGACCAGTTGCTGCTGGCCAGAAGTCGTCAATTCACAGATACTGTGGCAACCAACAAGGACCCGGAGTTAGGATGTTGTGGCCCTGTACGCGCATTACCCAGGTTTTGCTTTTTAGCCTGACGATATCAGCTTCCATGGTGCAAGCCAAAGAAGCTGATCACGTTGCTATCGGCAGGATTCAAAACCAGAACTTCGGTAACTGGGCGATAGGTGATGGCGCCCAGTCTGTGACCATCATCTCCTGTGCATCCTCTTCCAATTACGATAACCCCTACGATGACCCACCACCGGCGGTTACGCCACCAGCAGTGCACCTGCCCTACCAGTTCAAGGTGACACAACTGGCCACACCCGCTGGACATTACCTTTATCTTGATGGAGACGACACGAATACGGGCAACGCGAGAATTGCCGTTCAATTCGAACATCGGGACGTAAAGACGCCGTCTACATTTGAGACGCTGTCAGACAATATTTATGACACTCACCTGCACGATGGGCAGTTCCGACTCTGTAAATCTGGCGATAACTCTGAGCTCCGGATGACTTTGACACAAGCAGAACTGGAGAAAGCGAGAGCCGGAACTTATCGTACAGACTTCAGGGCGGGCGTAATAGGAGGCAGCTCCGGTACCGCTTCTGCTACCACGGACTTTTTCATGCGGATCAGTGTATCGACGGCTGCACAGGTGTCCGGGCTGTCGAATATAGACCTCGGGGTCTGGGATGGCACTGGCGACTTGGTGGCTGAGGAAGGATTCTGCGTGTACAGCAATACAACTGATGCTGCATACGAGCTCAGCATCAGTTCCCCGGGCCAGGACGGTGGTGGCAACTTTTACCTGAGCAACCCTGGTGCCACCGTATCCATTCCGTACCAATTACGATTTAAAGACGATGTATCACCTGGTGGTGGCGTGTTGGTAGGCACTGCGTCACTCACTGGCAATGGCAATAACAGTGTCGTGGATTGTGGTGGGATAGATAACGCCAAACTCAGTGTCACCTTGTTGGCCGCAGATCTGGGGGCGGCGGCAAACAACATCTATTCAGATACAATTACCCTGGTAGTGGTTCCGCTCTAGGCAAGATGCGCTAGCGACAGGTAAGCTCGTTTAACATAACCACCAGTTCCGTCGTATCGAAGGCAGGCAGGGTAACTTCACATTCACTTTGTCTGGTCCTGACCCGGAAGGCGCGGGTACCGGATTCGATTTCAGCCTGGAAGAATCCAAACTCATCGGTGGTTGCGAGCCCGAGGACCCCGTCTATAACTGCATTTGGGATCGGCGAGCCCTTCGCATCACTGATCTGGCCAAAGGCGACCAGCACCCGGGTGGTTTTCCAACCCATGGTCACCACGTTGCCGGGATACAAGGTTGCCGAGCGCCGCGCGTTGTCGAAATTTACGAGGGAATTACCGCGGGGCTTTAATTCGACATGATAGGTATCATAGGGTGCAAGCCCGACAATTGTCCTGGATCCGATCTTTGCGTTGGTTTTGGGGGAATTGTTCACGAGGACGTCGAAGTAAGCGTCCGTGGCCTGGCCATCGATATCGAGGACGATCGCTGATTGTGCTTGCTGCTTACCACCCAATGCCAGGGTATCGGCATTTGCAATGATGCTGGTGAAGACACTGCCGCCATAGCCCAGGCGTTCATTTTGTTGTGAATAAACGGCTTCCAGATTCGCCCTTCCGAGATCAGAAGCATAGTCGAACTGGCTCTCCAGCGTGCGATCTGTTCTCTCTTCTACGGCACGCATGGTCATGCTGATATCGCTTAAATACTTGTCGCCATCCTGCCAGTTCGAGGACAGGTTGCCGATGAAGCCATTGCTATTATGGTCGCCCTCCAGCCTGTCTTCATAGTATTGGGTTCTTGCCTGATGCTGCCATCTACCATGACGAAAGGATAACCGGGCGGTGATCAGTACCAGGGTATCGTCGTTGTTCTCGGTATACTGAATGCTTGTATCAAATACCTGGCTGCCAAAGTTGAGCGTTGGAAAATCCAGCCTGAGGCCGAGGTTTTTGTCCGTGCCCGTGTCGCGCTTGTTGTATCTGGACGTTACATTAAATGTCGCGCGGCCGATTGGAATCGTGAGATTAAGTGTTGCCTGGGTTAACTCCGGCCCCAATACGGAATCGGCATCATTAGTCCAGGTCCTTCGTGCATTGGTGCTTAAGGTAGCCACGCCGATGCGCGCTCTTGCATTGATGCTTGCGCCATGGCTATCATCGCTGCCGAGTGCATAGTTCATTCTTGCGTCATAAAAGCGTCCTAATCTGAACACGCCGCTCTCCAGCAGATGATCTTGCCTGGTTGCGGATATCCCGAATTCACCTCCGAAATTTGGAGTGATTCGCCTTGCTATTCCAGCTCTGACAAACTCCTCGCCTGTGCTGCGGGGCAAGATTTCATCGGCTCGTTTCTCGACCCGCTCACCTGCATCAAAAAAATAAAGGCTCTGGTCCAGCGGTGGCAGGCGATTAGTCTTGACGTAGAAGCGAGTTTCCTCGCTGAAGCCCCCGGCATTGTCCCTGATACGGATAACGATCTCATAGGCGCCATCGGGCAATTGTGATGTATCGAGAATCTGGTTACCGGTTTCATAGGTCGCGGTGCTGACAAGGCGTCCGTCCTTTAGAATGTCGACTCGTGACCTCGTATCCAGAAACACTTGCAGGTCATTACCGGAGGACTGGTCGAGATCTGTTCGAGTATTGAGTGAGCTGGCAATGCTTATGCCAGCAAAGTCAGCCTGGCGGAGGAATAAAAGGTTACCGGCGTTAGCGCGAAAGATGCCTGCCTGAGTCAGTTGGCCGTTAATCTCACGCTGTAGCGCCAGGGTATCAAATGTAAGATCCTCAGTTTTGGTGAAATTGCTCACACCAACGAGTCGTGTTTCCTTAAGCGCAATGGTTGTCGAATTTCCGATATTGTAGTTGCTTGTTGAACCTTCCTGGCCGTTGACAGTGGCTGATGTCACATTCAGCATGGATAAGCCTGAACTTGACGGCGGCAAAAATTTGTCTGCCGAAGCAGGGCGCACAGCAAGCAGGTCAGGTGCAATAAACAAGTCTACCCTGAAGCGACCTTCGTCAAAGATGACATCGACGTTGTCTGTCTCGACTTTTCCGCAATCGGACTGGTTTGACTTGATACAGGCAAATGCTGTGTTCGTCGGCATCTCCGTGGCAAGAACCTTCTCTACCAGGTCAGGTTCGAGCACATCGGGCACTTTCATGACTACCTCGGCGGGCGACAGGAATGTAATGTAGGTCGGCGTGAATGTCGCGGATGAGGAAGTTATATAAGCCCCGCCATAGTAGACATCCACCAGGGTTGTTTGTGGTTCCAACAGGTCTTCAAAGCCAGGTGGTACGAAGTTCGATTTTTTTCTGCTCTTTGTCGATGACTCTTTCTCGGGATTCGAAGAGACAACGACCACATCAGCAGGTGCGGTGCCGGTTGGTTGTGGCGTCAACAAACGCTGTATCTCGGCCTTCGAAGGCGGTGAATCATCGCGACGAAGTGTCGTTGTCGAAGGAGCATGCCACTCAAGTAGCCAGTTATCGGTGTTGGTTGCGGATAGCCGCTGGTAGCTGCCCAGTACCCAGGTGGTTTCTGCTAGCGCTGATTTGCAACAGATGAGTAGGGCCAGGCTGAAAGCAGCTTTGAACATGGTGAGAGATTTCGATTGGCGTATTGGCGACCAATGGGTTGATGGGCGCATTTCTTATTTGTCTGTCAGAATAAAGTGTCCACCCGATAATTCCCGTTGCAGGTACACGCCCTATCGAAAGACTTCATTCTTGATGCCGTCAAAACTTCGGGCCGAGTAAGAAACGGGCGCGTCGAACGGCAGATCCAGCGTCCAGGTGTTGCCGGCGTACAGTCGCCTGCTCGCCAATTCCTCGCACTCAGAGGTCCCAGGGTTACATTGTCTGCCCTCGCTCAACAAAATATTTGTATTGCCATTGTTGGAAAACGTGATCTTGTTGCCCTGCCGCCCTACCTCGAGGGTGGACTCAGGTGTGCTGGGCTGAATTATCGTCAGGATCTGGTATGCAACCACAATGCGTAACTGGCTGGTCTCTTCTTCAAGAGGTGGAACGATGGGTGTGACATTGATTCGATACACCCGCTCACTGTCATTACTGGATTGAAGGTTCACGATCCGAATTAATTTCTGTCCGCCGGCGGGAATGATCAGTTTGCTGGGCGTCGCCAGAAGTTTGAGCTCTCTCGGGTCCGCAATTGCGATGCGTTCTTCATCGGGAGTGCCAGGGTTTTTAACGGCCAGCACTTCGACTTCTATATACATGACGTCGTCTCCCGTATTGGAGATTTTCACGTCCTGGTTAGGGCCGGCATCCGGTTCAAAGATGACAATTGAGCGATCGACATACATGTCGGCAGCTGTGCCGCTGGCTGCAAACAATAGCGTGGCGATCAGAAGACTTCGAATGACTTGCCTGGCAGTGTTTTGTTCCATTCTGTTCCATACCGATTTTTTTGAGGAGTGTATCACAAGCAGTGTGTTACCCATTAGACGGGCGATACCAACAATGTCAGCGAGCCGCTAAATAGACCTGAGCCGGCTTGCTCAAGATTCCGTGACTTCAGGTTTATCTGAAACGTGGTTTGTCCGTCGCAGGTTGTATTTCTTGGCAGCAAATCATAAGGCCCGGAAGCAATGCCTGGTAGGAGTGGTTCGAAATCGGCAGTATTCGGGTTGCCGCTATAGAACAGGTAATAAGGCAGCACTTCGCGTTCCTGGTTTTCGAGTACGAAGGCTGTGCCATCTTCCGAGGTGCCCGGTGCCATGAGCGTATATTTATCGGATGACCGGCCCTGAACGCAGAAAGGTTGTACGAAGCTGGCATCCACACTACGGTCCGTTACATTGATAGAGATATCAGTGTCGGTGTTGATTTCTATATTGGAATAGATTGCGAGCGAGATTGAAAGTCGCGATTCAGACGTATCGTCCAGTTTGCCTTCTTCTGCGGCCATTGCCGGAAGGGCGACTGAGAGCAGGCAAATTGCAAAATAGGCTCTGAATTTCATTTATGACCCGTAATGATGACCGTTCAGCATACGACCTGTGTGGTTAAAATCGATAACATAGTGGCGCCAGATAGTGGAGAGAGACTATCTGGCGCCGGGCATGTTAATGCAGATGCGATTTGCACGCAGAAACAATACAAGCTATGTAAAGCAGGAACCATGCCGATATTTAAAGTGCCGTTATTAAGCCCTAATAGGGTTGGTGAATACTAACTAATCGCGAGCCAGGTGTTGGATGAGGTCTGAATGTGACGGTCAGGGGCGATTAAATGGGTGCGATCGTCAATAGCAGGTCATCACTGGAGCGTTGCCAGGAATAAAGCGTGTTGTCGTCCTGGCACTTATTTTGTCGTTGGTTCTGGCCTTGATAGTTGACGGAGTTCAGGGCGTCGGCACAGGTAAGCGACGCAAAAGTTGACCCGGGTTCCGGCGATTCAAATACCTCCGGTTCGATGGAAACGGACAGGGACAGGGTAATGCTCGCCAATTCATTGGCGTGCAGGGTGCCAGTTGCGGCTAGAAACAATATAGATGATAAAAGCCCAAAATGCCTTAACACCAGAACTCTCCAGATCCCAGTAGACTGATTAAAGTCCAGATTCATCCGGAAGGCAAGGGTCAGGGGCTGCGAAATCACCCTGCAAAATTGGGTAGTGGCGCGGTTTGGATTGACCGTCCTGGTCTGACGTTCGTCCCAGGTTCGGATAAGGTCCAGAAAGTACTGCCGGTCGTTGTTCACACATTCATTGTGAACGTTACCGGTCGACGTTATTCGTCGATATAGGCTTTATCGTTCATACCGAGTTCGTTGATCTTGCGGGTCAGGGTATTGCGTCCCCATCCTAGCAAGACAGAAGCATCACGCTTGCGACCACCGGTTTGTTTGAGTGCAGCCTCTATCACGATACGTTCGAACCGGGGTACTGCCATCTCAAGCAAGCCCTGGTCTCCGGGTTTGAGGTGAGACAGCTTGCGGCTGCACCAGGTACGGAATGCTTTTTCCCAGTTGTCTGTTTCACTGCCCTGGTCCTTGTCTTCCAGCAGTTCCGGTGGCAGGTCGTCGATCATGACTTCGCGGCCCGTTGCCATCACGGTGATCCAGCGACAGAAATTCTCAAGTTGGCGCACATTGCCTGGCCAGGGCAGGTCAACGATATAACTGAGGGTCTCCGGCTTCAGCACTTTCGGTTCTTCACCGAGTTCTACCGCGGCCTGGTGCAGGAAATATTCTGCCAGTAGGGGAATATCTTCCCGCCGTTCCTTCAAGCTTGGAATATGGATCCGGATGACATTGAGGCGATGGAACAGGTCCTCACGGAAGCGACTTTGTTGGACAAGCTCCTCGAGGTTCTGGTGAGTCGCCGCGATGATCCTGACATCGGCTTTCAGGGGCTCGTGCCCCCCGACTCGATAGAATTCGCCGTCGGAAAGGACGCGCAACAGCCGGGTCTGGGTATCTGCTGGCATGTCGCCGATTTCGTCCAGAAACAAGGTGCCGCCATCCGCCTGTTCGAAGCGGCCCTTGCGCTGCTGATTGGCACCAGTGAACGCACCTTTTTCATGACCAAACAATTCCGACTCAATCAGGTCGTGGGGGATCGCGGCCATATTCAAGGGAATGAATGTGCCCTGGGCCCTTGGGCTATGTCGGTGCAGCGCGAGGGCAACGAGTTCCTTACCGGTACCGGATTGCCCATTAATGAGGACAGTAACGTTGGATTTGGAGAGTCGTCCAATTGCGCGGAATACTTCCTGCATCGCAGGTGCCTTGCCGATAATCTCTGAATCGATCCCGGCCCCGGTGGCGATCCCGGCCTTACCGGTGCTGGTATCGGTCCTTGCACTGTGACTGATGGCACGTCTTACAATCGCGACTGCCTCATCGACTTCAAAAGGTTTGGGAAGATATTCGAATGCCCCTCCCTGAATAGAAGAGACCGCGCTGTCCAGGTCTGAATGAGCCGTCATGATAATGACCGGTAAATCAGGATGAGCCTGTTTGATTCGCTGTAACAAATCGAGGCCGTCGATCCCAGGCATCCTGATATCACTGACAATCACATCCGGTGGCTCGATCTCAAGGTTCCTGAGCAATGCCTGGCCGTCCTCGAAGCAAGTGACGCCGAGACCATCCTGCGTTAAAGCTCTCTCCAGGACCCATCGAATGGATCGTTCGTCGTCGACGATCCAGACACTTGACGATGAACTCATTGTTGCGGCTCCAAAGGAATAATGATGGTGAAATCTGTATGTCCTGGTTCACTGTTTACTTCGATGAGGCCGTCGTGCTGGTGAATGATGGACTGGGCGAGCGAAAGCCCGAGGCCGGTACCGTCAGGACGACCGCTGATCATCGGGTAAAACAGATGATCCTTGAGTGCCTCGGGGATACCTGGCCCGTTATCGATAATGTCGACGCGGACAACGGTGCGATGTCGACGATTGCCTATCGTGAACTGGCGCTCGGTACGGGTCACAATACAGATAATCGGTTCGGTAGTGTCCGTGAGGCATTGCATGGCGTTGCGAGCAATGTTGAGAAGTGCCTGCAAGATGAGTTCTTCGTCGACCATCATCTCGGGAATGCTGGGGTCATAATCCCGCTCGATTGAAATCCTGCCGGCGGATTCCAACTCAATTAATTTCCTGATCCGCTCCAGTAGTTCATGGATATTGGTTTCGGTCGGGTTGGGGAGGGATCTCGGTCCCAGCAGGCGATCCACCAGGCTGGTCAATCGGTCCGTCTCGGCCACGATGATGTCGGTGTATTCCTTGAGAGCCGGCTCTGAGACCTCCCTTGCCAGCAACTGCGCCGAACCCCTTATGCCTCCCAGTGGGTTCTTGATCTCGTGGGCCAGTCCCCGAACCATTTGACGCGTGACCTCCTGGTGATCCCTCAGCACCTCGTCGCGGTCAATGCGCAGGTAGCGGTCGAGCGGATAGAATTCGATCAGTAGCCGGGGCCATTCGTCTTCACTGATTGGTGTGATGGCGTAGTCCACCGTAATGCTGTGGCCTGAAATGAGGTCAAGATGACCTTTGCGCCTGGTATAGGGTTGGCCGGTCTGCAAGGCATCATACATGACAGATTCCAACTCGGACGCGTTCAGGAGAAATTCAGAAATGGTGTGTCCGCAGCTTCTGGATCCTGAAATTTCAAGCAAGGCTTCCGCCGACTGGTTGATGAAGAGAAGCTTGAGTTCATGGTCTACGCAGAGTATGGCCGCGGTCAGGCTCCCGAGGATGTTCTCAGCCACTGAGGCAGTTTTTCCCAATTCCATCGTTTTCTGTAGCTACCGCGTGTATGCGTGTAAAGGCAGGAATGCAAAAAGCGAACCAGTTGTGATAATCGTGAACCGCCGTGATTTCCGGGGTTATGTGACGAGGATTCTAGACCTTCAGGGACTAAAGCGCACCATAATAGTGCGCACAGGCATTTAGCGTTGCCGTAGGCAGGGTCAGGAAGGCGGCCGGTTCAGGATCGAGTGCCGAAGAATCGTGAACGAAACCGATTCACTCGCCTGTACTTCCTCTCCTGACTTGCTGTCTATGACCTGGACCTTGACCGTATGGGTTCCACGGTCGATGTTCTCGAGTGCTATCGCCTTACCGTTGAGTGCCTTAAGGACAGTACCATCCATAATCAATTGCAATTGATGGCCCGGCTGGACCGCAGGACTGATCCGGTAGGAGATGGATACATTGCCGGGATTGCTGCGGATGGTTTCGTCGTTTGCCGGATAGGTGACTTCAATAATCGAGTAGGCGGGCCCCGATTCTGCTTTATCTTTCGAGCCAGCCGGAGTGAACTGTCCGTAATCTTCAGCAAAAGCCTTGCCGGGGAAGGTCATGGACTTTTCCAGCTTCACCTCCTCGGCATCTTCGGGTGCCTGGTCAGTAAACACCGGCCGACCCTGCGAATCGCGCGTCTTGTAGACTTTGTCGGGTGCGGCGGACGTAGAGGCCTCTTTACTTTTACTGGCTGCCACCACGGGCGTTTGGCCCAACAGCAGGATCACCGTCGCACCAACCACGGTCACCAGTAGTCTCGTCAGGTTGAATTTCATGCGCAAACCCATGATTGTCATAGTCGATTGGACAATCTTATCAGCGTTTTGTCCCGGGATATTGATGTCCGGGTCTCATTTCGATGATCTGGCATCAGAAATAAAAAAGCCCCGGCGGATTTTCTCGCCGGGGCTTTGTTGTGGGCCTGGATAAGGAACTATATTTAGGAACTATATTTAGGAACTATATTTAGGAACTATA
>JBBDIT010000059.1:0-6341 GCA_040880285.1 Pseudomonadales bacterium | reverse complement strand
AGGAACTATATTTAGGAACTATATTTAGGAACTATATTTAGGAACTATAGTACATCTCGAACTCGATGGGGTGTGTGTGAGAGTTCAGCTTGGTCACTTCCTCCATCTTGAGATCAATGTAGCCGTCAATCATGCCGTCACTGAAGACGTCGCCTTCAGTCAAAAAAGACCGGTCTATATGGAGTGCGTCCAGAGCCATCTCGAGGGAAGACGCAACCGTCGGCACGTCTTTTAATTCCTCTGCCGGCAAGTCGTAGAGATCCTTATCGAGCGAGCTGCCTGGGTCGATCTTGTTCCTGATACCGTCAAGGCCGGCCATCAGCATGGCAGAAAACATCAGGTATGGGTTGGCAGTCGGATCACCAAACCGGACTTCTGCCCGCACGCCCTTGGGGCTCCCGCCTTGTACATAAGGGATACGTATGGAGGCAGAACGATTACGGGCTGAGTAAACCAGCAACAAGGGCGCCTCAAATCCCGGTACCAGACGTTTGTAGGAGTTGGTGCTCGGGTTGGAAAAAGCGTTGATAGCCCGCGCATGCTTGATAATGCCGCCGATGTAATACAGTGCTTCCTGCGACAGGTTGCCATAGCCGTCACCAGCGAACAGGTTGGTGCCGTCTTTCCATATGGACTGGTGAAGGTGCATACCATTGCCATTATCGCCGACGATCGGCTTCGGCATGAAGGTCGCCGTTTTGCCGTAGGCATGGGCAACATTCAACACGCAATATTTGTAGATCTGTACCTGGTCGGCTTTTTTGGTGAGCGTGTCGAATGACACACCGATTTCACATTGTCCCGCAGTACCAACCTCATGGTGGTGTAGATCAACGACCAGACCCATGGCTTCCATGGCAGCGCACATGGAATTGCGGATATCCAGTAGCGAATCGACGGGTGGTACGGGGAAGTAGCCGCCTTTGACATTGGGCCTGTGTCCAAGGTTGCCACCGGTAAACTCGTGGGAGGTCATCCAGGCGGCTTCTTCCGATTCGATACGGAACATGGATTCACCCATATCGACCTTGTATTTGATGTCATCAAAAATAAAGAACTCAGGCTCTGGGCCGAAGTAGGCGGTATCGCCGATACCCGTGGAGATGAGATAAGCTTCCGCTCGCTTGGCCAGAGACCGTGGATCCCGGTCGTAGCCCTGCAAGGTTGAAGGCTCGACAATGTCGCATCGAAGGTTTACCGATGTTTCCTCGGTAAACGGGTCGACGACGGCTGTTGAGTCATCCGGCATCAGAATCATGTCGGATTCATTGATGGGCTTCCAGCCAGCAATCGATGAACCGTCGAACATGGCGCCTGATTCAAAAAATTCTTCGTCAATTTTGGCAGCGTTGTTGGTTACGTGCTGCTCTTTTCCACGAGAATCGGTAAAGCGCAGGTCGACCCATTTTGCGTCATTTTCTTTGATTAGCTTCAGAGTCTTCTCTGACATTTGCTTATTCCTCCAATGGGTTGTACCCGGTGGTGAGTGTTAGAACGATTGATCGCGATCAAGACAGGCCCGGTCGCTAATTTGGTGCAGATAAGAAGAGCAAAGAGTATGCCATCGATTTTTTTTAATAAACCACTAATTTATGGGGCCGCAGAGGAACGCTGGCGTATCTGCACGCACCATCATAGTGCGTTGAATTTTGAGCGCGCTAATACAGTGCATTTTATTGGATGAGAATAGTGATTCTGATTTCCCTACCTTCAGTCTCCGAATTCACGACCTGATGGCCATTGATTCGACACCAGGCCGGGATGTCATTCAAGACGCCGGGGTCAGTGCAATGAACCACCAGGGTATCACCCGGGACAAGTTCCCTGATCTTGTCCTGGGTCCTGATGACCGGCAGCGGGCACAGTAGCCTTCGAGCATCCAGTTCAACTGCCCTGTTAGACATACCAGTTCGGGTCAACCTGGTCTGCCGGCATGGGTGTGACTTCCAGCGTCATGGCATTGGCTTGCCGGGGCTTGATTTCGACAGTCACCTTGCGTTGCTCGCGTCCCTGGCTGTAGCGGGCAACGATTCTGGCACCAAGTTTCAGGTCTTCGAGCGAGGGCTTACCGTCAATCAATGCCATGGGTCCATTGTGTGACCGGGTCGTCAGCCAGGTAAAGTCATTCTTGTAGCCGGACAGGTAGTGGTTTTCACCTTCTTCCCTGCTAATGATGAGCTTGAAATTCGGAGCCGGTCGCAGATGCCTGCCAACTTTGAGTAGCATAATGTCGTCCAACTCATAGTCACGCTCGTGGCGAGCGCGCCACAAATCTTTCAGCTTGCCAGAGTAAGCCTTGTCAGTCAGAAAGCAGCAACCACCAGCCGGCTGGGAGAATTCTTCAAAGCCAAGTTGCCTGGCCAGGCGAATCTGGGGTTTGCGATTGCGACCGTGGAAGTCGAACAGTTTTTCCCTATCCACCCAGCCTTCTCGCTCCGGTAGTGTTGGCGGGAGATTTTTTGCACACAAGGGTCGCAATAACCGGTCCCCGGCACCGGACTCCCTGGCGATCACCGGCATGGTCGCTTTACGCTGGGACTTGGGCCTCTGGCCTATTACTTCACCGGTAATAATGAAATCAAATCCATTTTCTTCCATCCAGGCCCATGCGTGTGCCTTGTTTACCATAAAGATTTTGCAGTCCAGACACGGATTAAGGTTTTGGCCGTAGCCATGTTTGGGATTCAACACCACCTGTTTATATTCGTCGATGACGTCGATGATGTGCAGCTTGATGCCGAGTTGTTCTGCGACCCACAGAGCGTTGTTGCGCTTATCCCGGTCCTTGTCCTTCCTGCGGATCGCATGGGTGTGGCCCTCGACACAAAAGCCGGTATAAAAATTAATGCCTTCCACATGTACACCCTGGTCCTTGATGACCTTCGCTGCCAGCATGGAATCAAGGCCGCCGGAAATCAGAGCGACAGCTTTGCGTGGGGTGTCGGCGGTTTTGAAGGAGCCGGCTGGTCCGGTTATGGTGGCTGGCATTTGGTAAACTGTGATCTCGGGTAAAAGGCGCAGAATTATACAATATTCAGTGCGTTACCGTGACGCTTAGGTATAATGCCGCGCTCCAATCGGCGTGAGCCATCTCAAAGTAACATCCAATGATCCAGAATCTCAGAAATGTCGCCATCATCGCCCACGTCGACCATGGCAAAACGACCCTGATCGACAAGCTGCTGCGCCAGGCAGGTGCCCTCGCCCGGGGCGAAGAGGGCGAACGCCTGATGGACTCAGGCGACCTGGAGCGTGAGCGCGGTATCACGATCCTGGCCAAGAATACCGCACTCAGTTGGCACGGCTACCATATAAACATTGTGGACACACCGGGACATGCCGACTTCGGTGGTGAGGTAGAGCGCATTCTGTCGATGGTGGATTCTGTGCTGCTGTTGGTGGATGCAGTCGACGGCCCGATGCCGCAAACGCGTTTTGTCACCCAGAAAGCCTTTGCCAACGGTTTGAACCCTATTCTGATGGTTAACAAGGTTGATCGAGACGGCGCAAGGCCCGACTGGGTTGTCGGGGAAGTGTTTGACCTGTTTGACAAACTGGGTGCAACCGAAGCGCAGCTGGACTTTCCAGTCATTTATGGGTCCGCCTTACAGGGCCGGGCCGGTATTTCACCCGACAGGATAGAAGATGACCTTTCGTGTTTGTTGCAGGCGATTGTTGATCATGTACCTGCACCGAAAGTGGATGCGAACGGTCCTTTCCAGATGCAGATCAGTGCCCTTGACTACAGCAGTTATGTCGGCGTTATTGGTCTTGGCCGGATTGCTCGTGGCAAGGTCAAGCCGGGCCAACAGGTCACGATCGTGGGTAGCCGGGGTGATCGCCGTCGTGGCAAGGTATTGCAATTGATGGGTTACGCTGGTCTGGAAAGAATTGATGTGGAAGAGGCAGGTGCCGGTGACATAGTTTGTATATCGGGAATTGAAGGACTCAAGATTTCTGACACACTGTGTGATCCCAATGCGATTGAGGCCCTGCCTGCCCTTGAAGTGGATGAGCCGACCATCTCCATGACATTCCAGGTTAATACATCACCATTTGCGGGCCGTGACGGCAAGTTTGTCACCAGTCGCAATATCCGGGATCGGCTGGAACGAGAGCTGATCCACAATGTTGCGCTTCGAGTTGAAGCCACAGCTGATGCCGACAAGTTCAAGGTCTCGGGTCGCGGTGAACTTCATCTCGCGGTACTCATCGAAAATATGCGGCGTGAGGGCTATGAACTGGGTGTGTCGCGACCGGAAGTAATCTTTAAGGAAGTCAATGGCAAGCGGCAGGAACCGTTTGAGAACGTATTGCTTGATGTCGAGTCAGTGCACCAGGGTTCGGTCATGGAAGCCATGGGCGAACGTAAGGCACAACTGGACAACATGGTGCCGGACGGCCGTGGACGTGTTCGGCTTGAGTTTGTCGCGCCCACTCGCGGCCTGATCGGGTTCCGGTCTGAATTCCTTTCGATGACTTCCGGTACGGGGATCATGACTAGCGTCTTCTCTCACTATGGTGACGTCATCAGCAATGAGATTGGTGGTCGGAGTAATGGCGTATTGATTTCTATCGCCAAGGGCAAGAGTCTTGCGTTTGCGCTATTTAACCTGCAAGCCAGGGGCCGTATGTTTATTGGCCCCAACGAAGAAGTATACGAAGGCATGGTGATTGGCCTGCATTCGAGAGGCAATGATCTGGGCGTAAACCCGCTTAAAGGTAAGCAGTTGACCAACATTCGGGCTGCCGGAAGTGACGAGAATGTTATCCTGACGTCGCCTGTTCGCCACAGCCTTGAACAGGCGATTGAATTTATCGATGATGATGAATTGGTTGAGGTAACGCCGCGAAGCATTAGAATTCGCAAAAAGTTATTGACTGAAAATGACCGCAAACGTGCCAATCGGGCTGACGTAGCCTAAGGACTGACCTGATCCATGTTACCGCTCTATCCGGAGATCAAACCCTTCGCTCGCCATAAGCTGAAGGTGGATGAGATTCACGAACTGTATATCGATGAAAGCGGAATTCCGCATGGTATCCCTTTATTGTTTGTGCATGCGGGCCCAGGGTCCGGTTGCGAGTTCGATAGTCGGTGCTTTTTTAATCCCGAGAAGTACCGGATCATTTTGTTTGACCAGCGTGGTGCGGGACGATCAACGCCGCATGGCGAACTGAGTAACAATACGACCAGGGATCTTATCGAGGATATCGAGAAAATCCGTGTGCACCTGGGTATTGATCGTTGGGTCCTGTTCGGTGGTGGCTGGGGTGCAACCTTGAGCCTGGTCTACGCGCAGGCCTACCCTGAGCGGGTGGCGGGCCTGATTTTGCGAGGCGTATTTTTGGGTCGGCAGCAGGATATCAACTGGATCTACAAGGAAGGGGTCAGTCGCTTTTTCCCCGACCACTGGGATGACTTCAAGGCTCCGCTCCCGAAAAATGAGCGTGCTGATTGTCTTGAAGGCTACGCCAAACGCCTGGCAAGCGCTGACGAACTGGCCCGGATGTCGGCAGCCAAGGCGTGGTCACGATGGGAAGCAGATTGTTCAACCCTACATCCCAATCAACGGCTTATCAAACATCTGACGGATCCGCATCGGGCGCTGGCACGCTTCAGGATTGGCATTCACTATTTCACGCAAGGTTGTTTCCTCACGGAAAACCAGATAGTTGAAGATGTTGCGGCAATCCAGAATATCCCGGGCATTATCGTTCATGGTCGATTCGACATGATCTCGCCGCTCGAAAATGCTTTTATCCTGCATGAAGCCTGGCCGGTCTCCCAGCTCTATGTAGTAAGAGAGGCAGGCCATTCTGCCACCGAGCCGCCGCTGATTGATGCGCTGGTACGTGCAACCCGTGATATGGCGTTGCGGCTCGAGAACGAATACAACCTTTGACAAGATGTTAGGACTGATTCAACGCGTTAGCGAAGCCAGCGTCACAATTGACGGCGAGGTGGCAGGGACGATTGATCGTGGCTTGTTACTGTTGCTGGGGATTGAGAAGGCAGACACATCTGCCTTGATAGACAAACTGATGACGAAGGTAATTGCTTACCGCATTTTTCCGGACGATGCCGGTAACATGAACCTGAGTCTGGTGGATATAGATGGGGGGCTGCTGATCGTACCCCAGTTCACGCTGGCCGCAGATACTACGAGAGGCCTCCGGCCCTCCTTCTCGGCCGCAGCCAAACCTTCTATGGCAGAGAAGCTCTACGATGACTTTGTTGTCGCCGCCCGTGCCCGGCACGGTTGCGTTGAGACCGGTCGATTCGGCGCCGACATGAAGGTGAGACTCCTAAACGATGGGCCCGTGACGTTTTTGCTGGC
>JBBDIT010000058.1:0-89536 GCA_040880285.1 Pseudomonadales bacterium | reverse complement strand
TTCACTGGTGTTATTTGTGTTTTGGCCCTTTGGGCCAAAGCCACAAATTTGGTGGGGCGGCGGGAGTTGAAATAAGAAACTAACTATTTGAAAAGTATAGTAATAATAGTTTTATTTTTGCTCTAGTACTGCTATATGTACTACTAAAACTGAAATTCACCGGCTTTACAGAGCTAGCAAATCTCAACGCTCAGCTCACCGGTAAATTAGGAGCAAAGCGAGCAATTTATCCGCGTGCAGCAAATTGTTATGCCTGCATCCACCACCCAGCGATAGGCTTGAAGGCACACCTAAACCTTCCCACCGACGCCCTTGAACTTCTCAACAAACGCAGCAACTTTCTGGAAAACGCTTTGCTTCTTCGTCAGGTATTGCGGATTCAATGGGCTCATTTTCGGCAGAATGGCATTCAGCTCGGTTCCGTTGTCGCTGGCGAACTCTCGTCTTAACGAGGTAGCGATATAACGTCTGGCCGCCTCCGCATTCAGGCTCTCAGCATCGATCAGCGCTTGTGCCTCGCGCTGTTGCTCCGCCCGGGCATAGATGAAAAAGGCATCAATGATGCTGGCCTTGTCGGGAATCTCATCCAGGTCCGCCTGGTTGATAAAATCCACCACCAGGCTTTCTTTGGCACGGTTGCCAAGGCTGGCGCGAATCAGGCGGCGCACTTCGTCAATCAGGTCGGATTTGTTTCTGGTTTTTTTGTTGTGCTCAAAAATCAGCTCCAGAATGTAATCCAGGTTGATTTCCTGTGACTTGAGCAGATCTACCTCAAACACCACATCATCCCAGTCGATGCTGGATTGGTCGTTGTCGTTGCCTGCCTTTTCACGACGCAGCCAGTCGCGTATGTCGTTGTAGGTGGAGCGGTAATCCTGGGTCTTGCGCTCAGGGGGGAGCCGGATGCTCTGCAAGGCGGCCAGATCGTCATCGCTCAGGTAGTGCTGCGCCTTGAATGCCTCAACAGCGGCAGGATCATTCATATCGATTGTTTGCAGGGCTTTCAGGCTCGCGAACTCATCAAAGTTCTGCAGGATGTTTTCAACGCGCAGGTACTCGCCAAACAATTTCGCAAAATCCTTTTTGTCTTTTTCTTTTACAATCTCATCCGGGTCGGGAAAGCGCTGTTCCAGCTCTGTCACCACTTCCATAAAACCGCGCCTGGCTTCACCAGTGACGACATCGGTAAAGCCTTCCATGTACTCCTTGTAGCTCTTTTCCAGCACCACGTTCTTGGTGTTCTTGTCGCCAAACAGGGTGATGGCATCGATGGTGGCCCTTTCCAGGTCACGAAAGGTGACGATGTTGCCAAAGGTTTTGGTGGCGTCATAAATGCGGTTGGTGCGTGAAAAAGCCTGTATCAGGCCGTGGTAACGCAGGTTCTTGTCCACAAACAGGGTGTTGAGCGTGGGTGCGTCAAAGCCGGTCAGGAACATGCCCACCACAAGCAGCAGATCCACTTGTTGATCGGCGGGAAGTCTCTTGCCGCTGTCGTCTGCACCCTTTACGCGTTTAGCCAGATCGCGGTAGTAGTTCTGGAAGCCGTTGCTGTCCACACTGAAGCTGGTTTTGAAAAAGGCGTTGTAATCCGCGATCGCAGCACTCAAAAACTCCTTGGCGCTGCTATTCATGGCAGAGACTTCAAAACTCTCGTCCGAGATATCACCAATGGCATCCTGCTCTTCGTTGGCGGCAAACGAGAAAATGGTGGCTATTTTCAGGGGCTTCTCACTTTCCTTGCGTGAAGAGTCCACTTGCAGTTGGTTCAGCGATTCGTAAAACAGCTTGGCCGCATCCACGCTGCTCACCGCGAACATGGCATTAAAGCCCTGGGCGCCTGGTTTCAGGCGGTGGGTTTTCTGCCGGTAGTGGTTAAGAATGTATTGCGCTACCTCGCGAATACGCTCGGGGTGCAGCAGGGCTTGCCTGTTCTCCGCCGCCGTCAGTTTTGTCTCGTCCTGCTCGGTTTCAATCGCCTTGAACTGCGGGCGAACATCGTTGTAGTCCACCTTGAACTTGAGCACCTTCTCATCACGAATCGCATCGGTGATCACATAGGAATGCAGCTCGCGGCCAAACACGCTGGCGGTGGTTTCCGCGCCCAGGGCGTTTTGCGGAAAGATCGGTGTGCCGGTAAAGCCGAATTGATAAAACCGCTTGAACTTCCTCTTCAGGTTCTTCTGCGCTTCACCGAACTGACTGCGGTGACATTCGTCGAAAATAAACACGACCTGCTTGTTGTAAATTGGCAGCTCTCCTTCGCCTTTCATCAGGTTGTTGAGCTTCTGGATGGTGGTGACGATGATCTTTTTGTCATCCATATCCAGATTGCGCTTGAGGCCGGCGGTGCTATCCGAGCCATTCACACTGTTGGGCGAGAAGCGCTGGTATTCCCTCATGGTCTGGTAATCCAGATCTTTACGATCCACCACAAAAAATACCGCATCGATAAAGTCCAGCTCGGTGGCCAGCCGCGCCGCCTTGAAACTGGTCAGGGTCTTGCCGGAGCCGGTGGTGTGCCAGACATAGCCGCCACCTTCCGGCTTACTCCAGCTGTTGGCGGCATGAGCGCTTTTGATCTTCCACAGGATGCGTTCGGTAGCGGCAATCTGATACGGGCGCATCACCAGCAAGGCGTTACTGACATCAAACACCGAGTACTTCAATAGCACTTCCAGCAAGGTTTGCTTTTGAAAGAAGGTGGCGGTGAAGTCCTTCAAATCCTTGATCAGGCCGTTGTCGGCCTTCGCCCAATGCATGGTGAAGTCGAAGCTGTTCTTGTCGCGTTGGGTGGTATTGGCGAAGTAACGGGTATCGGTGCCGTTGGAAATCACAAACAGCTGCAGAAACGTGAACAGCGAATGCTCGCTGTTAAAGCTCTCCTTGCTGTAGCGGTGCACCTGGTTAAAGGCCTCGCGAATGGCCACGCCTCGGCGTTTCAGCTCTACCTGCACCAACGGCAAGCCGTTCACCAGAATTGTGACATCGTAGCGATTGGCATGGCTGCCAGCTTGCTCGAACTGCTTGATCACTTGCAGCTTGTTGCGGGCAAGGTTGTTTTTATCCAGCAGGTAGATGTTCTGGATGCGACCATCGTCAAATACAAAATCGTGGATATAGTCGTCGTGAATCTTGCGGGTTTTATCCGTGAGGCCATCACTGGGCCTGTCCAGAAAGGTTTCCACAAAGCGCCGCCATTCGCCCTCGGCAAACTGCAGCTTGTTCAGGGTTTGCAGTTGCGTGCGCACATTGGCCAGCAGAGCTTCTGCCGTTTTCATGTCGGGCAAATAGTCATAACCCTGGTTCTTCAGGTCAGCAATGAACTCCTGTTCAAGATCGTATTCACTTTGATAGGGCTCATTCACCTGGGAATACTTGGTGTACTTGTCCAGCACGATAAAGTGATTGGTTTCGGCGATGGGTTTGGTGTAATCAACCATGTTGTACTTCCTTTTGCCAAAAGCCATAGTTATTCACCAAATTGTCCAGCAAGAGTTTCACCGTTTGCTTCTCTTGCACCGTTGGTTCAGCAACTTCCTCGTTAGACAAGGTGCGATGGCTGCTGAATTGAATTATACGGTTCAAGTATCCCTGTTTGTCGCCAGGAGCTGTGTCCAATAGATCCGACCATTTTTGGTATCCCAAAAAATTGGCCGTTTTTTCGTACAAGTTACGCAATAGAGTAAAGTGGTATTTTTGTACCTGATTTTCCGCAATCGCTCGCTCGAGTGTTTGTTTTAAAAATAGATGGTAGGAAAAGCTCTGGTTGGAGTCGCCTTGCTTTTCAGTCAACGCAAAGGTGCCATCCTCTAAATGCGCTAAAAGGTAGCAAGCCTTTCCATTCAGCTCATTGTAGAGCACGTTATAAAAGAGTGGACTGTGGGTTGTGACTATGAATTTAAGGCCTGAATCACTGGATTTGATTAACCCCGCCAAATTGACCGCCAACTCAATCAAATGGTTCTCATCCAGTGAGCTCACCGGATCGTCAATAAATACGTATTCCAATTGGTCAAACTGGTTTGTTTCACGCTCAAAGGGCTCGGGAGTATTGAGGATAGTAATCACCTGGTCGAGTAGGGTGTAAAAAATGCTCCAGATAAAGTTGCTTTCCTCACCTTTGGAGATTTTCAGATTGCCCGAGTGTTCGTCATCACCCCTCTCTAAAGTAAAAGTCACTTCCGTAAAGTCTTCGCTAAAGTGCGGGGTAAGCTTCTGATTGGCGTAGCGCTGGAAGTTGGTGACTATATTGCGATCCTGCCCTTGATCCCTAAGAATCCAGCCCGTAAATGTGTTGCGTTGAATTTTTAGTTTGGGTTCGGCATCGAGTTCCAGATCGTTATCCCAATAGAACAAGTCTTCGGTAAAGGCGTTGTAGTAGAGAATTTTGTTGCGCGAAAGCACTGCTACTTCTTCGCCATCAGCATCATTTCTGGGCGCAATAAGCTGCTTGAATTCCCGCGACAGGCGTGTTTTGCCCGAGCCATTAAAGGCATAGATCAACTGTACCTTTTTATTGGCATCTTTCAGCTGCTGAGCGATTTCCGCGAGCGTCCTGTTCATATCAAACCGCCGCACCATCTGGTTTGGGGAAACTCAGCAACAGGTCGCGGTAGTATTCGCATTGCTTTTGGCGCAACTCGATTTCGCAGGGCAGGCCTTCGGTGATGGAGTTGGTGAGGGTGTCGAATTTGTCGAGTATGGCGACGATGCGTTTCTGTTCAGAGAGCATGGGAACCGGTATCTGAAAATTTAAAAACATCGGCCTACGTAGAGAAGTAACAGATGAACTCACCGATGCTTTTTGGATGTATTCGTAAAAATTTGCAGTTACATAGTGATATACAAATCTGGGCTCCATAACTTCGTTTGGAACGATACGATACGCTCGCTGATGTAGCGCATATTTCCCCTGGGCATAGTGAAATACCTTTCCTACCCCGGCACCATCTCCAGCAGTGATGATTGCAGTTTCATCAAAGTCAAACACATCTAGCCTCAGCGGTGCACGACCGCGGGCATAAAAGATATAATCACCATCCTCAATCGCGTCTTGTGTGTCATGATGCCCCGTACCAACTAGGGCCACTTCTTCCAATGGCTTCCACTCCACTTCCCCTTCGTCGAAGCTCAGCAACTGGTCGCGATAGTAGTTGTATTGTTTTTTGCGGGCGGTAAGCTCGGCGGTAAGCTCGGCGGTAAGCTCGGCGGTAAGCTCGGTGAAGGTGTCCAGAATGCGGACGATTTCGGTCTGGATTTCAAGGGATTTTTGGGGGTTATCAGGGCATGGGATCGGAACGGGTATATCAATCAACTTTCCCTTGGTCAGCTTGGCGCGACCACCGCCAGACAAGAACGGAATGAAGTTAACGATACAAAGATAGTGGTATAGAAATCGTGTATTGAGTTCTGCTCTACCTCGCACGACATGGACATGGTTGTTTGCCCAAAATTTCCCTGTTGCGTACTGGATGGAATAACTTTCAACGCTTGCCGATCCGTCCTCCGCAACAAGAACGAACTCGCCATCATGAGTATGGCCTTCAACATAGTCCTGAATGTTATTCGCGCCGTAATATGGTGTTTCCCCCGCTGCCCGCATCGAAGCTTTTACCGGCTTTCTCCCACTATTCGATATCTCAATGAAGCGCTCATTGCCTAACACCGTCCATTCGACCTCGATCCCATCCAGCAGCTTTTCCATAAAGCTGATGCCACTCATGTCTCGGCCTCCTCGCCCTCTATCTCGGCCACGATGGCATCAATCTCCGCGCGCAGCTGGTCGATTCTTGCCACAGTGGTTTTCAACTCGGCATTGAGCTGAGCAACGTCCACTTGCTCGCGGGTGTCTTTGGCCTCGACATAGCTGCTCACCGACAGGTTGTAGTCGTTGGCGGCGATATCTTCAAATGGCACGGACCGGGCAAAGTGCTCGATGTTTTCCTTACTATCGAAGGCCTGCATGATGTCTTCGATGTGCTTGTCGGTCAGGATGTTAGTATTCGTTTCTCTTTTGAAATACGCCTCTCCGCTGGCATCAATAAACTGGGTGGTGGTGTCGGTTTTGTGTTTGGACAGCACCAGAATAGTCACCGCGATGGTGGTACCGAAAAACAGGTTGGGGGCCAGCGCGATCACGGTTTCTACGTAGTTGTTGTCCACTAGGTACTGGCGGATTTTCTGTTCGGCGCCGCCACGGTAAAAAATGCCGGGGAAGCAGACAATGGCGGCGCGGCCTTTGCTGGAAAGATAACTGAGCGCGTGCAGCACAAAGGCAAAGTCGGCCTTGGATTTAGGTGCCAGCACCCCGGCCGGGGCAAAGCGATCATCGTTGATCAAGGTGGGGTCGTCGCTGCCAATCCATTTCACCGAGTAGGGCGGGTTGGAGACGATCGCGTCGAAGGGCTTGTCATCGCCAAAATGTGGTTCGATCAGGGTGTTACCTAGCAGGATATTGAACTTGTCGTAGTTGATGTTGTGCAGAAACATGTTCATGCGCGCCAGGTTGTAGGTGGTGTGGTTGATCTCCTGGCCAAAGAAGCCCTCTTCAATAATGTGGGCGTCGAAATGCTTTTTGGCTTGCAGCAGCAGCGAACCCGAACCGCAGGCGGGGTCGTAAATCTTGTTGACGGCTTTTTGTTTGTGCATGGCCAGCCGGGCAATCAGCTTCGACACATGCTGCGGGGTGAAAAACTCGCCACCGGATTTGCCAGCGTTGGCGGCATAGTTGGAGATCAGGAATTCGTAGGCATCGCCAAACAGGTCGATGTGATTGCCTTCAAATCCGTTACCCCCAGAATCAGCAAAATCCAGTCCGGCCACACCCTTGAGCACGGCGGCCAAGCGGGTGTTTTTGTCCTTCACGGTATTACCGAGGCGGTTGCTGGTGGTGTCGAAATCGGCAAACAGGCCCTTTATGTCGCCCTCCGAGGGGTAGCCATTGGCGGAGGTTTCGATGGCGCCAAAGATGGCCGCCAGATCGGTGTTCAGGCTTTCGTTACTATTGGCGCCTTTGGCGATAGTGGCAAACAGCTGGCTCGGGTAGATGAAGTAACCCTTGGTTTTGATAGCGTCGTCTTTAATCTCTGGCGTGATAACACTATCAGGCAGCTCTGCGTAGTTAATGCTGTCATCACCGGCTTCGATATAGCTGGCAAAGTTTTCGCTGATAAAGCGGTAAAAAAGGGTGCCCAGTACATACTGCTTGAAGTCCCAGCCATCGACCGAGCCGCGTACGTCATTGGCGATAGCCCAGATCTGGCGTTGCAATGCCGCACGTTGTTGGGTGCTTGTCATTCTGTTTTCCTGTTTAAATACGTTTGAGTTGCTATCAGCTCTACATCCGATTGGAATTAATCGAGATGGGGTACGGTAATCTAATCATCTATTGCCAGTGGAGTGCAGGCATTCAGTAATACTCGCTTATCTTCTTGTGTGGGTGCTGTCGCCAGTTGGGCGGATTCAGCAGTTTACTTTGATATGCCAAAAAACCTCTGCATAATACCTGTGACGTGCCAGCATGTCCGAAAGTATACCGGTGTCGGCGCTACAGCAAAACAGGATCAGTGATTATGGCTAGCCAGTACTCCCACCTTCAGTTCTTTCGTCGGGTTCCTCGCCCCTTGTTATCGGATTATTTCTCTTCCAAGGGAATTTCACTGAATATCGACTGGGAAAAACTCAAGCCATCGGAGGTTGAACCAATCCTTGATGCCTTCATGCAGCTAGATGATTCCCAGCAGGCAGAGATTGAGGCTCAATTTCAGGATGTGCATGCGCTGGCCTGTGATGGTGGTATAGCTGCTCTGGTGGACGAAGCAGCATTTCATGGGGATGAGGGCTTCGCTGATGAAATTGCCAAAATTGAAGGCCATCATGCAAAGGTAATGTGGGCTTTAATGAAAAAACCGGATTACTGGCGTGGTGCAACCATGTTTCTGCATGCGGATAATGTCAGTCCTTCCTACTGGAAAAAACGTAATGATTTACCTTCTTTGCCTCCTTGTGTCGAAGAAGATGATATCCAGGCTCTGGCTTCCGCTATCAGCCATCTGTTCAGCAAGGAAGGCCGAGGCAAGAATTGCAAGGTGGAACCTTACCGTCGCCATGATCGTGAATATTTCTTCGCCTACCCTGAGGATTTTGCCCAGCTGGGGGTGGAATGGGTGAGCAACACTTTGAAAACACTGGCGCATCATCCGGCTTTTGAAATCATATTTGTGTACTGTGAAGCTGAAGGCTCGTTGGATATATATGCTCCCAGAAATACCAAGGCTGTGCCGGAGCTTCAGCGTATATTTTCTGGAAGCATTCTGAAGTTGGAGGCATTGCCGGACGGCACGATTGATAAGCGCGTTTATGATCTGGCTCCGCTGGAAGACAAAAACTTCAATTTCACCATTGCGCCTGAATCTGGCATTGCCAGTGTTGAGGTAAAACGTATGAGGCTGACCCTCAAACATGGCAAAAATCGTCGTATAACCCTGGAGGCTGATACCCAGCATAACCCCAAGGCTGTATATGATCTTCGAGACAGCCTGAACCTACCGCCTCACTTCATCACCCAGCTTGGCGTAAAGGTCACATTTGAGGCTCAGGAAGGTAAGCGGGCCAAAACCCGGACTTTCAATATCACCTATCCGAACTCCTGCGCCTTGAACAATGATGGCCTGGATTTGCGTATCCGGAATATGCTGGCAGCATCAGGCATCGAGCCTCGCCTTGAAAGTGCAGCCTGAAAGCGCCCAGTTGGATATAGCCCTTGGCAGGCTTCTGGCTGCCCTGGAAGCCGGTAAAGGCAGAGCGCAGTTGCACTATGATGAAGTGCAGGGATGGGGACAGAGCGCCACTGAGGCATTTCTGGGTTATGGCCTGATACAACCTGCCTCTTCGGCGAATATGATTGAGTGTGTGGGCTGTGAGGAGCGTTGTTATACCGATGTTGTGCTGCAGGGACAGGGCACTGACAGGATGAGAGCTTTTGTAGTATGTGAAGTCCCCCACAAGCAGGCTGAAATGGGGCGGGTACCGGTGCAGTTGGAGCGGTTGCAGCAGTGGGCTTCCGATACGCGCATGCTGGCACGGTTTATGGCTCGGCAACTAGGGCTGGAGCCAGATCAGGTTCAAGTGACTGAAGCAGGAGTTCTACGATTAGGCATGATGCCAGGCTCCAAGGGCAGGCGCTGGGTTTCCCTGCTGCCATCCCCACTTTCACTGGAAATAAACCAGCAGAGGGTTCTGCTAAATGAAGTATTGTTTGTCAGTGGTGGTGAGATAAACCTGGATAAATTGAGAATTAAGGCCATGCTGGCCAAAGAACCGGAAGCATCCGGCAAAGCCTATACGCCAAGCACTGATCGCAGAGAAAGCAGAAAGCAGCAAACCCAGGCCATGTATCAGGATTGGCTTGATGCTTATGCCAAGTTAATTAAAGAGCATCCGAACAGGCCAAAAACCTGGTATGCACACAAGATAGCTCGCCTGGATATTGCTAAAGGTAAGAGTTCTGAAACCATCCGAAAACGGCTTCCCTGAAATTAGTTGGGCGGAAAAATTCTGCCCAAGCTAACCATCTGATTTTTATGAATCTGATAAAATCTTTGCTGCGTGTCAGCTACCGCTTTGCACTTTATAACTATCTGATTTCAAAGCAATCAATCTGATTCCCGGCGACGTTTTCAACTCTGTGTTCGCCCATTTTGCCCATCTACGCTCAAGCCTCAATTTCCTAACTGGACTAAAGAGGTTTCATTATGTCACACACAATTTTAAGGCTTCCTGAGGTTAAGGCGCGCACCGGGCTTTCTCGCAGCAGTATCTATCTGAGAATGGCCAACAATGAATTTCCAAGACCGGTGTCGCTGGGTGGTCGAGCGGTTGGCTGGGTAGAAGTTGATATCGAAAACTGGCTGGCGGAGAAGATCGAAACAAGCCGGGTGGTGAACTCATGCCAAAACGATTAAATCCTAATCTGGTGAAAATCCATCGAAACTATACTGTTGAAGAAGCGGCAACTCTTCTTGCCATCCACAAGAACACAGTCAGATGCTGGATCAAGGATGGATTGCCCGTCTGTGATGAAAAGCGTCCCGCCTTGATTCTGGGTATAGAACTTCGCCAGTACCTGCAAGTAAAGAGAAAGTCACGGAAGAGAAAATGCAGAGTTTTCGAGATGTACTGTATGCGGTGTCGGGAACCTAGGAGACCGGTAGGCAATATGGTTGATTTTTGCCCTGAAACTGACACTAGTGGGCGGCTGATGGGGTTATGTCCCGACTGTGATGGGGTGATGAATCGTTATGCCAGTATGGCCAGTCTGGACAAGATAAAGCAGGAACTGGACGTTTGTATCCCGAAGTCACAGGAACATATAAACAAGAGGGGTGAACTCCCCGTAAACAGTGACTTTAAATAGAGGGTTTTAATTATGTCTAAGTACCATCCCGATAATGAACGAATGAAGCGTAAATATTTCATTTTCCTTAAAGAAGCCAAGCGGCAGGATGACTCTTCAGTCGATGCTGTGGCGAAAGCTATAAGCCGCTTTGAAGAATATACAAAATGGCGGAATTTTAAGGCTTTTCACTTTGAACAGGCTGTCGGATTCAAGTCATTCCTACTCAAGCACAGGAATGAAAATACAGGGAAGCCTTTGAGTAAAGCCACCATGAACAGTACTTTAAGGAATCTCAAGGCTTTCTTTCAGTGGCTGGCGATGCAAACCGGCTATAAGTCGCGGATTAGCTATACAGAAACCGAATATTTCAACCTTTCTGGAAAGGATTCCCGGATTGCTATAGCAAGACGAAATAAACCTGTGCCGACCTTTGAACAGATAAGGCGTGTACTTACGACGATGCCTGATAATGGTGTCATTGAGAAAAGGAACAAAGCGCTTATTGCCTTTGCAATTTTGACAGGTGCCAGGGATAGCGCGATTGCTTCCTTTAAGATAAAGCATATTGATCTGGTAGCCGGTAGCGTCTTTCAGGATGCTCGAGAAGTGAAAACCAAAGCCAGCAAAACATTCACTACGTATTTCTTTCCAGTGGGGGAGGATATTAAGCGCATAGTGCATGACTGGGTGATTTATCTGAAGGGCGAATTACTATTTGGCAATGATGACCCGCTGTTTCCCAAGACTTCTGTGATAAGGGGAGATTCAAGGGTATTCGAGGCGGCAGGTGTCAAGCGAGAGCACTGGAGCAACGCGACAGCCATCAGAAAGATATTCGCTGAATCCTTTGAATTGGCAGGACTACCTTACTTCAATCCTCACAGCTTCCGTAATACGCTGGTACAACTGGGTCAAACAGTGTGTCAAAGCCCTGAAGAATTCAAAGCATGGAGTCAGAATTTGGGCCATGAAGGAGTGCTGACCACGTTTTACAGCTATGGAGAGGTTCAAGAGAGCAGACAAGCGGAAATTTTAAGATTTCTTAAATTTTCGAGTAAAGTTGAAGAAAATGTTCAGATTGATGAGATGGCTAAAGCAATTGCAAGAGAGATGAAATTATTAAGTGTTATGTGATTTCAAACGTGTTCGGAGTAAGAGATGTAAGCCTTGGTAAAGGTTTAAAAACGCTATAGAAGTTGTCTGCGTGCCAGAAAATTGATAACTTAATAATCGGCTTATGGGCAGATTTTGGGTTGCGTATCGCGACCAGTGGAAACAATGTCCGGAAGGATTGCCCTATGAGTGATTGCCTTGCTTCTGCCTGCCTCACTCTGCGTTAGCGTAAGAGTGCCCATAAGCCACTTTTTAAATTTCATCATGGATTGATATGAGTAAATTAAATGGCCTGAAAATAGCTACAACAAAAAAACAATTGGCCTCTTTGTTAGGTGTGAAAACCTCTTTTCTTACCCATACCCTATATATAATAAAACCAGCTAATCAATACACTACTTTTAATATTCCCAAAAAAAGTGGTGGAACACGCGCGATTTCTGCACCAACTACTAATTTAAAATCCTTGCAATCATGTCTTTCGCATCTGTTGCTTGATTGTGTGGATGAAATTAATAAGTCAAAGTTGGTTAGAGGAACATATAAATCAACTTTGTCCCATGGATTTGTAAGGGATAGATCCATCATTACAAATGCGGTGATGCATTTGCATAAAAGAAATGTTCTCAATATGGATTTAGAAGATTTTTTTGGTGGTTTTAACTTTGGTCGTGTTAGGGGATTTTTTATTAAAAATTCCAATTTTAATTTAGATCCACACATTGCGACTGTCATTGCACAAATCGCTTGTCATCAAAACAAATTGCCTCAAGGAAGTCCGTGTTCACCTGTCATAACAAATCTAATAACTCATTCTTTAGATATTAAACTGGCTGCATTGGCCAAAAAATATTCATGCGTCTACACGAGATATGCAGACGATATTACATTCTCTACTAGAGAGTCAGTATTCCCTGCTCAAATAATGGCAGAGAAAAAAGGGACTTATATAGTCGGGAAAAAATTGAAAAGTGAAATTGGGCGGTCAGGATTTTCAATTAATCAAGCTAAAACGAGAATTCAGTACAAAGATTCGAGGCAAGATGTAACCGGCTTGATTGTAAATACAAAACCAAATACGAAAAGGGAATATTGGAGAACTATTAAATCTCAATGCCATAGTTTGTTTGTGACAGGGTCTTTTTTTAAAAATACAGCAGCAGGCCCTCAGCCTGGTAATATAAATGTGTTGGAAGGGCAATTAAACTTTATTGACTATGTGGATAAATACAATCGGCTTAGGGATAAGCCTCATCAGAATCGTATCTATGCATTAGCAAACCATGGCAAGAATACCAGTGCCCTGCATAGCGGGAGAGAGAAGACATTTAGCAGATTTTTGTATTACAGGTTGTTTTACGGAAATACAAAACCAGCCATTCTCTGTGAGGGAAAAACTGATAATGTCTATATTAAATCAGCAATTAGGCTGTTGGTAGCTAGTTATCCGACATTGGGCATTGTTAAAAATCCATCTAATGAATATGAGTTACTTCTACGTTTTATAGAGTATTCGGAACGAACTGAATTTCTTTTGGAATTAGCTGGTGGTACAGATTATCTGAGTCAATTTATTTATAAGTTTGATAAGAAATATATTTATTACAAGGCCCCAATACCTGAAAAGCCAGTGATAATTGTATTGGATAATGACTCAGGATTTTCTGTTATAAAAAAACAGCTAAATAAGATTCCTACGACTACTTGCTTTCCTACTACATTAAAGAAGGATGATTACGAAAACGCCGATTTTATACATGTTGTGAAAAATTTATATATAGTATTAGTTCCGCTTGGAGGGGCAAAAGAAGCCGCAATAGAAGATTTGTTTGATAGTGCTGCTAGGCTAATAGATTACAACGGAAAGTGTTTTAATACGGTTGATAAGCGAAATGCTGATGTGGATTTAAGTAAAGAGGTATTCTCTAAGAGGGTAGTGAAAGCACAGAAAAAAAGTATTAATTTCAATGGATTTAAACCTCTTCTCGATCGAATCGTAAATGCCTTGTTACATTATGATTCTATAAGATAGTTATTTCATTAACTTATCCAACTAATTCGACTCCTCTCCGGCTAGATAGACTTATGTTACCTGTGGCAGCATTTTCGATATGTTGGCTCCACCACTTCATCAGGGGGATGCGGCGCTCAATATACTGGGCGCGGTTGTAGGCATTGCGGACCTCATTTTTTCCTATATGTGCAAGGGCGGCTTCAATGATTTCAGGATCGAAGCCTTGCTCGTTCAACGTCGTGCTGGCAAGTGCCCTCAAGCCATGGGCAACCAGTTGCTTTTCAAACCCCATCCTTTTCAACGCCATATTGGCTGTCTGGGGATGAGTATGGCTTCTGGGGTTTCTGTCCGAGGGAAAGACGAATTCGCTTCTGCCGCTGATGGGTTTCATCAGTTCCAGCAATTGAAGTGCCTGGGGGGATAGCGGGACTACATGAGGCCGTTTTTGCTTCATCCTGTCTGCGGGGATCGTCCAGAGTTTCTTATCAAAGTCGATTTCATCCCAGCTTGTTCCTGCTGCTTCGCCTGGGCGCACCATGGTATGAAGTTGCCACTCTATCAGGCAGCGAGTAGTGCGCCTGATGCTGGCATTGGCCAAGGTTCGCATCAATGAGGGAAGCTGGCCGGGGGTAATTGTAGGCTGATGCTGTTTGCCGGGAGGATGGAAGGCTTTGCCGATGCCGGTCAACGGGTTGGCGCTGACAAGGCCGGTATTGGCGGCAAAGGTCATAATTTCATTCAGGCGCTGACAAAGCCGCTTGACGGTTTCGAGGCTACCCTTGGCGGCGATGGGTTTGAGCGTATCTATTGCCTTGATAGCGGTTATTTTATGGATGGGGTTATTCCCAAGGGTGGGAAATACATGCAGCTCCAGTGACCGCCAGGAGTCTTCAGCATGATCGGGAGTTACCTTGGTTTTCTTGATTTCCAGCCATTGCTGGGCCACATTCTTCAGGGTGTTGCTGTGTGCGGCCTCGTTCTTCAGATTCTCCTCTTCCCGGTGCTCTTTGGGGTCTATCCCTTGCGCCAGGAGAGCTTTCGCCTCATCACGCTTGCTGCGGGCAGCAGCCAGGGAAAGGGCTGGGAAGGCACCAAAGCTGATACAGGTGCGGGCTTTGGTATAGGGCCTGTAGTAGTCCAGCAGCCAGGTTTTGGAGCCATTGGGCATTATGCGCAGTTGTAGGCCGCCACCATCAGACAGGGTATATACCTTGTTCCTGGGCTTGGCGTTGCTGATTTCCGTATTGGTCAGGGGTTTGGTAGTACGGGCCATTTTAGTAGTACCGATCAAAGGGTTTTCAGCATGATACTACTATGCGTACTACTATAAAAGCTGGATTGCCTGGATAGTCAGTGGACGCTATAGGCATTAAAAAAGCCCGTAATCACTAGGATATACGGGCTTTCTTGGCTTTTCTGGGTTGACTTGAAACCTTTGATTGGTGGAGGCGGCGGGAATTGAACCCGCGTCCGTCAGCTTTCGGTTCCCGGATCTACATGCTTAGTCGCGTCTATAGTTTGACCTTACCGTTCCCGACGAACAGGGGGGCAAGGCGAGCTTGCTTTGTTCTTAACTGCTTAGCCACAAGCGAGGCATCACAGCGATCCTATGAGTCATGCGCCCCCGGTTTGGATACATAGGCACATCCTCCCCGGGGCAAGCTAAACTAAACTCTTAAAAAGTGTTTAGGCAGCTAATGCGTAAGTTTCGTCGTTGGCAACTATAAGTAGTTGCAGCAATTGATTTACGAGAGTTACTACCCTCTCGGCATGCACCGTGGAGCTTTAATACCGGCGTCGAATCCAGATCGCCCCCTATTTATGAGATTCCAACTATACGCTATCTTGGATGGTGTTTCTGCCAGGAAATTCAACCCGCGCACCAGAAATATTCATCCAATACCTCAATTACGCAGAAAACAGGGGTCAGGCGCGCGAATCTCTACTGACACCACCCTGTCGGGAGCCCCGGTCTATAATGCAGGGTGACAAGACCAGATCCCGACCCTGATTCTGGATGACGGCACGATGATGACGGAATCCGCGGCCATCTTGTTGCATATCGCCGATGTCAGGCCCGCCAGCGCCAGGCGGTTACGGGATGGCGCCGATGATAAAGGATCTGTCGACGCGGATCAGGACGCGGGTTAGATTGTGTTGGCAGGATTCACGGGCAGAAACGTTTATCAATGGATGCGGTCAAATCTTCGGTCATCAACCGGGTTTGATCCACATACAGGAGTCTGATTTGATCCGAAAATGCTCACTGATCGTTTGCGTATTGCTGGCAAGCAACACCCTTGCGCAACAAAATACCATGCAGGCGACATGGGACGCACGCCTTTCCGCCATGCGAGAGGCTTTCTCGGACATAAAGGCAAAGGATACAAAAAACCGCGATACGGCCACGCGGGCGGTGGAGTGGACCCAATTCCAGCGTGCGTTCAATTCGGATATACCCGGTACCGACCAGGACAGAGAGATGATGACCTACGCGAATCAGCGGCTGGAGCAACTGGCCGATAAGATGCGTTAGCATCGTGAGCCTTCTGGCAACAATCAGCTACACTATTAGCTACACTATTAGCTACACCATCATCTACACTATCAGCTTCATCCCGGTAACGATATGGATCGCTGGCAGCTGCACCAGTATCTGACTGGCACGCTTACTACAGAAAATACGGGTATTGCTGTTACAACAAGCAGGTGAGTGACACAGACATTGGCTATGTCATCTGACGAATCGAAACCGCGGTCTCTTTCGGACATCAGCGCTGAGTACCTGACTGCCGCTTTCCTTGATGCTGGCATATTGCGCCATGGTAGGGTTATTGGGTTCGACAGTCGTGTGATTGGTGAGGGCGCGGGTTTTATGGGAGAGGTGGTGGACTTGCATGCAACCTTCTCATCGGACAGCGACGCAGGCAGCTCTTCCCAGTCCGTTATAATGAAAATCCCCACGGCCACGAAAAATCGCCAGATCGGCCAGACCCTTGGTGTCTATGAGCGCGAAATTCGGTTTTACCGGGAACTACAACCGATCCTTGGTATTCGTACCCCAAAGCACTTTTATAGCGCCATGGATGCGACGACGGAGCCGGAGACAGGATTAAAGGCACTCAAGCTGATGGACAGCCTGCCAATCTGGATGATTCGCATGTTGCTGCCTTTTGGTAACTGGATAAACCGGAACAGCAACTGGCACTATATTTTGATGATCGAACATCTGGGACATTTTCGCATCGGCGATCAGGTGTCGGGGTGTTCCTTCGATGAATCCCGAAGAGTCCTGGAAACGATGGCGCAAATGCACTCACAGTTCTGGCAAAGCCAAAAGCTGAGTGAGTTCAAATGGCTGGTGCCGATCCGCTATATTGCCAAGCCAACGCATATGTTGTTCCTGCGTGCCATCGATCAATTCAAGCGTCAGCACGCAGAGACGTTGACGGCCCACACGATCGATCTGATCGATTGGCTTGAGTCAAACTATCTCACCATGATGAAGGCTTTGGCGAATCGTCCGTCGACCCTCATACATGGTGACTTTCGGCTGGACAATCTGTGTTTTGATGATCATACCGGTGACGTGGTGCTGTTTGACTGGCAGACCCTGGGCGTAGGCGCTGGTGGAATTGATCTTGCCTATTTTCTATCGGCTGCGGTAGGCGTGAATGTTTCATCTGGCAGAACAGACGAACTCATCGAGTATTATCGCGGCGAACTTGCAAAGCGAGGCGTCCACATTTCACGTGACGCCTTGCAGTGGGACTACGATGTGAGCCTGCTCATCTTATTGCATCGACTGGTGCCGGCACAATTTCAGGACTTTCTCGAGCTGGGCGAAGGACGTGGTACCGATTTGCTGGACACCTGGCTTGAACGCATCCTGGTGCATGTTGAGCGTGTGAACCCGCCAGCACTGCTGGCTAATGTTCCACGTTCTTAAACGCACAATTGTCGACGTTTAATGCACTATCGACGTTTAATGCACTATAAGCAGGAGCAATCAGTCTTTCTCAGGTGGCCGGATAAAAGTCATCAGCCGATTAAGGGCAGCAAGCTCTGCTTTCAGAATGTCACTGGTGACATGGCGTGCGGCAGAGGCGCGAAACTCACTGGCTTCGACCTTGCCCTGGTGCTCGTAGACACTGGCTTGCATGGCCAGCTCGAGCCGATCAATTTGCTTTACAAACCTGGCTTCCGGCGTCTCTTGTGCTTCATACTCATGCCAGTCCGCGATCAATGCCTCGCCTCCTGGTAATTTGCCAAAGATTTTTGTCACCGCTTCCGATTCCAGTCGAACCTTTTCGTCCGGCTCGATGTTGTCGTGGGGTGTGATGTCCCCGACATAGGCTTCACCGATGTCGTGAATCAGCGCCAGTTTGAGCACCCGCAGCGGGTCCAGATTCGGGTGCTGTTTGAGCAGCAACAGGCACAATAGAGCGTTGCCAAACGTGTGCTCGGCGACCGTTTCGCAGTCTGCCGCGGCCACCCCACGTACGAGCCAGCCCTTTCGATACAACTGTTTCAAATGAACGATCTCGAACCAGGCTTCAATAAGGGGCGTGCTTCTGGATAGGTCCAGAAGACTGACGGGAATTTCCGCTTTCTCAGACATTCAGGGATCGTGGTTTGAATGAGGCTTGCATTATACAGGCGGGGCACACAGCTGCCGCAATAGAAATGATTGCAGTTCCGGCTAATAGCGCCAATACTGGATGAACAAAACCAATAAGAAGGAGATCCCTGATGGACTTGATGAATGAAGCGTTGGGCGCCAGTCCGATTCTACTGCCAGTGGTTGCACTGGTCATCTGGACGCTCATAATGCAAGCGTGGATGGTGGTGACCAGGGTGCCTGCGATGAATGCGGCGCACCTGGACATACAAGCTGCCGAGAGAACGGCCGAATTAGCTGAAAAATTGCCACCCGGGGTGCAGTGGAAAGCCGACAACTATAACCACCTGATGGAACAACCCACGATTTTCTATGCCCTTGCGCTCGCTCTGGCAATTGCCGGACTCGGTGATGGTATGAACCTGGTGTTGGCGTGGACCTACATGGGGTTGCGGGTCGCTCACAGCATCGTCCATGCCACCATCAACAGGGTCGCCTATCGATTCATGCTGTTTGCCCTGGGTACTTTGTCGCTGGTTGTCATGGCAGTGAATGCGGTTATCCAGATGTTGTAGCGTCAGCGGCCTGCGCCAGCCATTATTGGCACGAAGGTATTGCGATTCCATACAAAACCTATGACACCCACGGCAATATTGGAGATGCAGGCTGCGGCGAAAATGCCGGGCAAGCCGAATAGTGCCTTGCCGGCAAATGCCAGCGGTATGTAGATGACCAGCATACGAATAATTGACATGATGGTGGCGGAAATCGGTTTACCGAGAGAGTTAAAAATGGCACTCGACATCATCAGGACCCCCCAGCTGCCATAGCTGATTGGCACGATAGATAAGTACAAGGCAGCGGCACGTATCACTTCCGCATTCTGGTTGAATTGAGACGCTATTTGATCGCGGGTTGTAAACAGCAATACTGCTACCAGCAATCCCCACGCTATCGAATAGTAAAATGACAACATCATGGCTTTGTTGGCACGAGCGTATTCTTCCTTTCCCCAATTTTGACCGACAAAAGGCCCTATACTTGCTGACAAGGCAAACAGGGGGATAACAAACAGGCCTTCTATGCGGGAGGCAATGCCAAAACCCGCGACTGTTTCCTGGCTATAGCCTGCGAGGAGGCTGACGATAATCGCGGTAGAGACAGGCCCGATCAGGTTGGTGGCGGTTGCCGGAATGCTGACCGCGAGAATGAGGCGCCAGGAGTGCATGATTTTCTGAGCGGACAGGGCATGGAAGTCCAGCAGGTGTTCACGGAAGTGCAGTACATACATGGTGGCGCCGAACAGGACCAGGCGAGCCACCAGATTGGCGATAGCTGCCCCCATCAAACCCATGGCAGGCAAGCCCAGCAGGCCAAAGATCAAAAAGGGCCCGATCACCATCTGCAAAACAGCGCCCCCTACCATAATGGTTCCGGAAATACTGGCATCGCCGGTTGCCCGTAATGCGTTGGCACCGACAGACGGAATCGACATAAAGACGAGAGAGAAGTACCACACTGCCATATAGTCATGAATCAGGGGCAGGGTGGTCTCGTCTGCACCAAGGGCAACAAACAAGGGATCGATGGTAATCCAACCGATCACTGAAACCGTAATCATGATCAGGGCAGTGAGTGTGATGCCATCACTGGCAAGTCGCCGGACCCTTGCCTGGTCACCTTGTCCAACCGTCCGGGCGAGCACAGAAGAGATGCCAATAGATGTACCCAGTGAAAGCGACATAAGCGCGCCGACGACGGGGAACGTAAAGCTGTAGGCTGCAAGCGTCAGCGTCCCGATTTGGCCGAGGTAAAATGCTTCAAGCAGGCCAGCCAGGAGGTTACTGGAAATACCCAGGATCATTGGCGCCGTCAAACGCATCAGACCGCGGCCAACGGGGCCTTCCACGAGTCTGGCTGTTACGGGATTTGGCTCTGACATGGATTGGTATCGATTCCGGATTGTGAGCGTCGGCGCTCAGTGCCAGCCCATAAACAAAAGCGCCAATTCTAATGTCAGAAGTGGCCGCGCGTACAGTTTTCTCCCCAGTTGGAGTATGTGTGGTCACGCTATGATGAGGCGATTGCCCATGGCGGTACGTATCATTATGAGACGCGCACGTATACGATTCTTTGGGTCGACGATGACCCCGAAGTTCGTAACCTCGCTGAACAATACATCGAGGTATTGGGGCATACAGGGGATGTGGCGAAGCCGCATTGCCGGAAGGGGAAGGGGAAGGGGAAGGGGTACCGGGAATATCTCAAGTGCTGGCCAAACCTGTTCGACTCGCTGATTTGAAGCGGGCACTTGATACGCTCTAGCCATGGTCCTGGGTCAGGGTGATTTGTAGACCTTGCCATCTTTCATCACAAATCGCATGTTCCCCATGGCGCTGATATCGTCCAGTGGATTGCCACCAACCGCGACTATGTCGGCAAGCTTGCCCGACTCAAGGGTGCCGAGTTTGCCGTCGATGCCCAGCAAGGTCGCGCCACCTATGGTTGCGGATTGAATGGCTTCCATCGCCGGCATCCCTGCCTCAACCATATAGATAAACTCCTGCCAATTATCACCATGCGCGGATACGCCTGTGTCGGTACCAAATGCAATTTTAACGCCTGCCTGGTAAGCATCGGCAAAAGTCTGCTGTATCAGTGGACCAATAGCGCTAGCTTTGGGGCGAACGACTTCAGAAAAGTAGCCGTCTATGTCAGCCTTCTCCGCAACGAATTTCCCTGCCATGATCGTTGGTACATAGGTAGTGCCATGCTTCTTCATCAGTCGCATTGCCTCCTTGTCCATGTAGGTTCCATGTTCGATTGAGTCGACTCCTGCCTCGATCGCCCGTTTCATACCATCTGCACCATGGGCATGAGCTGCGACCTTGAAATTGTAGTCACGGGCAATGCTGATGATGGCGGCCAGCTCATCGTCGGTAAATTGTGGATTCTCGCCGCTCGCGGCCTCGCTCAATACGCCACCCGTTGCGGTGATTTTGATCAGGTCAGAACCTTCCTTGTACCGCTGGCGCACGGCTTTTTTTGCATCCGCTACACTGTTGATGACACCGTCGGCGGGCCCGGGATCGCCCCGCAGGCTGCGATTTACACCGTTGGTGGGATCCGCATGACCACCGGTGGTGGCAAGGCTTTTACCGGCGGTGTAGATACGTGGGCCCGGAATATGGCCCTTATTGATCGCGTTGCGCATCGAGATCGCAATGCCATCGGACGTCCCCAGGTCACGAACCGTGGTGAACCCTGCCATGAGAGTGCGCTCGGCATAACGTACCGACGCAAAAGCCTTATCGGTTGGATCCAGGCGAAACCTCTCTACGAATCGATCCGGACTCTGTTGATGATCCATGTGGACATGCGCATCAATCAAACCAGGCATGCAGGTTGCGTCCTGTAGAATGATCAGGGTGTCGCCTTGACCGGGGGTAGCCTCGCCCGGATGGACGGACTTGATCTTTGTGCCATTGACCAGGATCGTGTGGCGTCCGGCTATGGACCCGGATTTTCCATTGATCAGCCGGTCGCACTGAATCAATACATCGGCGCTGGAGTTGTTTGCCGCAAGTACGAGGAGGAAGGGCAAGAACAGAAGTTTACGCATGGTGCTCTCCAAAGCTTTGTCGATGACTCGATACTACCTCTGATTGACCGAGGCTTCGAGCCAGATGGCGATTTTCAATTGTCGGCCTTTAATACCCGCGCCTTATCTCGATTCCAGTCTCGCTCCTTGATGGAAGCGCGTTTGTCATGTGTCTTTTTGCCAGTTGCCAGAGCAATTTCGCATTTCACTTTATGGCCTTTCCAGTAGAGCGCAAGAGGTATACAGGTTTGGCCCTTCTGGCCAGTTGCGCCAATTAACTTTGCAATTTCTCGCTTGTGCAACAATAGTTTTCGAGTCCTCTGTGGATCAGCTAACACATGGCTTGAGGCGCTGGACAACGGCGTGATGTTACAACCCAGCAGGAAGGCCTCGCCGTCTTTCAACAGAACATAAGTATCCGTCAGCTGGGCGCGTCCGGCACGCAGTGCCTTGACTTCCCAGCCTGTCAGTTCGATACCGGCCTCGAATCGCTCATGCAAGAGATACTCAAATTTTGCCTTTTTGTTGAGCGCAATCGTGCCGGGGCTGAATTTTGAAGTTTTCTTCGCCATATTCACTTACCGTGGGGGCGCCATTATAGGTGGCAACGAGAGAAAGTACAGGTTGAGGCGGACCTGTAAATCACTGAAAATGCAGTGAAGCTCTTATAACAACTCCTGCGGGAAGGAATCAGTATGGCAGCAGCCTCAATGCACGGCATGTGGTCTTCACGATTGATGTTCATTCTGGCGGCCGCTGGCTCGGCGGTTGGGCTCGGGAATATCTGGCGATTTCCTTATATTGCTGGTGAAAATGGCGGTGGTGCGTTTGTGCTTGTATACCTGCTTTGTATTGGCCTGATCGGTATACCGATTATGACCGCTGAAATCCTCCTGGGTCGAGCCGGTCGGCAGAGTCCGATTCATACAATGCGGGATCTTGCAGCCAGGTCCAGTGCCAGTCCGCTTTGGCAACTGATTGGCTGGATGGGTGCCCTGGCAGGTTTCATGATTTTGTCGTTTTATGGGGTTATTGCCGGCTGGGCTATGGCGTACGTGGTATCCAGCGCAGACGGTACCTTTGTAGGGGCGAGCGCCGAAGTTGCGACAACCACCTTTGCGGAGTTTACCGGCAATGTCTGGGAGGTCGTCGGTTGGCAAACGGCATTCATGTTGCTAACGATTGTGATCGTGGCCCGTGGTGTCGGGGAGGGTCTGGAAAAAACCGTCAAGTACCTCATGCCAGCGTTGTTCCTGCTGTTGCTTGTTTTGGTTGGTTACGCAATGACTTCCGGCCATTTTGCAGAAGGCCTGTCGTTCCTGTTCTCATTCGACATCGAAAAATTGACCTGGAACAGTATCCTGGCGGCGATGGGACAGGCATTTTTCACCCTCAGTCTGGGTATGGCCGCTATCATGACCTATGGTGCCTACATGCCCAAAGAAGCTTCGATCCTGGGCACGGCGACGACGATTGCGCTACTCGATACGACGGTTGCGCTACTGTCAGGCATGGTGATTTTTCCGCTCGTTTTCGCCAATGGGCTTGAAAGCTCTTCCGGACCCGGACTGATGTTTATCACCCTGCCGCTGGCATTTGGGCAAATGGCCGGCGGGCAAATTTTTGGTACGGCATTCTTCCTGCTGGTCACCTTCGCAGCGATTACCTCATCAATTTCGCTGGTTGAACCGGCGGTGGCCTGGCTCATCGAACGACTTTATGTACCACGAAAGAAGGCGGCTGCCATCGTCGGCGGTGTCGCCTGGTTTGTCGGGCTTGGCAGCGCCATGTCGTTTAACGTCTGGTCAGAGGTGACGCTGTTTGGCAGTATGACGTTTTTCGGTACGATGGATTATGTTTCGAACAATATTATGTTGCCGTTGGGTGGATTGTTCATCGCGATTTTTGCGGGCTGGGGACTCGACAAGTTGATTCGACGCGATGAAATGAATTTGCCCGATACGCAATTTGCGATCTGGCAGTTCCTGGTTCGATTCGTTGCGCCGACCGCGGTTTTCATCGTATTCATCATGACGTTTGTTTAAGGCTGGCTTCGGGCTTGTATCGGGGCAGACATGACACAAGTTAATCGTTCTGTGCTGGTTCCTCATACCCCCGCGCAAATGTTCGATATCGTCAACGATGTTGAGGAGTATCCGCACTTTCTGCCCTGGTGTGCTTCCGCCACGTTGCTTGACTTGAACGATAGGGTGATGGTGGCACGCCTCGAGATCCATCGAGGGGGGCTGAAGCAAAGTTTTACCACGCGCAATGAATTCAAGCGGCCGCATTCGATTGACTTGAGTCTGGTGGAAGGACCTTTTTCAAACCTCAATGGCCAATGGCGGTTTGAGCCAGTCAGTGAATCTGGATGCAAGGTCAACTTTTTTCTGTCTTTTGAAATCGATAGCCGTGCCATGCGCTTCGCGTTGGGTAAGGTTTTTAATATGGCGGCGGATAAATTAGTGGATGCGTTTTGTGATCGTGCCGAGCAGCGCTATGGATGAATGCGACATTAAAGTTGAAGTCGTCTATGCCAGGCCGGAAATCCAGGTTCTGGTTGAAGTCGTTGTTAAGAGAAATGCCACGGTCCTGGATGCGATTATCAAGTCAGGTATTCCTGGCCGGTTTCCGGAAATTGACGTCTCCACCGCAAAGACGGGAATCTTTGGAAACCTTGTTCCGTTGGATACGGGCCTCAGGCACAAGGACCGGGTGGAGATCTATCGACCTTTACTGGTAGACCCAAAAGAGGCCAGGCGCTTGAGAGCCCGTAAGGGCTAGCTTGATGCGGTACTGATCTTATCTTTAGCTGAAGTCGGAATGAAGTCGCCTTCAAAATAGCTGAGACGATCTTCCACAAAATACAATTGTAACTTACGACGAATCACCTCGCCGCCCTGAATCTGGATCGAATAATAGTAGTCCCAGCGATTCTGGTTGAGAGAGTCGTCCACGATCGCTTTGCCGAGAACGAAGCGTACCTGGCTTTTGGTCATGCCGGGTTTAAGTTTATCAACCATGGCCTGGGTGATGACATTGCCTTGCTGGATGGTGATTCGATGGACGCCGGGGAAGCGAATTGTCGAACACCCGGCAGTGGTAAGGAGGATGATCAGGAGTACTGCGGTTCTCAAGTTTTGCCTTCCAATTGTGATTCAAAGTCGGGATACTAGGGCGCAAGTGTATCGTGCAATGACCCCTGAAAACCATGGCAACTGATTCCCAGGAACTCAAAGAAGCCGGACTGAAGATCACTCTGCCGCGGCTTAAGATTCTGCAGATTCTTGAAAGTTCAAAAGTCCATCATCTGAGTGCGGAGGACGTCTATAAGCGACTTCTGCAAAACAATGAAGAAATTGGGCTTGCGACAGTTTATCGGGTGTTGACGCAGTTCGAAGAGGCCGGGCTGGTGGTTCGGCATCACTTCGAAGGCGGGCACTCAGTCTTCGAACTGGCCACAGATGAGCATCATGACCACATCGTTTGCGTCAAGTGTGGTCGTGTCGAAGAATTCAGTGACGATCAGATCGAAGCACGTCAAAGGACGATTGCCAAACAGTTGGGATTTGAACTGACTGACCATAATCTCAATATGTACGGACTGTGCCCGACCTGCCGGGCCAAGACCTGAAAGACCGATTAAAACAAGTCGCTGACTATCTTTGAGCGGTCTGATACATCTCCTTTGCATGGGCCAGCGACTGCTCGGTCACCTCGAGTCCACCCAGCATCCTTGCGATCTCCGTAACCCTGTCCTTCGCACGCAGGAGTGAAATGCGGGTTTGGGCCGAATTCTTGTCACTACTTTTGGTTACCAGAAAATGTTGATGGCCCTGCGCCGCAACCTGGGCTAGATGAGTGACACAAATGATCTGGGCCTTGGTACCCAGTTCCCGCAGCAGTGATCCCACCACCTCGGCGGTGGCGCCGCCAATACCCGCGTCAACTTCATCGAATACCAATGTTGGGACGTTGGATGTATCAGCGGTCACCACATCAATGGCAAGGCTAATCCTGGAAAGTTCGCCCCCGGATGCGATCCGGTTCAATGGGCGCGGTGCGGCCCCTGGATTTGTACTGATCAAGAATTCGACGTCTTCGTGTCCGCGGGGATTGGGACCGGGGATTTCCCTGCCGGTCAGGGCGATGTCAAAGACGGCGCCCTGCATACCCAGGTCTGTCAGCTGGGTTCTGACGCTCTCCTTGAGTTGTCTTGAGGCTTTGGCGCGACCCCTGGACAGAGTGTCAGCGGCGGCGGTGTATTCGGCTCTGACCCCTTCCGTTTCAGATTGCAGTCGTTCAATTTCGGCGTCGGCATTGCCAAGTTGCTGAAGTTCCGACGAGATCCTCTCCTGTAGTGCGGGAATTTCAGTCGGGGAAATTCGATGCTTGCGGGCCAGATCGTAGATCTCGGTCAGTCGCGTTTCTACCTCCTCCAGCCTCTTTGGGTCCAGCTCCACGTCGTCGCCAAATCTGGTAAGGTCGCTCACGGCTTCCTGTAGCTGGATACGGCTACTGTCTAACATTTCGACTATGGGGCCGATTCTGTCATGGTCTATGCTTGAAACCAGCTGCAATGCCCGGGAAATCAAGGCGAGTGCATTGTCATTTTCACCTTCAAAGAGCAGTGTTGTCGCTTCGCTGCAGGCCCCAAGAATTGACTCGGCGTTGGCGAGCAATTTCTGTTCGCTTTCCAGAATCCCGGCTTCCTCTGTGGTTGTGTTCAATATTGCCAGTTCTTCAGCCTGATAGGACAGGAGTTGCAAACGGGATGATTGCTCATCGTTCGTTGCGATCAGCGCTTCGAGAGCCCTGCGGTTGGAATGGTAGCGCTCGCTCAGCTCTTCGACCTTCAGCGCAAGCGCGGTCTGCTTTCCGAATTCATCCAGCAGCCGACGGTGAGTGTCTTTTTTTAGCAGCGACTGATGTTCATGCTGGGAATGTATGTCGATCAACATGTCGCCAAGGGATTTGAGATCACCGACCGTGACGGGGGCGCCATTGATGAATCCCCGGGAACGGCCATCTTTGGTAACGATGCGCCGCAAGATGCATTCGCCATCGGCATGATCGAGTTCCCTGCTTTGCAGCCATCGCCTGGCAGACTCGTTACCTGAAATGTCGAAGGAGGCGTGAATTTCTGCTTTGTCGGCACCTTTTGCGATGAGACCCGATTCCGCGCGGTCTCCGAGTGCAAGGCCGAGGGCATCGAGCATAATGGATTTGCCCGCGCCGGTCTCGCCGGTGATCACGCTCATTCCCGCCTCGAGCGTGAGTTCCAGATGATCAACCAGCGCAACGTCCTTGACGAGCAAATGAGTCAGCATAAATGTCGAGGCCTAGTCCCAGACCCTGAATTAAACTTTAGTCCGCACTCGCTAGCAATGACAGGGCGCATGTTTTCTTATGGGTTGTAATATGCGATAACAGTAGGCGATGTTTCACGAACATGCGGTAGTACGTGATGACGACCCAACCGGAAATCAGTGAAAAAGCCCGACAACTCATCAAGGCCCTGGTGGAGCGTTACATTGCTGATGGCCAACCTGTCGGCTCGAAGACACTTTCCGAGCAAGCAGGGCTCCAGATAAGTCCAGCGAGTGTCCGCCATGTGATGGCGGATCTTGAGGAGCAGGGTTTTGTGACCTCGCCCCATACCTCCGCCGGGCGTGTTCCCACGGCGCGTGCCTATCGCCTGTTTGTGGACAGCCTGATTCAGGTTCAACCGCTGAAAGGCTATGACCTTGAGAATTTGCAAAGCAAATTCGACCCCGACATGTCTTCACAGGAATTGATCGAGTCGGCCTCGGGTCTGTTGTCGGAGGTCACGCATATGGCCGGGTTGGTGACATTGCCGAGGCATGATCAGGTCGTATTGCGACATGTCGAATTTCTGGGCCTCTCGGATAAGCGAGTGCTGGTCATCATGGTATTGGACGATCATGAAGTCCAGAATCGCATTATCTATACGCAGCAAGAGTACTCGGAAAGCCAGCTCAAAGAAGCTTCAAATTTCATCAACCAGGCCTTCATGGGCCAGACCCTTGCAAGCGTCCGGACACGACTGATTTCGTCGATGAAATCTGATCGTGAAAATATGAATAGTCTTATGCGGACTACCATTGAGGTAGCAGAAAAGGCTTTTGAAGAGGATGACACCAGTGATTACGTGCTGGCAGGCCAGGAGAATCTGCTGGACCACTACCAGACCGTGACGCTCGATGACTTGAGGGAGTTATTCAAGGCGTTCACCCTCAAAGGCGATATCCTGCACCTGCTTGACCGTTGTATGGAAACGGAGGGTGTCCAGTTGTTTATTGGCAGGGAATCAGGCTATGAGCTCCTGGACGACTGCACGGTCGTGACGTCCCCCTATAGCGTGAAAGGGCATCTGGTCGGGGCGCTCGGCGTGATTGGGCCCACCAGGATGGCCTATGAACGTATCATTCCTGTTGTCGATGCTACCGCTCGCGTGCTGAGCGCGGCCCTGGCAGCGTCACGCGCCAAGGACTAGGAAACCTCTGAACAGGTCCTTCTCGATCGTGCGAGTGAGAAGTCAGGGACCTGTTTTGGAAGGCTAGGTACAGGGATGTAACGGGACCGGGCCAAGGATGGCCCATGCCTGGAAAAACAGGTCCCTGACTTCGGATCGAACAATCTGCCAAGACTTCCCGAGCTTATTCAGAGGTTTCCTAGGTCAGGCCAGGGTCTTGGTCCGCCGCGCCTCGTCGGTTTCTCATCTGATTCGACTTGCATGAGTTCACTTGAATGGCGCGGGGTTTATCCCCATATATCCTGCTAGTGTTTGTATCACAGGAATCGAGAACAGTAATTGATGACAAATCCCGAACCAACAAACCCCCAGAAAGCAGCAGAAGAGCAGGATCAGGCCGAAATCGCCGAATCAGTGGAGACCGAGAAGCGCCAGGAAGACGAAGCGCAGGAATCCTCTTCCCTTGAGGACCGTTTAGAGCAGGCCCTGGCTGAAGTCGAAAAGTTCAAAGATGCAGCCTTGCGGGCCGAAGCAGAAATGCAGAACGTCCGACGGCGCGCCGAGCGTGATGTCGAGGGCGCCCACAAATTTGGCCTGGAACGTTTTGTTTCCAATCTGCTGCCGGTGGTGGACAGCCTCGAAAAGGCAGTGGAATCGGCTGAGCAGGCGGCAGGCGATGGCGAGCCTTCAGTGACCGAAAGAGCCATCATAGAAGGCGTTGGCCTGTGCCAGAAGATATTGCTGGACGTACTGGCAAAGGAAGGAGTCACCCCGGTTGATCCAGTGGGTGAACCGTTTGATCCCAATCTTCACCAGGCGATGTCCATCGTTGAAAACCCGAATGTTGAGCCAAATTCAGTGGTTGCTGTAGTCCAGAAGGGCTACCAGCTCAATGAACGGCTGGTTCGCCCGGCGATGGTGATGGTGTCCAGGGCGCCATCTGAATAGGGCCCGGGGAGCGGGCGCCGGAAAGAAAGGCCCCGATAATACCTTGAAATTGGATTTACCGCGCCAATATAGGATAGCAGTTAAACGAAAATAGCCCGGAACGCAAAGTGCCCGGCAAAGGAACAGAATCGGAGACGTAGCAATGGCTAAGATTATTGGTATCGACCTCGGCACGACGAACTCATGCGTCGCGGTGATGGAAGGTACAAGACCCAAAATTATTGAGAATTCAGAAGGTGATCGCACGACACCATCGGTCGTGGCTTACACCGAAGACGACGAAATTCTCGTCGGCCAGTCTGCCAAGCGGCAGTCGGTTACGAATCCACACAACACCCTGTTCGCGGTCAAGCGGCTGATCGGTCGACAGTTCGACGATGAGGTTGTCCAGCGCGACATCAAGATGGTGCCATACAAGATCGTCAAGGCAGATAACGGTGATGCCTGGGTAGAAGCGAAAGGCAAGAAGATGGCCCCGCCCCAGGTCTCCGCACAAGTTCTGACAAAGATGAAAAAGACGGCTGAGGATTATCTTGGCGAACCGGTCACTGAGGCAGTAATCACGGTGCCTGCCTATTTTAATGATTCACAGCGCCAGGCAACGAAAGATGCGGGCCGGATTGCCGGTCTCGAAGTCAAACGTATCATTAACGAGCCTACAGCAGCCGCACTTGCCTATGGACTTGACAAGAGCAAGGGTGACTCGACGATCGCCGTTTATGACCTGGGTGGTGGTACCTTTGATATCTCCATTATCGAGATTGCTGACGTTGACGGCGAGAAACAGTTCGAAGTGCTCTCCACCAACGGTGATACGTTCCTCGGTGGCGAAGACTTCGACTTGCGTTTGATTGACTACCTGGCAGAGGAGTTCAAGAAAGAGCACGGCATGGACCTGCACAATGATCCGCTGGCGTTGCAACGGCTCAAGGAAGCTGCTGAAAAAGCGAAAATCGAACTTTCAAGCAGCACCCAGACTGAAGTGAACTTACCCTACATCACTGCAGACTCAAGTGGACCCAAGCACCTTGTGATGAAGGTGACCCAGTCGAAACTTGAGTCCCTGGTAGAAGGGTTGGTCGACCGAACCATCGAGCCGGTAAAAACTGCGCTCAAGGATGCAGGACTGTCTGTGTCGGACATAGACGATATCATTCTGGTTGGTGGCCAGACCCGTATGCCATTGGTCCAGCGTAAGGCAAAGGAATTTTTCGGTAAGGACGCTCGCAAGGATGTAAATCCGGATGAAGCGGTTGCATTGGGCGCGTCTATCCAGGCTGCTGTCCTTTCAGGAGACGTCAAGGATGTGTTGTTGCTCGACGTAACTCCCTTGTCCCTCGGTATCGAAACCATGGGCGGCGTGATGAGCACATTGATCGAGAAGAACACGACGATTCCGACCAAGAAACAGCAAGTGTTTTCAACGGCAGAAGACAGCCAGCCTGCAGTAACGATCCACGTATTACAGGGTGAGCGTAAGCAGGCCGGACAGAACAAATCCCTGGGTCGATTCGACCTTGCCGATATACCGCCTGCACCCAGGGGCACACCCCAGATTGAAGTCAGCTTCGATCTGGATGCCAACGGTATTCTGAATGTTTCGGCGAAAGACAAGGCAACCGGCAAAGAGCAGTCGATTGAGATCAAGGCTTCTTCGGGATTGACCGAGGATGAAATTGATCAGATGGTCAAGGATGCCGAATCCCATGCAGAGGAAGACCGCAAGTTCGAGGAACTCGTCACGGCTCGCAATCAGGCTGATGGTCTGGTCCATGCAACGCGCAAGACGCTGACCGAGGCTGGTGATAAAGTATCGGAAGACGAGAAGGCCACCATTGAAGCTGCCATTGCTGAGGTTGAAACAGCCCTTAAGAGCGATGACAAGGCCAACATCGATGCCGCTACCCAGAAGTTGACTGAGGCTTCATCGCAGATGGCCCAACGCATGTACGCCGAGCAGGCGAGTGAGGGCGAGCCTGGTGCTGCTGACGGCGGGACTGATAACACTGATTCGGATGCGGTTGATGCCGAATTTGAAGAGGTTAAAGACGACAAGCAGGCCTGACCACGGCGATTTACGCCTGGGCAATGCGACAATAGTGAGCGCAGGGACTTACGGAAGTAATGCCCTGCGTTTTGCCGTTTGTTGGATGGGCGAAACAGTGGTACAAAAAATAAAAATACACCTGAACCAACCATAAGATTGATAACACATGGCCAAGCGAGATTATTACGAGGTATTGGGGGTCGACCGAAATGCCTCGGTACAAGACATCAAAAAAGCTTATCGTCGATTGGCCATGAAATACCATCCTGACCGCAACCCGGATGATGCTGATGCCCAGGACAAGTTCAAGGAAGCCAGTGAGGCCGCCGAGGTACTGACCAGCGAAGAGAAACGGCGAGCATATGACCAGTATGGACATGCCGCGTTTGAAAATGGCGGCAGTGGGGGCGGATTCCACAGTGGCAGTTTCAGCTCAATCTTTGAAGATATGTTCGGTGATATCTTCAGTGGCGGTCGTGGCGGTCGTTCTAACGTCCACCGGGGCTCCGACCTCAAATACGTTCTCGATCTGGACCTTGAAGCTGCCGTTCGGGGAGTGACGGAAAAGATCAGCTTTACGACCCTGGCTCCCTGTAATGACTGCGATGGTTCCGGAGCCAAAAAAGGCACGGCACCGATGAATTGCGTCCAGTGTGGCGGTATGGGGCAGGTGACGGCACGGCAGGGGTTTTTCTCAATCCAGCAAACCTGCCCACGATGTCGTGGTACTGGCAAAGTGATTTCTGATCCCTGTGATCACTGCCATGGACAGGGACGCACAAACGAACAGAAGACGTTATCGGTCAAAGTGCCGCCTGGTGTCGACACTGGTGATCGAATTCGCCTGTCGGGTCAGGGCGAGGCTGGCGTCAATGGCGGTCCGCCAGGTGATCTGTATGTGCAGGTCAATGTACGGGAACACCCGATATTTACCCGTGAGGGTAATAATCTTTATTGCGAGGTGCCTATCAGCTTTGTCGATGCGACACTCGGCGGTGAGCTTGAGGTACCTACCCTTGATGGCCGTGTCACGCTGAAAATCCCCGAGGCAACGCAAACTGGTAAGCAGTTTCGTCTGCGCGGCAAGGGCGTCAACGTGACCCAGGTGCGTGGTGGTGGCATCGGCGATCTATATTGCCGGGTAGTTGTCGAGACCCCGGTCAATTTATCCAAACGCCAGAAAGATCTGCTACGTGAGTTCGATGGCCAGTCCAGTGAGAAAAACTCCCCCAGGCGAACCACTTGGTTTGACGGCGTCAAGAATTTTATCGATTCCCTGACTGACTAGAGAGCCCTTTGCCCGGAAGTTCCCAAAGTGCCTGGTGGCAATCAAGCCAGTGGTGGCCCAGGGGCCAATTCGCTATGCTCAGTCCAATAGTAATAGGGAAGACTCATGACCAAAGTCGCGATAACGGGTGCCGCTGGCAGGATGGGCCGGACACTGGTGGCAGTGATAAACGAGGCCGGGGACCTGTCGCTCGCGGCTGCGATCGAGCGTCCCGGCGCACCGGAATTGGGCCAGGACATTGGTGATCTGGCTGGTATTGGCCAGCTGGGCGTACTGGTTACAGACGATCTTGAGGGCGTGATAGACCGTTTTGATGTGCTCATTGACTTTACGGTTGCATCGGCGACCGCTGTCAATGTCTCCATCTGTCATGAGCATGGCAAGCCGATGGTAATTGGAACGACCGGTCTGTCAGATGAGCATAAGGAAGCCATCAAGCGTGCAGCAGGGAAAATTGCGATTGCCTTTGCGCCTAATTACTCAATTGGTGTCAATGTCCTGTTCAAACTGGCAGAAATTGCCGCTACGATCCTTGGTGATGATGTCGATATTGAGATCACGGAAGCACACCACCGACACAAGGTCGATGCCCCTTCTGGCACTGCACTGGGCCTCGGAGAAGTGATTGCGCGCGCGTTGGGACGAGATTTGGCGGAAATCGCAGTGCATGGCAGGGTCGGTGTGACCGGTGAACGTGATCGTCGGCAGGTCGGATTTCATTCGATCAGGGCGGGCGATATTGTCGGCGACCATACTGTGATGTTTGCCGGACCGGGTGAGCGAATTGAGTTGACCCATCGTGCCCAGAGCCGGGCCAACTTCGCTCAAGGTGCGATTCGTGCGGCAAGCTGGATTGCGGCAAGGGACCCGGGTCTTTTTGATATGCAGGATGTGCTCGGACTCCGTGACTAACTGCGTTCCTGCGGCCGTTCGAATGAATGTGTAATTATCTTGTGGTCGTACTGGTATCGGACCTGCTGTTCACATAGAATACGGCGCCAGTATGAGACCCCGGTGGATCCAGATTTCAAGAGCGAGACGGAAGTAATTCCATCTCGCTTTTTTTCGACCTGGAGACGGAGCCAGAGCAAAGAATCTGCCCGATAGCGATGGGATAATTGGTCTGGCCCGACGATGTGATTGGAGACTAGTCATTGACCAGTAAAGCAGTGCTCGCCCTCGCGAACGGTAGTGTGTTCCAGGGTACTGCTATTGGTGCGCAGGGTCAGGTAACTGGCGAGGTGGTATTTAACACCGCCATGACCGGCTACCAGGAAATCCTCACCGACCCATCCTATGCGAGCCAGATTGTTACTCTCACGCACCCCCATATCGGCAATACCGGTACCAACCCGGAAGACGAGGAGTCTGACGGCATCTGGGCATCGGGTCTGGTAATCCGTGATCTTCCGCGGCTCGCGTCCAGCTGGCGCAAATCCCGTTCTCTGGATGAATATCTCAAAGAGCGCAATGTCGTTGGGATTGCTGGTATCGATACCAGGCGATTGACGGGCATGTTGCGAGATGAGGGTTCCCAGGATGGCTGCATTCTTTGCACCGATGAGCTTTCAGAAGGGGATATCGCCGGCGCTATAGAAGCGGCCCGTGGTTTCCCGGGGCTCAAGGGTATGGATCTGGCAAGGCAAGTCAGTACGCGCAACGCCTATGAATGGCACGAGGGAACTTTTCGTCTCGGGGAAGGTTACCCGGTACTGACTGATTTCAAGTATCACGTGGTGGCCTATGACTTTGGAGTTAAACGCAATATCTTGCGGATGCTTGCAGACCGGGGCTGTCGCCTGACGGTAGTGCCAGCCGAGACCACTGCCTCGGCGGTGTTGGCGATGCAGCCGGATGGTGTATTTCTTTCCAACGGCCCGGGTGACCCGGATCCTTGCCTTTACGCTATCGAGGCGATCAGGGAGATTCTTGCAACCGAAGTGCCGGTATTCGGAATATGCCTTGGGTTGCAGTTACTTGGGCTGGCTGCCGGAATGAAATCGACCAAGATGAGGCATGGGCACCATGGCGCAAACCATCCGGTGAAAAACCTCGATGATGGTACGGTACTGATCACGTCTCAAAACCATGGCTTTTGTATTGACGATATCGCCTTGCCGAACTCGGTGCGGGTAACCCACAGGTCCCTGTTTGACGGATCCCTGCAAGGTATACACCTGGTAGATAAGCCTGCTTTCGGTTTTCAGGGGCATCCTGAGGCAAGTCCGGGTCCGCATGATGCGGCACCACTATTCGATTACTTCATCCAACTGATAGAAGCGCGCGGCCAAACACAGTAATGCCAAAACGAAGTGACATTGAATCCATCCTGATCATTGGTGCCGGCCCAATCATTATTGGCCAGGCATGCGAATTCGACTATTCCGGTGCCCAGGCATGCAAGGCGTTAAAGGAAGAGGGCTACCGGGTCATACTGGTTAACTCCAATCCTGCGACTATCATGACGGATCCGTCCATGGCAGATTCGACCTACATTGAGCCTCTTACCTGGCGCGCAATCGCTGAAATTATCGAAAAGGAAAAGCCGAATGCGCTATTGCCGACGATGGGTGGACAAACAGCGCTTAATTGCGCCCTGGATCTGGCGCGCGAGGGCGTTCTCGAAAAATTCGGGGTTGAGTTAATCGGGGCATCGAAGGAAGCCATCGATATGGCTGAGGACAGGCAGGCTTTCGATGTCGCAATGAAATCCATCGGCCTTGAAACGCCTCGTTCTGCCATTGCTCACTCATTAGAAGAAGCAAAGCAGGTGCAAGCGTGGCTTGGTTACCCGTGTGTGATCAGACCCTCTTTCACGATGGGGGGATCAGGTGGCGGCGTGGCCTACAATCAGGAAGACTTTATCGAAATTTGTACTCGCGGACTTGATCTCTCACCCACCAACGAACTCTTGATTGACGAGTCGCTCCTCGGTTGGAAAGAGTTTGAAATGGAAGTAGTCAGGGATAAAAACGATAACTGTATTATTGTCTGCTCTATCGAGAATCTCGACCCGATGGGTATCCACACGGGTGACTCAATCACCATCGCGCCAGCCCAGACGTTGACCGACAAGGAATACCAAATCATGCGCAATGCAGCCATTGCTGTGCTGCGGGTAATTGGTGTCGAGACGGGTGGTTCCAATGTCCAGTTTGCACTGGACCCGACCAACGGACGACTCATTGTAATTGAGATGAATCCTCGCGTTTCCAGATCCTCGGCATTGGCGTCCAAGGCAACGGGCTTTCCGATCGCGCGGGTCGCCGCGAAGCTTGCTGTGGGCTACACGCTCGATGAATTGTCGAACGAAATTACCGGCGGTGTTACGCCTGCCTCCTTCGAACCATCCATTGATTATATCGTCACCAAGATTCCGCGCTTTGCATTTGAAAAATTTCCACAGGCAGAAAACTTTCTGACTACACAGATGAAGTCAGTGGGTGAGGTCATGGCGATCGGTCGCACATTTCAAGAATCCTTGCAAAAGGCGTTGCGCGGCCTTGAAGTGGGAATTGATGGCCTGACACCAATCTTGAATACCGATGTCCGTGAGTGGGAGAGTGTCCTGCGCAAGGAATTGCAGGTACCAGGTGGTGATCGGATGCGTTACCTTGCTGATGCCATTCGTTCTGGTATGGAGCTGGATGAAATTCATGAACTCACTCACATCGACCCATGGTTTCTGGTGCAGATAGAAGAGATCGTGCACGCCGAGCAGAAGATTGATGGAAGTGAGCTTTCCAGGGTCGATCGGCCGACAATGTTTTCGTTGAAACAAATGGGTTTTTCTGACGCACGACTATCGCAACTCTTCCATGTAGAAGAGGCAGAAGTACGCTCGGTTCGTCTTTCGCTTGATATCAAACCTGTCTATCGAAGAGTCGATACTTGTGCTGCAGAATTTCGGTCTTCAACTGCTTACATGTACTCTACCTACGAAGAAGAATGTGAATCGAAACCAACTGCCAACAAAAAAATAATGGTGCTGGGTGGCGGTCCGAATCGAATTGGCCAGGGAATCGAGTTCGACTATTGTTGCGTCCACGCTGCCCTTGCCATGCGTGAAGATGGTTACGAGACCATAATGGTGAATTGCAATCCAGAGACTGTATCGACTGACTATGACATTTCCGACCGGCTTTATTTTGAGCCTTTAACCCTGGAAGACGTGCTTTCTATCGTTGAGCTTGAGAAACCGCTTGGTGTTATCGTTCAATTTGGTGGGCAGACCCCGCTCAAATTGGCCCATGACCTTGAGGCCGCCGGAGTGCCGATCATTGGCACCTCACCTGACGCGATTGACCGGGCTGAGGATCGGGAAAGATTCCAGCAGATGATTCACAAGCTGGGCCTCAAGCAACCGGCTAACCGGATCGTTAAGAACCTTGAAGAGGGGCTATCCGCCGCTGCCGAGATCGGTTTCCCGCTGGTGGTTCGTCCCTCGTATGTGCTGGGCGGCCGGGCCATGGAAATTGTCTATGATGAAGTTGAACTGCAATCCTACATGCTCTCAGCAGTGCAGGTTTCAAACAAGTCTCCGGTCCTGCTCGATCGTTTTCTTGACCAGGCCATCGAAGTTGACATAGATGCAGTTTCGGACGGCCATCAGGTGGTGATTGGCGCCATCATGGAACATATTGAGCAAGCGGGAGTTCACTCTGGAGATTCGGCCTGCTCTTTGCCACCTTATAGTTTGTCAGCCGAAAAAATCGACAGGATACGTGAGCAGGTTGTCGCAATGGCAATAGAACTTAAAGTCGTTGGGCTGATGAACGTCCAGCTGGCGATCCAGAATGGCGACATCTATGTGCTTGAGGTAAATCCACGTGCATCACGTACGGTACCCTTTGTATCCAAGTGTATTGGTACCTCTTTGGCCAAGGTAGCTGCCCGATGTATGGCTGGTACCTCGCTTGCCGATCAACGATTCACCAAAGAAATCGTGCCTGATTATTACAGTGTCAAAGAAGCGGTATTCCCGTTCGGTAAGTTCCCTGGTGTTGACCCGATCCTTGGTCCCGAAATGAAATCAACCGGTGAAGTCATGGGTGTGGGCCGGACCTTTGGTGAAGCCTACGGCAAGGCACAGCTGGCAGCCGGAGACATGATCCCGCGAAAGGGCAAGGTATTTCTATCCGTGCGTGACGCCGACAAGGAGGCACTGCCGGCATTGGCCCGTGACTTTTTGGCGCTCGGTTTTACGCTGGTTGCAACCCGTGGTAGCGCCAACGCAATCCGGGATGCAGGGATGGCAGTTGAGATGGTTTATAAGGTGCTCGAGGGCCGGCCACATGTTGTCGACCGGTTGAAAAATCAGGAAATTGATTTCATCGTAAATACGACCGAAGGCAAGCAAGCCATTGCCGACTCTTTCACGATTCGGCGTACGGCGTTACAGCAGAAAGTTTATAACACCACAACCATGGCAGGTGGTCGTGCCTGTATCCTTGCTCTTCGGCATGAAGGTGATTATGTCGCGCAGCGATTGCAGGACCTGCATGAAAGGGAGTGTATCAAGGGGTCTGGACAAAAAGACTAGACCGGCCTGTTTTTCTTTACAACCGGCTCATTCTCTTTAAGACTGTCGTCCTGACAGTTGAAAAATTCATTGATTGAACCAGGTAACATTATGGACAAGATTCCAATGACAGCCGATGGCGAGAAGGCGCTTCGAGAAGAGCTCGATCACCTGAAGTCCGTTCGACGGCCACGGATTGTCCAGGCGATTTCCGAGGCCCGGGCCCAGGGTGACTTGCGGGAAAACGCGGAGTATCAGTACGCCAAGGAAGAGCAGGGTTTCATTGAGGGCCGTATCGCAGAGGTTGAAAACAAACTCTCTAAAGCCCAGGTGATCGATGTCACACGGATACCACCGTCAGGCAAAGTGATTTTTGGTACCACCGTCAGCATGATGAATCTGGATACCGATGAAGAGGTAACTTACAAAATTGTTGGTGATGATGAAGCCGATATCAAAGTTGGCAAAATTTCTATTTATTCGCCAATCGCTCGAGCGATTATTGGCAAGGAAATTGGTGACGTCGCAAAGGTGCAGACGCCCGGCGGGGAAGTGGAATACGAAGTTTGTTCGGTTGACCATCTCTGAGCGTGGTTGAGGTCCGGATTGAAGACCTGGGTCAGATTAGAGAACGTCGGCACGAAGAATGTTTGACAGTGCAGGGTCAGCCTGGGCAGCCTTTTTGTAGAGAACCGCAACATTGCCTATCGCCTGAATCAGGCTTGATTCCGTTTGTTCACACAAGCGCGTGATAATATCGTCCCTTTCATTACGGTCGCCCACATTCACTTTAACCTTAATCAATTCATGGTCATTGAGTGCGCGTTCTATTTCCGCCACAACAGTTGTGGAGAGGCCTTTGCCGGCGACCGTCACTACAGGCTTTAGTTGGTGGGCTATGGCACGGAAACGCTTTTTATCGGATTGGCTTATCATTGGAGTGGTCTAGATATCTCAGTAAAAATCAGGCTGCCGATGCTACCTGACAGGTGCATGGATAGACAACCATGAAGAAATCAAAAACCAGCGCGCAGTGGTTAAAAGCACATGAGGATGATGAATTCGTCAAACGGGCACGTAAGGAGGGGTATCGATCCCGCGCCAGCTACAAGTTGATCGAGATCGACGATAAGTACCAATTGATGGCGCCGGGTATGACCGTCATTGACCTGGGCGCCTCTCCGGGAGGGTGGAGCCAGGTGGCGCGGCGAAGAGTGGGTCCTAAGGGCCGGGTAATTGCCGTTGATGTCCTGCCGATGGACCCGCTGGAGGGCGTTTCGTTTATTGAGGGTGATTTTACCGAAGAGGCCGTGCTGGTACGGCTCGCGGAAGTCGTCGCCGGGCGGAAAATAGACCTTGTAATCTCGGATATGGCCCCAAACTTAAGTGGTATGAAGGATATTGATCAGCCTCGCGCCATGTATCTGGTGGAGCTTTCGCTGGATCTGGTAGATCGTATGCTGGCTCCCGGTGGAGGCTATGTAGCCAAGTGCTTTGAGGGTGAGGGGATCGATTCCATCCGTACCGGTTTGAAACAGCGGTTTCGGCGCGTCATAAACTTCAAACCGAAAGCGTCCCGGGGTAAATCGAGGGAAATTTACGTCATCGGATGTGGTCATACTTGAGGGGCCACGCGTATAAACAGGATAAATGGCCAGGTGGTAATCTGCTGGTGGTTTCGTCGGCAGCTCTCAAGAAGTCCCGATAACACAGGGCCCTGGCGAACTTGGTAGAGTGTTTTATGTATAGTAAGGTGGAATTTCCCGCCGCGAGTGTACGCGCCGGTTGCGGGGAATGTAGCGCCTTTAGAGGATACTCCTTTGAATGATATGGGAAAGAACCTGCTGCTCTGGCTGATCATTGCGGCAGTATTGTTGACAGTTTTCAACAATTTCAATGTGACCAAGGGTCCTGTGGAAGTCGAATATTCAGATTTCCTGCAAATGGTGACGCAGAACCAGGTCAGTAAGGTCGAAATTGACGGCATGACAATTCGTGGTCAGCGATATGACGGTTCTGCCTTTGAAACGATCCAGCCGCAGTTGTCGGACAAGGCGCTGATTGATGACCTGGTGAACAATAACGTTGAATTCAAGGGCGTGAAGCCGGAACAACAAAGTATCTGGACGCAATTGTTGGTTGCCAGTTTCCCGATACTTGTCATTATCGCTGTGTTCATGTTCTTTATGCGCCAGATGCAGGGCGGTTCGGGCGGGCGCGGTGGCCCACTCACCTTTGGCAAGAGCAAGGCAAAACTGCTCGGGGAAGACCAGATCAAGACGACATTCGCCGACGTTGCGGGTGTCGATGAGGCCAAGGAAGACGTGCAGGAACTCGTTGATTTCCTCCAGGACCCGAGCAAGTTCCAGAAGCTCGGAGGCAGAATTCCACGAGGCATCCTGATGGTTGGACAGCCTGGAACCGGTAAGACGTTATTGGCCAAGGCCATTGCCGGTGAAGCGAAAGTGCCTTTCTTTTCCATATCAGGTTCAGATTTCGTTGAGATGTTTGTCGGCGTGGGGGCATCGCGAGTACGCGATATGTTCGACCAGGCCAAAAAACAGGCGCCATGTATTATCTTTATCGATGAAATCGATGCCGTGGGACGACATCGTGGTGCCGGCCTCGGCGGTGGTCACGATGAACGCGAGCAGACGTTGAATCAGTTGCTGGTCGAGATGGATGGCTTTGACCCCAATGACGGAATCATCGTGATTGCCGCGACCAACCGACCTGATGTGCTTGATCCGGCGTTATTACGCCCTGGTCGATTTGACCGGCAGGTGGTGGTCGGATTGCCTGACATCCGTGGCCGCGAACAGATCCTGAAAGTCCATATGCGTAAAGTGCCTCTGGCCTCGGACGTTGAGCCTTCGGTGATTGCAAGGGGAACACCCGGATTCTCGGGTGCGGATCTTGCAAACCTGGTGAACGAAGCTTCCCTGTTTGCGGCTCGCCAGGAAAAGCGTGTGGTCGGAATGGCCCAGTTTGAGCAGGCCAAGGACAAGATCATGATGGGTGCGGAACGCAAATCCATGGTGATGTCTGAAGCTGAGAAAAAGAATACCGCTTACCATGAGGCTGGCCATTGTATCGTTGGTTACCTGGTGCCGGAACATGACCCCAGTTACAAGGTTTCAATTATTCCGAGAGGCCGGGCGCTCGGCGTCACCTTGTTCTTACCTGAAGAAGACAGGTATTCATTGAGTCGACGTATGATCCTGAGCCAGATCTGCGCGCTGTTTGGCGGTCGAATTGCAGAAGAACTTACTCTCGGTGAAGAAGGCATCACGACGGGTGCTTCCAATGATATCCAGCACGCTACCAAGATGGCGCGCAATATGGTGACCAAGTGGGGATTGTCGGACAAGTTGGGTCCGCAGATGTACGCGGAGGAAGATGAGGCGGTTTTCCTCGGTATGTCAGCCGGCCATTCGCGAGCACAGTTCTCCGATGAGACGGCGAAAATGATTGATGAAGAAGTACGAACCATCATCGACGACTGCTACCAGAACGCCAAACAGCTCCTTGTAGATAACATGGATAAGCTGCATGCCATGGCTCAAGCGCTGCTGTTATATGAGACGATCGACAAGGACATGATCGACGATATCATGGCCGGGAAAAAACCTCGTCCGCCGAAGGATTGGCATGATCCGGATGACGACCCGGTACAAACCGGACTAGAAGCCGAACCAAAACCCGAACGAAAGCCGCGCCCCAGTGGTCCTGTTGGCGGGCCGGCTGGAGAGCATTGATCGCTCCAGGTTAACGGATTGAATGTAATCAAATGATGATTCCCAGGGGCTGGTTTCCAGCCCCTTCTTCGTTTCAGGGGATTAATTATGCTGGACCTGAAATTCCCGGCAATCATGGGAATATTAAATGTCACTCCTGACTCATTTTCCGATGGGGGCAAGTATCTCGATACCCAATCGGCGATTGCCCATGCAAGGACAATGATTGCCGAGGGCGCTGACATTATCGATATTGGCGGTGAGTCCACCAGACCTGGCGCAGAACCGATATCACCGGAGGAAGAACTGGACCGGGTCATCCCGGTCATTGAAGGCGTGCGAGCGTTTTCCACCGTTCCTTTATCAATCGATACGAGCACCCCTGCGGTTATGGCAGCAGCTGCAGACGCCGGCGCTAACCTGATTAACGATGTGCGCTCGCTTCGGCGGGAAGGTGCCCTTGCCATGGCAGCCAGGACCGGACTGCCGGTTTGTCTAATGCACATGCAAGGCGACCCCCGGACCATGCAAATGAATCCGGTCTATGATGACCTGATTGGTGAAATTACCGCCTTTTTTGAGGAAAGGATGGAACAATGCGCGCGCGCGGGCATCGGAGAGGAGAAGATATTGCTCGATCCTGGATTCGGTTTTGGTAAGACGGTTGATCACAATCTCGTGTTGATAAACCAGCTCCACCAATTTGAGCCATTGGGTCGACCCTTATTGGTGGGGCTGTCCAGAAAGAGTACGATAGGAGCGATTGTTTCGGGAATATCGAAGGACCGCTTGATCGGTAGTGTAGCGGGTGCCGTTATAGCCTATATGCACGGAGCTTCTTTGTTGAGGGTTCATGATGTGGGAGCCACCAGACAGGCATTGGCGGTGGCAGTCGCAATTGGAAATGCGCGTGTAGAATCGGGCAACAAAGGTAACAAATGAAAGAAAAAAGATACTTCGGAACCGACGGTATAAGGGGGCGTGTTGGTGATGATCCGATCACGGCAGAATTTATGCTCAAACTGGGTTGGGCTGCCGGTAAGGTGTTTGGGCAGAAAGCTAAAAATAGGATTCTGATTGGAAAAGACACTCGAATATCCGGGTATATGTTCGAGTCAGCGCTTGAAGCGGGACTGTCAGCCGCCGGTGTTGATGTCAGATTGCTCGGCCCTATGCCTACGCCAGCGATTGCCTACCTGACCAGGACGTTCAATGCCAGGGCGGGCATCGTGATCAGTGCGTCTCACAATCCATTTTATGACAATGGCGTCAAGTTTTTTGGAAGCACGGGTCAAAAGCTGCCAGATGACATTGAGTTCGCAATTGAACAGCAGATGGCCGAGCCAATGAAGATGGTTGAGTCCGATAAAATTGGTAAGGTGTCTCGTATAAACGATGCGGCAGGTCGCTACATTGAATTCTGCAAGAGCTGCTATGGTAGCCAGATTAACTTGCAGGGCCAGCGCATCGTTGTAGATTGCGCCAATGGTGCCACCTATCACATCGCACCCAGCGTGTTTCGTGAGCTTGGCGCCGATGTCATCGAAATCGGGGTGACGCCTGACGGGTTGAATATCAATCACAATATCGGCTCGACACAGCCGCAGACGCTTCAGCAACGCGTACGCGAAGAACAAGCAGACTTCGGTATCGCCTTTGATGGTGATGGTGACCGGGTCATCATGGTTGATCATTTGGGTGATGTGGTGGATGGCGATGAATTGCTCTATGTCATCGCGTGTCATCGAAAGCAGCGTGGAATATTGGAAGGTGGGGTTGTCGGAACCTTGATGAGCAATTTTGGCCTTGAGCGAGCACTTGAGGCAAAGGAGATTCCATTTTTTCGAGCGGCAGTGGGTGACAGGTATGTCCTGTCGGCATTGTCAGAGCGAGGTTGGCAGATTGGCGGCGAATCCTCAGGGCACATCTTGTGCCTGGATCTGACGTCGACAGGCGATGGTATTGTTGCGGCGCTGCAAGTGGTGGCTGCAATGATGGACGCTGGCAAAACGTTGAATGCGCTCAAGGGGGAAATGGAAAAGTTTCCTCAATCCATGGTTAATGTCCGTTGCGAGGGCGGCACTACCGTCGTCACCAGTACGCCGGTCAAAAATGCGGTCAAGGAAACTGAAACACGCTTGAACGGGAAAGGTCGCGTGTTGCTGCGACCCTCGGGTACTGAACCTGTGATCAGGGTAATGGTGGAAGGTGAAGACCGGGTGCTGATCGAGAGCCTTGCGCATGATCTCGCCGCAGTGGTCGAAGGAGTATCGGGTTAGGATCATGGCGACTCCGCGTCACTGCAACATTCATTACGCCACTCGTTGTGACACTCATTGCATGAGACGCTCAAAGCCGTTACCATTTGCCGCCGCTTTTGGGGCCGCTGGGGGAATATCGCGACCATGAGCAATCGAATGCCGCTGGTTGCAGGAAACTGGAAGATGAATGGATCCCGGGCATCCGTTGAGCAATTGACGACAGGGCTTCTCGGGACCAAAACCTCCGATATCGATCTGCTGGTGTTGCCACCCTTTGTGTTTCTTGACCAGGTCCAGCAATTGCTCAAAGGGTCAGGGATCAGGATGGGCGCCCAGAATGTTGATTGGCGGCAAGAAGGTGCGGTGACGGGCGAGATCTCTGCACTCATGTTATATGAAGCCGGTTGTCAGTATTGCCTGGTAGGACACTCGGAGCGTCGTGGCCTGTTTGGTGAAACTGACGAGGTAGTGGCAGACAAGTTTGCAGCGTGCCAGGCACACGGTATCGTGCCGATTTTGTGTGTTGGTGAGACGCTGGAAGAGCGGCAGGGTGATGCGACGCTTGCGGTGGTAAGCCGACAGATCCGGGCAGTGATAGAGAGGGTCGGCACGAAAGGCCTGGAAGATGCGGTCATTGCCTATGAACCGGTATGGGCAATTGGCACAGGACAAAGCGCGACGCCGGGCGATGCCAGCCTGGTCCATGGCGGTATTCGCGCTTTTATTGGAGCGCATGATGTCACTATCAGTGGGGGTATTCGGATAGTGTATGGTGGCAGCGTGAACCCGGATAATGTGGCTGGTTTATTGGCCGCCGATGATATAGACGGTGCGTTGGTTGGTGGCGCCTCACTGGATGCAGATAAGTTCGCGGCAATTTGTGATGTTGCGGCAACACCCGCGATTAGCGCGGCACAGTAACAGATTTGAGAAGGGTGACATGGAACTGCAGGTTCTTGAAACGATCGTATTGGTAGCGCATGTACTGGCTGCACTGGCTATTATTGGCCTGGTGCTGATTCAGCAAGGACGCGGTGCAGAGATGGGCTCGGGCTTCGGCGGGGGTGCATCCAATACGGTGTTTGGTAGTGGTGGCTCCGGGAATTTCCTCACCCGGCTCACCACGACGCTTGCGATCGCATTTTTTCTGACCAGCTTTGGGCTTGCGTATTTCGCCAGGGAACATTCGATTGCGGCTCGTGATGTTGGTATTCCCGGGATCGTGACGGAGCAAAATGCGCCAGCGGGTAGTCTAGAAGGTACAGAAGGTATAGAAGGTGCAGAAGCTATAGAAGGTACAAAAGGTACAAAAGGATCGTCAGGTTGGGACGAGGAGTCAGAAGTTCCCCTTGTCCTGGAGCCGGGAGCTGAACCTGAGATTCCTGAAGGTTAAAATTGCCGAAGTGGTGGAATTGGTAGACACGCTATCTTGAGGGGGTAGTGAGCTTATGCTCGTGGAGGTTCAAGTCCTCTCTTCGGCACCAAATCAGCTATTTTGTAGTCTTATCGGCAACGGCTACAAATATTAACTGTATTAATAACGCCTCCTGGCATTCTGTGCCTGCGCAGGCGCCCTGCCACTTATTTTCAGCCACTCGATCGTGGTGGTTGACCGACGTCCTATGCGCCCCTATAATTCGGGCCCTTGTTATTGCGGGGTGGAGCAGTCTGGTAGCTCGACGGGCTCATAACCCGTAGGTCGTAGGTTCAAATCCTGCCCCCGCTACCACATTTAGGGGCCCCGTTTCGGGGCTTTTTGCTAGACCGGGTGGACATTTGTGGAAGCCCGGAGACAAGAGCGTGGACTTGCAAGGACCCTGGTGTCCATGTGGGTAGTTGAGAATGGGCTTTATGCCCATTTTTTATTTACGCTGCAGGGCGCAGTATGTATACGCCGCAGGCGTGGTCAGGGGCAAGATTCAAGACGAGGCAAAGGGTGCAAGAGCAATTACGATCGCTGATTGAACCCGTTGTAGAAGGATTGGGCCTTGAATTGTGGGGCATCGAGTATCTGGCGCATGGTAAGCGCGCCCAACTCAAGGTCTACATTGAAAAAGAGGCAGGAGTCGATGTCGACGATTGTGCAAGAGTAAGTCGACAGATTAGTGCGGTAATGGATGTAGAAGATCCAATTGAGGCGCAATATACCCTCGAAGTATCTTCTCCCGGGTTGGACAGGAGACTGTTTACGCTGCCGCAGTTTGAGGCGTTTGAAGGAGAACAGGTCCGGATTAGCCTGAAGTCTCCCTATGAAGGCAGACGGCGATTCAAAGGACAGTTGTGCGGGATCGAGGACGACGAGGTCGTGGTTCGATCCGGGGACGAGGAATATTTGTTTCCGTTCGACCAGATTGATCGAGCGAATCTTATTCCGACATACAAATGAGTCGGGTCTCCAGGTTACCCGGTTTTGCGCCATTGGCTTTGCCAGGCGCGGTTGTCAGTTTGAGGCAAGGCAATGAGTAAAGAGATATTGTTGGTAGTCGACTCGGTCTCTAACGAGAAGGGGGTGTCCCAGGACATCATCTTTGATGCGTTGGAACTCGCATTAGCGACAGCCACCAAGAAGCGCTACTCGGAAGAAGTTGAACTCAGGGTCGCGATTGACCAGGAAACAGGTGAATATGAAACCTTTCGCCGCTGGCTGGTTGTGGACGATGATGCGGAGGTGGAATTCCCCGAAGCGGAAATAACATTAAGTGACGCTCAGACGAAAGACTCGACCCTTGTGGTCGGCGATTTCTACGAAGAAGGGGTCGAGTCGGTTGAATTTGGGCGAATCGCGGCCCAGACCGCCAAACAAGTGATCGTACAGAAGGTTCGTGAAGCTGAACGCGCACAGGTAGTTGAAGCCTACGCGGCCCGGGTCGGTGAGTTGGTTAATGGCCAGGTCAAAAAAGTGACGCGAGAAGCGGTCATTGTTGATCTGGGTAATAATGCAGAAGCGATTTTGCCCCGTGAAGAGTGGATTCCGCGTGAAACTTTCCGTGTCGGTGATCGGCTTCGGGCACTGCTAAAAGAGGTACGGTCTGACACGCGTGGCCCGCAGCTGGCTTTGTCTCGGACCTCACCTGATATGCTGATCGAATTGTTCAAAATAGAAGTGCCCGAGATTGCCGATGGCGTCATTGAGATACTGGCCGCGGCAAGAGACCCGGGTTCCAGGGCAAAAATCGCGGTCAAGACCAATGATGGCCGTATTGATCCGGTTGGTGCCTGTGTGGGTATGCGGGGTTCTCGTGTCCAGGCTGTCTCCGGTGAACTCGGAAACGAAAGAATTGACATCGTGCCATGGGATGACAATGTGGCACAGCTTGCCATCAACGCGATGTCGCCCGCCGAAGTTGTGTCGATCGTCGTGGATGAAGAAACCAGAAGCATGGATATCGCGGTTGGCGAGGATAACCTTGCGCAGGCGATTGGACGTGGTGGCCAGAACGTAAAATTGGCGAGTGAGTTGACCGGCTGGGAACTCAACATTATGACGGAAGAAGAAGCATCAGCCAAGCAAGAACAGGAAGCCGGCACGGTGATCGAAGGGTTTATGGAAAAGCTCGACGTTGATGAAGACGTGGCTACAGTACTCGTTGAGGAAGGTTTTGCGACCCTTGAGGAAATTGCCTACGTACCTATCGAAGAGATGATCGCCATTGAAGGATTCGACGAAGAAATTGTCGAAGAATTGAGAAATCGCGCCAAGAGTGCGTTGACCACCATGGAACTCGCAACGGAAGAAGCGCTCGACAACAAGGAACCGGCAGAGGATCTGCTGAACATGGAAGGTATGGATACCCGGCTCGCTTATCAACTGGCAGCCATGGGTATCATCACAATGGAAGATCTGGCCGAACAAGCGGTCGATGACCTGCTCGATATTGAAGACCTGGACCAGCAGCGGGCAGGAGAGCTCATAATGACCGCGCGCGCGCCATGGTTTGCAGACGAAGAGTTGGAAGAAGATCAAGCCGATGAGGCTTGAAAACCTGGGAGAAGTAAATGGCAGATGTCACGGTAGTACAACTGGCGGAGACGATAGAAACGCCCGTTGATCGACTATTGCAGCAAATGCAAGAGGCCGGCCTGCCCCAAAAGAATCCCGACGATCTTGTCAGCGAAGATGAAAAACAGACACTCCTCGCTCACCGTAAGAAAGCGCACGGCGAATCTGATGATGCGCCGAGAAAAATCACACTGAAACGCCGAACCCTAAGCACCTTGAAGACAGGTGGTTCGAGTGGGCGCGGCCGTACGGTCAATGTTGAAGTTCGGAAGAAACGCACCTATGTCCGCCGTGCCGAGGCCGCAGAATCCGGCGTTGCCCCTTCTGCTGAGGAATCGTCGAAGGCGCCTGCCAAGATTGAAGTCAGCCGGACTTCAGATGAGGAGGCAAGACGCAGGGCAGCGCATGCAGAGGCGGAAGCCGAGGCGGAACGAAAACGAAATGAGGCCGTTGAACGGGCTGCGAAACTCGCGGAGCAGAAAGCCAGGGATGAAGCCGAGGCCAGGCTAAAAGAAGAAAAGGAGGCGGAAGCCAAGAAAGTTGAGACCGAGAAGGAACTCGAAGAAAGCAAAGTATCAACACGCAAGGACAAGCGTGATCGGCACGACCTGGACGACGCAGATACCGCCGAAAAACGTTCGCGCCATGGCAATCGCAAGCGCCGGGTTGAGGAACTGTTGGAAGAGGAAGTTGAAGAATTACTGGAAGGCGAAGTTGAAGCCATCATTGAGGAAGAGCCAAAAGAAGAGAGCTCAACTCTTGGCCTTTCCAGTGCACGCACAAAACGGCCGGCCAAACCGCAAGGTCCTCGTCACCAGTTCAAGGCGCCGACCGAGGAAATAAAAAAGGAAATTGAAATCGGCGAGGCAATTACTGTGGCGCAGCTGTCACAAAAGATGTCGGTCAAGGCCAATGAGGTAATCAAGGCGCTTATGAATATGGGCGTGATGGCTAATCTCAATCAGTCGATTGATCAGGATACGGCAACACTTGTCATTGAAGAATTTGGCCATTCCGTCAAGTATATCGAGTCTGATGCGGTTGAAAAATTGCTGGAAGACGAAATGGCGCTCGAGGGTGAAGAGAAACCGCGCGCTCCAGTCGTCACAGTGATGGGTCATGTTGATCATGGTAAGACATCCCTGCTTGATTACATTCGCAAGTCCAAGGTCGTTAGCGGCGAGGCCGGGGGTATTACCCAGCATATTGGCGCGTACCGGGTTAAAACCGGACAAGGCGAAATCTGTTTTATCGATACGCCGGGACATGCCGCATTTACGCAAATGCGTGCACGTGGTGCTGAATGTACTGACATCGTTATTCTGGTTGTTGCAGCAGACGATGGTGTTATGCCGCAAACAGAAGAAGCGATCCAGCACGCAAGAGGTGCAGGCGTACCCATCGTCGTTGCTATCAACAAAATGGATGTTGAAGGCGCCGATCCGGAACGTGTCAAGAATGAACTATCGTCAAGAGGCGTTATCCCTGATGACTGGGGCGGCGACGTACAGTTTGTACCCGTCTCGGCAATGACCGGTGAAGGTATTGATGATTTGTTGGAAGCCGTTTTGTTGCAGTCCGAGATACTGGAATTAAAGGCCGTATACGATGGTCCCGCTCGAGGTGTGGTGGTTGAATCCGAGCTGGATCGTGGTAAGGGCCCGATAGCGACGCTTCTCGTTCAAAACGGAACCTTGAACCAGGGGGATGTCATTGTTGCCGGTCAACAGTTTGGTCGTGTGCGTGCGATTACCGATGAAAACGGCAAGCAGGTCAAGTCTGCCGGACCTGCAACTCCGGTTGCAATGTTAGGGCTCAATGGTACGCCCAATGCGGGTGACCCGTTCCTGGTTGCTACTGATGAAAAAAGGGCGCGTGAAGTCGCCGACTTTCGTCGCGAGAGGGCCAATGATGAGCGGCTTTCCTCCCCGGCTGCCAGTCTGGACAACCTGCTTGAGAGTTTTGGTAGTGAGGAAACCAAACTGCTCAACATTGTTGTCAAGGCAGATGTACGAGGATCACTGGAAGCGATCGTGTCTGCGTTGAATGACCTGGGTAATGACGAGGTCAAGGTAAATGTGGTGTTCTCAGGAGTAGGTGCGATTGCGGAGTCCGACGTGAACTACGCGATTACAGCCGGAGCGGTCATCTTTGGATTTAATGTTCGGGCCGACCCTGCAGCTCGCAAACTGATCGAATCGGAAGGACTGGACCTGCGCTATTACAAGGTTATCTACGATCTTGTTGATGACGTCAAGGCGGCCTTGTCCGGTATGTTGTCGCCGGAAGTGCGGGAAGAAATTGTGGGCATCGCCCAGGTTCGTGATGTTTTCCAATCGAAGAAGTTCGGCAGCATCGCTGGCTGTATGGTGATAGAAGGTACGGTATTCCGGGATAAGAAAATCCGCGTGCTTCGGGACAATGTTGTGATTTTCGAAGGAGAACTCGAATCCTTGCGACATTTTAAGGATGAAGTAAGCGAGGCGCGGAACGGCACCGAATGTGGTATTGGCGTCAAAAACTATAATGACGTCAAGGTGGGTGACCAGATAGAGGTCTTCGATACACGAGAGGTTGCTCGCGAGTTATAACACTTTGCAGGGCAAACGGAGCATAAGTGCCAAAAGAGTTTAGTCGAGGAAGAAGAGTCGCGGACCTGATTCAGCAGGAATTGGCGAGGCTTGTTCAAATGGAAGTGAAGGACCCGCGGATTGGGATGGTGACCATCAATGAGGTAAAGGTCAGCCGTGATCTTGCTTATGCGGATGTCTATTTCACTATGTTAGGACCCGAAGATGCATCTGCAGCCGAGGCGGCACTGGCCAAGGTGTCTGGATTCCTTCGCAGCCAACTTGCCAAAACGCTTACGACGCGGACGACGCCGAGGCTACGATTTCATTATGATCACTCCATCGAAGAAGGCGCCCGGATGTCGCGAGTGATAGCAGAAGCCGTCCGAAAGGACCGAACACATCCTGATTACCAGAATCAAGCAGAAGCCCAATCAGAAGCCCAATCAGAAGATCAATCAAAGGATGAGTCCTGACAATGCGTAGACGATCCGGCAGTCGCAGGCAGGTCGATGGCATCCTTGTACTGGATAAACCCGCTGGTATGACCTCCAATGGTGCGCTACAGGCAGTGAAACGTTGCCTCAATGCTGCCAAGGCCGGGCATACCGGCAGCCTCGATCCACTTGCAACTGGTGTGCTGCCCTTGTGTTTTGGTGAAGCGACCAAGTTTTCGCAATATTTGCTGGACGCTGATAAACGCTACCGGGCCAGAATCAAGCTGGGCGTGGCGACCGCCAGTGGCGATGCGGATGGCGACGTGATTGCCGAGCGGCCGGTCCCGGCATTGAGCGAGTCGTACCTTGAAGGAATTCTGGACGCATTCCGGGGCGAAATTGAACAGACCCCGTCGATGTATTCAGCGATCAAGCAGGACGGGACGCCTCTATACAAGCTGGCGCGGCAGGGCATCGAGGTTGAAAGAAAGTCTCGTAAGGTGGTGATTTACGACCTGGCGCTGACCCGATTTTGCGGCGATGAACTGACGCTTGAAATTTTCTGCAGCAAAGGAACTTACATCCGTTCTATAGCGGAAGACATCGGTCACGTGTTAGGCTGCGGCGCGCACGTTGTGGGCCTGTCGCGGCTTGCATCGGGGCCCTATCACTTGCGCGAGGCCCATACCCTTGATGAGATTATAAAGCTTAAAGAAAACATGGGGTTAGAGGCGATAGACGAGCTTATGAGACCTGCTGCCAGTGCGGTTCAGCATTGGCCGGCAGTTGAATTGACAGAGGTTACCGCGTCCTACCTCAGGCAGGGACAGGCGGTACAGATTTCTCACGCACCCACGCATGGGTGGGTAAGAATTTTTTCAGAATCGACAGATAGCGAGGGCGATTTTCTCGGTGTTGGCGAAATTCTGGAGGATGGGCGGGTTGCCCCGAGAAGATTGGTTGCGACCCATTAGAGAACACACGGCTACTGCAAATATGCGCGGTAGAACGTGGTTAACGCCGTCTTGAGGCGGTTGAAACAAGCATATTGGAGAAAGTGAAATGGCGTTATCAACGCAAGAAAAAGCTGAGATTATCAAGGAATTTGGTAGTTCAGAGCAGGATTCCGGTTCACCTGAAGTACAGGTGGCATTATTGACCGCGAATATTGAGAAACTGCAAGGGCATTTTAAGGCCCACGGTCACGATCACCACTCAAGAGTAGGTTTACTCAGAATGGTGAGCCAGCGCAGGAAGCTGCTCAACTACTTAAAAAACAAGAGCACTGATCGATATGCTCAGCTGATCAAGAGACTGGGGCTGCGAAGATAAGAAAGATGCCCTGGCCGCGGAGTGTGTGAACCTCAAAGTGCAAGGTTCGCAACGTGGCAAAACGGAAAATCATTGGAGAATTTAGTGAATCAGGTAAGAAAGCAATTTAAATACGGCGACCATGAAGTCGTCATTGAAACGGGCAAGATTGCTCGCCAGGCTACAGCGTCAGTATTGGTGACGATGGCAGAAACCACCGTGCTCGTTGCCGTTGTAGGTAGAAGGGATGCACGATCCGGACAGGATTTCTTCCCACTTACGGTCAATTACGAAGAGAAGATGTATGCCTCTGGCAGGATTCCAGGTGGCTTCCCACGTCGTGAAGGCCGCCCCTCCGAGAAGGAAACGCTGACTTGTCGACTGATCGACCGTCCGATTCGACCGCTGTTTCCAAAAGGCTTTATGAATGAAGTACAGGTGACGGCTCAAGTCATCTCTGCGGACAAGACTGTCGACCCGGATATTCTTGCGCTGATTGGCACTTCGGCGGCGCTGACCTTGTCGGGCATGCCATTTGCCGGACCAATTGGTGGTGCGCGCGTGGGGTTTACCAAAGATGGTTATCTGCTCAACCCCAGCTACGACCAGATGGAAGATTCAGATCTCGATATGGTTGTTGCGGGAACAGAATCTGCGGTACTAATGGTTGAATCAGAAGCCTGCGAGCTAACAGAAGACCAGATGCTGGGTGCAGTGTTATTCGCTCACCAGGAAATGCAGACTGTCATCAAAGCCATCAATGAGCTCAAGGCTGAAGCGGGTAAGCCTGATTGGGATTGGCAACCGGAAGTGGTCAATGAGGGCGTCATGTCTGCTGTCACTGACAAATTTGGCACAGGAATTGGTGAGGCCTACCAGGTCGTCGACAAGATGCAACGTCAGGAAAGATTGTCGGAACTGCGCGGACAAGCGATCGCAGAGTTCGTCAATGATGAATCCGGCGTTTCAGAAGACGATGTCAGGAGCATGTTCGCCTCAGTCGAGAAGAAGACGGTCCGTCGGCGCATTATTGCCGGCGAACCCCGTATTGACGGCCGTGATACGCGCACCGTACGGAACATCGATGTAGAAGTGGGAGTTCTCGCCAGGGCGCATGGCTCGGCACTCTTTACCCGGGGCGAGACCCAGGCAATTGTGGCTGCGACGCTGGGCTCGATGCGGGATGCGCAGATTGTCGATGCCCTTCAGGGCACGTATCGCGATAACTTTATGCTGCATTATAACTTTCCGCACTATTGCGTCGGGGAAACCGGTTTCTCAGGTGGCCCAAAGAGGCGGGAGATCGGTCACGGCAGGCTGGCCAGGCGCGGCATATCGGCAGTATTGCCGAGCGCTGAGGACTGGCCATACACGACCCGTGTGGTCTCTGAAATTACTGAATCCAACGGTTCTTCTTCCATGGCGACAGTCTGTGGCACAAGCCTTGCGCTGATGGATGCCGGCGTCCCGCTAAAGGCACCGGTTGCCGGTATTGCGATGGGGCTGGTTAAAGAGGAGGATGGTTTTGCTGTCCTGACCGATATCCTGGGTGATGAAGATCACCTGGGTGATATGGACTTCAAAGTTGCGGGAACGGAAACGGGCGTGACCGCGCTGCAGATGGACATCAAAATCCAGGGTATTACCGAAGAGATTATGGAAACCGCGTTGGCGCAAGCGAAGGAAGCACGCCTGCATATTCTGGGTGAGATGAACAAGGTGCTGGGTCGATCCAGGGAAACCGTGTCGGACAACGCGCCTGCCATGACAACAATCAAGGTTGACGCCGACAAGATTCGGGATGTCATCGGTAAGGGCGGCGCAACTATCCGTTCAATTACCGAGGAAACCGGTGCTTCAATTGACATTGAAGACGACGGCACGATCACGATCTTCGGTGAAGGTGCAGAGTCACGTGATGCTGCTATCGCAGCAATCAATGCAATCACCGCAGAGGCAGAAATTGGCAAAATCTACCAGGGAACTGTGGTTAAAATCGCTGACTTTGGTGCATTTGTTAATATCTTGCCAGGCAAGGATGGCCTGGTTCACATTTCTCAAATTGCCGACGAGCGTGTTGAAAAAGTCACTGACTACTTGAGCGAGGGGCAGGAAGTGGAAGTGATTTGCCTTGATACTGATCGTGGACGCATCAAGCTTTCCATGAAGGAGGTTCCTTCAGGTGGCGGTAGTCAGCAAACAGCGGTTCAAGAGAACGCTGAAGTTGAAGAGTCTCGACAAGACTGACTCTTGAGCGTAACGAGTAATGAGCAAAGACCCGGGTTAGTCCCGGGTCTTTTGTTTTCGCTTACTGGGCTATATGGATGAACCGCGAAAAACGCCTGGTTCAGTAGCGCTAATTCTGGCCCTGGGCGTCCAACGCTTCGATCAGGGGGGCCGGACATTCAGTATCAGCCAGACTGCATAATTGTTGTCGATCGATAATGCGTACTTCACGTTGGTCCACTTTGATAATCCCATTCTCCTGCATGCGAGTAAATGCCCGGCTTACGGTTTCAACTGCAAGGCCGAGGTAGTTACCAATATCTGCCCTTGACATGGGCAGCCGGAAGGATACCGGAGACAGTTTGCGTTGTTGGTACCTGATGGCAAGGTTTAACAGGAACGAACTCAGGCGTTCTTCCGCTGACATCTTGCTGAGAAGTGTTTGCAAATTCTGGTCTTGCCGGATTTCGCGACTCAAAAGCTTATACATCTGCAATTGCAGGTTACCGATCTTGCCTGACAAGGGTTGCAACTGGTCATACGGAATCTCACAGATCGCGGAGGTCTCCAGCGCTTTAGCCGAGCACTGGTGAATTTCGCCGTCGATGGCATCCAGGCCAAATATTTCGCCGGGTAAATAGAAACCGATGACCTGCTCCTCTCCGGACTTGTTCATGGTATATACCTTGAGTGCTCCAGAACGGACAGCAAAGAGAGATTGAAACTTGTCGCCCTGCTCGAAAGCCATGTCATTCCTATGCAGAGGACGGCCACGCTTGATCATCACGTTGATTTCATCAATCTCACTGGTAGAGAGACCGTGGGGGATGCACAGAGCGTTAAGGCTGCATTCCTGGCAGCTGACCACGTGCTTGATGGTGTTATCATTCATAATGCGTCAGGGCTCGAAACTTGTAGTTATCTATCAATCTACCGGATTACCTCTATCGATACCTTAGTGCAATCCATAGGCTATCGGCTAGTAGTTTTCTGCGTTTCCGATTTCACGGCGCAGAGAATATCTTTGGCAGTCCGACAAGGTATCCAGCCAGAACTGGTTCCCGGTCATCCGAAAACGGGTACAAAACTTGTCAAAATTGAGTACTTGCCAGCATAACCGGGTTTGACCCTCGATTGTCCAAACCCCCGTTTGGACATGGTCGCCCTCGGCGATGGTAACACCATGATCCCCTCTGAGGTACAGGGTTCTGCCATCCTCGAAATAGAAGGTGTTACCGGCAACTTCCCGGTTAATTTGCAGATCCGACAGAATTGAAGGGATTTGGCCACTGGAGAGATAACGATTGGCAATGAAGCGGTGCCAGTCGCTTTCAAATTCCTCTTCGCTGACCTTGAGTACTTGTTGGAGCTTATCGGGTTGTCGCACCAATTTGATCAGGGTGTCGGTTTCGTACTCATTGGCCAGAAAGTCGCCCAGCAGATAACCCACGCGCCTCAGCGTTTCATGATGGGCTGGTACATTCAGCCATCCCAGTGACGGTGCATCCGAGAGACTGATACAGGAGAGTTGCGAAGGTGGATAGAACTGCCGCGCGTGGTACAGGGCAAGGGACTCCCACAACCAGCGCGAAGATGATCGAAGGCCCGGGTTTACCTGCAATGTCGCGATATGAGTAAACTGGTGAAGGAGTTCGGCTAGATCCATGCCGCGTGTATACATGAGACCGATGATCATGCGGTCGTCACCAGGATGGATAAAGTAACTGGCTGGTTCGTGCGTACCCATGGCGCCTGTTCGGGCATTGGTAAACGCCATAAGATTGGTCCAGACGACAATCTTGATACGAGGTAAATTGGAAAGTTCCAGATCACGTAATATTCGATCGTAGTTTTCTTCCAGTTTGATCTGGATGTCTCGCATGGCAACGGCGGGGGCACCATAGGATTCGAATTCAAAATGCTCGGAGTTAACTGTCAGTGGCGTATCGGCACTGCCCGGCCTTGTAAGTGCCAGCAGGAACAAAAACAGCCATGAGTATTTGCGCAGGCGCTCGGAAAGCATCTTTAGTCGCAATTCAGGATCACCCGGCGGATAGCGAAAGATTCGCGAGTTATTCAACTAGGATTAACCGGAAAGGTCAAATTCAGGTTGAATCAGGTTCTGCAGCAGGCGGACGATCCGCCTGAAGTGGACATTGTAAAAACCATTGAAGCGCTGCTTTGCCAATGGCGCTCATTCTGCTAGCTTTGGAGTCACCTGACTCGCAATGGATGAATGAAATGGCCAATCTGGAGACGTTCCGGGCTGAGACAAGAGCCTGGCTGGAAGAAAATTGTCCCCAAGGGGCGCGTGGACCGGGTGAGGTTTCAAACGGTAGTACAAAAATCAAGATCAGGGATCCGGATACCTTGTTGTGGCTCAAACGAATGGTCGAGAAAGGATGGACCGTACCCACCTGGCCCAAAGTTTATGGCGGCGGGGGTCTTTCCAAGGATGAATATGTGATTCTACTTGAAGAGATGAGAAGAATCCGGGCGCGTCCTGCGTTGTCCGGCTTCGGTACATCAATGATTGGCCCTACATTGCTGGAATACGGCACGGAAGAACAGAAGCAAACGCACCTGCCCAGAATTACCCGGGCACAAGTCGAGTGGTGCCAGGGCTATAGTGAGCCAGGTGCTGGATCCGATCTCGCCAGCCTGCAGACGCGTGCGGAACTCGAAGGTGACCATTATGTCATTAACGGCTCAAAGATTTGGACCTCCGGTGCACACAATGCCGACTGGATGTTTATCCTGGTTCGCACGGACCCGAATGTACCGAAACACGAAGGCATCAGCTTTATGCTATTGCCTATGGACCAGCCGGGAATCACGGTCAAGCCGATACGACTGATGAGTGGTGAATCACCTTTTAATCAGGTGTTTTTCGACAATGCGCTGGCCGCCCGGGATGATCTCGTTGGTGAACTGAACAAGGGATGGACCGTGGGGAAACGGCTATTGCAGCATGAGCGCTCCGGTATGGAATCACTACTTGCCGGCAGTACCGGTAATCGTGGCTTTTCCGGATTGTCGGAAATCGCGAAAGAGTATGTTGGTTTGGTTGGCGGCAAGATCGCGGATACCGGGATGCGCTCCCGGGTCCTGCAATACGATATGGATTCACGTGCGCTCAAGTTGACTCAAAGGCGAGTGGTCGAAGAGTCGGCGGATGGGCAGACACCCGGGCCGGCTACTTCAATTTTCAAAGTCATGAGTACCGATCTCGAAAAAATCTACTATGATCTTGCGACATCGCTGCGCGGTAACAGGGGGTTTGGTTGGGAAGGAAAATGTTTTGCCAGTCAGGAGCTCGAAGACGTGCGCAGGTTGATGTCATCGCGTGCTGCTTCCATCTACAGTGGCAGCAATGAGATCCAGCGTAATATCATCGCCAAACGGGTGCTTGGCCTACCTGATTGAGCAGGCAAAGTCTCAATCCCTGTGACTGATATCCTGAAAGACTCCTGATCTATGCCGATACACTCACCTGCAAGTTTGGATAAGGCTGGGACCACGGAAGAATACCTCTCCGTGGGACCCTATATCGGACAAATGGATCCTGGCTACCAGGCAGACGATTTCATTGCGGCCCTGGCGAAACTACCCATGTGTCTTGCTTCGCCTGATGCGAAATTGCTCGCCGCCGGACGTAATCGGAATATCCGGGTTGAGTTACCGGTGAACGGCAAGCGTCATACTTTCGTTGTCAAATCATTTGGCAGCGAATCTTTTGTCGCAGGCCTGCGAAACCGCCGGCGCGGTTCCAAGGCGCAGCGATCGTATCTTGCGGCTACTCATCTTACTGCTGCGGGCGTCGGAACCCCCACGCCGGTTGCTTATCTCGAGCGCACAGAGCGCGGGACGCTTGTCGAGAGTTATTTTGTTGCAGAGTACAGCGCTGGTGTCGAAAGCTTTGGCGACGCCCTGCTCAAACTCATTTACCACGAACCCGAGTGCAGGCTATTCATGGACCTGTTGAATGCCACTGCACAAGGTGCACGCCGAATGCACGATGCCGGTTTTAATCACCGGGATTTTGGCAACCAGAACATCCTCCTGAAGGCGCTGCCTTCAGGCGACTGGTGCGACTTCCAGGTTATTGATTTGAACCGTGGTCGGATAGTAACGGACCTGGGCGTGAGGGTTCGAGGGCAGGATTTATCGCGTCTCAATATTCCTTCCGGGCTTCTGGACCTGTTTCTTGAGATGTATTGGGATGCCCGCCCGCCACCAGCGCTCATCAAGTGGGTCCGGTTTTATCAGTGGCTGTTCAGCCTGCATACGCGTTCTCGCAGATTACGGCATCCAATTCGCGAGGCCCGACGATCACGAAACACTTCACCAGGCTACCCGGCACCCAGGGACATCTGGATCTGGGACAGTCGTACAGACCAACCCTATGGCGGACTGGATCGCCGTGAACGACTCAAGCAGTACCCGCGGGCGCGGTACCTGAGGATGATAGTAGAGACTTTTAGGGCAGCAGGCGGCGTATTCCGTGCCTATCGAAGTGTCATTGCCAGGGGCTTTGCATCGCCGGTGAATTTTGCTGATCGAGTAGGCATGGCGGTTACTCCCGATCCGGTAACCTGGCACAAGCAATTTGAGTTGTTAGGTGAATTAGGTTCTATTCCGGTCATTGTCCGAATTTACCATCACGAGGATCCCGGGCAGCGCGAATTCAAGTACCAGGCGGTGCATGAGCTAAATGCTGCGAATCATTCAGTAACGGTTGCGTTGGTGCAGGATCGTCGCGCTGTCACCGAGCCCGAAAGCTGGCACAAGTTTGTCATTGAAGTATTCCACCAGGTAGGTGACGTGATTGAGTGCGCAGAGATTGCACATGCAGTCAACCGGGTGAAGTGGGGTATCTGGGACTTCAGGGAACTGGCGTTCCTGTACCGACCACTCCGCGAGTTAGCTGTGCGCTGGCCGAACGTGAAGCTCATGGGACCGTCGGCCATCGACTTTGAGTATCCGTTTCTGTTCCCGGCCTTGAAGGAGTGGCCTTCTGGCGTTCCCTTGTCTGCACTTTCCCATCACCTATATGTAGACAGGCGCGGGGCACCAGAGAACCCCCAGAATCTGTTTAATTCCATTGAAAAATTTGCCCTGGCACGCGCCATTGCGAGTTGGGCACCAGCTTGCGCTGACAAGGTTGTGATATCCGAAGTGAACTGGCCTATTGAAAAAACCGGTGTGTACTCACCTATTGCACTACCCTATTTGCGAGATGAGGACGTGGCGCTCGTACCCGGTGTAAGTGAGCAAACCTACGGTGATTACATGCTGCGTTACCTTTGCCTGGCGCTGGGGTCTGGTTTTATTGACCGGGTGTATTGGTGGCGACTCGTCTCTCGCGGATTCGGACTGATTGACGACACCAACCCTGATGCCTGGCGTCGTCGTCCGGCATTTGTGGCGCTTCGCACTTTCCTTTCAGTGCTGGGAGACAGTACGCTTGTTCGCGCTGACCTGCCGGCACGTCAGGGTAATCGTCACGGTCGGTATCGGTTTGTATTCGAGAGGCCGGATGGTGAACGGATAGAATTGACGTGGGTACATGGCGAGTCGTTGGCGTTGTCCCGGGATGAAACTTTTGGCTACATGGAAGACGCACTCGGTAATCGACTCAATGCCAATCAAGTGAGACTGACCGGGCATCCGATATATTTACGTCGTATCGCGACCTGAGAAGAGCAGGTACGCCCATCGGGTCAGTCACCGCGATTGGCGATCAGGTCGTCGACCACTGCCGGGTCTGCCAGCGTAGAGGTATCGCCCAGGTTATCCAAATCATTCTCTGCGATCTTGCGTAAGATGCGGCGCATAATTTTCCCGGAACGGGTCTTCGGTAAGCCCGGTGCCCATTGAATAATATCGGGTTTGGCAATAGCGCCTATTTCTTCTCGGACCAGGGTATTGAGTTCCTCCCGCAGTTCATCGGTACCTTTCAATCCGGACATCAGCGTGACGTAGGCGTAGATACCCTGGCCCTTGATGTCGTGGGGATAACCGACCACGGCGGCTTCCGCTACCTGGTCGTGCAGCACGAGCGCACTTTCGACTTCAGCGGTTCCCATTCGATGACCCGAAACGTTGATTACGTCGTCAACACGCCCGGTGATCCAGTAGAAACCGTCCTCATCCCGGCGTGCACCATCACCTGTAAAGTAATAGCCTTTGTACGCTGAAAAGTAGGTTTGGAAACACCGGCCATGGTCACCATAGACGGTGCGGATTTGTCCTGGCCATGACTGGCTGATTGCCAGATTTCCGCTGCCTGGGCCTTGTATCTCATGGCCGTTCTCGTCCAGCAGTACAGGTTTGACGCCAAAGAATGGGCGCGTTGCGGACCCGGGCTTTAAGGGCGTGGCGCCGGGCAAGGGGGTGATCATAATGCCGCCGGTTTCTGTCTGCCACCAGGTATCTACGATCGGACATCGGTTGTCGCCAACGATGTGGTAATACCATTCCCAGGCTTCTGGGTTGATAGGTTCACCAACAGTACCGAGAAGTCGCAAGGACTTACGTGAGGTTTTTTCTACGAAATCATTGCCTTGGCCCATCAAGGCACGTAACGCTGTCGGTGCTGTATAAAAAATATTAACCCCATGCTTGTCGCAAACCTCCCAGCAGCGACCGGCATCTGGGTAGGTGGGGACTCCTTCGAACATCAGTGTTGTTGCACCATTAGCCAGGGGACCGTAGATGATGTAGGTATGTCCCGTGACCCAACCGACGTCTGCTGTACACCAGTAGATGTCTCCATCGTGATAATCAAATACGTACTTATGGGTCATTGCAGCCTGTAACAGGTAACCGCCGGTGGTGTGGAGCACGCCTTTAGGTTTGCCGGTTGATCCGGACGTATAGAGGATAAATAACGGGTCTTCGCTATCCATCCACTCGGGTTCACATTCGGCGTCAACTGTGCGCATTGCGTCCTGGTACCAGATATCGCGATTGTCATTCCACGCAATGTCTGCGCTGGTTCGCTTGACGACAATGACCGTATGTACATCCGGACAAGCTACAAGGGCCTTGTCGGTGTTGGCCTTGAGCGGCACGGGCTTGCCGCCACGGACTGCCTGGTCGGCGGTTATCACGGTCCGGCAGTCGGAATCCAGTATCCGATCCTGCAACGCCTGGGGTGAGAACCCACCAAAAACCACAGAGTGGATGGCTCCGATTCGGGCACATGCCAACATTGCGTAAGCCGCTTCAGGGATCATGGGCATGTATATGCAAACCCTGTCACCTTTTTTTACGCCCCGTGACTTGAGGACATTGGCAAGTCGGCAAACATGTTCATAGACTGACCGGTAGGTGAATTTGAGGTCGATATCCGGGTCGTCTCCTTCCCAAATGATTGCAATCTGATCGCCGCGTGATTCAAGGTGCCTGTCTATGCAGTTATAACAAGCATTCAGTTTGCCACCGAGAAACCATTTGGCTTCCCCCTTGCTGAAGTCAGACTCGGTAATCTTGTCCCAGGTTTTGTGCCAATCGAGGAATTCCTCGGCCTTCTCTTGCCAGAAGTTCTCTGGCGTATTGATCGACGCGTCATACATCGCAAGATATTGCTCATTATTGATATAGGCGTGTTTCGCGAACTCTGCCATCACCGGGTAGACTTTGTGTTCAGACATGCGACTTTCCTTCTTCCTGCGTATTTGAAATTATCGTTTCAAGGTGGCTCTGTAATACTGGATGAGTTGTTCAGTAGAAGCATCCAGCTTCTGCTCACCGTCAGTAGCTTCGGCCATTAGCCTTTCATGAATCGCAAGGCCCAATTCTTTACCGAGTTCAACGCCCCATTGGTCGAAAGGATTAATGTGCCATATCATGGCCTGGCAGAAGACTTTGTGCTCGTACAGTGAGATGAGTGCACCCAGGGTCTCTGGCGTCAACTTGTCCATCAGGATTGTGTTGGAAGGTCGATTACCCGGCATCGCCCTGTGCGCCCTGGTATCTGGATCACCCTCGATCTCTTTATACCCGCGACCTTGCATCAGGGCCTGGCTCTGCGCAAAACAATTGGCAACCAACCAATCATGGTGCTCGGGCCGCTTGTGATGGGGTTTGAGCGGGAGAATGAAATCGATACCAACAAACCTTGTACCCTGGTGAAGCAGTTGATGGAATGCGTGTTGGCCATTGGTGCCTTCCCCTCCCCAAATGACCGGGCCCGTATTCCAGCTAACAGGGACACCAGTGCCTGTTACTGACTTGCCGTTACTTTCCATATCCAATTGTTGAAGGTGGGCCGGTAGAAGCCGGAGACGGTGATCATAAGGTAATATTGCATGGCTCTGTGCACCGTGGAAATTGTGGTACCAGATACCGAGCAGAGCCAACATCATTGGCATATTGTCTGGCCACGGGGCCTCGTCGAAGTGACGGTCCATAGCAGCCGCACCATCCAAGAGGGCACGAAAGGTCTTGAATCCATGGGTAATAGCGATTGGCAAACCAACAGCCGACCAGAGCGAGTATCGTCCGCCGACCCATTCCCAGAGAGGTAACAGGTTGCCTTCGTTTATCCCAAAACGTGTTGCCGCCTCCAGGTTGTTGGTCACCGCAATGACGTGCCGGCCGAGATCTGCTTCAGGAATTTTGGTAAGTAACCATTGCCTGACAGAGTCTGCGTTCACCCGGGTTTCAAGGGTTGTGAACGTCTTGGAGGCAATGATGACGAGCGTCTCCTCCGGTGAAAGGTCTTTCAGCACCTTATCGATATGGTGACCGTCCACGTTGGCGACATAGTGACAGGTGATCCCGGTGCTGGCATAAGGTGTGAGCGCCTCTGCCACCATCCTTGGGCCCAGGTATGAACCGCCAATGCCGATGTGGATGATATTGCGGATGCGGGTGTCATTGTAACCGGTCCAGTTTCCGCTCCTGATGGCATCTGCAATGGCTTCCATGCGGGCCAGCGTGTCCTGTACCTTTCGGGCTTCATCCGTCAGCTGTTCAGGTACCTGGTTGGCGCGCGTACGAAGCAGTGTGTGAAGTGCGCGCCGATTCTCAGTGGTATTGACGATGTCACCCAGCATCATTAACTGGACACGATGGGGTAGTTCGTTGGCATCGATCAGTTGCGAGAACAGGTTCAATGTCTCGTCAGTAATGAGATTTTTCGAATAGTCGAGGGTAAGGCCGCAGGTGTTGAGCTGGTAGCGTCTGGCGCGATCCGGGTCGCCGGTGAACAGTTCAGCCAATCTGGTACCAGCGAGTTTTGATTGGTGTGTTGCCAGCGCTTGCCAGATGATGTCGCTTGTCCCGGGCATAATGCGCAAGTCCCCCTAAATGATGGATGGTTTTGGATTGTAGTAATGCCTGCCACGTTTGATGGTCAGTAGAAAGCGAACCAGATCCTCAAAGTCATTTTGATTATTGACGAGATCGATCTCAGTTGTATTGACGATAAGTAACGGTGACCTGTCATAAAAGTGGAAGTAGGTTGTGTAGGCTTCAGTTAGTTCTGTCAGGTAGGGCTTCTGGATGCCTTGTTCGTAGGAGATTCCCCTTTGCTGGATTCGATCCATCAGCACCGGCACCGGTGCCTGCAGGTATACAACGAGGTCAGGTTGAGGCGCATCAATCGTCAGGTGCGCATAGATGTTGTCATATAATTTCATTTCATCGGCATCGAGATTGATCTCGGCGAATAACCGATCCTTTTCCAGCAAAAAGTCTGCTACCCGTACGGGCTCGAACATATCTCCCTGGCGCATTTCATTGATCTGGCGCATGCGCTCGAACAGGAAGAACAACTGTGTTTGTAGCGCTGCCTGGCGTCGGTTTTGGTAGAAGCGCTCAAGGAAGGGATTGACCTCGGGTGCCTCGAGGACGGTCTCGTAGTTGAATACTTCCGCCAGCCGTTTGGTGAAGGAGGTCTTACCGACACCGATGGGACCCTCCACAGCAATGTAGCGAGGCAGGTCCGAAGTATTGATCTCAAACTTCAAGCAATGCTCCAGGGCAAGTTCACAATGGGACTAAAGCGTACAACGACTGGCGTCACTCATAAACTGCTAATTGCCGGGTTTACGCCGGCGCCTTCGCCTGCCGCGTGGAGCGGCTATGGCGCGTGTCATCTGGGCACGACCTTCCTGGTCCTGGTCCTGGTATTCGGTCCACCATTGCCCGAGTCCTTCCAGGTCCTCTCCGGATTGTTCCCGCAGGATGACAAAGTCATAAGCGGCACGAAACCGTTTGTGGCGCAACATGGCTTCCGGTTTCTTACCGTAACGTGCGGGCAAGCGAAATTGGAGGCTCCAGATATCTCTCATGGGGCCAGAGAACCGCCGTGGGATTGACGTGAACAGTTGTTGCTTGCCGATGACACTGGACGCCGCTTCATGGACTGCCGAGATGTTGCTCATGCCGTCACTCAACATGGCTTCATAGGCCTCTATGAACGGGGACCAGAGCAGGGCAGCGTAAACAAATGCCGGCGTGACCGGTCTGTCTTGCGCGACGCGGTCGTCAGTACTCCGCAAGGCAAGGCCGATCAGCTCACTGGCACGGTTTTCATGCAGGAGTCGACGGGTATCGGGAAATAGCCATCCCAACAGATCGTATTCGACCAATTCATTAAAAGAAGCCTCGCCATGACCATTCATAAATAATTTGAGGACTTCTTCAAACAGGCGTGCCGGTGGAATGTCCTGCAGCAGGTAACCGAGGCGTCGCATTGCTGCCTCGACCGTCGGGTCTATATCGAACCCCAACTTTGCCTTGAAGCGTATAGCTCGGAGCATCCTGACAGGGTCTTCCCGAAAACGGTTGTCCGGCTCGCCGATCAGGCGGATACGCTGGTGTTTGATGTCGTCCAGCCCGCCGACTTCATCCAGCAACTCGTCGGTTTCGGGCTGGTAATAGAGCGCATTCATTGTGAAGTCGCGGCGCAAGACATCTTCATGGAAAGTGCCGTAGATGTTATCTGACAGGATCATGCCGCCATCGGAAAAATTGACTTCTGTCTGGGCTTCGCTGTGAGGGGCCCGAAAAGTGGCGACTTCGACGATCTCCGTACCAAAACCGACGTGTACGATTCTAAAACGCCTTCCGATCACGCGAGAGTTTCGAAACAGTTCCCGCACTTCCTCAGGATGGGCGTCAGTGCTGACATCAAAGTCTTTAGGCAATTTGCCGAGCAGTGCATCACGTACGCAGCCGCCCACCAGGTAGGCCTGGTAGCCGTGTTCTGTCAGGCGGTTAATCACCTTGAGGGCGCCAGGACTAATGCGGTCGCGGGATAATTGTCCGGAAAAATTTACCATCACCCTGATTGGTACCCTGTCTGTATCGCCATCATCTGCAGAACCGTTCCGGAAGCACGGGGAGTCCGCGTCATTTGATTTCAGTAGGTGGGAAAAGAAAACACATCAACTGATCGTATTTTGTGGTTACTGCCGTTATTTCCGGAGAACATCTGTGCCACGTATAGTAGCAGACCGACGTGGAATTTCCGCAATTGCGAATGGCTTTAGGGATGGTGAGGGCCGGATTCAGGGGAAAACGCGAGACCGTAAAAGAAAATGGGAAAAGTAAACTTTTCCCATTCAGCGAGCCAGACTATTATTCTTATTATGTCTTTTTCTTCTTATTGTCGGTTGATCGGTGACCAGGGTCCTCGATCAGCGTACACACTTTTTGAATTAATTATTATCGTGTGCACACAATAACTTTTCGGTTATCAACGATCTATAACGCAGGATCCGTGCCAGCTCATTAATATGTTAAAAATCCGTAACTTATAGATCCGCTTAAGTGTCCGCCTGGCGAATATGTAACCAATGGTTACGATCCACTGTAACCATTTGTAACCATTGCACCGGATTGGCGCCGGCATAAGTCATATCTTGCGAGAGCGTTCGCGCGGCAGGTTGAGCTTCTGGCGCCTTTGCCACAGGGCCTTGCGGCTAATGCCGAGCTTCTGGGCGAGCTCTGTTTCGGTCATGGAATCCTGGTTAGCGAGTACAAACTTCTGGAAATAATCTTCCAAAGACACATTGTCATCAGCGCCTTCTCCCGGTTCCAGTGAAACCGGGTTGTCCGGTTCAATGCCGAGCAACTCCGGTGTGATTTGCCCGGTTTCGCACAGGATTACGGCGCGCTCAATGGCATTTTCAAGTTCCCTGATATTGCCTGGCCACCGATATTCCTCTACCAGGCGGATGGTCTCCGGACAAAAGGTAAGCCTTGCTTTACCAAGTTTGTCACAATTTTGTTTGAGGAACAGATTGGCGAGTGGAACCAGATCTTCCCGGCGTTCACGCAAGGGTGGTAAGACGAGTTTGACCACGTTCAATCGATAGTAGAGATCTTCGCGAAACTCGCCGGACCGGGTCAGAGTCTTAAGGTCCCTGTGAGTCGCGGCTATCAGGCGTACCTGAACCTGCCTGGTTTCAACGGAACCGACCCTTCGCACCTCGCCTTCCTGCAACACACGTAAAAGCCGTGCCTGTGCCTCATGTGGCAGTTCACCGATTTCGTCCAGAAAAAGCGTGCCACCGTCGGCAGCTTCAATCAGGCCTACACGCGAATTGGTTGCCCCGGTGAATGCTCCCTTCTCATGGCCGAACAATTCAGACTCAATGAGCGTGTCAGGAATGGCTGCACAATTCAGCGAGATCATTCGGCCATCAGCTTGCCTGCTTGCACTGTGGATTGCGCGCGCAACCAGTTCTTTACCAGTACCCGATTCGCCCAGTATGAGCACGTTGGTATCCGTCGGCGCGACTTTGCTGATTCGGTCGAACAATTGTTGCATCGACACGCAATTTCCCAACATGCCGCTTAAGGGTGCCTCAAGATGTGACGCTGGATCATCTTCGATAATATCCTGCACCGTTCGAAGCAGGTCGTCATAGTCGAATGGTTTGACGATGTAGTCAGCCGCACCCATCTTCATTGCATCCACCGCCGAAGCAACACTGGCGTAGCTTGTCATCACAACGACCGGTATGTTTGGCGTCTGTTTTATGATGTCCGTTCCAGACGGACCAGGCAGCCGCAGATCAGTAATGATGAGCGCAAACTGGTTGAGATCAAAGTCGTACGCCTCTTCGAGGGAGCCGGCTTCCTTTACCTTGTATGATTGTTTTTCTAGAAATTTTTTGAGGGAGGAGCGGATTACGACTTCATCTTCAACGATAAGGATTTTCTTCCTACCCATAAGCAACGGAATTCAACGCTGAATATGCGCACTAAACTATGAATTGGCGGTCGAAGTCAACTCAGGACCAGAGCTCTCATATCCCGGTAATTTGATAATGACGCGGGTCCCACCATCGGTAGCGGGTTCTGCTGTGATAGACCCGTGATGTTCTTCTACGATCGAACTGACGATTGCCAAACCGAGGCCTGTACCTTGCCCCGGGTCTTTGGTGGTGAAAAATGGCTCGAATACCTGTTTCAGGTGTGCCTGAGAGATTCCGTGTCCCTGGTCAACGACTGTGATTTCGACATGGTCATCGACCATTCCTGCTTCAATGGCGACTTGACTGCCTGGGCGGGACGCGTCCCGGGCATTGGTCAGTATGTTGACGAAGACTTGCGCCAATCTCTGTGGATCCCCGAGCACCTTCATATCAGCCGGACAGAGGTTGGCAAAAGCAATGCCCTTGTCAACCTGGCTCAATGACAACAATTTGATCGCCTCATCTACACACTGGTGGATATTCACGGGCACACTGGGACGTTTCAGGTCCGCGTTGCCCCCATAGGAAAAGTTAACAAGGGAGTGGAGGATTGCGGAAATTCGCTCGGTTTGTTCAAGTATCTGATTGGAGAGCTCGATCAATTCTGGCCGATTGGTTTCAATCTTGAGATTTTGGGCAAGGCAGGCGATTCCGGTGATGGGGTTGCCAATTTCATGCGCAACGCCAGCTGCCAATTGCCCGATCGAGGCGAGCCGTTCGCTATGGATCAGCTTCTCTTCGAGCATGGTTTCTTCGGTAATATTCTCGATGACGATCACGACATCACCCTGTGCTGCCGGCATGTTAGCGATAGACGCCTTGTGCAGGTTCAGGATCAGATTCTGGCCGTCGATGTGCAAGACTGACTTCAGGGCGTGAACGTCATTGCCGGATGCAAATCCATGTAGCAGCTTGTACCACTCCTCTGGCAAACTCACCAGCGAGGAGCCCACAATCTTGTCGGCAGAGACCCAGGAGAGGTCTTCCATCGCGCCGTTCCATGTTAGTACTTGCCAGTCCTTGTTAATCGAGCACACAGCGGTGGGCAGGTCCTGCAAAATCTGACGGTGATATCGACGTAGCGCATCAAGTTCAGCCGCCATGCCAGTCAATTGTGACCGATAATCCTCAAGGCGGCTTTCAATGGTATGGATATTTTCGTAACCGAGGAGATCAACCTCCGCCTTGTATGGCACAAAATGGCCGATGATGCGATGTGCAATTGTCTGGCCCATCAGCGTCGACAGGTTGGATTCAATGCGATGCCTGATCTGGCGAAGCGCATGGGGTCTTCGTTCGTCCTGCCCGAGGCTCAGTTCAGCAAGGGCGAGGCTGACTTCCCTGGATGAAGTCGCCTGGCCAAGCGCCAGCGCAATACTCGCTTCGATATCCGTCACAGATTCTGCTTCCAATTCGCCCTGGTACGGTCTTGCGAATGAATCTGACATGCAATCATTGGCCGCATGTAATTCTTCCACGGTTGGCCTGGTAAGCAGGGAGACAATCACATAAGCAAGCACGTTCAAGGCCAATGATACCGAGGCAGCGAAGTGCCAGGCCGTCTCTGCCGGTTCATACAAACGTTGCTCATATAATAGTGGCGATGACGTCAACAAGCTTGAATACACGAGATCGCTCAAGAGTGGAAAAAACAAACTGACGAACCACACCAGGTAGCCAGCGACAAGGCCAGCGGTGAAACCGCTTCGGGTTGCCTTGCGCCAATGGAATGCACCGATCAACCCGGGCAAGAATTGAAGCACAGCGACAAACGCGACAATCCCGAGACTCATTAACGTTTGCCCTTCTCCCAACAACCGGTTGACGCCGTATGAAGCCAGGATGATCGCTGCTATAAGGATGCGTCGGGTATTGATTAACAGCGTGTAAAAATTGATACCGGGCACGGGCCGATAGAAAGGCAAAAGGACGTGATTGAGCGTCATCGAAGCCAATGCCAGGGTGGATACGATGAGAACCCCGCTGGCAGCAGCAAGGCCACCGACAAACGCAAGGATGGTCAGACCCCGATCCTCGGTCATTAGCCCGAGGCCTATGGCGTAGAATTCCGGGGGTGTATCGGCCCCCACCCGAATAGCGCCCCAGAGGATGAGTGGGACACAGGCGCTGAGTAATAACAGGTAAAGGGGAAAGCCCCAACGTGCAGCGCCCAGGGATTGCGCGTCATCGTTTTCCGTCAAAAGTATGTGATAAACGTGTGGTAACGCAACCGTTGCGCCAAAGAACATTAACAGCAGAGAACGGGATGAGCCCTCGGACAAGGTTTGCTGCATGCCATCGAGAAATGGTTGGTTGGCGGAAAGCCATGTGGCCATCTCAGTAAACCCGCCGAATACCTGGTATACGGCATAGACCGCAACCGTCACGAATGCACACAGTTTAATGATTGATTCGAGTCCCAGGGCAACCACAAGGCCCTGGTGTTTGTCCCGGGTGGACATGTGGCGTGCACCAAAAAGAATGGCAAACACAATCATGGTAATGCAGAACCCGATTGCCAGGACATTCTCGCTGAACTCCTGATTCAATAGGTGAATGGTCACCGAAATGGCATGAATCTGGAGTGCGATCAAAGGTAGAACGCCAAGTAGCATCAACAGGCTGACGACGCCGCCTACCCAGGGTGCCGGATACCGGAATGCAAAGACATCGGCGAGCGAACCCAGTTTGTGGTTCAGGGCAACCCGGCTCAACGGACCCAGCACCACGGGAGCCATCAAAAACGCGGCACTGGCACCGACGAAGTAAAGAAAATAACCGGAACCATAGTTGGCCGCCAGGCCGAGTGTCCCGTAAAAGCAGATTGAGCCGGCAAATACACCCAGAGACAGAACCCGGGTTACCGGATGGCGGGTCAAACTCTGGGGCAACCATCCCCGCTCAGTCGCATAGGCGGAGCCAAACAGGGTGACGAGGTAAACGAGGCCGATGGCAAATAGTTGCGTGAGCGAAAAAACCATTAGTCGCCCGCGTCCTTCGAAGCACGACGCCCGGAGAAATAACACGCGCCGATGAGCGCTAGCCAGACCAGGTAATTGGCATACCAGCCCAATGGGCCACGTGACCAGAAGCTCTGGATTCCGGGATCAAATACAAAAAACCCCAGTATGAGAAACACAATTACGCGTTCAATCATGGCAAACCTCGACTTTGGACCCATTCTAAACGCATTTCGCCAGGGTTCGCACAGTTGCCGCGTCACCGGCCGGGGAAAGGTATCCCCGATTCGTGTGGCACGGCTGCCAGGTCCCAGGCGTCAATAGCGCGGGTGATCAATTTGTCGACCGAGCCGATTCCAGCGAGTGAAGGTTGACCCAGCGCCGCGAGGGCGAGGCGTAGATATTTGATCGCGTCACGGCCATCTACTGGCTCAGCGCCGGTCTGTTTACTGAGCTTGGTTCCATCTTCACCAAGAATAACCGGAATGTGGCAATATCGAATATCCGGGTAGGCAAGTGCCTGACCAAGGTAGATCTGGTTCGGGGTCGAGTCGAGAAGATCGCTACCACGAACGATGTCGGTAATGCCCTGGTAAGCATCATCGACGACCACAGCAAGTTGATAGGCAAACAGACCATCCTTACGCTTGATAATGAAGTCGTTAAAGGATTTGCCCGGGAGCCAGGAGCATTTGCCGATCAACCGATCTTCTATTCCGATCCCGGCTCCATTCACTCTTAATCTAATCGCGAACTTATCCTTCGTTTCGCTGAATTTTCGCGCACGGCAACGACCAGGGTAGAGCCCTTGGTAAGACCGGCGGGGGCAGGTGCAGGGATAGACAAGCTTTTTTTCAATCAGCGTATCAAGTGCGGACTGATACGCTTCAAGGCGGGTGCTTTGGTAAAGTATCTCATCGTCCCACAGCAACCCGAATGCCTTGAGTTGTTTTATGATCTCGTCGGCAGCGGTAGCACTTTCCCTTGGTGGATCCAGATCCTCTATACGTAATAGCCAGCGTCCATTGGCGCGGCGGGCATCGAGGAAGCTGGCTAGGGCAGCAACCAGCGAACCGAAGTGGAGAGGACCGGTGGGAGAAGGGGCGAAGCGACCTGCATAAACAAAATTATCCTTCACGAGGTCAGCAGGGCGCTAGCCGAGAATCTGTTTTTCCTTGATCTCATCGAGCGTTTTACAGTCGATACACTGGGTTGCCGTTGGTCTCGCCTCCAGTCGCCGGATACCAATCTCTACTCCACAGGACTCGCAATAACCGAAATCCTCCTGATCGATGAGATCGAGTGTACTATCGATTTTTTTGATCAGGCGTCGTTCACGATCCCGAGTGCGAAGCTCAAGGCTGAACTCCTCTTCCTGGGTTGCTCGATCAGCAGGATCAGGATCGTTGGCGGCAGCGGCTTTCATGTAACTAACGGTGCGATCGACTTCTTCCATGAGTTGTCGCTTCCAGTTCATCAGAATTTCGCGGAAGTGAGCACGCTGCTCGTCATTCATATAGTCCTCATTCTTACGCGGGGCGTAAGGCCTGAAGGACTCGGGCTGCGCATCCATCGGTGAAGTAGTGGTCGCTTTTCGAGTAACTGTTTTTTTTGCGGTGGTCTCTCTTGCTACCACAGGTCGCTTTGCCGTGGTGCTCGCTTTAGTACCAGCCGCGGGCTTTTTACTGGCGGCAGGCTTTTTGTTGGCCGCAGGCTTCTTGTTGGCCGCAGGCGCTTTCTTCATCGTGGGCTTTTTACTGGCCGCAGACTTTTTACTGGCCGCAGGCGCTTTCTTGCTGACTGCCTTTTTTGCTGCGCGTTTTTTAGTCGCGGTACCACTGACTTTGGCTTTGGCTTGTGCCCTGGTTTTCGTTTTCGCTGTCGTCTTGGCTTTGGTTTTCGCCGACTTCTTTACCGCTGATTTCACCTTCTTTTTCGCCCTTGCCTTGGTTTTTGCCTTGGTTTTTGCTTTCGCTTTGGATTTCGTCTTGGCCTTTGACTTTGCCCCGGCCTTTGTCTTTGACCTGGTCTTTGACTTTGGCTTGGTTTTTGGCCTGGTTTTCGCTTTCGACGTGGCCTTGGCCTTGTTCTTCACAGGCCTGGTTGCTTTAGCCCTGGTGGCCGGCTTTTTCCTGGTGGTTGTCTTTTTAGCGGGAGATTTCTTGCGTTTGGCTGCCATAGATCGTCCGATTCGCGATGCTGCGAAATGCTGTTCAAAATCGAGCAGCGAACGTTACCAGAACATTTCCGATTCGCCAAGCGACAATTGGGATTTTCTACCGTGGTAAGGTAGGGGTTTACTCACTCACCAGATCGGAAATAAGTGATTCTAAAGGTCGTGGCCAGCCCGGCCATCAGGCCATGGGCAGTGATTCTTCCTGTGCGTCCACGAGGCATCCCTGGATGGAGCGCGGTAGGAGAAAGTGTCGGATGAAGTATATCCCACCACTTGACCGCGGTACGCTGGTGCGACGCTATAAACGTTTCCTTGCCGATATCGAATTGCCGGATGGTAGATTGATTACGATCCATTGCCCTAATACGGGTTCGATGAAAAACTGTGCCGAACCCGGCGATGAGGTCTGGTATTCCACCTCTTCCAATCCGTCTCGCAAGTATGCCTGTACCTGGGAGTTGTCGCGGACCCGGCGAGGACACTACATTGGAGTCAATACGGGCCGGGCCAATGAACTGATACAGGACGCAATTCAGGAAGGGATCATCCAGGAGCTTTCGGGCTATACGGGAATGAAACGTGAAGTTGGATATGGTAAGGAAAACTCACGGATTGATCTGTTACTCACTGAACATGATAGATGGCCCGACTGCTACGTGGAGGTCAAGAGTGTGACGCTGCTGGAACAAGCTGGACGTGGATATTTTCCTGATGCAGTCAGTGACAGGGGAACTCGCCATCTACGAGAATTGATGGAAGTTGTAAGGAGTGGTGCGCGTGGCGTCCTTTGCTTCTGTGTTCAACATTCCGCTATCCGCTCAGTATCGCCTGCTGTACATATCGATCATCAGTACTCGGCCACGTTGCAGTCTGCCATCGATGTCGGAGTGGAAGTGATCGCCTATAAAGCCAGAATGTCGCCGTCGGCGACAAGGATCCAAAGACCAGTACCTGTGGTGATGCCATGATTGCTCTGCCGAAGTGGTGGGTATTCTCCGCAATGGTATTGGTCCTTGTCCTCGTTGCCGGCTCATCCCTGGTAATAGGCAGTGTCGCCATCTCTGTCGCCGATGTCGTTGACGCTTTGTTCGGCAGCAAATCAGAAGATATGGTCTGGACAATCGTCTGGGAGATCCGCATGCCCAGGATGCTATTGGCGGCAATCGTCGGCGCAGGAGTAGCCAGCGCTGGTGCCGCGATACAGGGTTTGTTCAGGAATCCGTTGGCGGATCCCGCATTGATCGGGGTTTCCAGTGGTGCGGCGCTATTTGCAGCCGGATTTATTGTGCTGGGACTCAATTTCGGTGTGTTTCAAGTGCTCGGTGTATCGGGTGCGGCTTTTGTTGGCGGCCTGCTCTCGACACTGCTGGTGCTGGAAATTGGTCGCCGGGGTGGTACGATCTCCAGCATGTTACTGGCAGGCATTGCAATCAATGCGATCGCAATTGCCGGTGTGGGTCTTTTTTCCTATCTCTCAACCGATCTGCAATTGCGTTCAGTCGCTTTCTGGGCATTGGGAAGCTTTAATGGCGCCAGCTGGCAAAGCGTGGGCATCGCTTGTGTGATTCCACTGATACTGTTCTTACTTTCGATGGAGTCGCGGCGTTTGAATGCGATCACTCTGGGCGACCAGGAAGCAGGTCATCTGGGTATTTCGGTGCCAGCGTTGCGTCGGCGGGTGGTGCTATATACCGCCATCGCGGTTGGTGTCGGTGTATCGCTTGCGGGGGTTATCGCCTTTGTAGGCCTGGTTGTGCCCCACCTGATTCGCCTGACGCTCTCCTCTAATCATTACATCGTGATTCCGGGGTCGGCACTCATCGGCGCTATCCTGATGCTGGTGGCGGATGGATTGAGCAGGTGGTGGTTGGCGCCGGCAGAATTGCCGGTCGGTATCCTGACCGCCATCATTGGTGGGCCGTTTTTTATTTACCTCATCACTCGGCAAAAAGGGAAGTTGGGCATTTGAGCATTGCACTTGAAAACGGTCATCTCGTTCGAGGAGAGCGAAAATTGCTCGACGATGTTTCTTTCAGTCTCGACCCGGGTGAGGTGGTTGCGATAACAGGAGCCAACGGCGCCGGCAAAACATCGCTCCTTCGAGTGTTGTCAGGTGAATTGAAGCCCTCATCGGGACGAGTGATGTTTGATGGGAATCCGCTGGCTTCGATATCGCTGGAATCACGGGCACGTTCGCTAGCCGTGTTGCCGCAACAATCATCGCTCGACTTCCCGTTTATTGCGCGCGAAGTCATGTTGATGGGCAGGATACCCCATTTCACCGGAAAACTGGTGGATCAGGCGATTGTGGACGAAGTGACTGAACACCTGCAGCTGGGAGAGCTTTCGAATCGCCCCTACACAACCTTGTCAGGTGGTGAGAGGCAGCGTATCCAGATTGCCCGCGTATTGTGCCAGGTCTGGGATTGTCTGGACGACTCTTACGTCCTGCTGGATGAACCAACTGCACCACTTGATCTTGCACACCAGCTTGGTGTGTTGGAGTTGCTCCGTGAACTATCCGGCAGGGGCGCAGGGATCATGCTGGTCATTCACGACATTAACCTGGCAGCGAGATTTTGTGATCGAATGATCCTGATGCTATCGGGCAAAGTTGTTGCAGCAGGTTTACCGACAGCTGTGGTGACACCGGCATACATCAAGGCAGCTTTCGGGGTCGACGTGGATGTGACCCGGACGCCGGACGGTGCGCCGCTCATCTATACAAAAGCGGCGCTGTCGGTAAATGGTTAACGGTTTCCTTCTCTCGCGCCAGTGGCTGGAACGTGAGGACGGCAATCAGGATCTGATCTTCTGGCTGGCCACGGATTCGGCGCCAGTCCAACTCGTAATCGAATCAGAAGAATCTGTATTTTTTGTCCCTGAATCCCGTGTCAGTGATGTTACTGCAGTCATCGGACAGAGCGTGTCATTTCGGACCGGGGCAGTCTCGCTTATGGATTTTGGGCGAGAAGCGGTGGTGGCATGTTACTTCAAATCGCAAAAAGGCCTTAACATTGCGAGATCGCGGCTCGAACAAAAGGGTATTCGTGTTTTTGAGGCGGACATAAGACCCACGGATCGTTTCCTGATGGAGCGGTTTTTAACCGGCGCTATCGAAGTTACGGGTAGGCCGGAGAGCGGTAATGGATTTCTCCGATATACCAATCCTCGCCTGAAGCCGTCGGAATACACGCCGACGTTGCGTGTCGTTTCCCTGGATATCGAGACGTCATGGACCGAGAATATTCTCTATTCCATCGCGATTCACGGCGCGGGAGTCGACAAGGTATTCATGATCGGTGATGGGACGGACCAGGCCGCAAACTTTGTTGAATTCATCGAGGATGAGAAACGTCTGATCCAACGCTTCCTTGACTGGTTTTCGGCACTTGATCCGGATGTGGTGATCGGTTGGGCGGTGGTCGGATTCGATCTGGCATTCTTGCAGGGTCGATGTGATGCGCTGGGTATCCAGTTCCGGCTGGGTCGTGCTGGTAGCAATGTTCGTTGGCGATCCTCGAACACTGGTGCAGAACGCAACTATGCACAGGTTCCGGGTCGAGTAGTCCTGGACGGTATTGAGATGCTGCGAACTGCAACCTGGACATTTGAAAGCTTTTCCCTCGAGTTCGTTGCCCGTCAACTGCTTGGGCGTGGCAAGTTGGTTGAAGATGTGGATGCCAGGGCTGCAGAGATCCAACAGATGTTTCGGACCGATAAGGCCAGGCTCGCCAGCTACAATCTTGAGGATTGTGTGCTGGTTGCAGAGATATTTGAAACCACACAGCTTATTGATTTTGCAATCGAACGCAGTCGATTGACCGGGCTTGAAATGGACAGGCCAGGTGGATCAGTAGCCGCATTCGACTTTCTGTACCTGCCACGACTTCATCGCAAGGGTTTCGTCGCGCCGGTAGTCGAGGACGACAGCATCGCTGCTAGTCCCGGTGGTTACGTGCTGGATTCGAAACCGGGCCTGTATGACCATGTCATCCTGCTCGACTTCAAGAGCCTGTATCCCAGCATTATTCGGACCTTCCATGTGGACCCGCTAGCCCTGGTTTGTGGTCAGGTTGAGAACGATGCGATTGCGGGGTTTAGGGGTGGCAAATTTTCCAGGCATTACTACATTCTGCCGGAGATTATTGAAAAGCTCTGGCAAGCACGAGACCGTGCAAAACTGGCAGGCCAGGCGCCCATGTCGCAGGCGATAAAGATCATTATGAACTCTTTTTATGGCGTGTTGGGTACGCCCGGGTGCCGCTTCTTCGATCCGCGTCTTGTCAGTTCAATAACGCTACGCGGCCATGAAATCCTGCAACGGACCAGGGACCTGATTGAGGAGCGTGGGTACCGTGTCATCTATGGGGATACGGATTCTGTGTTTGTGCTGCTCAATGAAGGCTGTGACAAAAAGGATGCTGATCGGATCGGACAGCAATTGATGAGTGAGCTGAATGAATGGTGGCGAAATCACCTGGAGACGGAATTTGGTCTTGAGAGCTGTCTCGAAGTCGAATTTGAGACTCACTTCGATCGTTTCTTGATGCCAACCATGCGAGGTTCGCTGGTGGGCAGTAAAAAACGCTATGCCGGCATGATCACCGAAAATGGAGATACGCGGCTGGTGTTCAAGGGGCTGGAGTCGGTACGCAGTGACTGGACGCAGATCGCCAGAGAATTCCAGCAAGAGCTGTACGAACGCATCTTCAAAAAGCAACCCTGGGAAACCTTTGTTAGGGACACAGTCGACGCGGTAGCGCGAGGCGAATGTGATGACAAGCTGGTGCTCAGGCGTCGCCTGCGTCGGAAGCTGGATGAATATGAAAAAAATGTACCACCCCATGTGCGTGCCGCCCGGCGTGGCGAAGAGATCCGGAGGAGCCGGGGACTTGCCCCCGTTTACTCCCGTGGCAGTTGGGTGGAATACGTGATGACCATCAATGGGCCGGAGTCGAGAGCCTATGTGACTTCTCCACTCGACTACCAGTTCTATATTGACAGACAACTGGCACCGGTTGCCGATGCCATATTGTCATTCAAGGCCACCTCTTTAGCGGAAATTACCGACAGACAACTGGGATTATTCTAGTTGCGAAGCTTCTCGTTGACTAATTCGATGGGCAAGCGTGCGCCGAAACTCGAAACCAGTACGGATGCGGCGAGGTTGGCCAGGGTTGCTGCCTCTTCATAAGTCATGCCCGCGTTGATCGCGTACAGGAAAGCTCCGGCAAACATGTCTCCTGCACCGGTCGTATCTACCGCCTTTGTCGGAACACCCGGAACCATGGTTGTGATCTTGCCATTATGCACGAGCGCGCCCTCTTTACCGCAAGTCATGGCAAAGCACAGAGAGAGAGACTTTAGTCCTGCTATTGCATCGTCCCTTGTATCAGCTCCAGTCCAGAGTTTGGCTTCATCTTCATTACAAAAGATCAGATCGACACCGAGACTGGCCAGTTCGTCGAACGCACCTTTGAAGTTTTCAACCATAGCAGGGTCAGACAAGGTCAATGAGATCACAGCGCCGGCTTCCCGGGCGATGTTCTGGGCCGCCTTGGCTGCTTCAAAGCCGGTGGGCGAGCTCACGAGGTAACCTTCTATGTACAGGTATCGTGAAGCCTTGAGTGCCTCGATATCGAGCTCCTTTGTTGACAGATCCTGCGTGATGCCGAGATGAGTCGTCATGGTGCGTTCAGCATCAGGCGTTACCATTGAAATACACTTGCCGGTGATGCCTGGTTCACGACCGTTGTCCAGGTTCGTCTGTACTCCCGCCGTGGTCAGGTCAGACATGAAGAAATCACCGGTATCGTCGTTGGCGACCTTACAGCTATAGAAAACCTTCCCCCCCAGTTGGGCCACGGCAACCATTGTATTGGCGGCGGAGCCGCCACCGGCTTGTTTGATCACCTGGATTTCGTGCTCGTCTTCCAGCAGCTGGATCAATCGCTTTCGGTCATGTGCCTCGATCAGGGTCATGTGCCCCTTGGGCAGTTTCGCTGCCTTGAGGAACGCATCGTCGACTTCATATTCGGTGTCTACAAGGGCGTTTCCGATTCCGTAGACATCATAGGTTTTCATAGGGTCTCCGTTCTGGTTCAGGTAAAAATTCGGGTAATAAGCCTAGCCGAGCCGGGAAAAGGCATGGGCAGCAGCGTCAATGGTTTGTTCGATATCGTGGCTACTGTGCGCGGAAGAAACAAAACCGGACTCGAAAGGGGAGGGTGCGAGGTTAATGCCTTGCTTCAACATGTGGTGGAAAAAGTCATTGAAACGCGCGGTATCTGAATTCATGACCTGTGAGAATCGACTGACCTCGGTCGCGCTGGTGAAGAAAAAACCGAACATTCCACCCACCTGGTTGGTAGCGAACGGAATATCCGCATCGCGGGCGGCGCTTGCGAAACCCGCCATAAGCGTCCGGGCCTTCTCGGTCAAAACGTCGAAAAATCCAGGTGCCTCGATCAACTCAAGCGTTGCAAGGCCAGCGGTCATCGCAATGGGATTGCCTGACAGGGTGCCTGCCTGGTAGACCCCGCCAAGTGGTGCAATCGCGGACATGATGTCTTTGCGGCCACCAAATGCTCCCACCGGCATTCCGCCTCCGATGACTTTTCCAAGGGTCGTCAGGTCAGGCGTAACTCCATAAAGCGCCTGGGCACCACCTAAAGCGACCCGGAATCCTGTCATCACTTCATCGAAAATCAGCACCGTACCATGGCGACTACACAGCTTGCGCAGCGTGGGCAGGAAGTCAGGCAAGGGTGGAACACAGCTCATGTTGCCGGCGACCGGTTCGACAATCACTGCCGCGACCTCGTCACCACAGTCTGCGAACGTGGTTTCAAGTTGCTCGACATTGTTAAATTCCAGCGTCATGGTATGGGCTGCGAGGCTCCTCGGGACGCCGAGCGAATCGGGTTCACCAAGGGTCAGGGCGCCGGATCCTGCCTTGACCAGAAGCGAGTCGCTATGGCCATGGTAACAGCCTTCAAATTTGATAATCCGGTCTCGTCCGGTAAAACCACGGGCGACTCGAATCGCGCTCATGGTGGCCTCGGTTCCCGAGTTCACCATCCTGATCATTTCCATACCCGGCATCAGGCCGCAGACCTTTTCCGCCATGGTGGTTTCGATTTCCGTTGGCGCGCCAAAAGAAAGCCCGGCGCGAACCGCGGCTTCGACTCGCGCGATGACTTCCGGGTGGGCATGGCCGAGAATCATCGGTCCCCAGGAGCCAATGTAATCGATGTATCGGTTCCCATCCACATCGATAAGGTAGGCGCCTTCACCCTGTTTGAAGAAAATCGGGCTTCCGCCGACGCGCTGGAAAGCACGTACGGGGGAGTTGACGCCACCTGGCATCCATTTTTTTGCCTGTTCGAACAGGGACCGGGATCGAGACATCTGTGTTATTGCCTGTTGTAAGGGTGCGAATTCAATCATTCATCGCCGCAACATTCAAATTGATGCGGCCGTGTGATTATGTTTGGTAATAGGATTCAATGTCCTCGCGAGTGATGATTCCAACGACCGAGTCGATCATAGGCGCACTGATACGATTGACATACAAGGCTTGCACACGACGCGCGTTCAGCGTGTCGAGTGCCTCTGACAATGTTGCCTGCAACATGATCGAAGTCACATCCTTGCGAGTTGCCGGGATCTCGCGCAAGTCGATTTCTTCGGCATCGGATTCCTTTACATTGACGGCAAGGTCCTCTGCCCGCAGGATAAAAGCGGGTCGCTTGTCCTTGTCCCCGTCCACCAACAACCAGATGAGCTTTTCATTCAATAATTCGTGTGCCCGCTGGCGCGTGATGCGTCTGGGTACTCGATCAAAATTCCGGTTCATAATACTCGCCACCGATGCCCGGTTGAGTGCCATTGACATGGGATTTTGACGAAACTCAAGTCCCAGCATCTCCATCTGGACGATGAAGACGGATCTCATCCGGAACAGTTGGCTGGCGGTCATGTTGGCGATAATAATCACCAGCATGGCTGGCAGGATGATGTTCGGATTGTGGGTCAATTCCATCACGGCCATGAGCGCAGCCAGTGGCGCCTGGAGCGCGGCTCCCATCATCGCGCCCATCCCCAACATAACGTAGAAAGCCGGAGATGAAGCACTATCGGGAAACACGGCAGCGGCGACGTAGCCCAGGAGACCGCCGGCAACAGCTCCGATGAAGATCGTCGGACCGATGACACCCACTGGCACCCTGAGCGCAATCGTGGTGGCGCTGGTGATGAGTTTGAATGTTCCCACAGCAATCAGCATGCCGATGGTCAAATGCCCGGCGAACGCGGCATTGACCGTGTCATACCCTTGCCCCAATACCTGTGGCACCACGAGCGCAACCAGACCTGTGACCGCGCCAGCGATTAAAACACGTAGCCAGTTACTGCTGGGTGCATGGTGATATATCATCTGGATAGAGCGTACAAACAGCGCCGCCAGTATGCCGATAGCGACCCCTTCAACGAGGAGGAAGGGTAGATCCTGGAAGCTGTTCATAGAGACCTGGGGTACCGTGAAGGCAGTTTCGCTGCCGTATACCAGTTGTGTTATGAGCGCCGCGATCACCGCTGCGAGGATGACCGGTATGAATCCTGCAATGGTGTATTCCATGATGATGACTTCCATGGAAAAAATGACACCGGCGATGGGTGTGTTGAAGGACGCCGAGATCGCCGCGGCAGCGCCACATCCGACCAGAATCCGAATACTGTTATTCGGCAGTGTAAGTGCCTGCCCCACAAGGCTGCTACAGGCGGCGCCAAGATGGATCGCCGGACCTTCACGGCCACCGGAGTGACCGGTTCCAAGGGCGATGATGCCGCCAAAAAACTGGAACAGGGTATTTCTAACCGGCATATGGCCCTGGTGCCTTGCAAGGCGTTCCAGAACGTGGACAACGCCGACCCGGGAGGTTTCAGGTTTGGTCAAAACAAACAGCACCGCCAGCAAGGTGGAGCCAGCAAGGGGCAGGGTCAGGAGGGCGACAAGGGGTAGTGCCTCGAAATTCTCGAAATCCTCACCCACAACCAGGGCAAACGGTAATTCGATCAGCGTGCGGAATGCCAGGATGACAAGGCCCGTAATGGTACCGGATACAATCCCCAGGATCGCGTACTGAGGTATCGCATCAATGCTCGCCAGGCGCCTGCGAAAGCCTCGAATCGAGTAGTCTGAAGGTAATTGCCTGGGCGCCATTGACTTGAGTGCGAGCTGTCCTTACAAGCATCCAGCATATCATGGCTTCCCGGTTATCGAATCCGCTGGCCTCGTTTGAGGCCGGAAAATCAAGAGCATAGGTCGTTTTCTTCCAAATTCTGTTAAGCTATGAGGTCCCTCGGCGCGGAAAATAAGAGTGAGATGACCGCTGTCAAAGGCAGTAAACAATTTCAAATGGTGGTGGTACCTTACCGGCCCTGGTATCGGGCTGGTATTTTTTTGATATTTCTGGTTGCGCTGGCCGTGTTTAGCTGGATGACCTACGAATATGGTATGCGCGAGGGACTTGCGACCCGGGTTGAAGTGATAAAGGAACGCGACGAGATCAAGGTACAGCTGACTGAAAGTTTGCGATTGATCGAATCCCAGCGGCAACAGATAGCGGACCTTAAGGTCGGTACTCGCATTGACGAGCAGGCAACAGAAGAGGTCAGGCTGTCGGTAGAATCGCTGCAAAGTGAGGTAGCCGAACTAAAAGAGGAGATCCGGTTCTACAAAGGCGTTATGTTGCCCAACGTGGAGGATCAGGGGCTAAGGATCGAACGTCTGGATCTTCGCAATGCCGGTGATCCAAACCGATACAGGTACAGTTTGTTGCTCACGCAGGTGGTCGACAAGCACGAATATATTCAAGGCGATGTGCAGGTGAACCTTGTGGGTATGTCAGGGGAAAGTGAATCCAGCTTGCCCATTGGGCAGGTCAGTGATGCGGGTAATAGCATCAGATTTCGATTCCGGTATTTCCAGAATATTGAGGGCGAACTGACCCTCCCCGAGGGCTTTGTCCCGAGAGAAGTGACGGTTGTCGCACAAGCCTCCGGACGGGGCGCAAAGCGACTTGAACGAAGTTTTAGATGGGAAGCAGGTGGGGGATAGCCATGTTTGGAAGCAAAGGTAAGCCTGAAGCTGGTATTACGTTGATCGCCAACAATTGTGAATTGGAGGGCGACGTACACTTCAGTGATCAACTCCTGGTGAATGGTGTCGTCAAAGGCAATGTGTATGCGCAGGAAGGCTCCAAGGCTGTCGTCACAGTGAGTGAAAAGGGGCGGGTCAAGGGCCAGATTCGCGCACCCAATGTCATTGTGAATGGCAAGGTTTACGGCGATATCTATTCCGACAAACATGTCGAACTGGCTGCCCGGGCCGAGGTCAAAGGCAATGTTTATTACAACCTGATTGAAATGGTGATGGGCTCTCGGGTCGATGGCAACCTCGTGCATGTCAAGGCCGTCAAGGATTCCAGACACGAGGCGACCGTCACGGGCGAGTCCACCGAGGATGCAAAGCAAGGGTCAGAAAGCGTCAAACCCGCGGTTTCCGCAGTCCAGACGAGAACCGCGTGAGCATTGAAATTTTGCTTCACAGTCCCATATTAACTATTTACTGATCAGCCAGGCGTGCAGGTGCTATGAACGACAATCCACAGACGGTAACCCCGATCCCGATGAAGTTCACGAACTCGGCCGCGCGCAAGGTCAAAGACCTTATTGAGGAAGAGGACAACGCCAATCTCAAGCTACGCGTATTCGTAACCGGTGGTGGATGTTCGGGGTTTGAATATGGCTTTACTTTCGATGAGGATCTGGAAGACGACGACACCACCATCGAAAATGCTGGTGTTCAACTGGTCATCGATGCGTTGAGTTTTCAGTATCTGGCCGGTGCTGAAATAGATTTCAAAGAAGACCTGCAAGGTTCCCGCTTTGTAGTGACCAATCCCAATGCAAGTACTACCTGCGGCTGCGGAAATTCCTTCGCCGTCTAACCGCCATCGTTAGTTGAAACTCCGGCAGACGGTGTTGCCATTGCATAACCGGTATCTCCAACGACTGAATAGAGTCTGGCCAGATGTGGCTGGATCTGCGAATTGAACCTCGCCAGTTCTGCTTCAGATACCGGGTCCGCTTGCGGCAATTTGACTGTCCTTGGATTGCGATGGACGCCATTCACCAGGAATTCATAGTGCAGGTGGGGCGCCGTTGCCCAACCGGTGGCGCCCACGTACCCGATGATGTCGCCTTGCTTCACCGCCTTGCCAGCACGAATACCGTTAGCAAATGCGGAGAGGTGGAGGTACTTGGTAGTGTATTGTTGGCCATGCTGGATCACCACATATCGACCCGATGAGCTATTTTGTCTGGCTATGCTCACTTTGCCATCACCAGATGCGAGGACAGGAGTGCCCTGGCTGGCGGCGTAATCGATGCCACGATGCGGCATTACGCGTTTGTGAATCGGATGCAACCTCTTCAGGTTAAAGCTGGAGCTCACGTAAGAGAAATGAACAGGGTCGCGCAAAAATGCCTTGCGCATGCTATGACCTTCTGGTGTGAAATAGCTGCTGCGGCCGTTACTGTCCTCGTACAATACAGCTGTATAACGCCTGCCCATGTTGTCAAACCGGGCGGCAAGTATCTCACCCTCTTTGACTTTTTCACCTTCGACATAGATGTCCTCGAACATGAGCGTAAACGAATCGCCTCGTCGTAAGTCGAGCGCAAAACTGATATCCCACTGAAATATGTAGCTCAACTGCATGATAATGTTGTCGGACAAGCCGGCTTTCTTGCCCGCGTGATACAACGAGGGGGCTTGTTCGGAAATGGTCGCGGTAACATAGGAAATCAGTACCTCGGGCTCAATAATTTGCCAGTAAGCCTCAAAGGAGTCACCAGTACGGGAAACGATGAGATTCCGTAACGGGCTTTCTTCATACCGCAGCGAAAGGAAGTGATGGTCGTCGCCGATCTCGAGTGCCAGGGTTTTACCGGGCAGTATCTTCCTGAGGATATCAACATCCCGCCCGAGGCTCATAATTTCATACAGATCGCTGGCGGACAGGCCAGCACGCTTGAACAGGTTGGACATACTATCGCCGGGACGAATCCTGTGCTGCTCCCATCTTCCCACTGGTCCGGTCCTGGCTTCGCCGGGGAACTCGTCGATCTCATAGGTTGGTGCGGGCAGCTTATCGTCAGCTTCAATAGACAGTGAAACCGGGACCGTTGCCATTCTCGGGCTCTCGCGGGAGGGCATCGCGGTAAAGATCACGACAAGCGTAATTGCGACCAGGAGTGCAGTTTTAGCATGTAATCTTGGATAAGTGTCCATAAAGCAGAAACCTACACAGATAAATTATTGTTATTTGTCACAAAATTACTCTAACTATATAAAAAATATAAAAATAATGGAAGAGAATTCCTGGCCTGATAAAATCGGGCAGAGCTGACTCTGATTGAGGGGGTAAGGGAGGTTCCAATGCTGATCATCCTTGAATTCATTTTTCACGGCAATTATTTCCATGCCTCATAACTTGAATTTATCTCGTGATGCTGTATTTTTGCGCCTCCGCCGCCTACACAAGCACAGCGGGCTGGTAAGCGTACATCAGCTTGCGCAAAAAATGAACGCGGGAAGGGTCCCGATACAGAACAAGCCGACAGGATGACAATAAATGGGTATTAACGTGGACCTGCTGGGCCAGCTCCATTCTATGGGGCTCGTTGCCCAGGTCAGCAACGAAGAGGAGCTGGCTGAACATCTTGGTACCGGGTCACGAACCGTATACTGTGGCTTTGACCCGACAGCCGACAGCCTGCATATCGGTAACCTCGTACCGTTATTGGCGCTTCGTCGGTTCCAGATGGCTGGTCATCGTCCGATTCTTCTGGTTGGAGGAGCGACGGGAATGATCGGTGATCCAGGTGGGCGTACAGCCGAACGCGAATTGAAGCCGGTCGAAGAGGTGAAACGATTCGTTGCCAGGATTCGTGAGCAAGCCAAGCAATTCCTCGATTTTCAAGACCCGCAGACGGCAGCCGTGGTAGTCGATAATGCGGAATGGACGGAAAATCTGACGGTCATCGATTTCCTCCGTGATATCGGCAAACACTTCAGTGTTAACGCCATGATTGCCAAAGAGTCGGTCAAGCGGCGGTTGGAAGATGATGAACGGGGTATCAGTTACACAGAGTTCAGTTACGCCATATTGCAATCCTATGACTTCGTCGTACTCAATGATCGCTTCGATTGCACTATCCAAATGGGTGGCAGCGATCAATGGGGCAATATCACAAGTGGTATGGACCTTATTCGTCGCATGCGAGGCAAACAGGCTTACGCGATTACCTATCCGCTTATCACGACTTCTGACGGTACCAAGTTTGGCAAGAGTATGGGCAATGCCATTTGGCTCGATCCGTTAAAGACGTCGCCTTACAGCTTTTATCAATTCTGGCGAAATTCTGCGGATGACGATGTGATTCGTTATCTCAGGATTTTTACATTCCTTGATGTCGAGGAGATTACGCAACTGGAAGCCGCGCATAACCATGACCCTGGGGCGCGGACCGCGCACGTTGCATTAGCGCGAGCTGTCACGAGACTGGTTCATAGTAACGAGGGTGTTGAGGCGGCCGAGCGGATCAGTGAAGCGCTTTTCCGGAACACGCTGGATCAATTGGAAGAAACCGATCTTCGACAACTGGCCCTGGACGGGTTGCCTGCAACAGAAGTCGCCGGGAATTCAGTCGATTTGGTCACTGTCCTGGTAAGCACGGGCCTGGCGGTAACCCCGCGCGGAGAAGTTACTATGGGGCAGGCACGAAAGCTGATAGATAGCAATGCGGTTTCGGTTAACGGTGAAAAAGTTGGCAATACCGAATTCAAGCTGACGCGAGATGCGGCTTTGTTTGGTCGTTATCACGTGGTCCAGAAAGGCAAGAAGAATCATCATCTGGTTGTGATGGTTTAATTTTGCCTTCGGCAAAACGCTGCCGCTTGGAGTTGCCCATCAGATTCTCGATTTTTCCGCCGCAGGCGGAAAAACGAGTTGGCTTTCGCCGCATCACTTCGTTCGATGCGGCTGTCGCCCGATATTTTCGCGCTGTGCGCGCGAAAAATCGTTGGTGGAGCCAGGCAGGATCGAACTGCCGACCTCCTGCGTGCAAGGCAGGCGCTCTCCCAGCTGAGCTATGGCCCCATATCGCCGAACATCATTCCAGAAATCAACTCGCCAGAAAAGCGGAATTGATATCTGGTGGGTCTGGGTGGACTCGAACCACCGACCTCATCCTTATCAGGGATGCGCTCTAACCACCTGAGCTACAGACCCGTGCGAGGGGGCGTATTATACGCACGGCGGCCTCATTTACAACGACAAGTCTGGAGACCGCGAAGCGGTCGAAGATCTTGAGCGGCAGCGGCATCGAACGCAGTGATGCCACGAGAGCTGACAAGTCTGGAGACCGCGAAGCGGTCGAAGATCTTGAGCGGCAGCGGTTTCGGCAGCGGCATCGGTCAACGGACCTATCCGGATTGATCACAGTTATAATCACTCTATGGATGAGCAAACCCAGGGCCTGATTCGGAGGCTCGCTGCAGGCGAGGCGCAGGAACATACGAAATCCCTGAGCGCGGCACTTGACCAGATGGGGCTTTTATATGAAGTGTCCGGCAACTTGCTCGCGTTACCAGAGAAGCTGGAACTGCTTGATGCAGAAGTCATCGGGAAGGCGCTTTCAACGGATACACATCACTGCCTGAGCCAGTTGGAGATCTTTTGGTCGCTGGATTCTACTAATACCCATCTGCTGGAGTGTGTCGATGCCCCTGGTTTTCATGGCAGGGTTTGTACTGCCGAACAACAGGTTGCCGGTAAGGGTCGGCGTGGCCGGCGCTGGGTTAGTCCCTTCGGCAGGAATATCTACCTGAGTCTGGGGTGGGAAATCCCCCGGAAAACTGGCGGTGTCGGCGGCTTGAGTCTGGTAGTAGGCATGGTAGTTGCGGGTATCCTGAGAGAAGCCGGGCTCAACGGTGTTGGTCTTAAATGGCCAAACGACATCATTTTCAATGGTGGCAAGCTGGCAGGGATTTTGGTCGAGATGGCCGCTGTCAAAGATGATAGGTTTCGCCTCGTCATTGGCATCGGCATCAACCTCGGCATCGATAATCTCCATGCCCGGCAGATTGACCAGGCATTCAGCACGGCAGCGGGTCACCTAAGGCTGGGCAGGAACAGGCTGCTAGCCAGTGTGTTGGAGGGCGTTACACAGGAGTTAATACGGTTTCGAGCCACTGGATTTTCTGCATATGCCGGACGTTGGACCGAATTTGATTTGTATGCTGGCCAATCCGTCACGATCAAACTGGCAGAGGCAGAAAGACATGGTGTTAACCTTGGTGTTGATGATGAGGGTAACCTGATTTTGGAAACCCCGACCGGACTTGAAATCTATAACGCGGGCGAAGTGAGCCTCAGGCCCTCCTGATATGCGATACATTTTTTTTAGTTTGTTGCTGCTAAACCTGGGTTATTTTGGGTTTGGCCAGATGCAGGAAGTAAACCAGCCGCCGTCGCAGGTTGCGGTTGCCTATCCGGACGGTACCCAGTCCCTGTACTTGCTGTCCGAGAATGCACAGGGTGGCACCACTAATTCGGCGCGCCAGCAGGCCAGCCGGGTGATTAACAGGCCGGTGCGAGGTGACAAGGATACGGCAGAAGAGGCGACTTGCCTGGCGATTGGTCCCTTTACAAATTTGTTCTCCGGACAAAGTGTAGCCGAACAACTGGCAGCGCTTGAAGTCGAGAGTGAGCTACGTGCGGTCGATCGGGGAACCGGTGAGAGTGATTTTCGAGTTTTGATTCCCCCGACCAACTCATTGCAAGAAGCATTTCGCAAGCTACGTGAGCTCAAGTCCCGCAATATCGATAGTTACGTGATTACACAAGGTCCTGATGCGCCGGGGATATCACTGGGAGTATTTTCGACCCGGGAAGCGGCCGCCAATGCGCAGGCGCAGCGACTGCGTGAGGGATATACCACCATCATTGTCGAAATCCCGAGACTCGCACGCGAATTCTGGATTTTCGGTAAGAACGGCCGTGGTCTCGTCATTGAACCGGCCCTCTGGCGATCCCTGGTAAGCCAGGACCAGGCCCTGGAACAGCGCTTGATGGTCTGCCCGGACCAGGCGTCCACCTGATCGTACATAAGAAAGAACGCACCAATGACACCAGAAGGTCGAGTGGGAAGTCGGGGACCTGTTCGGAGTTCCCTGGATTGATAATGGCGGTGGGATAATTTAGATGGAACAAATGCCATCCCCGGATTGCGACCACTGCAGCTATCGCATACAATCCCGCCGCGAGCCGCTATAGCTCAGCAGGTAGAGCAACTGATTTGTAATCAGTAGGTCCCGAGTTCGATTCTTGGTGGCGGCACCAACGATTTTTCGCTGATTCTGCACGAAAATATCGGGCGGCAGCTGCATCGAACGAAGTGATGCGGCGAGAGCCAACGATTTTTCGCTGATTCTGCACGAAAATATCGGGCGGCAGCTGC
>JBBDIT010000057.1:9650-18033 GCA_040880285.1 Pseudomonadales bacterium | reverse complement strand
CTGTGCTCACGCGCGAGATACTCATGGGACTGCATTTCCTGCAGACGGCTCTCTGTGCGCTGGAATTCAAATGCCAGCTTCTCGCCCTGATACAGATCCAGGACCGGGACTTCAGCAGACAAAATGAGCTTCACGTTATGGTCATAGAATTCATCCACCAGGCTGATAAAGCGCCTCGCCGCATCCTCCTTCTTGACGGTAAATTGGGGCACATTGCTAACCAGCACGGTCTGGAAGATCATCGCAAGCTCAATATAGTCATTCTGGCTTCGGGGACCTTCACACACGGCGGCAAAGTCGAACCAGGCGACACCATCCCCGCATAACCGGCTCTGGATCCGACGGCCCTCAATCTCAAGTTCCAGATCCGGTTCGCCATGATCCGGAGACAAGGCTTCAAAGCTGCGCTGCAGGCTGATATCCGCGGCCTGGTCCAGAGGCGTGTGGTAGATCTCGGCCGCTTCGAGGGCGCGCAGCCGATAGTCCACCCCACCATCAACGTTGAGGATCTTCGTGTTGGCTGCAATCAATTCGATGGCCGGCAGAAATTTTCGTCGCTGTAACCCGTTCTCATACAATTGCGACGGTTCCACGTTTGACGTTGCGACCAGTACAACACCATGGTCGAACAGGGACTCAAGAAGGTTGGCGAGGATCATCGCGTCCGTGATATCACTGACATAAAACTCATCAAAACACAGGACTTTCGCCTCACCGGCGAATTGACGCGCGACGGTTCTGAGCGGATTCGCTTGTCCCTGGAGTTCCCGCATCTTTCGGTGTACATGGCGCATAAAACGGTGAAAATGCATCCGACGCTTGTTGTCAATTGGCAGCGATTCGTAGAACAAGTCCATCAGAAAGGTTTTGCCACGACCTACACCACCCCAAAAATAGATGCCCCGGTGCTTTTTTATTTGCTGGCGAGAAAAGAGTCTGCGTACGAGTCCCGTTCCCGATTCAGGTCGGGTCAACTCAACAAACAATTCCTGCAGCGATTGGACAGCCTCGAACTGGGCCTGATCGAAATCGATCTCACCGCGATCAACCGCCTGCCGATATCGTTGCGCTGGCCCTGGAATCTCCATCTATCCAGTCGTTAACCTTCAGCCCTGTAGTCGGCTGATCGCGCATGTGCTTCAAGACCCTCTTCCCGCGCGAGAATCGACGCATCTCGACCCAGCATTACCGCTCCTTTCGGCGAGCAACGAATGATGGAACTTCGGACCTGAAAGTCATAAACCCCCAGGGGAGAAGCAAACCGCGCCGTCCCGCTAGTCGGTAATACATGGCTGGGACCCGCGCAATAGTCGCCTATTGCCTCGGCGGTGTGGCTGCCAATAAAAATGGCGCCAGCATGTCGAATCATTGGTAAAAGCGTGTCCGGATCAGAGATCGCCAATTCCAGGTGTTCCGGTGCAATACGGTTGACTACAGAGGCAGCTTGCTGCAGATCGTCCACCAGGATGAGCGCCCCGCGATCACTTATAGAGGCTTCGATAATGCGAGCGCGCTCCATCTCGTTGAGTGTCGACTCGATTCGGCCTGCTATGTCATCAAGCACCGCCGGGTCAGTAGAAATCAGGATCGCCTGCGCCATTTCATCGTGCTCAGCTTGTGCAAACATGTCCATGACCAACCAGTCTGGATTCACGCTTGAATCCGCCACGATCACCACCTCCGATGGTCCGGCAATCAAATCTATACCAACGTCGCCGTAGACAAGTTCCTTTGCGGTCGCTACATAGATATTGCCCGGCCCAACGATTTTGTCGACCTTTGGTACCGTCTGCGTGCCATAGGCCAGTGCGGCCACCGCCTGAGCACCACCCATCGTGAACAAGCGGTCGATGCCGCAAAGATTCGCCGCCGCAAGTAGCACATCTGAAATCGCGCCTTCAGGTGCAGGGACAACCAATATGATCTCACCCGCTTCGGCAACCCTGGCGGGAACAGCCGTCATGATGACGGTCGAAGGGTAGGATGCTTTTCCGCCCGGCGCATAAATACCGACTCGCTCCATGCCTCGCACCCGTTGCCCGAGTTCATTACCGTCCTCGTCTTCGTAACCCCAATCAATCTGGTCGCCAAACGACCGCTTTTGCTGTTCATGGTACCTCCGAACCCGTGCGATCGAAGATTCCAGGGCTTCCCGAACGAGGGGATCAATACGGGTAACGGCGGCTGCCATTTCACTTTTACCAATCTCGAGTTCATCGATGGACTTCACGTTGCGGCGATCGAATCGATTGGTCAGCTCAACAATCACTTCATCACCGCCATGACGAACGGCTTTTATGATGTCACGCACGGCAGATCGTACTGTCTCACGATCGTCTTCGTCGGCATGCAGCAGTGCTGTCAGCTCAGCGTCGAAATCCGCATTCCCGGCGTAAAGTTGTCGGATCCGGCTCATTCTTCCACCGTTGCCTCATCCAAGGCGACAATCAATTCCTTGATCGCTGCATGTTTCATTTTCATCGACACCTTGTTCACAATCAAACGCATGCTGATTTCACAGATAAGATCCATTTGAACAAGGCCGTTAGCTTTTAGTGTATTGCCAGTCTCAACTATATCGACGATACGATGCGCAAGGCCCGAAATTGGTGCCAATTCCATAGCACCATACAATCGAATAACATCAACTTGCATACCTTGTTCAGCAAAATACCGCTTTGCTGTGTTCACGAATTTGGTCGCAACTTTAACTCGCTGCGGCAAGGGTGGCTCGTTAGCGAGTCCGGCCACCATCATTTTGCACTTGCCAATCTTGAGGTCGAGCGGCTGGTAGAAACCATTCTGGCCATGTTCCAACAATACGTCCTTGCCGGACATGCCAAGATCAGCAATGCCGTGCTCAACGTAGGTCGCGACATCCGATGACCTTAGCACCAATAGCCTGACGCCATCTCTGGTAGTTTCAAACACGAGCTTGCGCGACCTGGTGATATCTTCTGTGGGCGTAATCCCGATGCTGGTAAGTAGCGCGAGTTGGTCGCGGAGGACTCGGTCACCTTTCGTGAGCGCTATAGTAATTTCATTCATAGATCACCTGGACTCGACTCGCCGAATTTCGGCGCCGAGATTTTTGAGCTTTTCTTCCACCTGCTCATAACCACGATCAATGTGATAGATACGGTCGACGGTAGTGACCCCATCGGCGACCAATCCAGCAATTACCAGACTTACAGAAGCGCGAAGGTCATTGGCCATAACAGGCGCCGCTTTCAATTGAGGCACGCCTCGTACGATCGCTGTCGTGTTATTGCCTTCAAGGCTGATACGGGCACCCATGCGATTCATCTCATGCACATGCATGAACCGATTTTCAAAGATCGTCTCCCGAACCGTGGCAGTGCCATCAGCGACAGCGTTCATCGCCAATATCTGTGCTTGCAAATCTGTTGGGAAAGCAGGGTATGGATTTGTCACGAGGCTCACCGCCAGCGGTCGCTTGCCGTGCATATCAAGCGAGATCCAGTCTTCGCCTGTTTCAATATCTGCGCCTGCTTCTACCAACTTGGCCAACACTGCATCGAGGTGACGCGGATTTGCGTCGCGCATCTTGATCTTTCCCCGTGTTGCCGCAGCCGCAATCAGGTAGGTTGCCGTCTCAACACGATCTGCGATCACGCGATGGTGACAGCCGTGAAGTGATTCAACTCCCTGGATCACAATCGTATCCGTACCTTGACCGGTTATCCGGGCACCCATCGCATTCAGGCAATCAGCAAGATCGATAATCTCCGGTTCGCGGGCGCAGTTCTCCAATATGGTCTCGCCTTCAGCGAGTGTCGCTGCCATCATGATCTGTTCGGTGCCGCCAACGGTACTGAAGTCAAAGATGAACCTTGTGCCTTTAAGCCGGCCATCGACGGTAGCCTTTACATAACCCTCTTCCATCTCGATGTTCGCGCCAAGTGCCGTCAGTCCTTTCAAATGCTGGTCAACAGGGCGCGAGCCGATCGCACAACCACCTGGCAGCGATACCTCAGCCTGGCCATAGTGCGCCAGCATTGGCCCCAGCACCAAAAAGGATGCCCGCATGGTCTTGACCAATTCATAGGGTGCCCGAAATCGTTTGATGGTATTGGCATGAATTTCGATGCTCATTTTTTCATCGATCACAACTTCGATACCAAGCGAGCCGAGAATCTCTATCATGGTGGTAATGTCACGTAAGTGAGGGACATTACTGATCGTGACGGGTTCGTTGGCTAACAATGACGCCGCCAGAATGGTAACTGCAGAATTTTTTGCGCCGGAGGCGCGCAATTCCCCCTCAAGACAGGCGCCACCCGTTATCAGTAATTTGTCCATCCTGGTGTTTAGCTCCTTGCCAGAATTCTATTGTTGTTCGGACGGCGCAATGCATTTCATGCTCACCGCATGAATCTCACCGCTCCCAATCCTGTCATTCAAGAGGCCATAGACCAATTGCTGGCGTTTGACTCGATTTAAGCCCTCAAACGCACTACTTGAGATCGCCAGTCCCAGCTTATTGCCATCGATTATGATCTCGAGCTCACAATCATCGAGGCCAGCTTCGAGAAGTTGACGGATAGCTGCTTCATTCATGGGTATTCCAACCACTAGCGAAAAGTGCGCAATGATAGCATGGGATGGCGCCTACCGGTTCTTCCGACAGGCCAGACAGGGCCTGGCTTGCTGGACGGGTGCCTGACGAGGCGGGGCCCCGGGGAAACTCAATTATTCTCGCCCCGGGGCCCTGTCGGCGTCCTCGAACGGGACAATGTCCCTGACACCGCAGGCTTGTGCAATTGAGAGCAACTCTTCAGGAGCGTTTCTGAACAAGAGCGGTTTACCCATCTTCCCGGCTTCCCTCTGCCAGGCAATGAGTAGCGCAACGGCCGCAGAACCACGGGCCTCTGTGGCACCGAGGTCGATCACAATTTCATCGAGGTCATCAAACAGCCGGACACCAGCGTCCTTGCAGGCACCGACGCTTTCGACGTCCAGACAGCCACGAACGCTGATGCGATTGTCAGCAGCAAGGCTTACCTCAACTTGCTGCGACACTGTCCACGTTCCAATTGGCAATCACCTGGTCAATGTCGTTGCCATACTTCTGCATATAATTCGAGAATTGAGATCGGAATTGATAACCAATATTGATGCCGTCAATAATAACGTTTCGAAGCTTCCAATTGCCGTCTAGTAGTGCAAGGGAATAAATAACGGTATAGACCTGACCGCTACTACCATGAATACTAATGTCAATGGTCGCTCTTCCATCTTCTGGTGGCTGTGACGGCTGATTGACCTCGATCTTCTGATGATCGAATGCCGCAAGCGCGTTGGCATAGGTTTCAACCAGTTGCCTCTCAAACTTCGTCACGAAGTTCTCCTTCTGGGCATCGGTCGCACTCCGGTAATACTTTGCCATGACACCCCGTGCGAAACCTTCGAAGTCGACCAGGGGTGCGAGCGAATTTCGTACCTCCCGGTAAAACTCCTGGCGGTCGGTTTCATAGAGCGGTTTGACTTTGGCCAGCCTGGCAATTAGTTCGTCGGTTGCCTCCTGAACCGTTACATATGGATCCGGTACTTCTGCAGAACGAGAGGACATTGATACCTGCATCAGCGCCATCATCGTAATCACGAGAGCTGCCTTGAGATAAGTATTATCAGGGATCTTGAAAGACATAGTTCATCCTGCTCTTGATAAATTGATCACTTTAAAACTGCTTCATCAGAAATTGCCCAATCAATTCCTCGAGGACAACAGCCGACTGTGTATCGTAGATCTGATCGCCATCACCTAGTATCCTTTCATCGGCGCCGATACTGATTCCGATATATTTGCCCCCCAAAAGGCCCTCGGTCAGGATCGCCGCCGTGGAATCGGTAGACAGGTCAGTGACGCTGCCGTCAATATCCATCTTTACGACAGCCATAAACGTCTCATTATCCAACTTGATTTCAGATACCTGACCAACGGTAACGCCGGCAATGGTCACTTTTGACCTTACAACGAGCCCGCCTATGTTCTCAAATTTGGCGTAGACCGCATAGGTACCCGTACTGGTGCCGACGTTAAATCCGCTTACCCGAACGGCCAGAATCGCGAGCGAGATGATGCCCGCCAACATAAATGCGCCAACAACAATTTCGATGGTTCTCATTTGCATATTGTCAATCCTGAGTCCATTAAAACCTGAACATAACCAATGTTAGAAAGAAATCGAGTACCAACACAGCTACCGAAGAATACACAACCGTCCGTGTCGTTGCTGCTGCGATGCCTTCCGACGTCGGCTCTGTGTCATACCCCTGGTATACTGCAATCCACGTCACGACCAATCCAAAGGCCACGGATTTGATGATGCCTTTCAGGACATGTGATTTGAAGTCCACTCCTTCTTGCATGGTTGCCCAAAAAGCACCTTCATAGACGCCGAGCCAATTGACTCCAACCAGGGACGCTCCCCAGATCCCAACGACACTGAACATGAGCGCAAGGATCGGCATCGAGATAAATCCTGCCCACAAGCGCGGAGCGACGATCCGTTGAAGCGGGTCGACACCGATCATCTCCATGCTGGAGAGTTGTTCTGTGGTCTTCATCAATCCGATTTCGGCGGTCACCGCCGAACCCGCCCGACCTGCAAAAAGTAGCGCCGACACAACCGGGCCGATTTCCATCACCAGGACCAGGGCAACACCCAGACCAAGGGCGCTCTCGGAGCCGTACTGGACTAACTGATTGTATCCTTGTAAGGCAAGTACAGCCCCAATTGAAAAACCAGACAATACGATAATCACAACCGAAAGGACGCCCAGTTGATAAATCTGTTTTATGACCAGGGGTAGGTTTTCAAGCCGGGGGCGCCGCCAGATAGCCTGCCACCAGACACTACCTGCACGCCCCAGCACTTCCAGAACCGAGAGACTGTACTGCCCCAATGATCGCAGGCGCGACAACATTACCGGATCAACCCGCCGCGTGCTGTTTGTCCTCGCAGAAGCTCTTCTTCGTAGTCTGCTGCGGGATAGTGGAAGGGCACCGGGCCATCGGGCAAACCTTTGATAAACTGCTGTACGCGTGGTGCAGTCTCTTTAAGGAGCTCATCCGGGGGACCGGAACCGATAACCTTGCCATCGGAAATGATAAACAGATGGTCAGCAATACTGGCCGTCTCCCGAATGTCGTGAGAAACAATGATGCTGGTCATGCCATACACTTCATTTAATGTCTTGATAAGCTCTACCACGACGCCCATTGCAATAGGATCAAGCCCGGAGAATGGCTCATCATACATAATCAGTTGTGGATCAAGAGCGATGGCGCGCGCAAGCGCAACTCGGCGCGTCATACCACCAGACAGTTCAGCCGGATACAACTGACTTGCACCTCTCAATCCCACTGACTGGAGTTTGATGAGCACCAGGTCACGAATCATATCTTCCGGCAAGTCGGTATGTACACGCAACGGAAAGGCAACATTCTCAAAAACATTGATATCCGTAAAAAGCGCGCCACTCTGGAACAACATACCCATTGATTTACGCACTTCGAACAGCCGACTCCTGGACAAGTCGGGAATGGAGTCACCATTTACAATGACCGAGCCGCTATCGGGCTTCAGCTGACCCCCGATGAGCCTGAGAAGCGTTGTCTTGCCGGTACCGCTAGGCCCCAGGATACCAACTATCTTCCCGGCCGGTATAGTTAATGACACACCATCGAAGATACGTCGCCTACTTCGACTAAAAATAACGTCCTCGATTGTAATTTGCTGTGTTTCCATGAACTGAATACGACAGGTTAGTGAAAGCCCGCGACCACGCCACGCGCACTTTAGACTAGTTAGCACCAATTTTCTAACGCATTTTGTCGGATCCCCAGGGTCAGCCCCAGGCGCCGGGCGACAGCAGATTCAACTTGCAATATCGGCGATTTCCCCATTAAATGACGGCCCTTTCTGTCGAGATCAAGCCCAAGCGGTATGTTGTTATATAGTTTCGCGCTTCTGGTGGGATTCCTGGTTTTGTTCAAGAGCGCAGACTATTTCGTAATAGGCTCGGTCGCTACCGCAAACAACCTCAATATTTCTCCCATGTTTATAGGGCTTACGGTTGTAGCACTCGGCACGTCTGCGCCCGAAATATTTGTTGCGGTAGCCGCGTCGATGAAGGGTGAAGCGGAACTCGCCGTCGGTAACGCTATCGGTTCCAATATAGCCAATATCGGTCTCGTATTGGGAATGACGGCCGCCCTCGTGCCGCTGCCGTTCAAGGACGAAACCTTGAAAGACGATATGCCAATCCTGATCTTCGTTACCCTGTGTGCTGGGGCCACCTTGATCGATCTCAAACTGGGCGTGTGGGACGGCCTGTTGCTTTTGGCGGGTCTTAC
>JBBDIT010000057.1:0-9550 GCA_040880285.1 Pseudomonadales bacterium | reverse complement strand
ACGAGCGCAATGAAAAACCAGACCGATCTCGCGATCGGTAACATTATCGGTTCAAATATATTCAATATTCTGGCGGTACTCACCATTCCTTGTATCTTGTCACCTACCACTTTTATGCCGGAGCTACTGTGGCGCGATTATGCAACGATGATGGCAATGACACTGGTCTTTGTTGCCTTCGCTTACGGGGTTAAGGGCAACCACCGGATTGGACGATTGAAAGGCGTCCTGCTCATGCTGGTCTGGATCGGCTATATCGCCTATCTGTATCACTCCACCATACCAGCTGGCCGGGCAATCACAGGCAATTAAAGAATCAAATCCTGCTACCGTTGTCCTATATACTGATTTCGTCATTTCGTCCGAGACCGGCTTAACTCGTGAGCAATCGCACCTTCATCATCATATGCCTGATTTTGCTTAGCGGCATTGCCACCAACTGGATCATCGAAGATGCCGAGCAGGATGCATTACCTGATCCCATCGCGAGAAATGATCCGGACCTCTATATGGTGGGTGCACGTATCACCCAGTTCAATAACCGGGGAACGCCTCAACACAAAATCAACGCGCAACGCATGACCCACTTTCCCCTCACCGACGTCACTACACTTCGAGTGCCAAATCTGCTCCTGTACCAGGAAGCTGAAGCTGCCATGCCCTGGGACATCATCGCAAAAAATGGTCGCCTGCTCCCCAGGTCTCGGCTCAGCAACGAGATAGTCGAGCTATGGGATCAGGTTATCGCCGTTCGCGAGCAACAGGACGGGAACTTTATCAATATCGAAACCGAGAGCCTGACGGTGTACCCTGACAGGGACTTTGTTGAAACTAACGTACCTGTCTCAATCGACAACCGTCGTGGTCGAACCACCGCAGGTGGCGGAATGAGAGGAGACCTGAACGCCGGCCTGTTCGAATTCTTTTCCGGAGGGGACGGCAGAGTTCGCACAGTATTGTCTCCTGGCTCCAATGAGCACAAGGATGCTGGCAATAGCGCTTCAGACAATGGTGCTGGAAGAAGTCCACTAGGATAGAATGCATTCATGAAAACGATTCAAATCCTCACCATGATTGCGGTCGCCATGATCGCCGTAAACAGCTGTTTTGCACTCGGAACAGACAGAGACCAACCAATCAATATCCAGTCGGACAGTGCAATCGTTGATGAGAAGAATGGTGTCTCGACCTACCTCGGCAATGTCACCGTCGATCAGGGAACCTTGCATATCTCGGCAGACAAGGTAGAGGTCTACGCAACCAAAAGTGAGGTATTGAGGATCATCGCGAGTAGCGAACCAGATTCGGGGACACTCGCACATTATGAGCAGCAACCAGACGACAAACCCCTCGTGGTCGCCGAGGCCCGCAAGATTATTTACCTGGTTCAGGACGAACAACTGCAATTGCTGGGCGCTGCCAGCCTTACCCAAACCCGCGACAGATCATTTACCGGCGAGACCATCAGCTACGATGTGACCGAAGGTCGCGTCAGTGCTGAAAGTGAAGGTGAAGGACGGGTCCAATCTACTTTTATTCCTCAAAAAAATTAGGGCTCAGGACCTGAAATGCATTTCCTGCGGGCGGAAAACCTGGCAAAAAACTACGGCGGGCACAAGGTTGTCGAGGATGTCAGCATCTCCATCCAGAGCGGCCAAATAGTTGGCCTGCTCGGTCCAAATGGAGCCGGTAAAACTACCTGTTTTTATATGATTGTCGGCTCGATCAAAGGCGACGCCGGTCGCGTGACATTCGACGACGAAGATATTACGGCGCAGCCCATGCACGAACGTGCCCGGGCTGGTATTGGCTATTTGCCGCAAGAGCCATCTGTTTTTCGTAAGTTGAGCGTCGAAGACAACATTATGGCGATTCTCGAAACTCGCAAAGGATTGTCAAAAAATGATCGGCACGAGAAACTTGAGACATTGATCGATGAATTTCACATTAATCACATAAGGACCAGCCGCGGAATGGCGCTATCCGGAGGTGAACGTCGCCGTGTCGAAATTGCAAGAGCGCTGGCGACAGAACCCGCGTTCATGTTACTCGACGAACCATTTGCGGGGGTTGATCCTATTTCGGTCAACGATATCAAGCTCATCATCACGCAACTGTCGAATAAGGGTATTGGCGTGCTTATCACTGATCATAATGTGAGGGACACGCTGGACATCTGTGAACGAGCCTATATCGTAAGCGAGGGCCGAATCATCGCCGAAGGCTCGACTGAAGTTATTCTTCAAAATGAACAGGTCAAACGAGTCTATCTCGGCGACGCTTTCAGGATGTGAACCCGAATAATCCGGCCCCCGGACACTACATCTCTCCCCTACTAACAAGGTTCATTTCACCCCGGCGCGTGAGTATGATTACGCCATGGCTATGAAACCAGCACTTGCACTCAGGATGGGTCAGCACCTTCGCATGACCCCGCAACTGCAGCAGGCAATCAAACTGTTGCAGTTATCGACTTTTGACTTGCAGCAAGAGATCCAGGATGCCCTCGATTCTAACCTGATGCTTGAGGAGATCAGTACAGATGATCCGGACGATACCGAGGAGCCGACTTCGCTCGACCCGCCAGAACAGAAAAACGATGATAAAGAGTACGAAACTGCCGATGCGGATAACGAGGATAGTGAGCCACCGCCACCTGACCCCGAGGTGGACGGAGACGTGGAACCTGATACCAGCGACCAGTTATCCTCTGACCATATGGCGGATGACTTGCCCGTCGACAGTGTCTGGGAAGATGTCTGGGACGACATACCGGCTGCCAGCAGTTATTCAGGACCGGACGACGATGAAAACTACCTGGACACAAGGAATTCAGTCGTACCCTCCCTCCAATCCCATCTGGAAGAACAACTTAATCTACTGACGCTTTCTGAAAGCGATGAAATCATCGCAATGACTATCATCGATGGTCTTGACAAGGATGGCGTACTCACACTGTCGATTGAAGATATCCTGGCGAGTATTCCGGACGAATATGAAGTCGAGGCGGACGAGGTCGAGGCCGTTTTGCACCTAATTCAACACTTTGATCCAATTGGCGTCGCAGCCCGCGACTTGCAAGAGTGTTTAACCATCCAGCTAAAGAGCCTACCGGCGAAAACGCCGTTTCGGGACCAGGCGATTGACCTGCTTGCAAAGCACTTGTCTTCCCTTGCGAACCGTGATTATACAATGCTGTTGCGCAAAACCCGGTTAAAGGAGCCGGAACTTAAACAGGTTATCAGCCTTATACAGTCATTGAATCCACGCCCGGGTGCCGACTTCGCAGCCGATGACACGGAATATGTCGACCCGGACGTAATCGTATCGAAACAAAATGGACGGTGGGTGGTTGAACTCAATCCGAAGTCTGCACCACGAATCAGGGTCAATCCGTCATACGCGGCCATGGTTAAACGGGCTGACGGCAGTTCTGACAATACGTACCTCAAGAATCACTTGCAGGAAGCCCGATGGTTCATCAAAAGCCTGCAGCAACGCAACGATACCTTGTTGAAAGTGGCGACCAAAATTGTTGAATTCCAGAGACCATTCTTCGAATATGGCGAGCAAGCCATGAAGCCCCTCGTGCTCCACGATATTGCCGAGGCAGTAGACCTGCATGAGTCAACCATCTCAAGGGTCACAACCCAGAAATACATGCATACCCCAGCCGGTGTATTTGAACTGAAATACTTCTTCTCGAGTCATGTCAGCACTCATAGCGGCGGTGGCGAGGTTTCATCAACCGCTATCCGCGCGCTCATCAAGCGCCTCGTTGCCGAAGAGAATCCCCGCAAGCCGCTGTCAGACAGCAAGATCGCAACATTACTCAGCGAACAAAACATCAAGGTCGCCCGGCGCACCATCGCCAAATACCGGGAAGCCTTGATGATCCCTCCGTCCAACGAACGAAAGCAGCTGGTTTAGGCCAGGTAACTCGCTGAATCTACTACCTATTTTAGGTAGAACAAACCAGAGCCCGGGCGGTCAAAATTAATGATCCAAATCACTTGGACGAATTTACCAAAGTGCTATATTGGAATCGCGGCGACAGTTTGCCGATTCATTAAAAGAGTCAGGGAGTCCTTACTATGCAAATCAACGTTAGTGGTCACCATGTCGATGTTACCGATGCCCTCCGCAACTATGTAATCAGTAAATTCGACCGTTTGGAAAGACATTTTGACCGGATAAATCACATGGATGTCATCCTGAGCGTTGAAAAGCAAAGACAAAAGGCAGAATCTACGGTTCGCCTGGCAGGTGGAGAGATATTTGCGGATGCTGAGTCCGATGATCTCTATGCCGCGATCGATATGTTGACCGATAAACTGGATAGACAACTGATCAAAAAGAAAGAAAAGATCAAGGACCGAAAGCAGCGGACAGTCGTACGCTAGCCGCCGGACGCATACCCAGACCATTCAAGCTGGTCCTCGAATGACGGATGCCGCGTTGCTATAATGCAGCATTCTGATTGGCGGTTGCATTGTGAACATCGAATCAATACTCGCTCCTGAACGAACCTTCTGTTGCCTCACGGCGGGTAGCAAGAAGAAGGCTATCGAGGAAGCAGCCAGGCTAATCGCAAATGTGACCGACAACCTGATCGCTGAAGAAATTTATGAACGTCTTATAAGCCGCGAGAAACTAGGCACGACCGCCATTGGCCACGGAATTGCAATCCCCCACTGCCGAATGAACGATTGCAATGAGATCGTCGGCGGTTTGTTCAGGCTTGAAGCGCCCGTTGACTTCGATGCATTCGATGACGAGCCTGTACATATTCTCTTTGTTTTGCTGGTCCCCGAGGTCGAGGTTGACGACCATCTGAAAACACTTGCCATGCTCGCATCGTTATTCGAGTCAGAGGCTTACCGGTCCAATCTCCTTGGGGCGGAAGATGATCGGGACTTGTATGAACGGGCCATCGCTGAAATACCGGAGTAAACCGGTATAATTCATAGCCTGTAGCCATGGGTTACCCGTCAGGATACTGAGACGAAAATGATAGCGCTTGTGATTATCAGCGGCAGGTCCGGGTCCGGAAAGAGTACTGCCCTTCACGTGCTCGAGGACATGGGCTATTACTGCATCGACAACCTGCCCGTCAGCCTGCTGCCACCGCTTGTGAAGCGGCTTGCGGATAATCAACAGGCACAGAAGATCTCTGTGAGCATTGATGCCAGGAATATTGCATCGGACCTGGCCAATTTTCCCACAATCATGGAGGAGATCGACGCGGGTACTGTCAACACCCAAATCGTCTACCTGGATGCTGCCAGTACTTCACTGGTCAATCGATTCAGCGAAACCCGACGCAAACATCCATTGACCAGTGCCGAACGCAATCTTGGAGAAGCGCTGGAACTCGAAACCGAGCTACTGGAGCCGATATCCAGCATGGCTGCGCTGACTATTGATACGACGACAACTACCATTCATGAGTTACGAGACCTGATCAAGTCAAGAGTCGCCAACACCTCACAGGAGTTTGCGCTGCTGTTTGAGTCCTTTGCCTTCAAAAACGGGGTACCCGTCGACTCTGACCTGGTGTTTGATGTACGTTGCTTGCCGAATCCGCATTGGAAACCGAACTTGCAGCCGATGACAGGTCTTGACGCACCCGTGGTTGAATTTCTCGAGGAGCATGACGACGTCGAAGACATGTATAACGACATCAAACATTACCTTGAAGTCTGGTTGCCCCGGTTTGAAGCCAGTAACAGGGCGTACATGACAGTGGCGATCGGTTGTACTGGCGGCCAGCACCGATCAGTTTACATGGCAAGGAAGCTGTACGACTGGTTTGCACCAAGAAGATCAGGTGTCCAACTCCGCCACCGGGAGATGGGAAAAGCGATCGCGCGCCAGGAAAGCCTCAATTTTGAAGCTGGACAATAATCCCTTGAATAAAACGGCACTACCCCATTGATCACCAGGACGATCGTAATCAAAAACAAACTGGGATTGCACGCCAGGGCAGCATCCAAACTTGTTGAAGTCGCACTCAGTTACAGCGCAAAAATTGAAATCGGGCATAGCGAAAAATTGGTAAATTGCAAAAGTATTATGTCAGTTTTGATGCTGGCTGCGGGTAAAGGTACCGAACTCTCCGTCCGGGCACAGGGCGAGGATGAGACAGAGGCAGTTGAGGCAATTGTTGCACTCATTGACAACCTCTTTGGCGAGGCTGAATAGATCGATGGCTGAATCACCCGAAGAAAGCAAATCACCGCGACAGAAATTCGCCAGTCTGCTGGAGAGCGGTACTTATCACCAGATCAAGAATTTGATAGAAGCACTTCGACCTGCAGATATCGCCGCACTCCTTCGTTCCTCCCCTCCCCGGGAACGCACCATCATCTGGAACCTGGTGGAGGAAGAACAGCAGAGCGAGATACTGCAACAGGTTGACGAGGAGATCATTTCAGACCTGCTCGAGGACAAGTCCGCTGAGGAGATTGCGGCCGTGTTGGATGCCATCGCATCCGACGATGACCTGATCGATATTCTGCAGCACCTGCCGGATACCATGACCCAGCAAATTCTTGCGTCCATGGGTGCACAAGATCGCGAGCGGGTCGAAAGTCTCCTGTCTTATCCGGAGGATACGGCCGGTGGCATGATGGACACTGATACTGTCAGTGTTCGAGCGCGAGTGAGCCTTGATGTAGTACTCCGTTATCTTCGCCGGCATACAGAACTACCGGCAACCACAGACAGCATTTATGTGGTCAATGCGGAAAATGAGTACCTCGGTACGCTGCCACTGACCAAACTGCTGGTCTCTGACCCATCCCTGACCGTAAGGGAGATGATGATTACCGACGTCGAACCACTGTCAGTCGATGTCCCGGAGTCAGAGGTTGCAGCGATGTTTGAGCGCTATGATCTGGTATCAGCCCCTGTAGTGGATGCCGAGCGTAAGCTGGTGGGCCGGATCACAATTGACGATGTTGTTGACGTGATTAAAGATGAGGCAGACCACTCACTATTGGGTATGGCCGGGCTCACCGAAGACCACGATACTTTCGCACCGATCCTTCGGACAGTAAGAAGCCGGGCGTTCTGGCTCGGGGCAAATCTCATAACGGCCTTTATCGCTTCGGCTGTGATCAACCTGTTCGAAGAGACTATCGCCAAGGTCGTCGCTCTGGCCATACTTATGCCCATCGTCGCCAGCATGGGTGGCGTGGCAGGCAGCCAGACCCTGACGCTCGTAATCCGCACCATGGCCCAGGGCGATCTGATCGACAGCAACAAGCGTTGGCTGCTGAAGCGCGAACTTGCGGTGGGACTGATAAACGGGACCTTCTGGGCCCTCATTGTAGCGGCAGTGGCGTCGTTATTTTTCGGTGACCCGCTATTGGGTGTAATCATCGCCGTGGCGTTGGTTCTCAATATCACAGTAGGCGCTCTGGCCGGTGCCATCCTGCCGGGGCTGCTGAAATCTATGAAGATCGACCCTGCGATTGCCGGAACGGTCGTTCTCACCACCATTACAGATGTTGTAGGATTTATGTCTTTCCTCGGGCTGGCGACGGTGTTTTATGGCTGACTTTGAAGATAACCCCGAACAAGTCTTTGATCAGCCGAGCAAGTCTCAGCGTAAGCGGGAGCTGTCAGCCCTGCGGGACCTGGGTGAGAAACTGTTGTCCGTGCATGAAGATCAATTATCCATGTTGTCACCAGAAATTGTCGAGGCAGTCCTTGCATGCAAGAAAATTACGAAAGGCAACGCCAGAAAGCGCCAACTACAATATATCGGTAAACTGTTACGCTCGGCTGACAATGTCGACCAGGCCCGCGACCTGGTTGACCGTAAGGATGCTGGCACTCGCGCATATACCGCGCATTTCCACCAGCTGGAACTCTGGCGGGAGCGGCTGATTGCAGGTGATGATGACACTATGGGTGAAATCATGGACGCATACCCCAATATGGATCGGCAACATTTTCGTCATTTGGTGAAAAATGCGATTGCTGAACGAGTAGAAGAACGAGAACCGCCACAACACTATCGCAAGCTGTTCCAGTTCCTCAAACTTCTGGCCCAAAAACAGGCTTAAAGACGCCGCTGTTTCCCCACGGGCATATCGCGCCTGATCTTCTCAAGTTCGGCAAGGTCCAGCTCAGCATACAAGACTTCTTGCTCGTCATTACCCCTGCACAGGACTTCTCCCCATGGGCTCACCACCATACTGTGACCATAGGTCTCTCGTCCCGAATCATGCGTACCGCCCTGACATGCGGCAATGGTGAAGACAAAATTTTCAATAGCACGGGAACGCATCAATACTTCAAAATGGGCTTCACCTGTGACCCGTGTAAAGGCAGATGGTATGGCGATTAATTCAGCACCGCTTGCAAATAGCTCTCGGTAAAGCTCGGGAAAGCGGATGTCGTAACATACGCTCAGCCCAACTTTCCCCAGGGGCGTCTCGACACACACTATGTCCTCACCGGGTTCAAAGGTCGCCGATTCAAGATAATGTTGATGACCATCCTCAACGTCTACGTCAAACATGTGGATCTTGTCATAACGGGCTACAGCAATTCCGTTACCATCATAAACAAACGAGGCCGCACGAACTCGCCCACCCGAGACCTCGCTGCCATCCGGCCTTACCCTACAAGGAATCGTACCCGCGAAGATAAAGCAACCGGTCTCTGCGGCGAGGGTCGACATCAATTGACGCAATGGGCCAAAAGGAGTGGATTCCAATTGCCCGATCGAATGTGGTACCGGATTTGCCAGCGCACCAAAATTTTCCGGCAAAAATATAGCCGCCACGTCATTCTTCGCGGCTTCTCGTACCAATCCCTCGATTACCGGAAGGTTCTTTGACACCTCCATACTGCTTCGCATCTGGATAATGGCTATACGATATTTCATAGGAGTTGCAAATCATTCGACTGACTGGGATCCGGTACTGACAGCGACTCAAGATCTGCACTTTGATCCGTCACAACGCCGGATTCCTTCGTGGGCTTTTCTCCGCTCTTGGCTTTGGGCTTGACTGCAGGGGGCGGCACCGTGTCTTCACGCACCGAGTCATCGAATATGGATACGAAGTCAATCACCGGCTCGTCGATTGTACCTGAGATTTCATACTTCGCGCTGGTCATGGTGTTGATCTGATCTTCAAAAATCTTCTGGGCGAGCCAGACACCAGCGCCTGCGAGCGGTCCGGTAGCAATGGCAGAATAGGCCGCATACCAGGGCAGATTTCGGGACACCGGCAATGTCACGATCATGTCATTATGAAGCGTGTTATCGCGCAGATCGATGCTACCACCTACTTTAAAGGTACTACCAGCGCCAATGATTACAATCGGGCTCACAATCGTCACTAGCCCCTCATTGAACCGGGTTGAACCCTTGATCTGTGAAAATACCAATCCATCATCCACGACATCTGAAAAGTCGAATCGAAACCGTCGCGCGAGCGATGCAAAGTCGAAAATTCCTAGCAGCTTAAGGGCGCCGGCGGACTCTGCCTGAACAAACCGCCCGTTGCCCTGGCGCAAATGAACCAGCCCC
>JBBDIT010000056.1:15572-18083 GCA_040880285.1 Pseudomonadales bacterium | reverse complement strand
GTTGTTTAAATAGCTGTGTAAATAGCTGCGTGAATGGCAGCTTTTACTCTTTTACGCAGACAAGCAGCCTCCCCCATCATGAATAATCCGAAACCAGGGGTCCTGCAACGTGCATATTTTTCTATTTTAATCAATGGGATACAAGGTATACTGTATATATTTACAGTATTTCTACTTCGAGCCCATGCAAATCACTACCAACCGCCTTGACAGGTCGAATCGCCCGGTTACCTCCCTGCCCATTAAATCGATCCAGCAACGCATCTTTGATCTCGAAGATGAGATCACCCGCACCGCCGGGCACATCAACGCCATAAATTATCACTTCATTAAACAGCTGGCGGAGTTTGATGAGATCGAAGGCTGGGCCGGCGACGGCATCCAGTCATTTGCGCACTGGCTTAACTGGAAGTGTGGGCTCGGTGACCTGGTGGCCAGGGAAAAGGTTCGGGTTGCACGCAAGTTGCGCGAACTCCCCTTGATCGATGAAGCCTTTCGCACCGGTGAGGTCAGTTATTCGAAAGTCAGGGCCATGACGCGCGTGGCTACTCCAGACAATGAGCACTTTCTGCTTTATCTCGCCACACATGGCACAGCCCAACATGTGGAGCAGGCAGTGAGTCGATACAAGCAGTGCCGTATCCACGATGCGCAATCCGAGGGCGATGAGTGGAAGCAAGACAAGGGATTTTCCTGGTATCAGGATGAATGCGGCATGTACCGGTTCAATGCGCGCCTGCCTGCCGAAGAAGGTGCACTGGTGGTGAAGGCGATCGACACGATGGTTGAAAACATCAAGTCAGAACAGAAGTCAAAACAGAAGTCAAAACAGGAAGAACGCCAACCAGTCCCAACAAAAAAACCGGCGAATGATGAAAATAACGGCGAAAATGTTTCAGCGGAAACATTTTTTGATCGGCAACCGGACTTCCTGGCCAATCGCGCCAATGCACTCACGGCGATGGCCGAGTACTATCTACAAAACCTGCACGATCTACAAAACCTGCACGATCTACAAAGTCTACACAATCCACACAGTCTTCAAAATGCCTCGGGATCCACGACTCCAGCCACTAACCCCAACCGCTACCAGATATTCATCCATGTAAACGCCAACGATGCCCATATTGACCATAAGATCCAGGGTGGCCCCACCTGCTACCTGGACACCGGGCATTTCCTCGCCCCGGAGGTCGCGCGGCGGATGGCATGTGACGCCAGTGTCCACACTGTGCTGGAAGACGATCAAGGTAAGGTGCTCAATATCGGTCGCAAATCCCGCACCATTCCACGGTCCATCAGCCTTGCGCTTGAACGCAGGGACCAGGGCTGCCGGTTCCCCAGTTGTCACCAGCAGCGTCATACGGATGCGCACCACATCGTGCACTGGGCCGATGGCGGCGAGACCAGCATGGAGAACCTGATCACTTTGTGTCGCCATCACCATTCATCCCTGCACAATGGTGAGTACCGCATTGAAAAGCAGGATGACAAGATTGTGTTTCGCGATCGCTTCGGGCGGGAACTATGCCGTGCCCTGTACCCACAATTCCCTGAAAACCCCACCCCACAGCAAGCCATGGCGCAAGTGAAAGCGCGCCACCAGCAACTCGGTCTCGACATTACAGAACATACGGCGGTCACCCGGTGGACCGGTGAACCTATGGATATCAGCGAGGTCATTCGAGAGCTGTATGAGGTCAGTGACGTCTATTAGCCCCCACGTCCAGGGCGCATTTGGCAAGGCCAGGGGATTTGTGCAACCATTCACACCATGACCGATGAGGAATGGGAAGCAAGAATCAACGTCGCTGCATTGTACCGCCTGGTTGCGTTACAGGGTTGGGACGATCTGGTGGGCACCCACATTTCAGCGCGCATCCCCGGTGATAAACATCACTTCCTGCTCAATCCCTACGGTATGCTGTTCGAGGAAATCACCGCCAGCAGCCTGCTCAAAATTGACCTGGACGGTAACCAGCTCACCGATAGCGAATACCAATACAATAAGGCCGGCTTCACGATCCACAGCGCCGTACATATGAGTCGCCCCGACGCCCTTTATGTCATCCACCTTCACACCAATTACGGCATTGCGGTCTCATGCCAGAAACAGGGTCTGCTGCCACTTAACCAGACCGCGATTGCGGTAGTCGGTGGACTCGCTTATCACGATTATGAAGGGGTCGCGACGAACCTGGCGGAACGTGAGCGGCTCGTTGCCGATCTGGGTAATAAAAATGCGATGCTGCTCCGGAACCACGGCACCATGGCCTGCGGACCCAATGCGGGTGGTGCCTGGCAAGCGATCTTCCGGCTGGAACGGGCGTGCGAATACCAGGTCCTGGCCCAATCCGGAGGCGCCGAACTGACCCAACTGTCGCAGGATATTGTTGATTCAAGGGAAGACGCCAGTAGCACCGGGACCCTGGGTCCCAGGGGAGAATTCATCTGGCCGGCACTGCTTCGCAAACTCGATCGAACCGACCCGTCCTTTCGCGGCTAACTTTC
>JBBDIT010000056.1:13676-15472 GCA_040880285.1 Pseudomonadales bacterium | reverse complement strand
GAACCTTTTACCTGCGAACAATCGCCAGGCGTGCCGCCATTATTCCGGCGCAAAGTCCAAAAAAGTGTGCTTCAAAAGAGACGAAGCGGTTGACCGGGAGGATGCCGAACAGCAATCCACCGTAAAAGAAAATAGTAAAAGTTGCGATCGTCAGGGCTGCCGGGCTTTTCTCATAGATTCCCACGGCCACCAGGAATCCGAAAAAACCGAATACGAGGCCACTCGACCCGATATGGAATGCAGGACGTCCGAATAGCCATACCCCCAAACCACCTACCAGGATAATGATCGCACAGGTTTGCAAGAACACGGCCCAGCCGCGCAAGGCAACAAAGAAGCCAAGTACCATAAGGGGCGTGGTATTCAGCATCAGGTGCTGGAAGTTGCCATGAAGAAACGGCCACAGCAGGATGCCGGGCAAGGCGCTTATTTCACGTGGGTAGATCCCGAGGACATCGAGCCGGTGTCCGGTCCAGCTATTGGCCAGCTCGGTGAGCCATAAAATGGTGACAAGGCCAGCGACAATGCTGGCGGCACGGATCCAGGCATTGTCGATCTGTCGCATGCACGGATGCTGCCATGGTTGGTCACGCCCGGCAAGCAGGCGTCGGTGCAGAGGCGCCAGCAGCCAGCTATAATCCGCTCATGGCCGACATCAACGTTGAAAACTTCTACCAGCATATCGCGAAAATACTGTCCATCCTTTATGCAGGCTTCCCCACCAAACAGGCCCTGTATGTCGACGAAGTCGCAGGCATCGATGAACCGGATGAATACGGCCTGCACTGTCCACATTACACCGCCGGTTTCTATGCCATGCTCTGGCTGGCGGAAGAAGGATACCTGCGTTATGCGGACACCATCCGCCAGGACGGTGTGGACCAGGCGTGCCTGACCCACAAGGCATTCCTGCGCCTGACTGAAATCTGCGACCCGATCTATATCGAACCGGTGATCAGCGGCGACGATTCCAATGTGGTGAACCTCGTACCAGCCGAGAATTTGAGTCCTTCGATTCGGGAAGAAAGCAAGCTGGTGATCAACCAGTTACGGGGCGCGCTGCGAAGTGGTTCGTCGATCGCGATTACTAAAGTTGTGCGGTTTATATTAAGGCAGCCTTAACCGGCAACAGGATACAGTACGGCATCTTCATAACCGGTCACAACGCGGATCGTCCCGGTCAACAATTTGTCCAACGCCGCATCACCCGTGTCTACCAGCAACGGTTTACCCTCGAGTGCTTCCAACTTGGATTTGGTGGCAATCACCGTAATGTTGGCAAGCCCCACGGTCCGGATCACTTCTGCACTCAACTGTTGATTGCCACGCCCGAAGATATGGCCCTGGCCACCAATGGCAGTCACAATAATGTGGCAGGGTCCCTGTCTGGCAAATTCCAGCAGCTCGGATTCTGTCGCATCGAGTAACAAAAGGGCGTGATCCTTCACTACATCGACGCCGAGTAGCGTATTTTCGAGCCCGAGGGCCTCGTTTATGGCGGCGGTGGTGGAGCCGGAGCCGATGAAATAAATGTCACCGGGGTCCATGGCTTCAACGACGTCTGCGGCAATTTCCTGCACCGCAAGTGCCTCGATTTCCTTACCACCGGATTTCACCTGCTGCAGGTAGCGGAGTTCTTCCGGCACCCACAGCTCGCCGTAAAAGCGGGTACTGACCACACCCTGGCGAAAAGAGGATTCATCGATATCGCGAACTTCACCTCGCATGGCTGAGACAAGCCGGCCATTGATCAGCTCTCGCATTATGCTGGCGGCGGCGGCCGGGTTGTTGGCAAA
>JBBDIT010000056.1:10411-13576 GCA_040880285.1 Pseudomonadales bacterium | reverse complement strand
TCACGGGCCGTACCATCGCCACCAGCGAACAGCACGAGATCCACACCGGCGGCCTTGAATTTCCTTACAGCCGCGCGTGTATCCTCGGCTGATGTGTGCTTATCTTGCGGTTCATAAATGACTTCACACGAGAGCCCAAGCGTATTGCAGACGGCCTCTCCCATCTCACCGGCCACCGTTATAATCAGGAACTTGTCCGCATCCGGTTTCAGCTGCTCCAGGCAGGCGATGACCCGCGCTGCCACTTTGCTCTCGCTGCCCAGTGCCTGCGCTTTGGCAACCGTATCTTCGCCGTCACTGCCTTTGAGCCCGACGGGCCCACCAATACCGGCAAGGGGATTCAGCACAAGCCCGATGCGAAATCGACTCATTGGCCTGCCTTTTCGATGAGGCGCTTTACCACGGCGCTGAACGTCATGACGATGGTGTCGCTTACGCGGACAATCCCGGTCAGGAAAACCATGGATCCGGTTTTACGGGTCACCGTGACGGTCGATCCTATGAGATCGTTGATCTGTGCCGCTGCCACAAACTCACAGTTGAAACTCACGGTGACACAACTCTCACCCTGGTAGTGATTGGTCGCCGCCATGCATAGCGCGTAGTCCGCGAATGCCATGAGGACTCCACCGTGCACAATACCATTGGCATTACAATGTTTGTCGTCTGCAACAAAGGCGTATTGGTTTGGCGTGCTTACCGCATAGTAAAATGGGCCGATATAATCCTCGGCAGGATCAAAACCCGGGTCCGTCTTGTAGCCTTCCGGCAAACCATTACTCATATTGTAGGCATCACAGCGGTTCGACGTGGCTGTCAGGCAGGCAAGCGACCTGCAACAGCTCGTTGAAATATTCGTTCGACAGGTATGGACGCCCCGCCAACAGATGTTCAAGGTACCAGCGCGCCGGTCGCAATCCTTCTTCGATAAATTCGCCATTGGCAAGGTAGACCCAGGCGAGCACCGTACCATCGCCACAAATCACGGGTAATCGCTGGCGAAGATATCGCACCGGATGCCCCTCAAATGGGTCCATGGTTTCGATCTCGCCTGCACCAGGCAGTTCGTAAACCACCCCTTCGACCCGGTGGCCCGGCGCGGCAATCACGTTGGCGGATGCTGCCCCTGGCTGTTTGACGGATCGTTTGTTGAATGCGAGGCGATAGTCAGGCAGTACACCGCCTTCATAGGAACTAAACACCATTTTTCGTGCTGCAACGCGACGAGCATTCATATTGCTACCATAGGCAAAATAATACTGACCCTCGCCGTACACGCTTACCCCTTCTACCCCTTCCTGATCCAGTAAGTATAGACACCGTCGCCGGACTCCTCCTGTACCAGCTCATGGCCAAGGAATTTACAGAAGTTGGGAAAATCCCAGGAGGTGGACGGATCTGTTGCAATCACCTTGATCACCTGGCCGGATGCCATGTCCATCATACGATTCCGGACCACCATCAGCGGCTCCGGACATCGCAGGCCCTTTGCATCGACTTCTACATCGGCTTGTACATCAGCTTGCACTTCCCTATCTCCGGTCAGGTCCGTATACTTCGCTGCCCACTATTGTAGCAAGATTGTCGAACCCATGATCCGCGTATTGATCGAGCGAAACATCGCCGAAGGGCTGGAACACTACTATGACTCTACCATCAAGCGTACCGTCAGCCGCGTAATCAAGGCACCCGGATGTATTGCCGGTGAGTCACTGGTAGACATCAATAATCGGCGTCGACGGATCGTCATGTCGAAGTGGCAATCAGTCGAGGACTGGCAAACCTGGCTCCGCAGTGAAGACCGCAAAGAGGTGGTTGCCGAAATCGCACCCATGCTGGAAGGCGAAGAAAAAATCACGATACTCGAACTGACCGGCTAGTTGCCGGCCAGTGAATTCAGTTGAGTTCTTTGTGCAACTTGTGCGCTTCCGAAATCACATAACCCTGGATTGACCTGACGTCGTCGGGGGTGAGCACATCGGCAAACCCGACCATGCCCCGGTCTTTCAGTATGCCGTCCAGTACAATCTCGCGGAATGCCAGATGTTTTGCCGCCGGCATATGCCGAAGGTCCGGAATGACGCCACCGCCCCTGACGCCGGGACCATGACACACACCACAGTAACGATGGTACATCACATTGCCGTGCGCAATGTCCTCGACACTGGCGGTGAGCGCAGGTGGTTCGGGAATCGGCGCATCCGGTTCAACCGGTGGCAGCTTCTCGGCGCCCCCCAGTTTATAGGTCAGGATCTTGCCTCGGCTCTTTTGACCCAACGCCTCAGCGGCACCACCAGCGGACAAGGCAAAAGCGCCGCCCCAACCCGCCACGACGGTTACATATTGCTCGCCATCAACCATATAGGTGACAGGTGGTGCTATTACGCCGGTTTGTGCCGGTGAACTCCAGAGCTCTTCACCCGTGTCAGCGCGATAGGCCTTGAATTCGCCGTGGGAGGTGCCCTGGAAAATCAGGTTACCCGCTGTCGATAACAGACCACCATTCCAGGAACCGGCGTGTTGTATGCGCCAGACTTCCTCCTGCTGTACCGGATCCCAGGCAGATACATAACCACGAATCATCCCTTCTATGCGCTGTTCAAGGGCACGTTCACCGGGCGGTGCATTCAGTTGCCAGTCCACCGCCAGGTTCCAACGGCCTTCCTCGTAATGAAACTGGGGTTCATTGCCGTAGGCGAAAGGGATGTCCAGGGCAGGAATATAAACAAGGCCAGTGTCGGGACTGTACGACATGGGATGCCAGTTATGGCCGCCGTATGGGGACGGCTTATGGAATGCCGCTTCCAGGTCCTCGGCACTCATGGACTTGAGTGCCGCGATCTGTTGTTCGGGCGTCAGCGAAGACAATGGATTGGCCGCCTGGTAGCGGGCATTGGCGGTCTCAACCGGCCTGCCAGACTCCGGGTCCACGTGCGTTGCCCAGGTAATGGGTATATAGGGTTTGGCTGAAATGAATTCACCAGTCACCCGGTCGAGCACATAGAAGAATCCGTTTTTGGGTGCCTGCATGATGACCTTGCGAAGTTCACCATTGATGTTGAGTTCCGTCAGGATCATGTGCTGGGTGGCCGTGTAGTCCCAGGTATCGCCTGGTGTCGTCTGGTAATGCCAGACATAGTCACCGGTATCGGGATTCAGGGCGAC
>JBBDIT010000056.1:0-10311 GCA_040880285.1 Pseudomonadales bacterium | reverse complement strand
GTGTCATAAGCCGTTACATAGCCGCGAACACCATATTCGGCACCACCGTTACCAATAATAACCTTATCGTTAACCACGCGTGGCGCACCGGTAATGGTATAGGGACGGGTGCGGTCAATGGTGTTGATATCCCACAATTCGCTGCCACTGGCAGCATCAAGCGCCACCAGGCGGCCGTCCAGGGTGCCGACATATACCTTGCCCTTCCAGAGCGCGACACCCCGGTTGACCACGTCGCAACAGGCATTGGCGCCCCAGGCCTTGGGTACCTCCGGGTCATATTTCCAGATGAGCTCACCGGTCTTTGCGTTATGGGCGAACACCACGCTCCAGGAACCGGTCGTATACATAATACCGTCAACAACAATCGGGGAGGCTTCAAGGCCACGGTTGGTTTGTGTGTCAAAGTACCAGGCAAGCCCAAGCTCACTCACGTTGTCGGCATTGATTTGAGTCAGCGGGCTGAATCGGCTTTCATCGTAGGTGCGGCCATGGGCGAGCCAGTTGCCAGGCTCACTGTCGGCATCGATGATACGTGCACCATCCACTGTCGCCGTGGCCTGTTCGATCCGTTCTTCGATTGGTATATCGGCAACCGTCGCGGTTTTTTCTTCGCCACGATCCATCAGAAGGTACGCAATTCCGATAACAACCAGGCCAACAACCAGCGCAATGATACTTCTCATCCACATCCCCTCAATTTCTTTTTGGTTTATTCTTTAAAGATGTTATCACCCTTGAAGACCTGACTGGCGGAATTCTGGTCAAACTTGAAGCGGAATTTCAGGTAGACGCCTTTCGCCGTATAGTCCGCCTCGTCGAAGTCGCTGTCCTTGTAGCCGTCGAAGTTGTAACCGATCGACGCCCACACATTGGTTGCCGGTGTAACACCAAATGAGATGCCATAAGCATAGTCCATGACATCCGCGTTCCACGAATGCAAGACACTACCATGAATTCCGATGTCGAACCGGTCCGAGAGTAATCGCCTTAACTCGAAGCCCACCAGATCGGTAAAACCCTCATATTCGTCACCATCGATCGTATCTACTACATACTTGACGCCGTACTGCAGCGCCAGTTGTGTGCGGCTACTCATCGCATAGTTGGCATTGAGGTTATTGACGATTTTCCTGGCCTGAGTATCAAATTCCCCTTTCTCACTCCGGGTACTGAGCTCGAGCTTGTCAAGGATACTCAACCGGCTGTCTGGTGGACGATAAACGTATCCGAGACCAACGCGGTGTTCAACCGTATCTGATGCCCCTCGTGTGCGCCGCAGGTCTACAATGGCAGCGAGCACGATGCCGTCGGCCAGGCTTCGTTTGATACCGGTTGCAAGGTTATAGCGGTCCTCAGCCACCGCCGTACGGTATTCGATTCGTGACACGACTTGCCAGAGGTCCTCATCGTAGCCGGCGCCTATATAGCCTGCAGTGAAGTCATCACTTTCTGCCTCGTACACAGGGACACCAGCCGGATTGATCTCTTGATCGGGCGTCGATGTGCGCTTCAGCGTCTGGGCACGATCGAGGCCAAAGTCAAAACTCCATCGATCATCCAACTCGATTGCCTGCCGGAAACCATAGTTGGCCGCAAGGCGCTGCGCATCGTCCACTTCCCTGGTCACCGTGGTAGACGCTTGTGCACCGCGCCAGAGCTCGGAGCGCACACCAAATCTTGATTGTTGGGTATTTTCAATATCGCCGAACGAAAGCTCCTGCTGGCCAAACAGCCGGATATTATCCGTTAGCGCATATTCCCCGCCCAGCAGCAAACGGTTCGGGAAGTCTTTATTGGCGGCCTGCGATCCGAGATCCAGCTCAAGGTCACTGCGCAGGCGCAAGCGGCCAAAGCCCCGAGAAGCGCCAACGAGCAATTGCTGGCTGGTGGAGTCCTCTACCTTCTCGCCTGATGAATCGACCGCGGCCCTGACTCCGACCTGCAAATCGGTTTCACCCACTTCCAATGTTGCGCGAGTCTCAAGCACATCGCGCGCGCGCCCGGTTTCCACATTGGTCTGCCGATAAACTTGTCCGGTGATCTCAGTTGACTCATCGATACGCCAGGTTAAATCCGTACCAATACGGCGAATACCAGTCTCGACATCACTCTGCTGGCCTATGCCGAAGTCGGCGTCATAATCACGAATATAAATGTCAACATCCAGGCGCTCGCCGACCCGCTCGTATTCGATCAGGTAGGCGTCCCCGCTGACATCAGCGGCCGCGTCCCTTGCGTTACTGCGTGCATACTCGGCCCGGAGCTTACTGCCGTCATCGAATCGCCAGGTGGCATCAATTCCGCGTAATTGCGCTTCCCGGCCCTCGGTTCGCTCTTCTACCATGGTCGCGCCAAGTTCCGCTTTGCCTTGTGCCAGGGCGACTGCGAAGCGACCGCCAAAGTTAGTCTGTTCATCACCTTCAACGTCGACCTCGTATTCGGCAACGATAAACTGCGGATTGAAATCCTCGTCCTGGCTGAATACGGGCGATTTGAAAATGACCTCACCATTACCGTAATCGATGGTGTAATCGAGACCCCGCGACAACTGCCTGCGAGACACAATACGCTCGTTTTTGAGTCGATCCCGCACTTCGATCGAAATATTTTCTGAATTCTCGAGTATCCGGTCACGGCTCAGGTTGTAAATGCCGGACGTACCCTCGCCACGCAGGTCGTCACGGACAAATGCCTGGGTGGTACGGGATGCGAACATCACATAGTTCAGCCGATCCGAATAGTACTCGCTATAGAGTCCGGTCAGGCTGCGATTGTATTTTGCCAACTCGGTAGCGGAAAGCTGGCTTGAGAAATCACCGGCAAGCGCACTGAAACTGTCACGCTCGACTCTTACATAAAGCTTTTCGCTGCTGGGCGCATCGTCGGACCGGCTGGAAGCGTCACCGTACAAGGTGTAGTAACGCCCCGGATTAATGGTTCCGAACAGGTCTTCGTCGCGCTTGTCGCTGTCATAGGCCATGGTGAGTAGATACTCGCCTTTGACGGTGCCTCTGGCAAAAAATGCGACTCGGCCATCCTGGTAATAGTCCTCGGCGATGTCGTTGGCGGAGAGGGCCTGCATGTCACCGGACAACTTGTTGGTGCCAAGGGTCATCTCACCGAGACCCACCAGTATCCATTCACGTACTTCCGGCTTGACCAGCACCTCGAATTCTTCCACCACTTCATTGTAGCTGACCCGCATACGGTAGATGCCGGCGCGGCTTACCGGCGCGAACGGTAATACGCCGTCGGCAGAGAGGGTGAGCCTTTCATTGATGATAAGGTCACGCTTTTGCGACTCGGCCCGAAACGGCCCCAGGTCACCGCTGACAAGGTTAAGGTCCACACTGGATCGAATCACGCGCCCGGCCGGATCCAGCAACTGCAACCTGACAGTGACTGGTGTGCTGCCATCGGCGACATTGTCACCGGAACTCACAAACCGTATGCGCGATAGCTCGCCGGCACGATACAGCACAATTTCATCCTCGTACTGAACGTTGCGATACTTATCCACGCCTTCCAGCCTCAAGGCGCGGGCACCAGCGGTATTGCCGACATTGACGCCGATATAGCTATAGATCGTGGTCCCGTCATCCAGATGCGTGGTAAATCCGATCTGGTCACGGGAGACTTCCTCACCGTCCACATACAAACGCGGTAAATAATCGGCATTGAGCTTCACCCGGATAGAATGGATGTTGGTGGACAGCACCGTCCCATCAGAATACGACAGGATACCCAAAGGCTCATCCTTGACGGCTTTATCCTTTTGCTCACCAGCGACCTGGTCCCAGGAGCCTTTTGCCACCGCAACGGTTTCATTCGTTACGATCATTGAGGGCACCTGCAATGATGGCCTGACATCAATTTCATTGGTGGGCATCACCACCTTCGGCGTGGCTGCCGAACCCAGAATGATGCGAGCAGAACTGATGACTGGATCGGGTAGAATTTTGCGAGGTACGGGCGATGACTTTGGCGCAGCAACTACCGCTGCCTCATGGAACTCCCTGACAGGTAATTCCCTGACCGGTAACTCCCCAATCACATCGACCCGGCGATTTAATTGCCTGCCTTGCTCCGTTGCATTGGATGCAAGTGGTACGTCCGGTCCAATACCCAGCGCCTCGACCCGCGCGCTATCGACGTCAAGTATTCGACGGAAGATAGCCGCCACACTTTCGGCTCGCGCGCTCGATAGTGCATAGTTGTCCTGGTATTCATGCCGGTTTTCCCTGGCGATGGGGACATTGTCTGAATGACCCAATACCCTGAGCGAACTGACCCCGGAATCCTTGAACGAGCGGGCAATCGCTTCGATCTCCGCCACATCCTCTGCTCGAAGTACCGCGCTTCTTACCGCGAAGCCTGGCTGGATGGTCCGTCTCACGACCCCGGTATTTGAAACGTCACCCGTTGACACTACCTCGTCCTTAACGTCGGCAGTGAGATCAAAAGTCAGTTGGTGATCCGCGTCTGGCTCCAGCGGAAAGCGCAGGCCGATCATCGTGCTTTCTGCCCTGGCCGGATTGCCGTTCAGGCGGATGGTATCCGGTTCCAGTTGCCAGCCTGCGGGAACCCGATAAAAGAGGTCGAGCTTGTCCAGGTTAACGCTGTGCTCGTGGCTGACCGCCAGGTTCACCGTGACGCCCGCGGCCTGATTACCGTGCACGGATTGTTTGAGGCGAACCGCAGACTCAGGTGGCGGCGCATCGGTGACATGGAAATTGGAACGCCACAAGGTGCCACCCTTGACGTCAATGAAGCGGGAATAGGATCGGCCTGCGGACCGCGGCAAACCCTCGCACTCCAGTAACTGGTATCGCTCCGGCAGTGACGCAATGTCCAGCTGAATGACATGGGTACCGGGATCTACACCCTCAATGTGCCAGCTACCGTCACTGTCGGTAATCACACTGGTACCGTCTTCCATGTAGAGCCTGACCTGGCCCAGGCCCTGCCCGTCCCGCGCATCACATTGCCCGAAGAGGACCCTGCCCATCAGAATGCTCTTGTCACGCAGCAGGTCTTCTGTCACCAACACACTGGCCTCGGCAACATTGGCCTGCTTGACGCGCTGACCCGATGCCGTTGCCCGGTTTCGCGCCATGCCGGTGGGTGTGCCAGCCGTGATCTCAGCGACATAGGAGATCTCAAGCAACCCGGCTGTGTCCAGATCCGGCACGGCAATTTCAAGCCGCCTGCCTTTCGGCCCAATCAGTGGATCGGCGGCGGTAATGCCATTTTGTTTCAGCGAGCCCTTCTGATAACGAAAGCCGACCGGCAAGATATCCTCGATAATGATATTGCCTGGCCCCGCACCTTCTATGGTTTCTACGGCAACCTTGTACTGGACAAATTCGCCGATGGCTGCCGTCGACCGGCTGGCGGACTTGCGCAGGAACAACGCTGCATTCACCGGATCAATTGGAATATCGACTTTGAGTGCCGGACCCACCGGGACTTCAAATTCATCACCACGTGATCCTTCGACCACCTCATAAGGCGCGCCGGGCAATAGCTGAAGGCTCGCCTCAGTCGCGGTTGACGGGAACAGGTAACCTTCGGGTATATCCGTCACCTCCAGGCGATAGAATCCGGCGGCAACAAACGGAAACCGGTATTCCCCGGGCGGAAAATCATACTCGACCCCGGCAGCATCGGTGACACTGCCGCCGGTGACCAGCCGGTTGGGATAAGCAGCGAAGGCGGGCCCGTCACCAAATACTTCCGCCGGCTGCCCGGTGGCAAGATCAATCAGGGTAATGGTCACCCCATCTATGGGCGAACCGTCACTGGTATCAAACACCACGCCGAAAGGGTCAACCAGGACCATGGATTGCGCTGTATCACTATTGTCATAGGCATCCGTATAGGTGGTCACAATCGGTTGGTCTTTCACCACACCCAGCACGCAACTGGCGGTAACGCTCTCACCCTCCGTCGATTGGATGTAGCCAACGAACACGCCGCTATCCGGTTCAGTTTCGGTCAGGTCCAGGTATTCACGGTCACCACTTGCAGCGACATCCAGTTGTATCGTAATGCGTTCACGGACATCCGGGTCCTGGTTCTGGTCAGCGTCAGTGACCCGAACAAACACCGGCTGGCCCACCTTGATCACGCGGGTCGCTATCAGGTTAACAATGCCGGGAACGGGAATCGTCGAATCATCCAGTTCCGACACCTGGCGGGTCTGATCCGCTACACACTGGGTCTGTTGCACATTCACAGACGAACCCACGGCCGGGTCGCGACTGTACTGGAGAAATTCGATTGACGATGCACTTGAAGGCCCGCTTCTTGTCATGGTTTCAATCGGGATATCGATGCGAGGCAGCGAGCCTTGCGGTACTGAAAAAACTTCGCCCCTTGAAGCAGCCGTTAGGGTGTAATTTCCCTCGGAGGTTCGCACCAGGGCGCGACCGGCTGCTTCATCCAGGGCTTGCAGCTCATCATCAGATTTTACCGATAGACGCTTGCCAGCCGTGTTAAAGATTTCCAGGCGATAATTACCAGCTGGTATCGCCGGGAACCGGTACTCGCCTGCGCCGACTTCATAGCGGTTGCCAAACTGATCCCTGGAGGCTTCTCCCGACTTCACCGCCGAAGGAAACAGTGCATAGTCCGGCCCGTCGCCGCGCACATCAGCTGGCGTCCCGGAATCCGCATCGATCAGCGTGACGATGACGCCGTCCAGCGGCGCGCCGGTGGCATCGTCAAATACAATACCCACTGGAGCAATATCTGCCGACAGTAGTGACACGTCTTCGCCATCGGTTGGGTCTGTGTAGGTTGCTGTCAGCTGCGACCTTGACTGCACCGTCAAGATACAATCGTTAACTGTGCTCAGCTGGGACGTGGTAAAAAGGTAACCCACAAAACGGCCGGTGGACCCGTCAGTCTCCGTCAGTAACACGGTTTCATGGTCGTTCGTGCCACTCACAGTGACAATCACCTCAACCGTGTCCCGCAGCAACGGATGCAAGTCCTGGTCGGCGTCTTCCACCACGATAAACACCGGGTCACCAATGGCATAAGCGCCTACCTGCCCTATTTTTACGGTTCCCGGCAGGTTCGGCGGTTGGAATGTGAGCGCCCGGCTCAAAGATTCGAATCCACTCGGGGGTTCACAGGCGGCCGGCTCAACGGTGATTTCATCGGCACTATCATCGGCACTATCTTCGGCGTGAGGCGCTAACAGTGAAACTGATGAAGCGCTGGGCGACACCACCTTGTTCGCCGGATTGGTAGTAATCACCGTGACAAGACGAGTCGTAAGACCACCTGAATCAGTCGTTATGATCGTCAGTTCAACATCTTCATCGCCAGCCAGCGCAACGTCCGGCGCCAGATACAGGTAATCGTCATCGCCGATAACAAAACGGTCGTCCCCCAGGGTTTCGTAGGTATGGGTATCGCCCGCGTCTTCATCCAGTGTGGAAAGCTTGCCAATGATGTGGCCCGATTGACCCGCGGGCACATAGTTGTTGTCGATCAGCGCCCGCGTCGGGGCCTCGTTGACATCGGTTACGGTGAGTTCAATTACCACCTCAAGTGTTTCACTGCCGGAGGTGGCGGTGACGTTAAGGGAAATCGCCGGCCCGGTTTCATAGTCAAACCGGACGTCATCTTTTAATTTAAGGACGTCGCCAATGACCTCGAACCGGGGATCGCTCAAGGTGAAAGTAATCGGCGCCGTCAGACCGGTGACAACCAGTGTGCCGATGTCGATACCTGGCGCATTCTCTGGATAGGCCAGGTCAGGATCCGCAGCATCAAGCGTGATTCCGTCCGCGCTTGCCGCCACTCGCGTAACGCGAACAAATGCCTGCTGCAACCCGCCCGTGTGAGTAAAGGTAACCGTGTTGTCGATAAAGACATCACTGGTCGCCGCGTGCACAGCCATGGGCATCAGGGACGGGACAAACACCAGGCTGAAGAGAGCCAGGAACGTGCCTAACTGTGCTGCTGCTCCGCTTTGCGTTGGCCACATGTAATCATCAGCCTCGTTCCAGACCTAGTCTACGATGACCCGGAAAATAATTTGTGCGGAAGCACCGGCATCGATAACGCCGGCTTCACCGGTACCGTCATTACCCGAGCCATCATTGATTCCGCTGTCCTTGCTGTTGACTGCAAAGCCACCATCGAGAGGAAAGATTCCACCGTCGGTACCGTTTACAACGCTGACCTGTACGCCATTCAGGAAAAGGGAGTCAGTTACATAGCTGGTAAAGGCCGGTGCCGCATCATCAATCGATGCGCCTGTAATGGCCGGTTGGCCCGCAGCTGGCCCTACGGTTATTCGGTAGGAGAGCACATCGCCAGTCGAGACATCGAATGAAGTCGTGGTGTAAGCCCCCACCGTGCCACCGTTCCCTGACCCGTCGGCGCCGGTCACCAGCGCAATATCCTTGGTCAGGAAGACGGTGGCAGCGGTGACTTCAATCGCCACCTCATCCTCGGCATTGGCTGCCGAGCCTGTATCAGGATCCGCAATGGTCGTGATGGTATGGGTGCCTTGCGTCGAATCGCCGGTAAAGGTCCCACCCGTCACCTCGACCCGGAATTGCCTGACCTCGCCGACCTGGATACCACCGGCAACGGCGCCTGGCGCAAAATCACCACCGGTTACCAGCGGATCGCCCGGCAAGTCGGTGGTGGTCAAAAGATTCACATAGGTGTGGGTTTCGACACCATCGTTGCCGATGGACGCCACCGTACCCGGCTCTATGCCATTGTTGGCGGCGGTATCAATCTTGTAGATGCCGATTCCGTCGATATTGATATACCTCTCATTGGCCAGGTTCACCTCGGCGCCGGCAGGGATCGAGATCTGGTTGGCGACCAGGTTCGAATTGGCAGTAATGGCGGCGCCGAGATCAAGATTGGTAATCTGGGTTGTACCTGTGTCTCCCTGCAGAAATACGATACCCGCGTCTTGCAACGTACCGGTATTGTTGGCGAGACTGCTTTGCGTCGTGGACAGGTCGTAATTGTCGAGGCCGTTGGCGTTACTGGTCACCGTATACAGGATTTCCACCACATCGCCGGCGGTCACACTGTCGTCTGACGGGCTCGATAACGTCGGCGTTGCACCCACCAGCGCTACCTTGACAGAAACGCCGACCGTGGCCGTACCACCTGAGTAGGTCAGTTTGGCCTGGTTGAAGATAGTGGCGTCAGCTGAGGTGGCGGCAGGGGCATTCCAACTGAACAAACTCAATATCAGTCCAAATGCAGCTACCAGCGTCAGTGTTACGGGAACGCGTGTCATTGACTCGACCAACCAGGGTGTAGCGTTTTAGATCACCTCTGCCAAAAAGGCGATACAGGTCTGGGTATTCGGAGAGACTGTGCCACCTACCGGCGTGGCAGAGCTATCATTACCGACATCATTACCCGGACCGTCCGCATACACTGTCAAAACGCCGCTATTATCCCAGAGCTTGCCGTCATTTTGCGCCAGTGTCTCACCCGCGCTTGAGTTCGCCTCACCGGTATCGGCCCCGTCACCATCGCAGGTCAAATCCAGCACGACACTGGTCGTATCCAACACCAGAAACTCGGAGATCGCATCGGTCACAATGACTTGATCCGCATTGCCCGCACAACTGTTATCGGTCTGGTTATTGGTGGGGCTCGCTTCATCAAAACAGGCAGCCGGCGCTCCCGCACTTGCGTCCGTCTTGCCAGTCGCGTTGGCGACTTCAATCAGGTAGGTCATGCTAGTACCGGACGGTACATCCAGGATTTGACAGTCCCCGCCGGACGTGTCACCGACAAAATCAGTAATTGCATTATAGGTGTGACCAACCACTTCACAGCCACTATCGGCACCACCTGCCCCACCATCCGACTGGTATTTGATCACCGTGAGTGCTGGCCCGACCACGGCAACCGTCATACTGGTGCTGAGGTCAAAGTCGTCAACGTCGGTGAAGTCAGTTGTACAAGGCGACTGGCCGTCTGCACCGGTACAATATTCGTTGCTATCACCGGTACTCACGATACTGGCCTGGTAGAACACATTCTCGTGGGTGTCGGAACCATTGCTGGGCAGTTCAGTTGCCGTCGCGGTAATCTGGAACTGCTTGCGCTCACCGACCAGATCAATTGCGATCGTGCCACTATCCACGGTCGCATCACAACCCAGCACCAACTCATCCAACGTCAAAGCGCCGATCGTCTGATCGAGATTAATATTGGTGATCTCACAATTGGCACCGTCGTTCAGGTACACCAGATCGCCAATGGAGAAATTGACCTCGTTATTGGTTGCAGGGTCTGCAGTACCCG
>JBBDIT010000055.1:119364-308824 GCA_040880285.1 Pseudomonadales bacterium | reverse complement strand
CCACCAAATTTGTGGCTTTGGCCCAAAGGGCCAAAACACAAATAACACCAGTGAATGACTTCTGGCGGCAGCGTTTTCGCCAAACGACCAAACCCCTCGGCCCCACCGCCATACTGCGGTCAGGTAAACCGTGGGAGAGGTGACCGGCAGACGCCTCAATCCAACGCGCACATTCAAACCAATTCTCGTTCGTCGGTTTCATTTGCATGCGGCAATCGATGTACCTATCGTAATCCCCTGTAGATTTCACATAACAATTCTAACGAGGGGGATGAGTTATGGCGTTTTCCGAGCTGTTCGATATTTCGAGCTTTATGCCCCACGGAATGTGCTTCTTGTGGCGTCAGGACTTGTTGCTGCTGCATGTCGGTTCAGACATCCTGATTGTACTCGCTTACTTTTCAATCCCCGCTGCCATGCTGGTGTTGTTACGTAAACGCTCCGATCTTCCAAAACCCATTGTCGGACTTTTCGCTGCTTTTATTTTACTGTGCGGTATCACGCACCTCGCCAATATCGTTGTGGTGTGGTACCCCGTGTATTACATAGAAGGGATGTTCAAGCTTGCGACGGCTCTTGTTTCAGTGGCCACGGCGATCCTGTTGTGGCCGCTAATTCCGGCCGCGATTGCATTGCCGAGTCGCGCTTCGATTGAGCTTCGTAATCGCGAAATCGAGGAATTGAATCGCAAGCTCCAACTTCGAATCGATAGCCTGAGTACACTGGCAGGTGGTGTTTCTCACGATTTCAACAATCTTTTGACCGTTATCCAGGGCAATGCCCAATTACTCCAGGACAAGGTTACTGAAGATGAAGACATAGAAAGTATCGAAGCAATCACCAATGCGGCAAGTCGCGCTGCCGACGTGTGCACCCAGATGCTGGCCTACTCTGGTCGTGGACACTTTATACTCTCAGCAACTGACCTCAACGACGTGATCACCAATATCCGGCTCCCTGCAGACAGTCGTTGCAACCTGACCTATTCGCTATCGAGTACTGTTGAGCCCATCAATGCGTCTGAAAGCCAGGTCAAGCAACTGGTTAACGATCTCTGCATCAATGCGATGGAGGCTATCTACGAGTCGACACAAGAGCAGGGCGAGGTCGTAATTTCCACCTACAAGACGTCACTGACGGAACAGGAAATTTCTCGTGCCGCGTTCCCTTCCAGCATGGAACCGGGTGACGTCTTTGTGCTTGAAGTGAAAGACAATGGTGTGGGCATGTCTCCGCAAATCATTGATCGCGTGTTTGAACCCTACTATTCAACCAAGTTCACCGGTCGCGGACTTGGTATGGCCGCTGTTCAGGGAATCGTACGCGGCCACGGCGCCAGTTTGTTTATAGACAGCACAAGGGGAATTGGCACGACGATCAAGGTTGCATTTCCAGTCAGTCCTGCCTCGACAATTCGTTATCGGACGCCCTCAAAGGCCAGGCCCTCATGCATTCTGGTAGTCGATGATGAACCGGAAATACTGTCTCTTGCAAATGCCTATCTCTCACGGTTAGGCATTGATGTTTTAGCGACTTCCGATCCACAAGAGGCACTTCGACTAGCCAATGTTCACCGAGGCAAGCTGGATGCCGTCATCGTTGATTACCTGATGCCTCACATTAACGGCTCTGACCTCCTGTCACAGATCGCACGGATTACTGAAGTTGATGCCTACCTGACCAGCGGATATTCGCGTGGCGAAATTGACGACCCAACCCTGCGTGCGTTGCTCACCGGGTTTATCGCCAAGCCGTTTAACTTCGATGACTTCGCCAATTTGTTTCGCGCCCCCCAGGCCGAACAAGGTTCTGATGTCAATGCTGAATCAGATACCGGAAAATTCGATCCGGCATAAGGTGCACAAGCGTCAGCGAGAGTTCCTTCGGCGCTCGACCGGTGTTATAAAGGTTGGGTCCAATCTCTGGAGAGCGCATCATGCGGCTTACACAGGTACCATTTTTTCTATTGTTTCTCGCCCTCGGCTCGATGGCGTCAGCAATGCATCATCGTCAGGTGATTGCCGTGGTTGAATCGGTTTCGATGGACTTTGGTAACATTGAAACCAACGTGGGTACTGAAGCGCTCGAATCCCTGGGCCTTACCCAGGGGGATAGCTTTACGGTTCAGTTCGGCGAACGTCAATTCAAAACCACTCTCGGGGAAACTTACTCTGATGTCCCACAGGGGGATTGGATCGCGTTTATCACTGAAACAGGCAAGCTTCAAATCGCCAGGAACTATGAAAATGCGGCGGTCACCCTTGGCGTCAAGACAGGTGATTCGATCACGCTTTTCAACTAAAATTTGAAATCGCAAAGGCTATGAGGAAATCAAACGCCAGACTCGGCATTCTGTTGGTCAACCTTGGCACACCCGATGCACCAACTGCAGCTTCGATCAGGCGCTATTTGCGGGAGTTCCTGTCGGATCCACGCGTTGTGAATATCCCGAGGCTGGTCTGGTTACCCATTCTCTACGGCTTCATCCTGCCGTTTCGCCCTAAACGCCTGGTCGAGAATTACGCAGCGATCTGGATGGAGGAAGGCGCACCGATTCGCCACTATACGGCCAAGCTGGCACAAAAAGTCGAAGCTGACCTCGAAAGCGAGCCGTTGTCCCGACCGGTACGAGTGCTGTCTGCTATGACTTATGGCAACCCTTCGATTCGACAGACGATTGCGTCCTTACGGGAAGATGGTATTGACGACCTGATGGTAGTGCCGCTCTTTCCCCAGTATTCTGCAGCCACCACCGCAGCCGTTTTCGATAAATTGGCTGCTGCCGTCAAACACTCCTCTCGCCTCGGGGACCTTCGATTCGTAGACGACTACTTCGAGTCCAGTCAGTACATTCACGCTCTCACCAAATCCCTTGAGGTGCAGGCCAGGCACCTGGACAAGGGTGCAAAGATCATCTTCTCATTTCACGGCATACCCAAGGCCCAGGAAAAAGCAGGTGATCCTTATCCAAAGAAATGCTTCAAGACGGCAGAACTTATTGCCCACAGTTCAGGTCTTAACGATGACCAGTGGCTGACCACCTTCCAGTCCCGATTTGGACCAGCACCCTGGTTGCAGCCTTATACAGACAAGACGCTCGAGGCGCTTCCTGCTCAGGGTATTCGCCGGGTAGTGGTGGTTTGCCCTGGATTTGCAACTGACTGTCTGGAAACGTTAGAAGAAATCCAGGTTGAGAATCGCGACATTTTTATGTCCGCTGGTGGCGATGAATTTACTTACATTCCAGCATTGAATGACTCCGACGAGCATGTGCAGGTAATCTCACAGCTGATACTTTCGCGACTCTATCGCAATGAAAGCCTGTCACAATAATTGAAAAAAAGGGGTAGAGACTTTCGCGAGTACACAGGTTGATGGGGACGACGATCAGGAACGCTCTTCAACGGAGTCTTCTTCATCGGAGGCAGGATCGGCATAGAGATAACCCGCTACCCGATCACGACCCTGATCCACCGCGAACTCCAATGCCTGTTCCGCATGGGCTACCAGGTCTTCACAGGATTCGGTTCCATGGAAGGATGTGAGCCCCCCTGACGCGGTGATCTTGATATCATCCGCTTCGGTTACCTGGATTTGCCCTATCAGCTGGCTAATCCGATTGATCGTAGTGAGGGCATCAACTTCCGAGCATCCAGAAAGAATCAGTCCAAACTTGTCAGAATCCAGTCTGGCGATGACATCGACCTCCCGTAGCGCGGCTTTTACAATTCTTGAAAATAACTGCAGCACTTCATTGCCGCGACCCAGGCCCTCGTTATCAACAATGTCTGCGAACTGGTCTACCTGGGTAACTGCAATCGTAAACTCGTAGGTTCCACGTTCACTCATACCCCGATGCTGGGCAAGGATGTCAAGAAAATGTACTCTGTTGTAGCAACCCGTCAACTCATCGAGCGTCGTCACTTGCGACATTCGCGCCTTGACCGAGTCCAGCTCATCAGTGAGCACCTTGATCTCGGCACTCTTTTCCTTGATGGATTGCATCTGGGTATCGAATAACTTGTTGATCATCAGTGATGGCACAATAAGCATCAACACCATCGCAATTCCGACGACCACAAACTGTTGCGTACTGGCATCTTTCAAAAGGAACAACACGAGCCCGTAAAGCACAATCGTATTTGTGCCGAGAAGCAGGTATATCCGTGACTTTTGCATTTTGCGGGGATTCCCCAGTGAACTTGTTGATTTTCTTGTTCGAGCAAACAGCCGGGTAGAACTCAAGGGTCAATAATGCAATCATCCATGCTCACAAATCAACTGATTCAGACCTCTGGGAGGCCCTGTTGACCGCGCTGTTCTTCCTGTTTGCCATGATTGCAGGCTGGTCCGCCTATAACCTGTATCGTCCAATCAACGATCATCCCAACCTTTGTGTGGTCAGCTTCCTGGTGGGGTGGCTTACCGGTGAACTGGCCTTGCACCATATTGCCTGGCAGGTGCTATTGGTATTCCTGTTTATCTGGAGCGGCGCCCTTGAAGGATTTCTGGCGGCCCTGGGATTTTTGATCTTTGCTGCTTCCTGGCTCGCCATGGGCTACTTCTACCTGACCGGAGAGCGCGCCGCATGGACGGTGAAGCAAGCGCTTCAAACCACGTTCGGTGACGATTACCAAGAAAAAATCAACCCGGAACTTCGGACCAGACTGGCCAAGGGCCCGGATTGGGGCCTTATCAAACTGCCTTTTACCAGCGTCAGCCGCCGGGTCGAGGTTATCAAGGACATCGAATTTGGTGATCATGGCCAGGCCCTCGATATTTATCGGCCAAGACGGCACCTGGCGAAGAGCCCGGTGTTATTCCAGATTCACGGTGGTGCCTGGACTCGTAACATGGGCTCAAAGAACGAACAGGCCCTCCCATTGATGGCACACATGGCAGAGAGAGACTGGATTTGTGTGAGCACAGACTATCGTCTTTGTCCGCAAGCAACGTTTCCGGAGCACATGATCGACTGCAAACAGGCCCTCACGTGGATCAAGGAGCATATTGTGGACTATGGTGGTGATCCTGGATTCATCGTGGTCACTGGTGGTTCGGCTGGTGGTCACTTGTGTGCCTTGTTGGCCCTCACGCCAAATGATCCCGTCTTCCAACCCGGCTTTGAAGATATCGACACGACGGTACAGGGCGCGGTGCCCTTTTATGGCGTCTACGACCTGACGGATTCAAATCATCATCAACGTCACAATGCCCAACTCAAACTATTCGAATCTTCATTGATGAAACTGCAAAGGGACAGTCACCTCGAGGAATACGAGAAGGCTTCACCACTGTTCCGTGTCAATGCGGATGCGCCCCCATTTTTTATTATCCATGGCGATATGGATTCACTGGTTCCGGTCGAGGAAGCCAGGGACTTCGCCGCAACACTCAAGGGCACTTCCAACCAACCAGTCGTATATGCCGAGGTCGAAGGCGCTCAGCACGCGTTTGATATGTTCGCGTCAGTGAGGAGTGAGCATGTCAAAAATGGTGTCGAACATTTTCTTGCCTTTCTTTATTCAACCAGAGGCAGGAAGCGTACGCGACGCAAGTCGCCTGCCAAAAAAACAACGAAAAAGAAATCCGGGCCTAAATCAGAAAGTTAGCGCTCTCATGTCATCATCGTCAGAACGTTGAGACACCAAGCTCTTGACTTGTTATAAATTCAAGCAACGCCGCCTGTCCTTTCTGGGTGGCTTCAATGCCTCGCTTGATCGAAGGCACAATCTCATCTGGCGACGTGATACGTTCACCGTAACCACCAAACGCCTTGGCCATGTCGGCATAGTTGCCGGAAATATCGGTCGCCCGGTATTTTTCCGTCGACACCTGCATGATGGGCAATTCAATCGCCATTGAGAAATTGTTGAACAGGATGGATAACACAGGAAGCCGCTCCCGCACCGCTGTCTCAAAATCCATACCGGTAAATCCAATCGCTGCATCACCCCATACATTGATACACAAGGCATCGGGTCGTGCCAGCTTGGCACCCATGGCGAGGCCGAGGCCATAGCCTAACTGCGTGGTTTTCCCCCAACCGATATAGCTCAATGGCTGGGTACTTTCCCAAAATGGCGAGATCTGGTCGCGCGGACTACCCGCGTCATGGGTAATAATTGTGTTATCAATATCCACATTGTGAAGCAGGTCCCAAATGACCCTGTAGGGTGTGATTGGTGCCTCATTGCTAGTCAATTTAGGCATCCAATCTGCCAGCCATTCATCCCTGATCGATTTGATCTTGTCCGGTACAGTCGTCCTGGCGTCAGCCATTTTCCTGTCCTTCCCCGCCAGCGCATTGTTGATGGCGCGCAGGGTTAACTGTGCATCGCCAGTCAGGGCATATTCTGCCGGGACATCCTTGTTGAGATCCATCGGATCAAGGGTCGCATGAATGATCGTTTTTCCTTTCGGCATCTGAACACCGAAACCGGTAAGCGCAAAGCTGCAGCCAATTCCGAAGATCACGTCTGCATCCTGCAGAAATTCATGCACTGCCCTGGGCAGGGAGCGCCCGCCAGAGCCAAGTGAAAGCGGATGATTTTCCGGAAACGCACTCTTGCCTTCGAGGCTCGTTGTAACGGGAATGTTCATTGACTCCGCGAGTTGCCGTAGCTCGTCCCAGGCGCGTGCATAATGAACTCCCTGCCCCGCATAAATAACGGGGCGCTCGGCGTTCGCCAGCACTTCGGCCACCTGGTCTACAGCCTCCGGATCAGGCGTGTAGCGGGTCTTGAAACTTGGCACATACTGAAAATCATCGTCAACGTCCTCACGAAATACATCCAGCGGCACTTCCACCAACACTGGACCCGGCCGCCCGTTCCTCAGTTGCCAAAAAGCACGGCGCATGACCTCAGGCAACGCACGTCCCATGGTCAGTGGTTCAGCCCATTTGGTAATATGCTTCATATTCAAGGTGGAATTGAAGTTCGGGTAGTAGTTTGCGAGTCGGCGCTGGTACCCGGCTGGCATTACCAGTATCGGTACCGATTCACTGTATGCTTGCGCCACGCCACCAAATGCATTCTCTGCTCCGGGTCCATGCTGCATCACAAATACACCGATATCATGGCCGGAACTCAAGCGGCTGACTGCATCAGCCATGTGCAAACCGACACGTTCCTGGCGCACAATAATCGTTCGGATATCTGCCTCCGCCGCGGCTTCAATGATTGGGTTGACGGGGTAGCCAATGATAAATTTGACGCCCTCTTTCTTCAGCACCTCAGCTATAGCGTTGGCGACTTTCATAGTAATACCTCTGGAAATTTAAGGTTATCGGTTCGGACCACGATCCATCGGATAGGGTTGCCATCGCTGGAGATCGACTCTCGGTAACACTGTCGGGTTAACACAGCTCATCGGCCACCTGCCTTGCAGCACTAGCGCAACCTCGCGCCCAACTCGCCGTCTGGTTTCCGGGCGCATCCGGCTCGTAGCCGACGCTGAATGTGGCGTCATGATCACATTGTCCATGGACAAAAGCGGATTATTCTCATCCGGCGGCTCTTTCTCCAACACGTCCAGACCGGCTGCCGCGATCTCGCCGGCCTCAAGCGCGGCTATCAATGCAGTTTCGTTGATGACAGGACCCCGGCCACAGTTCACCACCACGGCGCCAGCTTTCATTTTTTGAAACTCATCCGGACCCAACATACCCCGCGTGCCTTCATTCAAGCCAGGATGGACAGACAAATAGTCAGACCGACGAAGCAGCTCATCAAAGGTAACCGGTTCGACGCCTTCCGCGGTCATCTTGAGTTCCGTGATGTATGGATCAAAGGCAATAATATGGAATCCGAAAGCCCTGGCACGACGCGCAACCGCCTGGGCCACGTTGCCAAACGAAATGAGACCCAAGGTCTGGCCCCATAACCTGGGGATCTCGTTAAATACCGGCCGCCCCTTGTACCAGTCACCCCGACTCACCATCTTGTCCATCAACTTGACGCGCCTTGCACAAGCCAACAGCAACATCATCGTATGATCCGCAACTTCTTCGATAAATACGTCAGGCACATTGGTGACGACAATACCGGCATCGGTGGCTGCATCAACATCGACCATGTCAACACCGACGCTGCCGACGCCAATGACTACACACTTTTCGAGTCCACGGATAATCTGCTGGTCGATATTAATCCCCCAGGAAGTAATCAGCGCATCGGCGCCTCTCGCCCCCTCCAGAAACGTCGCAGAGGTGGAGCCGTCAACCTCGACAATATCCGCAATGCCAGCCAGGGCTTCAAGCTCCAATGAATATCGCTGCTCAACCGGCACCTGCTTTGCGGTCGCCGGCAACTGCACTACCACCTTCTTATTCGCCATAATTGCTCCACCTTTGGACATTGCTGATCCTTAGTACTGCTATTCGTAGATGACTTGCCAATCAGGATCCAGCATCCTGAAGAACTGATCCAACATACGCAATGTCAATCCCCAAACCACGTGGTCACCAACACTGAAGCCCGGATACTCCAGCACTTGTCCTGCCACTTCGAATTCTCCCCGGGTCAGGGTGTTACGCGAGTACATGTCTGCAAGTGATCCCCACAAGATGTCAGCCACCTCATAGTTCGGGGTCAACACAGGGTCCTCCCATTCCAGCACATAAACGAAGGGCGTGACCAGAATATTGATGTCTCGCCCCCGCGGATTGGCCCGGACCGCGTCGATTTCACCCAGAAAGCGGGCATGGAGATTCAGGTCCAGTCCGATTTCTTCCAGTGTCTCCCGTTCGGCAGCAGCGCGCAACGACGGGTCCCCTGGATCCCGATGACCGCCAGGGAAAGCCATATGCCCTGACCAGGGATCATCCTCGCTGGTCGCCCGCAGAATGAACAACGCTTCTGTGTCATGGTTGTTTTCACGCAGTATGGTCGCTACCGCGGCATGACGTGACTGCTCGTGTGAGGCGACAGCCGGTGGTGTATACACGGATAGTCGTTGTTCGATCGATGGAATCGCGATCGGCATCATGACGACCCCGGATGGCGGATTTGCGGGAACTCGAACCCTTTGTCCGCAATTGGCTCCAGCGGTTCGGTGATGTTCGGGCACTGGATGATGCCAGTAGTTGCGGTATTGCCCTTGAATTTCGCCCAGCGTACCCCGTTGGCAATCACCTTGAGAATTTCCTGGTTATAGTAAATTGGATAGCTCTCATGACCAGGCCGGAAGTAAAAGATTCGGCCACGTCCCCGGTGCCAGACAGCACCACTTCGGAAGACTTCACCACCTTCGAACCAGCTAATGAACAATAATTCATCCGGTTCCGGTACATCAAATTGTTCTCCATACATTTCGGCATTGGGCAATTCTATGTACTGTAAAACCCGGCTCATCCCGCAGCGACGCACCGATGGCACCGTGAATACCGTCAGGGTAAACCGACCTGACTTCAGGGTTCTCCTGCTCATGAACAAATTCATTGTATATCGTGACTCGATAGTCGAGCATAGCCTGCGGACCCGGTTCATTTTCAGGGATAACCATAGTATGTTGAGCGCGCGCCATTCACAAATCCCCAGGCCACCAACACCCAGGTCACCAGCACAAGGTCGCAACCTGACAACCCATCGCCGGTATCGACTCTTGACGTTACTCATCACCGCCGCGATGGTCACTGGTTGTGTGGTCAACCCGGTGACTGGCAAACGTGAACTCGCATTGATCTCTGAAGGCAATGAGCTTGCGATCGGCGCTGAACAATACCTGCCGTCCCAGCAATCCCAGGGTGGGATCTATACTGCTGACCCGGCGTTGTCTACTTATGTAAGCGAAGTCGGGCAGCGAATTGCCAGCGTCAGCGATCGCGACCTGCCTTACGAATTCGTGGTACTCAACAATAGTGTTCCCAACGCCTGGGCATTGCCCGGTGGCAAGATCGCTGTCAACAGGGGGCTACTGACAGAACTCGGTAGTGAGGCGGAACTGGCTGCCGTCCTTGGCCACGAGATCGTTCATGCGGCCGCAAGACACAGTGCCAATCAGATACAGCGCGGCCTGTTGTTGCAGGGTGCATTGATCGTAACTGCGATGTCCACATCCGATTCCGAGTATTCAAACTATATCGTCGGTGGGGCGCAGCTTGGCGCACAACTTCTTACCCAGACCTATAGCCGTTCTGCAGAACTTGAATCAGATTACTACGGTACGGTTTACCTCAAACGAGCCGGTTACAATCCCAATGCCGCCATCACCTTGCAAGAAACCTTTGTGCGGTTGTCCGAGGGTCGACGAACCCATTGGCTCGAAGGGTTGTTTGCAAGCCATCCTCCCTCACAGGAACGTGTTGAAGCCAACATTAAAACCGCAAGGGAACTCGGGGAGACAGGCGAGATCAACGAGCAACGCTATACGCAGAAACTGGCGTACCTCAAGTCGAAACAGGAAGCGTACACAGCATTCGATCAAGCGAACACTTTGGCGCGACAGAACGAATCCAAGAGTGCCATGGCCCGTCTTGAAGACGCTATCGGCATTGAGCCTCGCGATGCACGATTTTATGGTTTGAGAGGTGACATTTTCCTGATGCAAGAAAACTATCTGGCGGCAACTGAAGAATTCAACAAGGCGCTCTCGATCGACGACCATTACTATGAATATTACCTCGGCCGCGGCATCGCCCGCCTGAAGCTGGGTAAAAACAGGGAGGCACGCGGTGACCTTGAACGTAGCAACCAGCTGTTGCCGACTGCGATTGCCAGTAACCTGTTAGGCCAGATGTCCCTTGCTGCAGGCGACCTGGTCACCGCCAAGCAATATTTCGGCACCGCCATGAGCGGGTCTGGACGGGTTGGTGAACAGGCACGGGACGCGTTTATTCGACTCGACTTACCAGACAACCCCGACAGATACCTAGAGTCGCAGCCGGTCCTCATCGACGGCCAATTCATTGCGGTTATCAGGAATCATAGCGACATTCGCACAACGGCTGTCCGCGTGGAATTTGCAGCGACAGTCAACAATCGCCGTGTGCGCCGGGTGGTAAGCGTTGATGTCATCGAGCCATCCCAACAAAGACGAGTCGCCTCTGGGTGGCAATTCGGGCCCGATGATGCGGTTACGGACATCCAGGCAAATGTCGTATCGGCAAGGGTCAACTAACGGAGATCGCGTGGGAAGTCCAGTTGGTGGTACAGTTAGTACAGCGTTACACTGAAAATCTGGTGGATATCCACCCAGAACTGAAAGCGGTATAACAAATGCGGTTTTTATGACATTGATCAAGAAAGCATCCCGCACTCCGATGGATGATACTACCCTCTAAAGACAGGGCTAAAAAATGAATAGCAAGCCATTTCCCGGGAAGGCGCGTTCCAGAACCCGCTCGATCCTGATTACGCTCCCCACCCTCCTGTTTTCGGCACTACTTTTATCCGCGTGCGGCGGAGACAGCAGCGACAGCGTGACTCCGCCATTGATCGATACCCAACCGACGGTTGTTACAACCGTCAGCGGTGGTGTCGCCAAGGGACCGGTAGCTGGCGCAACCATCAAGGTGTTCGCAGTTGACAGTAGTGGCCAGAAGACAGGAAACCCGATTGCAACGGCTACCACAGACGAAAGTGGCCAATACTCGATCCAGCTGACCAACTTCAGTGGAGTTTATATTGTCGAGGCCACTGGCGGCGGTTATGTGGATGAAGCCACAGGCGCAACCCGGTCGATTCCTGAAAGCGCCCCACTACGTGCCGTCTCTGCCATTGACGCCAGCAGCTCAACCACGACGGTAAGGGCATCGGTGTCGCCATTGACTGAGATCGCAACCCAGGTTGCGCAGCGCAAGTCCGGCGGGCTGACTGCAGCCAACGTCGATGCTGGCAACAATGAAGTTGGTGCCCTGTTTTTTGGTAGCGCCGATGGTGCTGGCGCGAAGTTATTGACCACTGCACCGGCTGATATTACGAAGGAAAGTTCAGCTACCGCAACTGACGATGAGCGCCTCTACGGCCTGATACTTGCCGCAACGTCTCAATTGCAAGCCAATACCGGTGACCTGTCCACCGCCCTCACCGCAATTGCAAACGATCTCGCCGACGACGGTAACCTCGACGATTCATCTGCCGACCTGATCACGGCCGTCAACACGATCGTTGCTGGCACCACCAACAACAGTGGCGTGACTTCGGCAACCAAAATTACAAACATCCTGAGCGCGGCCGCGTCGGGCCCAGGCACAGTAGTTGCGCTGTCGTCTGACGCTGAAATTACCGCATTCAAGTTTGCAGATTCACTCCAGACTACCATCGACAAGTCAGGATTGACGGTTGCTGTATTACAGCCGGCCGGTACGGATACCGCGACACTGGAAAGTCCTACCATCGCAATTTCACTAGGCGCAACGATTACTGCAACCGACGGCGAAGACTTCAGTGACGCGGTCACCTACCAGGTGACCGCCGAGGATGGTACCACGTCAATCTGGACAGTCACGGTAACGGTGGCAACTTCGGATGCATCACCCATTGCCAGAATAACCGGGGCAACCAGCAACCTGATTACTAATCTTGTTATCAATAATACGGCCGCCGCTGTTGTCGGTAGCGTCGCCAGTCTGGATGATCTGGCAGCACTCGACCAGGTCACAGACCCAACGACCCTATTCAGTATTTCAGAAGGCGCGACGATCGAAGCCCTGTCAGGCAACAGTTATCAACTCGGTGATGTGATCTACACGATTACAGCGCAAGACGGGAGCACAGTCAGGCAGTGGTCAGTTCTGCTGCGGGTCAATGATCCCCAGCCACAGCCAGCATTTAGTATCACCAACGGCAACCTTGATCTTCTGGTCACTTCGTCGCCGGTTCAGCTACAGACCAGCGGTGGTGTGCCAGAAGCCACGCTCAGCTATGCATCCGGCAATACCAATGTTGTCACTGTAGATGCCGGGGGCGTGCTGACGGTAGTCGGAGCAGGTACGGCCGGCGTTTCCGCAAAAAAAGACAGGATTGTCACGCTGGTAGCGGAATACCTTGAAGCCACGGCGTCGATCACGGTGACGGTGCAGAAGCTGGAACAGACCACGCTCGAGTTCCCCGTAACCGCGATCTCAGTATCACTCAATGGCCTTGTTGTCGACCCGCTGGGCAGGGAGACCCTTGCCACTACAGGTGGTAGCGGAGATGGCCTGGTCAGCTACACAAGCAGTAACACAGGCGTTGCCACGGTTGGTGTCGATGGCGCCATCACTTTGGTGGCGACCGGGACAACGACTATTTCCGCGATCAAAGCAGGGGACGCTACCTATCTTGAATCGAATACCGCCAGCTACACGCTGACGGTGACACAAACAACCACGGCGACATGTATCCTGGATCAATCAAATTGGGATGAATGCGTCATCGAGTAGAAATTAAAAAATTGTTCAAAGGAGAACGATAATGAAATTGGTTAAATCTGCAATACTGATCATGCTTGCAAGTTTGTGGGGTACCCAGGTCGTCGCGGATACTGTTGACGATACTGCGGTTACCACTTTTAAATTCGGAACCACGCTGAGCTCGCAGGCGATGAATACCACGATCGGCGCATTGATCTCTGCCATTAACGACAATGCGGCCCGTATCGATGCACTGGAAGCAAGTACCACATCCAGTGTTGCTGACCGCAGTTATTGCATCAACTCAATGGAAGTCGGCTTCTTTCTACCTGATCCGCTCACTGATCAGGGTGATGGAAGCGTAATTCCGCTGGGCGTCGAACGGGGTGCTTTTTCGGCAGGAGTGGAGTTTGTAGCCGGTGGCAGCGGTACCGCTACCGTCTACCGGGATTCCTTTCATGCGTTGTTCCCCGGGCTCGGCGCATCCAGTGAAGGCGACGATCTCGGTGCAACGGCCTTCACATGGACGCAGAGCGATAACAGTCTGGAGCTTACATTTGACGCTGGCACCGAGGATCAAGAGAGCTTCAAGATCGGAGTTTCCAATAACGGGCAGATTGGATTGAGCGGCGACACAGCAATCGACACCGACAATCAGGGATCCTGGTATTATGTCACTCAGACCGTGGCAATCGAAGTCGTTAACGCAACCACTTGTAACGGAATGTTCAGTCCCTGATTTAGCCAAAGTTTAACCAGAGTTTAGCCAAATCGTGGTCTCCCAGCGTATCGTGCAGCAGTTCCCCCCTGCCGCACGATTCTTCTTCCGCCAGGAAGAGGCAATCTCTTACCGGCGTTCGGAATAACCATGGTCAGGATTTCGACATCGAAATGCCGCGACCCTGATCGATACCCAGTCGCTTAAACTGCTCATCCGGCTCGTTCATTGATTTGAGTGCGACCCGCAACCTTGCCTGCTGCCACGCCTGGAGCCGCGATCATTAGCGGTGTATGCCCCAGGGGTTCTTGTTGGCGGCACGCCCAGCCTCGACAGCGAGCTCAATCGCATTTAGTGCTGCGAATTGGATTGCGAGTCATTATGATTGAAGTCACATTGATCGTGTAGCAGTCAGCATGGCGCATCCACATTGGGAAAATCCGGAAGTTGTAGGCATAGGTCGGCTTCCGGCACGCTCGCATTTCAAACGCTACGCAACCGGTGCCGATGCACTTTCAGGCAAGAATGAAAGGCAGCTGTCACTGAACGGTACCTGGCACTTCAGGCGGGTTGGCAGTCCGAATCTGGTGCCGGATGACTGGCTTTCGACAACTGCCGGACCAGAATCCTGGCGCGCCGTCACAGTTCCATCACTCTGGACCCGGCAGGGTGGCGTTGACAGACCCATCTATACCAATGTCGTTATGCCATTCCGGGCGGAGCCACCACTGGTACCAGATGAGAATCCCACCGGCTTGTACCGGCGCACCTTCGACCTGCCAGCGGCCTGGTGGGGGAAGCGGGTCGTGATTCATTTGGGTGGCGTCGAGAATTGTTTTTACCTGTACTGCAATGGTCGTGAGGTCGGCTTTTCAAAAGACTGCCGTTTGCCGGCAGAATTTGACCTGACCGAATACCTTGCGGAAGGCGCCAATGAGCTGGCGCTCAAGGTGCTTCACTTCAGTGATTCAAGTTATATCGAGGATCAGGATCAATGGTGGCATGCGGGCATACATCGCGATATCCACCTTTATCCAACGGCACCGGTTTATCTAAGGGACATCAACGCTATGCCTCGATTCGACGAGACGACCGGCAGCGGCACACTGCAAGTCGAGGTTCGAGTCGGGGAAGAAAACCGCAGCGCCACCGGTTCCCAGATTGAAATTGAAGTCATTTCCCCTACCGGCAAACCCGTCTTCAAGGCCCCCCTGATACGCACGCTGGAGAAGGGGCGCTATACGCCGGTATTGGGCCCCGGTCCGATGCTTCGATTCGATGCGAAAGTCGGCAAGGTCAGACCATGGAGTGCGGAAACCCCGGAGCTCTATGACCTCCTTGTCACCTTGAAGGATCCACGCGGCACTCCCCTGGAGTCAACCCGTGTACGAATTGGTTTCCGCCACATTGCAATCAAAAATCGCCAGCTCCTGATCAATGGTGCACCGGTCCTCATTAAAGGGGTGAACCGACACGATCACTGCGACATCACTGGTAAAGTGATCACAGAGGATTTGATGCGTGCCGACATTGAAACCATGAAACAGCACAACATCAATGCGGTCCGAACCAGTCACTATCCCAACGACAGCCGTTTTTATGAACTATGCGACGAGTACGGCCTTTATGTCGTTGACGAATGCAATATTGAAGCACATCACCACTACCAGCAGCTGGGCCGCGATCCCGCATGGGCAAGCGCATTTATCAACCGTGTTGTGCGCATGGTGGAGCGCGACAAGAATCATCCTTCTATCATCATCTGGAGCATGGGAAATGAGACTGGTTTCGGACCCCATCACGCTGCAATGGCGGCCTGGGTGCGCAGCTATGATCCGTCCCGGCCGATTCACAATGAGAATGCGATCTGCGAACAGGCGGTCAGGAATAGGTGGGAAGACAATCCACACGGCACCGACATTATCTGTCCCATGTACCCGTCGGTCGAGGACATTGAAAACCATGCCAGGACTTCCACGGATCCGCGGCCCCTGATTATGTGCGAGTATGCCCACGCGATGGGCAACAGCTGCGGTAACCTCAAGGAGTATTGGGACGCCATCGAAAACCATCACGGACTGCAAGGTGGCTTTATCTGGGAGTGGCTTGATCAAGGCCTTTTGGAAACCGCGAACGGCATTCCCTATTGGGCTTACGGCGGTGACTTTGGGGAAGAACGCCACGATCTGAATTTCGTCTGTGACGGTTTGTGTTGGCCGGATCGCGCGCCCCACTCTTCCCTTATCGAATACAAGCACATCATTGCGCCTGTGGCCGTGACAAAGGTTCGCGGCAAGACATTTCGCTTTTTTAACAAGAACTGGTTTACGGATTTCAGGCAGTATGTGATTACCTGGGAGCTTTTACGCAACGGCGAAATCGTGCAGCAAGGCCATACAAGGAAGCTGAGAACGCCGCCGCAGGCAGCCACTGACCTCAAGGTGGACTACGAGTTACCCCCCCTTAAAGCCGGGGACGAGGTGTCCATCGTCTTTACATTCCGCCTCGCCAGGAGTCTGTCCTGGGCCCCCAGGGGCCATGTGGTTGCAGAAAAACAAATCGAGATTACCACGCGGGCACCGAAGAGTCGTCCCGCAAGAAAGACAGGAAAGGCAGTCGTTGCAACGAAAAGTGCTGATGCCATTCTCGTGCACTGTGGAGACATGGAGGTTGAGTTTGGCAACGACGGCATTCACTGGCGAAATAACGGGCGGGAGATCATAAACCAGGGACCCATGCTCAATGTCTGGCGCGCTCCAATTGACAACGATGGCATTAAGGGGCGAGAAAGCCAGGATGGGAAGCCACTGGGGCGTTGGCAGGCACTAGGTATCGACCATATCAAACGGACAAGTTCGATGATAAGCCTGCAAGAAATCAATAAGGAAACGGCGAACGTAAATCTCAGGCAAATCTTCAATCCAGCCACGGGCCAGATTGACATGGAAACCACGTTTATTGTGTCTGCAGATGCCATTGATGTTGTGCACCACTTTGAACTCAGCAAGGCGCTCGTGGATCTACCCAGACTCGGCGTCCGACTCAAACTACCTTCGGACTTCGAGGATTTCTCATGGTTCGGTCGCGGACCCCATGAAACTTATATCGACCGTAGGGCCTCTGGCACTGTGCGCATTCATCACAGCACAGTGGAGAATCAATATGTGCCGTACATCCTGCCGCAGGAACACGGGAACCTGACGGACGTGCGCTGGCTTGAGCTGAGAGCTGCGGAAAATCAGACACTACGAATTTCGCGCGCGGGCAAGGAATCAATCGAGGCGAGCGCCAGCCATTATCCCCATGAGATTTTAACGCCTGCATTCCATACTTATGAGATCACTCCGGATCCCGCGACCTGGGTCACACTGGACGTTATGCAGCGTGGTGTCGGCGGCGGTAGTTGTGGCCCGGATACCCGGCCCCAATATCGACTCACCGCTGGCAAACATCACCTTTCTTATCGACTGGCGCTTACAACGTAGCTAAAAACTCCAGTACCGCGGCGTTAAACGCGGCGGGCTGGTCGATATTGGAAGCATGGCCAGCATCAGCAATTATCACTTTGCGGGCGTGGGGAATCTTATTGGTCATATAATCAGTCGGGATCCGAAACGGTTTGTCATCGGCACCGACCAGCACCAATACGGGTACGGCGATCTCGGGAAGGGAGTGAATAATGCGGTCGTCCACTTGCGCCAACATGCCTCTGGCCGCAAGGGCGAGGCCCTTTGCGGATCTATGCTGCGCCATTCGCACTTCAGAACCAGTGCCAAGGGCGGCAAGGCCCTGGGTTTCCAATGCCTGCGCCCTGCCTTCGGCCGTGTCATTCCAGCCTTGCCTCGCCTCGTCATTCTTGTAGCCTGGGCCCGTATCCAATAGCAATAACGCATCACAGCGTGTCGGGTACGCAAGCTGAAAGGCCAGGGTCATATATCCGCCCAGGGACAGGCCGCCGACGATTGCGTGTTCCACATCGCAGGTATCCAGGATGGCAGCCATATCCGCAACCGTGTGTGATTCCGCATAGAGTGACGGGTCATCCGGACTGTCGGATTGCCCGTGGCCCCGCATATCCCATGTGATCAGGTTGTGATCTTGCGTCAGGGCCTCAATCTGGCCCTGCCACATAGCGCTGGTAGCACTGTATCCGTGACTGAGCAGAATCGTCGGGAATTCCACTCCTTTTTGGTGGAACTCATAATAAATTTCGACCCCATTCCGGTTAATCGTCGACATCAATTGCCCCCATGAGCCAGAGAAGGCGTGAACGGATGAACACGCCAGAAAGATTGATAGAATGCTAACAAACAATGAGAGAAGAGCGCAGCATGAAAAAAGCGTTTGTATGGGACCTGCCCACCAGGCTGTTTCACTGGGCCCTCGTAATTCTGGTGGGGATATCTTTCTATACTGGTTCAACCGGTGGTTTCGTCGAGATGGACTACCATATGTACGCAGGCTACGCCATCCTGTCCCTTGTCCTCTTCAGGATACTGTGGGGATTTATCGGTAGCGACCACTCGCGCTTCATCCACTTTATCCGGAGCCCCGGAGTTATCCTTGCCTACACAAGGTCACTGCGAATTCCCAGTGAACCCCGGGTCGGCCACAATCCCCTCGGAGCGCTCAGCATCATCGCGATGCTGAGCGTACTCCTTTTGCAGGTTGGCACTGGCCTTTTTGCCAACGATGATATCCTGCTGGAAGGACCCCTTTCTCATCTGGTCTCTTATGATACCAGCAGGCAATTGACGGCAATCCACAAGACAAACCGTTGGATTATCGTTGGCCTTATTGCGCTACACCTTCTTGCCGTGACTTACTATCAAGTAATCAGGAAGCACAATATTATCCAGCCAATGATTACTGGCTGGATGAAAGTGAGTCAGGATATCCCCGCCCAGCGCAATAACAGACTCCTTGCCATCGTCACGCTGGGTTTAACATCGGGCTTTGTATACTACCTGGTAAATTTCGTCTGATTCCAGGAAGCCTCTGAAGGCCAGAGTTGCGCATACTTGTTCAGAGTCTCCCTAGTGGTCGTGTTGTTCGCGAAAATCATCGTGACAGCCCTTGCATGCCTGGCCCAATCGCTGGATCGCAGGCCCCAACTCCCTCGGGTTGCCCCCTCCGGCAACCCCGGCAATATTGTTGGCCGCCGCAACAAAATCATCCATCGCCGCCTGAAACTCGTCGGACTTCTCCCAGATCACCGCCAGCGCTTCGGTTTTTCCTTTGTCGCTACCAGCCGGGAATACATTCGGAACAATGGTCGCGAGCTCAGCCATGGCGTTGGCGTGAGATTCAAAATCCTCGAAGTGCACTCGGCCTTTCAGGATCGCGCCCATTGCGGACATATGTCCCCCAACGGACTTCATCACACCCTGGCGATAGTTGATTTCCGCTTCAGCATCTGCAAGCGTGACCTGGCTTGCGGCCAGTATTGCGACCAAAAATAGGAATCTCATTGACGTCTCCCGGACTAGGTTGGATTGGATCTTAAGCTTACCTGCCTAGCATAGCCTGAAATCCTCGCCAGAATAAACTGCCCGGGTATCCCTGGCTCACCCCGCGTCCGTCCATGGCGCTAGTCGCCCCAAACCCGGTCGCCAACCTTCCCCCGATGTAGATAACCTTGCCGGGCGATTTCAAACTGAGCCACCAGCTTCTATCGAGACAGCTTTTTTGGTGTGGTATCGTTACGATTCCGATCCACCGAAGTTAATGCGCATGGCAACCCGGAAAACCTACCCGTTTGAAGAATCCCTGGCACGACTGGAAAGCCTGGTCGAGAAGATGGAGTCCGGTGAATTGTCGCTGGAAGACTCACTCAAGACGTTCGAGGAGGGCATCAAGTTGACTCGAGAGTGCCAGCAAGCGCTCAAGGACGCAGAGCAGAAGGTTAAAGCACTGGTGGAGCAAAGCGATGTTGCACAGGAGGTACCCTTCGACTCACAGAGTCGTTCCGATGAGTGACGTTTTAGCGCGATACCAATCCCGCATCGAAGAACATCTGGATCATTTTCTACCTTCCCGCAACATCCCGCCACAACTGGCAGAAGCCATGCGCTACGCGGTTTTTAACGGGGGTAAGCGGGTTCGGCCCACACTGACCTACCTTGCCGCCGAGGCACTCGGGGCGAAACCCGGCCAAACTGACAGGACGGCGTGCGCGATCGAATTCATCCACACCTACTCGCTGATTCACGATGACCTGCCGGCAATGGATGATGATGAGCTACGTCGTGGCAAACCCACCTGCCACATGGTCTATGGTGACGCACTGGCCATTCTTGCCGGGGATGCCCTGCAGACACTTGCGTTCGAACTGATTGCAGCCGATGCCGGGCTGGCACCGGAACAAAGAGTGGAAATTGTCAGTACCCTGGCCATCGCAAGCGGCGCGGACGGTATGGTAGGGGGTCAGGTGATTGACCTCGCGTCGGAAAACAAGTCCATTGATGCCGCGATGCTCGAACAGATGCATCGTCGCAAGACCGGGGCGCTAATCAGTGCAAGCGTGGTGTGCGGTGCGATCGTGGCTGGCGCATCCGAAGACGATCGGCATGCCCTTGAGCGCTACGGCCACGATTTGGGGCTGGCATTCCAGGTGAAGGACGACATCCTGGATGAAACCGGGGACACAAATATTATGGGCAAACCAGCAGGCAGCGATCAGTCACGCCGCAAGTCGACGTTTGTCTCTGTGTACGGCTTAAATGAGGCAATCGCCAGGCTCGACGACCTGAGGCAAGATGCCATTACCGCCCTGGCACCGTTTGGCGAAGCTGGCCGCAGCCTTCAAGCGATGGCGGAGTTCGTCGCCAACCGCGACCACTAACATCAGCGTATATTCCACGGGGGCAGTGCATGCCAGCGCGTCCCCGTGAAATTCATGCGCTGCAGCAAGCAGATAGTGTAGAATTTCGGGCCCTGTGCAGCCATTAATCCAGAGCGAATAGACCGGATGGAAATGTTCGACGAAATTCCGCTGGCGAGGCCGGAAACGCCTCTGCTGGATCGCGTCATGACGCCGGCGGACCTGCGAAATCTAGACGAGGACGAGTTGCTCGTGCTCGCCGATGAACTGCGTCATTTCCTTATCTATACGGTGGGCCAGACCGGCGGGCACTTCGGGGCCGGACTCGGCGTCGTGGAGCTCACGCTCGCTTTGCATTATGTCCTGAATACGCCCACGGACCAGCTGGTATGGGACGTCGGGCACCAGACCTATCCACACAAGATATTGACGGGTCGCAGGGAAAAAATGGCATCCTTGCGCCAGCGAGATGGCATCGCCCCCTTTCCAACACGCGAGGAGAGTGAATTCGACACTTTCGGTGTCGGCCACTCATCGACTTCGATCAGCGCAGCTCTTGGCATGGCGATCGGTGCGAAATTAGCAGGCAAAGAGCAACGAACCGTGGCTGTGATCGGCGACGGCGCAATGACGGCCGGAATGGCATTCGAGGCACTGAACCATGTGGCTGATACCGAAGCCAATCTCCTGGTCATTTTGAATGACAATGCCATGTCCATCTCTCGCAATGTCGGAGGACTGGCCAAGTATTTTGCCCGCATCCTGTCCAGTCGCTTGTATCTCTCGATGCGCAAAGGAAGCAAAAGGATCCTGTCACGCATCCCCCATGCCTGGGAACTGGCAAGGCGCACTGAAGAGCATATGAAGGGTATGGTCGTGCCTGGCACTTTGTTTGATGAATTGGGTCTTAATTACATCGGGCCGATCGATGGTCACGACCTGAAGGCATTGATCGGGACGCTGGACAATATCAAGGATCTGGAAGGTCCCCAGTTCCTGCATATTATCACCCAGAAAGGGAAGGGTTACGGCCCGGCGGAAGCCTCTCCTGTAGGCTCGCACTCCCTGTCGAAGATAGAAGCAAAGAATGCGCCTGTCGCCGGTGCCAATACGCCAACCTACTCTAACGTCTTCGGTGAATGGTTGTGCGATATGGCGCAAAAGGACCCCGCACTGGTAGGCATTACACCGGCCATGCGCGAAGGCTCGGACCTGATTGCATTTTCCGAGCAGTTTCCTGAGCGATACTACGATGTGGCTATTGCTGAACAACACTCGGTAACACTGGCGGCGGGCCTCGCTTGCGAGGGTGCGCATCCGGTTGTTGCGATTTATTCAACCTTTTTGCAACGCGCATACGACCAGTTGATCCATGACGTCGCAATCCAGAACCTGCAGGTGCTATTTGCGATTGACCGTGCCGGGTTGCTTGAGGATGGGCCCACTCACTCCGGCGTATTTGATCTTTCCTATTTGCGCTGCATTCCCAATCTCATCGTAATGGTTCCGTCCGATGAAAACGAAACCCGGCAAATGCTGTATACGGGGCATCTTTACGAGGGTCCTGCTGCGGTCCGGTATCCACGAGGTCGCGGCCCGGGAATACCCGCAAGCAAAGAGATGACGGCCCTGCCGATAGGCAAGGCGCGAATCCTCCGGGAGGGCCGGAATATTGCACTGCTCGCATTCGGCGCGATGGTTACACCGGCAAGAATTGTTGCCGAAAACCTGGATGCAACTCTGATTGACATGCGATTTGTCAAACCGCTGGATGAGTCACTGATTGACGAATTGGCAGTTTCACATGACCTGCTCGTTACAGTTGAAGAAAATGTCCTGAGCGGCGGCGGCGGATCTGCGGTTAATGAGCATCTTGCCAGCGTCGGAATACAGGCAGCAGTACTGAATCTTGGTATTCCCGACCGATTCATTTCCCAGGACAAACCGATGAACATGTTAGCGGAGTGCGGTCTGGACGCCGCCGGCATCGAACGCGCGATCAGCGTTCGCTTCTCAGCAGACCAGCGGGCATCGCGAACAGCGAACCGCTAACAGCCAACGAACGCGTCAGTCATTTTTCCCAAAGAGGTGGCCAAGCTTACCGGCTTTGGTGGCGAGATAACGCGCATTGTGATCATTGTGTCCGGTTTCGATCGACAACCGCTCTTCTATTTCGATGCCCAGTTTACCGAGCGCATTCACCTTTACCGGATTGTTAGTCATCAACTTAATTCTGCCAATCTGGAAGTGAGCAAACATACTCTTGCACATGGTGTAGTCTCGCAGATCAGCATCAAATCCCAGCCGCTCGTTTGCTTCAACCGTATCGGCACCCTGATCCTGCAATTCATAAGCCTTTATCTTGTTGATCAGACCAATACCGCGCCCTTCCTGGCGCAAATACAAAATAATGCCTCGCCCCTCCGCGGCGATTCGCGTCAGCGCGGTCTGAAGTTGTGAACCGCAATCGCAACGCATACTAAAGAGCGCATCACCCGTCAGGCACTCGGAGTGAACCCGGCATAAGACAGCGTCACCGCTCGTGACATCGCCCATGGTAATGGCAACATGTTCTTGTCCAGTCTCCGCATCTTCAAAGCCGTGCAGGGTAAATTCGCCCATGGGCGTGGGCAGTCTGGAAGAGGCGACATAAACAACCGTCACTCGAGCGCTCCAATTGACACAATCACGGGATTCTACCAGAGAAAAAGCGCATGAACCCCTTTTACAGTTTGCCTTTAAGAACCAGCACACCGGCAGATTCATTGATTTCAACGTTCGAAAGGAAGCTCATGCCAAGCAATATTTCCCCGGGGAAATCCCCTTTTAGCACCGCCGCCCGTACATTCCTGACACGAATATCACCAACCTGCACCGAGTCCAGCGTTACCGCCCAGGAGTCCACCATACCGCCGGCAGTAGTGGCACGGGTACGCCGACCTTGCTCAAAATTGAGTCCGAGACTTTTGGCATGAGCAGAATTCAACGCGACAATGTTGGCGCCAGTGTCTACAAGAAACGATACCGGCCTGCCATTGATACTACCCACGGTCCGGTATTGTCCGAGCTCATCGGTACCGATGGTCACAATCGTATGTTCCGGTGGTTTGAACCGGGTACCAATCTGGCTGGTCAACGTCAGGGGAATCCGGCGCCCTTCGAGCTCGATCAATGCTTCGAGGCTATCAGCACTGATGAGTAGAATGCCTTCTTTGCTGCGCTCGCCTTCCCTCAGCAAGCGACGCTCACCGTTGATCTCCAGCATGGCCGCATCCTTGAACAAGCCCACCACATCGATCTGGAGTTCTTCTGCCCTGATGCTGCAGGCGATGCTCACTGTCATGAGCATCGCTGCCAGGGTCGGCAAGTAACTTCCGAGGGTGTATCGCAAGAACATCAACTCAAACTCGCCATGAGCAAGGCACCAAGTTGGATGCAAACGAATGCATAGGCAGCGGCAACCACATCATCCAGCATAATGCCGAAACCACCTTTCACATTAGTATCACACCAACTCACTGGCCAGGGTTTAACGATGTCGAATATCCTGAAGAGCACAATCGCCAATGGCAGCCAATACCAGGCAGGCGGTAGTAAAAAACAAGTGAGCCATAGGCCCACAAACTCATCGAAGACAATACCCCCGGGATCAGTGCCACCGATTTCTCTTTCAACCTTGTGACAAATGTATACACCAACGCTGAACAGGAAGATCAAGGCAACGCCGTAACCAATCCATCCCAACTCCACCAGCAGAAAGTAAAAGGGCACGGCAACCAGTGTCCCGGCAGTTCCTGGCGCTTTGGGTGAAAGTCCACTCCCGAACCCGAATGCAAGGAAGTGGAATGGGTCGGTAAAGACTTTGCGAGTCATGCTGGTGGGGTCAGGCTTCATGAAAGTGCTGGTAACCCTTGTCTTTAACAGATACGGAATGCCCCGCCCGGTCTACCAACACAACGCCACCATTATCAGTAATTTCACCGATGTCGGTCACAATAGTGCCGGACGCCCTTGCCACTGTTGAAATTCGGTCAGCCACGCTGGCCGGTGCCGTGAAACAAAGTTCATAGTCATCTCCGGCTGCCAGTGCCAGGTCCCTGGCTTCTTCCAACGAAAACCCATTGGTCAGGGCGGTAGAAAGCGGTAGGTCGTCCACAATGATCCTGGCGCCTGTTGCACTGGCCTGACAGATATGACCAAGGTCCGCCATAAGGCCATCGGAGATATCGATTGCTGAACTAACCATACCCCTGAGGGCGAGCCCGGTTTCGAGCCTCGGGGTCGGATAATAGTAACGATCCACCAGATGACCAGTAGCCTGCTTGTCTCGCGCGAGCATTCTCAGCCCACCCGCGGCGTCTCCTAGCGTCCCGGTTACATAGACCCGGTCACTAACCCTTGCACCTGAACGCCTGATCGATGTGCCTTTCGGCGCAGTACCCATGACGGTCAAAGTGATCGAGAGCGGGCCTCTGGCCAGATTGCCCCCTACAAGGGGGATCTCATATTTGCCGACCAGGCGACCCAGGGTCGCGGAAAATTCTTCCAGCCAGTTGTCATCTTCCGACGGTATCGTGAGTGCCAGCGTAAACGCAAACGGACAGGCACCCATGGCGGCAAGATCCGACAAGTTGGCACACAAACTACGATGCGCAACGATGTTGGCTGTGGAGCCGAAAGGAAAGTGAACGCCCTCGATCAGTGTGTCAGTAGAAACACTGAGCTCCTGACCCTCTGGCACGTCTAGAAGTGCGCAGTCGTCGCCGGGTCCGAGTAGAACCTGGGACGGCTTGTAGGATATGTAGCTGGCGAAATATTTTTCGATAATATCGAACTCGCGACCACTCATCAGCGGTTACCTGAAGCCCGCTCCACCGCTCGATACTCGATTGCCAGTGAATCCAGGACGGAATTGACAAATTTGAAGCTGTCTGCGGCACCGAACTGTTTCGCCAGTTCGACCCCCTCGTTGATGGCAACCCGATAGGGAATATCGATTCGATGGATGATTTCGAAACTCCCTATCAACAAGGCTGCCCGTGATACCGCATCCAGTTCCTTTTCACTGCGATCGAGCCTGCCAGAAAATGCCGCAATCAACCCGCCTCGATGTTTGGCCACGCCAGCAAGCAATTCGTGCAGATAATCCGTGTCGACACGCTTCATGTCGTAATCCTGCAGGAACTGCGCCTCGACTTCGGCAGCCGAACAATCGGTAAGCTGCATCTGGTAGAGAGCCTGGAGCGCAAATCGCCTGGCGCGGCTACGCGCCGCTGGGGTCGGGCTGATTGACCGGGAGGGGTTCATTCAATATTTCGCAACAAACTGACCATTTCCAACGCCGACATGGCCGCATCAGCGCCCTTGTTGCCAGCCTTGGTACCTGACCGTTCAATTGCCTGTTCAATGGTGTCAGTGGTTAGAACGCCAAAAGCGACGGGAATTCCCGAGTCCCTGGCAACTGCCGAAAGGCCACTTGCACATTCACCCGACACATACTCGAAGTGTGGCGTGCCACCCCTTATGACCGCGCCCAACGCAATGACAGCATCAACGTTTCCTTTTTCCACAACCTTGCGCGCAACCAGTGGCATCTCAAATGCACCCGGCACCCTGACAACGGTAATATGGCTTTCGGACACGCCCTGCCGCTTGAGTGTATCAATCGCCCCACTCAACAGGCTCTCAACCACAAAGCCGTTAAAACGGGCAGCGACAATCGTAAACCTGGCTGTAGTTGCAGAAAAATCTCCTTCAATCACTTTTACCATTTTATCCTACCGTTTCCTGAGTAATTTGTGGGACACAGGTGATACGAATGTCCTCGCCGATTTGGCGTACATCCTGAATCCCAATCACAATCCGGTCGTGCATATTATCAATTTTTTCGATATTCAGTAATGAACGGGCGTCTGCGCCTAAAAAAGAAGGCGCAGCATAGACAATCAGTTCATCCACCAGCCCCTGTGCCACCATCTGCCCCGCCAGGCTCGCACCGCACTCGATGAGAATCTCACTATATTCCCTCGCCGCCAGTAGCTTGAGTAATGCCAGCAGGTGTATACGTCCGGAGCCGTCATCCGGCACCGAAACTCTCTGGCAGGACAGTTCGGTTTCGGTACCCGGCAGGCAAACCAGTACTGTATCGGGATTATCTAGTATCCGCGCCCCGGGATTAATTCGCGCACCGGGATCAAGGATAAAGATGGGCCGCGCAACCTCCGCGCTAACGCTCGCATACTCGACCTCCAGCTCATCGGCACGCACCGTCAGGGATGGATCATCATCGTTCACGGTCTGCACACCCGTCACCAGGGCCGCGCTCATCGCCCGCAACTTCTGCACATCACGCCTGGCCGCGCCGCCGGTTATCCACTTGCTCTGGCCATTCTCCAGCGCCGTTTTACCATCGAGGCTCATAGCGAGCTTGAGCCGTACATAGGGCAATCCCGTCTTATGTCTTTTGACATGTCCCCGATTCAGCGCTGCTGCCGACGGTGCCAACAACGGGTAATCAACCTCGATCCCGGCGCAACGGAGAATATCGAGCCCCTTACCGGCATTGCGAGGATCCGGGTCAACCATTGCAGCAACTACCCGGGCGACACCGGCAGTGGCAAGCGATTCAGCGCAGGAAGGCGTGCGTCCATGGAAACTGCAGGGTTCCAGCGTGCAATAGACGGTCGAGCCCCTGGCCGCGTTTCCTGCCTCAGCGAGGGCGTTGGCCTCTGCATGGCCATCCCCCGCCTTGAGATGGAATCCACGCCCCACCACCCTGTCGTCCTTTACGATCACACAACCAACCCGGGGATTGGGATGAGTCGAATAACGACCTTTTTCGGCGAGCCGCAGGGCCTGGGCCATAAAAACTACATCAGTCGGGGCCATCATGAGCCTGCTTTCACTTTATCCTTGTCCACGCGTTTGCCCATGCGCTCGATCTCTTCCTTGAATTCATTGATATCCTGGAAACTACGGTACACGGAAGCAAATCGCACATACGCCACGTCATCGAGTTCGCGCAATTCATCCATCACCATCTCGCCGACATCACGCGTTTTGACCTCACGTTCACCGGTGGCTCGCAGACGGTGTTTAATCCGGTTGATGGTCGACTCCATGGTCTCGAGGTCGACTGGCCGCTTTTCCAGCGCACGCAGAAGTCCGCTCCTTAATTTGTCTTCATCGAACGGTTGCCGTGATCCATTGTTTTTAATGACACGCGGCATCACCAGTTCAGCGGTTTCAAATGTGGTAAAGCGCTCACCACAACGCTGACACTCACGGCGGCGCCTGACCTGATCGCCTTCTGCCACCAATCGTGAGTCGATCACCTTGGTTTCACTATCACCACAAAATGGACAATGCACAGGACTTCCCGGTAGAACAAAGTCAGGTATTTTACTCTATTTGGGCAACCCAAAGTGGTCTTCATCCGGTGTAGAATACCCGCCCTTGCTGGCAGTAACCAAAGCGAAACAACACCTATGGCGCAATACGTCTATACCATGTCACGAGTCGGCAAAGTTGTGCCGCCCAATCGCACGATTCTAAAGGACATTTCCCTGTCATTTTTCCCTGGCGCCAAGATCGGTGTATTAGGATTAAATGGCGCTGGCAAATCCACTCTGCTGCGGATTATGGCCGGTGTAGATACAGAGATCCTCGGCGAGGCACGTCCCCAACCGGGCCTTAAAATCGGCTACCTGCCGCAGGAACCGGGCCTTGATCCGGCCAAAGATGTACGTGGCAACGTGGAAGACGGTGTGCGTGAAATCAAGGACGTTATCGATGAATTCAACTCCATCAGTGACAAGTTCGCCGGGCCGATGGAAGACGATGAGATGAGTGCACTGCTGGAACGCCAGGGCGAACTCCAGCTCAAAATTGATGCCATGGACGGTTGGGACCTGGACCGGAAGATCGAGATCGCGGCCGATGCCTTGCGTTTACCCCCGGATGATGCCGATGTCACCAAATTATCCGGCGGCGAACGCAGGCGGGTCGCCTTATGCCGACTGCTTATGTCAAACCCCGAAATGTTGCTGCTGGACGAGCCCACCAATCACCTGGACGCAGAAAGTGTCGCCTGGTTGGAACGATTCCTGAAGGATTTTAGCGGCACGGTTGTGGCCATCACGCACGACCGGTACTTTCTGGATAATGTCGCCGGCTGGATCCTGGAACTGGACCGGGGTCATGGGATTCCTTATGAAGGCAACTATTCAGCCTGGCTTGAAGCCAAAGAACAACGTCTTGAGACAGAACAAAAGCAGGAAATCGCATTGCAACGATCAATCAAGTCGGAACTCGAGTGGGTTCGCACCCAGCCCAGGGCGCGACATGCAAAGAACAAGGCACGGCTCGCCAGATTTGACGAGTTGAGCTCGCAGGAGTTCCAAAAACGAAACGAAACCCTCGAACTCTATATTCCGCCAGGACCGCGCCTCGGCGATGTCGTGGTTGAAGTCGAGCACGTGAGCAAGGGCTATGGCCATGAGCTATTGATCGATGACCTCAGTTTTACCGTACCCAAAGGCGCAATCGTCGGCATCATCGGCGGTAACGGTGCCGGCAAATCCACATTGTTCCGAATGATCTGCGGCACTGAGAAACCTGATGCCGGCACCATTCGTATCGGGGAAACCGTCGAGCTCGGCTATGTGGACCAAAGCCGGGACTCCCTGTCCGATGATAAAAACGTGTGGGAAGAAATTTCCGGTGAACAGGAAATCCTCAAGATTGGTAAATATGAGACCCAGAGCCGTGGTTATGTCAGCAGGTTCAACTTCAAGGGCGCTGACCAGCAAAAGCTGGTGCGTGACCTGTCCGGCGGGGAGCGCAACCGGGTTCATCTCGCGAAGCTGTTGAAGAAAGGTGCCAACCTCCTCTTGCTGGACGAGCCCACTAATGATCTGGACGTGGAAACACTGCGTGCACTTGAGAGCGCAATCGAAGTATTTCCCGGTACAATTATGGTGATATCCCATGACCGATGGTTCCTGGATCGAATTGCCACGCACATGCTGGCATTTGAAGGCGACAGCAACGTTGTCTGGTTCGACGGCAACTATTCAGAGTATGCAGAGGATCACAAAAAACGTACTGGCGCAGCTGATCTGGTGCCGAGCCGGATAAGGTACAAGAAATTGGCGTAGGGAACAGTAGCGAGACCCGCATTCACTCTGAGATGGCGTCCAGAGCCTCAGACAGCTTGGTTACGCCGATCACGTCCATATTGTCGATTCGCTGTCGCGGCAGATTGGCCCTGGGGATAATTGCTTTTTTGAATCCGTGTTTCGCAGCTTCCCTCAATCGTTCCTGACCGTTCGGTACCGGGCGAATCTCACCCGATAGTCCAACCTCACCAAAACAGACGAGATCCAGCGGCAAGGCATTATTGCGAAAACTGGATACCACGGCTAACAATAATGCAAGGTCGCTGCTGGTTTCATCTACACGAATACCACCCACAGCGTTGACGAACACATCCTGGTCGCCAACCTGCAGGCCGCCGTGCCGGTGTAGTACAGCCAGCAACATTGCCAGGCGATTTTGCTCAAAGCCAACGGCGACTCGCCTTGGATTGCCCAGTGCGGAACTGTCTACCAACGCCTGTGCTTCTACCAAAAGGGGCCTGGTTCCCTCCCACACCACCATGACAACACTACCCGGGCTCGCCTGTTCACCACGCGACAGGAAAATGGCAGAAGGATTGGACACCTCTATAAGTCCCCTGTCCGTCATCGCAAAAATGCCCAATTCATTGACCGCACCAAACCGGTTTTTACTGGCGCGAAGCGTACGATAACGACTGTCGTTATCGCCTTCCAACATGATGAAGCAGTCGATCATATGCTCAAGTACACGTGGACCGGCAAGATTACCCTCTTTGGTAACGTGGCCAACCAGTAGCAAGGCAGCGCCGGACTTTTTTGCATACTGGATCAGTCTTGCAGCACATTCCCTGACCTGGGCCACGCCGCCAGGAGCAGATTCAACCTGATCGAGGTGCATTACCTGAATAGAATCAATGACCACCAGATTGGGCTTGATATCGTCAAAAGTCTCACAGACTGTGTCCACGCTGGTCTCTGCCATCACTTTCAGGTCTTCCAGTGGCAGGCCCAATCTACGCGCACGCATGGCGATCTGGGCAAGGCTCTCTTCGCCAGTGATGTAGATCGCTCTATGAGCGCTGGCAAGCCGGCACATAATCTGGATCAATAGCGTGCTCTTACCCGCTCCCGGGTTCCCGCTTACAAGGACCGCAGAACCCGGAACGAGCCCGCCACCCAGTACCCGATCAAACTCCCCCATGCCGGTAGCCAGCCTTGCGGACTCCGTGGCCGAGACGTCCGCCAACGACTGCACAGATTGTAATTGTCCTGCATAGCCTTTCTTGCGTGCCGAAGCTGCGTTGCTGTCAACGGACAGTCTGGTTAAGGTGTTCCATTCCTTGCAATCGTTACATTGCCCCTGCCATTTGGCATATTCGGAGCCACAATCGCCGCATACATAGACCGTCCTGGACTTTGCCATCAGTCATCGCCCATTTCGTAACTTCGATTGACACGGCCGGTCAATCCGGACATGAGCGCGTAACTGATCGTTGGAATCCAGGATGCAACTTCATCCACCGGCAAGCCGTGTCCCCAAAGTGTGGCCAGGTCACCTGGCGCCACATCATCGCCATCTCGCAGCTGGACGTAGGTCATATCCATTGATATGCGTCCCACGATGGGTCGAAGCTCGCCATTAATAACAACTGGAACCCCTTCACGAATCTCACGTGGATAGCCATCGGCATACCCTATACCTACAACCGCAACACGCGTATCGGTGGGTGCAAACCAGTTACTCCCGTAACCGATCGATTCACCGGCGCACACCCGGTTAACCGAAACTACCGGTGCCATCAGCGTCATGCCGGGCTTTAGGTTCGAATCAGCCACACTGGTCGGCGAGCCGCCATAGAGCATAATGCCAGGGCGAATCCAATCGCTATGACTGGTGGCGTAATGCACGATCGCGCCTGAATTGGCCAGAGACAATTCACAATCCAGGTCCCGCGTTACCTCATTGAACACCTCTATCTGGGCCAGGTTCTCCTTATGGCCCGGAACGTCTGCATTGGCCAGGTGACTCATCACCCCAACAACATTGAGGGAGTGGCCCGTCATCATGCCAGTACGAAATTCTTCAACCGAAAACCCGAGCCGGTGCATTCCCGTATCCACCTTGATCCAGATACCAAGGTCAATATGACGTGGTTGTTTAACCAGCGCGACCTGGTAGCCGCTATGCAATACCGGCGTCAGTCGATTGATGCGACAGATGTTGAGTTCTTCTTCATCAATAAAGCCTTCCAGCACAACAATGGGCTTGTCAATTCCGGATTCCCTGAGTGCCACAGCCTCAATCACGCGCGCGACCCCAAAGGCATCCGCCTCAGTTAGTGCACGGCACACTCTTGCTGCACCATGGCCATAGGCATCCGCCTTCACGATAGCCATTACTTTACTTTTAGGGGCAAGGGATTGGGCGTACGAAAAGTTATGCCGGATGGCATCGAGATGAATGTAGGCTAGCGGTTCGTTGGCCATCAACGGTCCCGATAGTCAGATGTAATCATCATAGCCCTGGGCAAGATCTTCAAATTTGGTGTATTGGCCAAAGAATTTGAGTTTGCGTGTACCAATCGGTCCATTACGCTGTTTAAGGATGATCGCCTCGGCAACACCTTTATCCGGTGTATCCTCGTGATAGACCTCATCGCGATAAATGGCAATGATGACATCCGCATCCTGCTCAATGGCACCGGATTCACGCAGGTCAGACATGACCGGGCGCTTGTCATGGCGTTGCTCAAGTCCCCGGTTGAGCTGGGAGCCTGCAATCAGCGGACAATCAAACTCCTTGGCAACGCCCTTAAGCATTCGGGAAATCTCAGAGATTTCCGTGGCACGGTTTTCCGTATTGCCAGGAACTGCCATCAACTGTAGGTAGTCCACCACAATCAGTCCCAAATGGCCATATTCCCTCGCCACCCGACGAGCCCGGGAACGCAACTCATTGGGTGAGAGCCCACCCGTATCATCGACAAACAGCGAACGGTCGTTCAACATCGTGACCGCCGAGGTCAATCGTGGCCAGTCATCGTCTTCCAGCTGGCCACTGCGAATCTTGCTCTGGTTGATATTCCCAAGCGACGACAACATGCGCAAAATGAGCGAGTCAGCCGGCATCTCCAGGCTGAACACCAGCACAGGGGCTTCACCCCGTATCACTGCATTTTCGGCGATATTCATCATCAGTGAGGTCTTGCCCATCGACGGACGCCCCGCGATCACGATGAGATCACCTTTCTGGAAACCCTGGGTCATGTCATCAATGTCGCGAAAGCCGGTCGACAGGCCCGTCAACGCACCCTTGTTCTGAAACAGTTCATCGATACGCTCCACCGCCCGGGTCAGCAGGGGCCGGATTGATTGCGGGCCGCCGGTGCTGGGGCGATTGTCGGATATCTGGAACACGCGGGACTCGGCGATATCGATCAGGGTCGTGCTGTCACGTCCCTGGGGATTGAATCCACTGTCGGCAATCTCGTGCCCTGCCGCGATCAGGTGCCGCAGCGTCGCCCGCTCTGAGACGATTCCCGCGTAGGCACGCACATTGGAGGCGGTCGGTGTATTACTGGCAAGGTCCGAGACATAACTTGCTCCGCCGACACTCTCCAACTCATTGATCGCATCGAGCGCCTCACAAATGGTGATGATATCGAGCGGCTTGTTCTGTTCGGCAAGGTCCGACATACAGCGGAAAATGATGCGATGGTCACCACGATAAAAGTCATCCGCGGAGAGAAAAGCGGCTACCTGGTCAAACGCCTCATCATCCAGCATAACACCACCCAGCACGGATCGTTCCGCTTCAAGGGAATGTGGCGGTACCTTTAAAAGGGATGTACTAGTGTCGTCCGGTGCAATAGCCAAGGATTATTTCTGGTTTGTTCTGTTCTCAAGGGACCACTAGAGTAAAGCAAGCGGGACGATGCTTCTACTCTCGTAGCGGAATTTTCTGCAGGAAACCGCCTGCCCAGGTGTGAGGCCCCCGGATCAAGCCAGGGGCCGGCAGGGGGGATCAATGATCAGGTTTCGGCGATGACTCGAACTTTCATGGTGGCGGTGACCTCAGCATGGAGCTGCGCATCGATTTCATATTCGCCGAGTGCGCGGATCGGCCCGTCGGGCATGAGTACTTCACTCTTATCGATCTCAACACCACGCTTTTCTGCCGCGTCGACAATGTCACGGACCGTAATAGAACCGAAGAGCTTGCCCTCATCACCGGCCTTGACCGTCAGCGTGATATCGAGCCCGCCAACCAACTTCGCGCGTGCCTCTGCCTCGGCCCGCTTATCACCTTCGATACGCTCAAGCTCGGCGCGACGCGCTTCAAAGGCGAGGACGTTGTCTTTCGTCGCCGGAACTGCCTTATTTTGTGGAATCAGGAAGTTCCGGCCATAGCCCGCCTTAACCTCCACCTTGTCGCCCAGGTCACCCAGGTTCACTACATTTTCCAGAAGAATAACTTGCATTACCTACACCTCGTTCTCAGGTTTATCTGATCCAAACTTCTTTCTTAAGTTCATCCAGCTATCCAGTAGCGCTACCGTAGTCAGTAGTGGGTAGAGCAGCTGAATCAACAAAAACAGCACCAGGTAAAACGTTACCAACCAGCTCGTACCCAAATTCTTTTCGCTGATCAACCAATGTACAAATGCAATCGCTGATATCACCAGCGGCACCGTCAAAAGTGGTATCCAGCGCCCGAAAGCCGGCTCACCCACGGCAAAAAACAAGGCGATAATAGCAACGAGACCGATACTCAGCCGGGGCGACAGCCGGAGGGCGCGGAACTCCTTGCCAAATCCATCAGGATTGTACAAGCGGCTCTGCCACCACCTGGCCAATAGCAAGGCCCCGACCATGGCGTAGGCCTGGCCCAGCGCAAAAAAACCTACCAGCACTTGCCTTGCCTCTTCCGGTGACAGCGTCTGCTCCATGGCCACCAGCAATTCTATATACCATTCGACCAGCATCGAGAGTACCTGCGCCGACAGGATCTCATACGAGAAGCCGGCAATCGCAGCCACAGCAACCGCGCTCGCCAGGGTTATTTCCCATGACACGGTTACTCGCAAAACCATTGCAAGGATACCGACACCCGCAAGCACCAGGAGTGGACTGGCATCACCATTGACCATATACCAGGCCAAAAGCGGCAAGCTGGTCCACATCAAAAGCATCGCGCCTTCCGCCGGGCCACGTCGCAGCAACACGAGCGCGACCACCGCAGAGCCGATCCAGTGCGTGAGCGGCAGGATCGCGCTCGCGACGCAAACCCCTGTCGCTTGCAACCTGCCACGCATTACAAACTCGGCAAAAGCACGCATATCAGCAGTTGCCCCGGGGCAAACCGTTGTTTACTGGTGTGCGTCGGTGTAAGGAATCAACGCAAGATATCGGGCACGCTTGATTGCTTTAGCAAGCTGTCGCTGGTATCTGGCCTTGGTGCCGGTAATACGGCTCGGCACAATCTTGCCAGTCTCTGAAACATATTGTTTCAAGACCTCAATATCCTTGTAATCAATTTCTGTGACGCCTTCTGCGGTAAACCGGCAAAACTTACGTCGTCTGTAGAATCGTGACATGAGAACCTCCGGTTATCTTTCGTCAGCTGAAGCTTCTGCTTCTGCTTCGTCATCAATTTCGTCGTCATCGTCATTGTCATCGTCATCGTCATCGTCATCGCTGTCAGAAAGATCGACGGGAACATCATCACGCACTTTCCTTTCACGACTCTCGCGCTCAAGCTTCATGATCGGTGAGTCTTCGGTTTCCGGTCCCTTGCGTCCCATGACCATGTTGCGAATCACCGCGTCATTGAACCGGAATGCGGTATTGATTTCCTCAAGCACCTCTTTGCTGCACTCGATATTCATCAGCACATAGTGGGCCTTGTGGATTTTATTGATCGGGTAAGCAAGCTGACGCCGGCCCCAGTCCTCGACCCGGTGGATATTGCCACCACCGTCTTTTATCAGACTGGAATAGCGTTCGACCATTCCCGGCACCTGTTCACTCTGGTCAGGATGCACCAGGAACACAATTTCATAGTGTCTCATGCAAGACTCCTTACGGGTTAATGCTTCCCTCTTGTCCGGTGCGGAAAGGGTGAAGCAAGGAGAAATAGGGACGCGCATTGTAGTGAAAGGCCCCTACCAATGCAAGGCCAGTAGCGGCCGGGCTCAAGCCTGTTGTATGAGGGCCAGCATTTCCCCTCGAGAGGGGCCCCGGCGGCGGCGCTGGGCAGTATTGCGTTTCCTGCCGCGGAGCATATAGCGAAGGACTGTCAGGCGGATATTCCAGTCGTTGAGGAATTCACCCGGCTTCTCCAGCAGGTTGAATGTCCGCATCGCGCCGCGAAGCACTCGCACGTCCTCTTTTGAAGCCGCGCTCAAGGCATCGGCAAAGGCGAGCCGGAACCATTTCCTGAAGGTATCCGGCCTGTCCAACAGGTCGCCATCCATCACCGCCAGGGCGCGTCGAATACCGCGTTGGTCTTCTGAAAGGCTCGCTTTGAAAATTGGGCGCAGTTCAGCCTCGGTAATCGCATCAAACCGCCTGGCGCGCTCTGCAGGTTCCGTAACTTCATCCAGGAGCCCTGCAAGCAGGTGGGCATGCCAGATCCCGGTGCTGCAACCACGCCCATAAAGCGGATTGGTACGCAAGGCAGCATCACCCACGGCAAAGAAATTGTGCGCCACAGGTACACCGTCAACCACATAGTGGCGCCATACCGAATGGATGTCTCCGATACCGAACGAGTCTGTTGTGGGTATTGATTTGCCCGGTTCGAGCCAGGGTAGAAGGCCCGGTATGTGGCGACACACCCTGTCAAAAGTATCGCCATCCCGTATTGCCTGCTTGAGCGTTTCTTCATTCACCGGCACGCACAAAATCACGGCGAAGTGTCCATTGTCGCCGGGGAATACACCGAACTTGAGGTAGCCGATATCTCCTGAAGAGGGGCTATGTGAATTCCGGACCGGTTCCTTGACGCCGGGTGCGAGCTTGTAGTGCCGCGTGTAGTAAACAATGCCTGCATCGTCTTTTTCTTCTGGAATGGCAACCCCCAGCCCCGAAAACCAGTGCCGAAAGCGGCTGGTACGGCCGCTCGCATCGATCACCACATCTGCAGGCACATCTGATTCGACACCGTCTCTCGAGATCCGGATCCCCCGCACCCGGATTGCCCCATGGGCCTTTTCGGCAAGCACTTGCTCAACACTGCAGTTACTGACTATCTCGACATTGTTCAGGCGCACAACGTAGCGACGCAAAACAGTTTCCATGGTGGCGCGACGGCACAGCAGTAACCACAGTTTTTCATCGCCGGCTTGCGGGATATACCGGGATAACTGTTGTGAGGACAACAGGTCGGTAAATTCAACCCTGCGTGCACCGGCTTCATAAAAATCCTCCACCAGATCTGGATAACGTTCTTCCAGCAAACTGCACATCAACCCGAGAAACGCATGGGGATGCCTGAACTGGGCGGCACCAAGCCGGTTCCAATCGAAAAATGCCTGGTCCGCGTCACCTGCAGGTGGCGGCGAATCGCGCTCGTACAAGGTCACCTTGTGGCCACGCTTTGCCAATGCGAGTCCGGTGCACATACCGCAGATACCCGCACCGACAATGGCTATTGTCTCACTCATAAACTTCCGGTCAGGTCTCTGTGATCATCTCGCTCATCCAGCTCATCGACTGAATCGTTGTCGGTGAGCCTCATACAGACAAATACCAGCTGCTACTGATACATTGAATCCAAGTCCAGGATTAACCATTGGAATATTGGCGAGGAAGTCGCAGTGCTTAATCGTATTGTGACGCAGCCCCTTATCTTCCGCGCCAAGTACGATCGCAATATGGCAAGTCAAGTCGACGTCAGCCAGGTTCGTCCCGGCATCGAGCAAAGTGCCAACAATCCAGACATTTCCACGTTTTAACTCATCGAGGCAACGGGACAAGTTTACTACCGGAATGACAGGCACGAGTGACGCACCACCACTTGCAGTCTTGATCGCAATCGGGGTCATTGACGCACTCTTATCTTTGGGAACAATGACCGCATCCGCGCCCAGGGTCGCTGCACTGCGCACGCACGCACCCAGGTTTCTTGGATCGGTGACCCCATCCAATACCAGAAACAACAGTGGATGAGTGTCGCGGTGCAAAATCTCATCAAGGTTGGCGGTAAGAAGCGTTTTGCCTGCAAACTCAAGCACCACGCCCTGGTGTGAGCCACCTGGGTCAATCGTATCCAGAACAGACTCTTCAACCCGTTCAATGGCAATTCCATGCTCGTGGGCCAGGGTTTCGATTTCCCTGAGTCGGCGCGTTAATTTTCCTTGACGCAACAATAGTCGATTCGCGTTAACCGGCTCACGCTGCAAAAAAGTCGTTACGGAATTAACACCAAACATTACGCTTGTGTCACTCATGACTGGCGACGTTTACGCTCACCACTTTTCTTCGATTTTTGCTTCGATTTTTGCTTCGATTTTTGCTTCGATCCACGCTGACTTGACGACTTATTTTTGCCGGCGTCCTTGGATCGACGTTTCGGATTCACCTGCCGACGACTCTTTAATGGGGAATGAGATACCAGCTCAAAATCAATCTTGCGCTCATCTACATCGACACGCGAGATTTGTACACAGACCGCGTCGCCCATACCATAGACCCGCTTACTGCGTTCACCGATGAGGCTCTGGCTACCCTGATCATAGTGATAGTAATCGCCGATCAACGTACTCACATGCACCAGTCCTTCCACGAATACGTCGGTCAACTCAACGAAGAAGCCGAACTTGGCAACACCCGTGACCACACCGTCATGAATATCACCTACCCGCTCACTGATGTAGTCGCACTTGATCCATTCAAGCACATCGTATACAGCCGAATCTGCTCGTCGTTCAGCAAAGGAACAGTGTTCTCCAAACGCCGACACATCCCCGGTGGTATATGGATAAAAGTCCCGCTTGAGCGGTTTCCCAAGTCTTACCACAGCATTGGTGCGGGTCCGACTATGGATTATCGATTTAATCAACCGATGCATCAGTAAATCCGGATAGCGCCTGATGGGAGACGTAAAGTGCGCATACTCGGTGTAGTTTAAGCCAAAATGTCCCTTGTTCTCGGGCTGGTAGACCGCCTGCTTCATGGTCCGCAGTAACGCCATCTGCAATACATGGCCATTCACCTGACCACGCAACTGGTCAATCACGCGTTGAAAGTCAAGCGCGGTGGGAATTTCACCACCTTTCATATCAATACCGAAACGACCAAGGAATTCACGCAGGTACTCCAGCTTTTCTACATCCGGGCCTTCATGAACCCGATAAAGCCCGGGTTTACCGTGTCTGGCAATAAACCTTGCAGCACAGACATTTGCGCACAACATGCATTCCTCGATCACCTTGTGTGCTGTATTCCGGACCCTGGGCGTAATGGTTGTAACCGCGCCCTGTTCATCGAACGCGAACTGCAATTCGGTCGAATCGAAGTCAAGTGCCCCACGTTCTTTACGTTTTTCAAGCAGCACTTTATAAAGCGTGTGAAGTTCCTCCAGGTCGTCACGTACCTGTCTGGTATTTGGTCCACCGTCGTCGCCACTTATTACCTTTGCGACTTCGGTGTAGGTTAGGCGCGCGTGGGATTTGATCGTGCTCTCATAAAACTGGTAACCACTGATCCGGCCATTTGAAGAAATGGTCATTTCACAAACCACCGCCAGTCGATCCACGTCCGGATTCAGCGAACAAAGACCGTTAGACAGTTTTTCCGGCAGCATCGGAACGACATACTGCGGAAAGTAAACTGAAGTACCCCGCTCGTAGGCTGCATCGTCCAATGGACTACCTGTGTGCACGTAGTGCGCCACATCCGCAATGGCAACAAACAATCGCCAACCACCACGGTCTTTAGGCTCACAATAAACTGCATCGTCGAAGTCGCGGGCATCTTCACCGTCAATGGTTACAAACGGTATTTCCCGTAGGTCGATCCGATCCTGTCTGTCAGTCTGCTCAACCCTGATCGGCATAGGATCCACAGCTTCAATGACTTCGTCGCTAAAATTGACCGGAATGTCGTTATTTCGCAACGCGATTTCGACTTCCATATCCGGCGTCAACTGATCACCCAATACTTCGGTTAATTCGGCTCTTGGAATATTGTGAAGGGAAGGTTGTTCGATGATGGTTGCAACCACAATCTGGCCAGCCTTGTTATCAGCAAGCCCGTCACCCTTGATCAGTATCTTGTGGTTGATACGATTATTAAGCGGTTCAATGAAAGCCAGTTCCTCTTCAAAATAGAGCCTGCCCACCAATTGTTCTGTGTTGCGTTCAGTGACCTCAATAATTTCACCTTCGCTTCGACCGCGGCGGTCTTTTCCGCGAATACGTACCAGCGCCTTGTCGCCATGGAACACTGCCTTCATCTGGCGGAACGCCAGAAAGACATCTTCTTCGTCCGGAGCCGTGACTAAAAAACCGAAGCCGTCTGCATGGGCGCTGATCTTCCCCGCGACAAGTTCCATCCGGCTCGCAATTGCATACACATTGCGCCGATCCACGACCAATTGACCGTCCCGTACCATCGCACCCAACCGCGCCTTTAATGCATCCCGGTCGTTACCCTGTTCAAGCGACAGTTCTTTTGCCAGGCGCTTGAAGCTCGCTGGCTCTCCCAGCCGCTCCATTATCGTAAGGATATGTTCCCGGCTGGCGATGGGATTTTCGTATTTCCTCGCTTCTCTTTGCCTGTGTGGATCTCGACTCAATCTCGCCTCTCTATATCCTGTTATCGTGTTTATTGACAGTCATCATACGCCCTAGTAACCTTCCGCGTCCTCATGCCGAGGTGGTGAAATTGGTAGACACGCTAGCTTCAGGTGCTAGTGGGGGCAACCCCGTGGAGGTTCAAGTCCTCTCCTCGGCACCAGGTCACACAACGGGCTGGATCGCAATACTCGATAGCACCCGTGTGTTAAAACCCGTGTGTTAAAACCCGTGTGTTAAAACTCCCAGGGCCGGCCTGCGTATGAGAGACTGACCGCAGTCTCTTCCACGGTTAGTTCTGCGAGCACCATGCAGGTCTCGAACCGGAAAGTAACCCTCATCATGCAAATGGATGTTTGAGGATAATCGTGTCGGTGCGATCCGGCCCGGTAGAAACAATGTCTATCGGTATCCCGCACGCTTCCTCTATCCGTTTCAAATAAGCCCGGGCATTGGCCGGCAACTGATCGACCGATTGCACGCCGACGGTGGAATCCTTCCAGCCCGGAAGCTCCTCGTAAACCGGCTCGGGCGACTCTGAGGCAGGGTTTTTGTAATCAATACAGATGGCAACCGACTCGAGACCATCGAGCACATCCATCTTGGTGATACAAAGCCCTGACATGCTGTTGATGCGAATGACTCGCTTGAGTGCATGAGCATCGAACCAGCCGCAACGCCGGGGCCGCCCCGTGGTTGCACCAAACTCTTTACCTTTGTCAGCGAGTCGGCTACCGACAGCGTCAAACAGCTCTGTGGGAAACGGACCCGAGCCGACCCGGGTAGTATAGGCCTTGGTAATGCCGAGAATATAATCGAGATCCCGTGGCCCTACACCGCAACCACTGCTGATGGCACCGGCCGTCGTATTGGACGAGGTAACGAAAGGATAGGTGCCCTGGTCAATATCGAGAAGCGAACCCTGCGCCCCCTCGAACAGAATATTGGCTCCCGACTTCTGCAGCATTTCCAACCGGTCAACCACGTCACCCACCATGGGCTTTAGTTCATCTGCCAGCCCCAGGGACTCATCGAGTGTCTGTTGCAGACTCACCGGCCCGGTATTGAAGTATTTCTCAAGCACAAAATTGTGATAATCGAGTATTTCTTCGACGGAAGCCTGAAATCGCTCGGGATAGTAAAGATCAGCCACTCGAAGGCCACGTCTTGCAACCTTGTCCTCGTAAGCAGGACCGATGCCACGCCCTGTGGTACCGATCTTCTGGTTGCCCCGCACCTGCTCTCGCATCAAATCGAGCGCCACATGGTAGGGTAATATGAGCGGGCAACCGGGACTCACCAGCATCCGTTCACGAACTGCCACACCGACCTCTTCAAGCTCAACGATTTCCTTAAACAAGGCTGGTATCGACAGCACGACGCCGTTACCTATCAGGCACTGCACCTGATCGTGCAAAATACCCGAAGGAATCAGGTGCAAAACCGTCTTGTGTCCACCCACCACAAGCGTGTGGCCGGCATTGTGGCCACCTTGGAAGCGCGCCACCGCGCCGGCCTTTTCAGTCAGAAGGTCAACGATCTTGCCCTTACCCTCATCACCCCAGTGCGTACCAATTACAACGACGTTCTTACCCATCACGCTTTGTCCAGTCTGTAAATCCAATTCAGGTTTGAGCTAGTCTGCCACCAATCAACTAATCTCGACCAGTCTCCAGTAGCCATCCACATCCACCACTTTCAGCTCGCAGTCAGCGGCAACATCGGATTCAACCACGATATAGCCTTCTTCCCGAAGCTGACTGATGAATGTCCAGCGCCCTCCCTGCTCCCGATTGTCCAGCAGGGGAGCCAGCACTCTTTGGCCCGGGTCCAGTTCAATGACACTATGGGATGCAAGGCCCTTGAGATCCACGTCAAAACCTGTGGCGGCTCGTGCACGTCCAAAAACCTCACCCACATGATCGTAACGACCGCCCTTGGCAAGGCGTTGGCCGCTTGAACCCATATAGGCAGCGAACACGATCCCGGTGTGATAGTTATAGCCTCGAAGCTCACTCAGGTCATAGTAGATATCGATGTCAGGGAAGCGAACTTTCAGGCCATCCGCGACTTCTTTTAAACTTTCAAGGCGCGCCATGATGCCCGGGTTTGAAGAAAAGGATTCCTGCGCCAGCGCCAGGACTTCCTCTCCGCCGTAGAGAGCGGCCAGGGCAGTGATTTTGTCCGCCTCAGGGCTTGCAATGCCCAACTCCTTCACTGCCGCTTCAATTTCAACGCCGGATTTTTGCTGGATCAGCTCGAACAAGCGCTCTTCATCAGCAGCACCAAGATCTGCTCGCCTCGCCAGTTCGCGAAAAATTCCAACATCACCCAATTCGATGTGGACCGGGCTGATGCCTTCCCTTTTGACCACTTCGATCATCAGACTGACAATCTCCAGATCACCCCTGGTGCCGGTTTCCCCGAACAGTTCAGCACCCACAGAGATCGGTGTACGTGATGCCAACTGGTTGTCAGCCTGGGCATGTAATACGGTACCTGCATAACATAACCGGACAATGCCATCCCGTTTCAGGCTATGGGCGTCAATCCGCGCAGCCTGAGGCGTAATGTCCGCCCGAATGCCCATCATACGCCCTGAAACCTGATCGGTGACCTTGAACGTCTTGAGATCAAGATCCCGTCCTGTGCCTGTCAGGAGCGACTCCAGATATTCCACCATGGGCGTGATGACAAGCTCGTAACCCCAGGCAGAAAACCGGTCAAGGACACGCCGACGGACTGCTTCCAGGTGCGCCGCCTGGGGCGGCAACACCTCTTCGACACCATCGGGCAGAAGCCAACGGTCAGCAATACTCATGTCCGAACTCCAGATTTTTATCCCGCGAGTCTAGTTAATCAGGTACAAAAGTCCCGTACCGAGCATCATGCTCACAAGCCCGACAACCCGCATGGTTTTGTCATCGATCTCGGCAAGCATCCAGACCATTTCTTTCCATCGCCTCGGATAGAGAAAAGGAATAATACCCTCGATTACAAGGACAAGGCACAAGGCAACGCCGAGATCATGCCACACAGGAATATCCAAAGTGAAAGTTTACCGTCAAGAACGATCAATGGAATCCGGGGAGAATGATCTCCCCTTTTTTTCAATTGCGACTCTTGTTCAAGTATTGAAAGAAGTCACTCTTGGGATCCACCAAAAGAACATCGCTTTCATTATTAAACGTGCTCAAGTACGCCGACATACTTCGGTAAAACTTATAGAACTCCGGATCCTTGTTGAAAGCAGCCGCATAGATGGCTGCTGACTGGGCATCACCTTCACCTCGAATCTCCTCTGCCTGGGCGTAAGCCTCGGCCAGAATTACTTCCTTTTGCTTTTCCGCGTCAGCGCGAATTCCGGCAGCCAGCTCCTGACCCTGGGCCCGATGTTGCCTCGCTTCAATGTCCCGCTCTGTGTTCATCCGGTTATAAACCGATTGGCTCACCTCAGGCGGTAGATCGATCCGCTTTACCCGTACATCGACGATTTCCACACCGAGTTCCTGGCGCGCGACCTCATCAAGTCGTCGGGTCAATACATTCATCAACTGGTCACGTTCACCTGACACCACTTCATGCAAACTGCGAATGCCAATTTCGTTACGCAAGCCATTGTTGACCCGCTGTCGGAGTAACAATTCTGCGCGACGCGGGTCACCGGATGTTGCCGTATAAAACCGTTTCGCGTCATTGACCTTGAATTTGGCAAATGAATCAACGATCACCGCCTTCTTCTCCAGCGTCAGAAATCGTTCCGGATCCGCATCAAGAGTCAGGATACGCGCTTCAAATTTAACCACGTCGTTGATAAACGGTTTCTTGAAGTGGAGACCCGATTCAATGTCATCTTCGATAACAGCACCAAATTCCAACAGGACGGCACGTTCAAGTTCTGTAACCACATACACAGAATTCACACCGAGCACGGCTACTGCCGCCACAATAAAAATTAATACAAGGCTTTTTACAGACATGATTATCTCTCCCCCCGGCGACTGCTTGGTCGACTGCTGGTGTCTACCCGTTCGGTCGGATTACTGGTCACTGATCCGGACGAACTGCCGGAAAGACTCCGACCCCTGAATTCCATGATTTTATCCAGTGGCAGGTAGAGCAGGTTGTTACCACCCTCCACATCAATCATCACCTTGGTACTGTTGGCGAATACGGACTCAATTGTATCGAGATAAATTCGATCGCGCGTGACTTCCGGCGCGAGGCGGTACTCGGCAAACAGTTTGTTGAAGCGCTCTGCTTCACCACGGCTCTGGGCAATTACGCGCTGCTGGTAACCTTGCGCTTCTTCCAGCAGTCGCTGCGCCTGACCACGTGCTTCCGGAATGATCTGGTTGGCAAAAGCGTTGGCCTCATTACGGAAACGAACTTCATCCTCGCGCGCCTTGATCACATCGTCAAAAGCAGCGCGAACCGCGTCCGGTGGCGCCGTCTCGTCAATAATGACCTGGTCGACTTGTATACCGGTGCCATAGCGATCCATGTAGGTCTGTATCCGGCCGTGCACACGTTGACCGAGGTCAACCCGGCCCTCGGTCAAGACATCGTTCATGGTCGAACTCCCCACCTCGTGCCGGAGCGCACTTTCCGTTGCCTGATACAGGCTCTGGTTAGGCTCACTCACTAGCAGCAGGTACTGTTTGACGTCGCGAATCACATACTGCACCGACATATTCACTTTGACGATATTCTCGTCCTCAGTGAGCATCTCGGATCTGTGTTCACGCGAACGAACGCTGGTTACGTTGGTTTGTAGCACTCGATCGATCAGCGGTGGATTCCAATGGAGTCCAGGACCGATAATTTGCTCCTGGACCTTACCGAATCGCAAGATCACACCCTGTTCTTGCTCATCAATGGTGTAAACGCCCATCACCAACCAGATCACGAAGAGCGCACCGAGCCCCAGACCCACCAGATTGAAATTCAATCCGAAACCGCCGGCACCTCCGCCACCTGATCCACGACTACCACCACCGAACATTTCACCAAGGCTTTTTTGCAATTTGCGAAACGCCTCATCCAGGTCAGGCGGGCCATCATCGCCTCGATTTCCCCAGGGGTCTTTATCTTTGTCGCCCCCGCCACCAGGCTCATTCCACGCCATAATATTCTCCGCTTGGTTTGTTCGAAGGGAAAAGCTTGTATTTTCCCATTTTCAAAGTAAATAGTTAACGTAAATCCGCATAGGATCCATCGTCCGACGACTCAGAATCAGCCAATCACCATGCCTGCACGCCTGGCAATTCGTTCCAGTCGATGTTGTTCGATACGCAATCGCATATTGATCGTGCCGTCCACATCTGTGTCCTCGCCAAGCACAGCACCCAGGGCAAACAATTCTGCCCTCAGCTGGCCCTGGTTCGGCGAGAGGGAGAGTGTGGTCTCTATGACGTGATTAGACAACAGTTGACTGACTGCAATGATCAATAAATCGATACCCTCTCCCGTCATTGCAGAGAGCCAGACGCGCTTTGGCGCCCCATTCTCGTCATAGTCAACCCGTGGAGATTCACCCAGGACGTCGATTTTGTTAAAAACCAGCAGTTGAGGCACGGCCTCAGCGTCAATCTCGTTCAGCACCAGGTTAACCTGCTCCAGGTGAGCATCTTTTTCCGGTGAGCTGGCGTCAATCACGTGTAGCAGGAGATCTGCCTTGGTCACTTCCTCCAGCGTTGCACGGAATGCATCCACCAGACCATGGGGCAGCTGGCGAATAAAGCCGACGGTATCCGTCAGGATCGCCTTACCGATAACCGGTAACTCCAGTTGCCGCAGCGTCGGGTCCAGGGTTGCAAACAACTGGTCGGCGGCATGGACCTGCGCCTCACATACCCGGTTGAACAATGTCGACTTGCCAGCGTTCGTGTAGCCCACCATGGAGACCGTTTTGATATCGGCCCGGCTCCGGGCGCGCCGGCTTTGGGCGCGTTGCTTTCGGACCCGGCCAAGGCGAGCGTTAATTTGCTTGATCCGGGCCCTGATCATGCGCTGGTCCGCCTCAAGCTGGGTTTCACCGGCACCGGCCACACCCATGGCGGCGCCTTGACCACGTCCCGATCCACCGCGCTGGCGATCAAGGTGGGTCCAGCCCCGGACCAGACGAGTGGATGCATGCTGCAACTGGGCCAGTTCAACCTGCAATTTGCCTTCATGAGTCCTGGCGCGCTGGGCGAATATGTCCAGAATAAGCCCTGTCCGACTCAGGACGCGTCTCCCCAACAGCTGCTCGAGGTTCCGTTCCTGTGCCGGCGTCAGTTCCTGATCGAACAGGACAATGGCAGCACACAGTTCATCGGCAATTCCGTGTATTTCGGCGAGCTTGCCTGAGCCGATATAGGTCCTGGGATCCGGATATCGTCTCTTTGCGGACACACACCCAACCGGTACCAGTCCCGCCGACAGTGTCAGTTCGGTCAGTTCTTCCACCGGGGAGTCTTCCTGCTCGATGTGTACAAGCAGTGCCAGGGTGCCAGTTTCCGGACGTTCAAAGAACAATGAGTTTTCCCTGGCCGCCTCGCAGCCTATTCCTCCACCGCTTCTTCACCAAATGCCGGAACTTTCACATTGCGGGAAGGTACGACAGTCGAAATTGCAGATTTATAGATCATCTGGCTGACCGTATTTCGCAGCAGGATGACAAACTGATCGAACGACTCAATTTGGCCCTGTAGCTTGATACCGCTGACCAGATAGATGGATACGGGGATACGGTCCTTCCTTAGCGCGTTCAAGAAAGGGTCTTGTAACGATTGCCCTTTTGACATGTCTTCTCTCCTGGTTTTCCCGGCCAATCACCGGATTCGTCGGCACTACCGACTCAAAAAGGTGTACGATCACTCGTTCTCGACAGATCTGGCTCACATCTGGTCGAACACCACAGGTGTTGTACCCGCATGCGGGACAACGATCGAGAGATCTTTCCAACCTCTCTACTCTAATATGCTGCCAGACTTCAGAATTTTCAAGACAGAGACGCTATCCGGCGACTCGATTACCGCAATATCTGGCCATGTTCTGAGCCAGGTCAATTGTCGCTTGGCCAATTGGCGGGTGGCGGCGATTCCTTTTTCCACCATCGTGGCATAATCGCAGCCACCTTCCAGGTATTGCCAGACCTGACGATAGCCTACTGCCTTGATAGCCGGCAGGGTCGGTTCAAGATCACCACGGTCATAAAGGCGCTGGACTTCCGCCACCAGACCGACCTCAAGCATCTTCATAAACCGCTGTTCTATCCGGGTGTGCAATCGCGCACGGTCCGGTGGCACCACAGCAATCTGGCACAAATGATACGGGCACTGGTTTCGATCCAGGCAGGGTTCACCTGACCGGTACTGACTTTCTTGATGTAACCGCGTCATGGATTTACCGCTGAGCTCGTAGACTTCAAGGGCGCGCTGCAGACGCTGCGGGTCGTTCGGATTGATCCGCGCGGCCGCCTCAGGATCCACCTCGCCCAGCCGGGCATGAACGGCCGACCATCCCCCCTCATCGGCGAGCGCCTGGATAGATTCACGAATCGCCGTATTTGCCGGGGGCATATCGGCCAGGCCGTCCCTCAGTGCTTTGAAGTACAACATAGAGCCCCCCACCAGCAGTGGAATGTGACCCCGATTGCGAATCTCGTCCATTACCTGCAACACATCCACCCTGAAGTTTGCAGCAGAATAGGGCTCCACCGGGTCCCGGATATCAATCAGGTGATGTGGATATCTCTCCAGGATTTCTGCATCGGGTTTGGCGGTGCCAATATCCAGACCCCGGTACACCAGCGCCGAATCCACACTCACGATTTCGAAAGGACCCACGTCAGCTAGTGCAAGCGCCAGCTCGGTCTTACCGCTGGCGGTCGGGCCCATCAGGCAAACAGCAACTGGTTGGCGTCTTGTCATCGACCGCGCAGGAACAACCCGTCCAGTTCTGCAATCGATAAAGCGGCCCAGGTCGGTCGACCATGGTTACACTGGCCACCACGCTCCGTCGCCTCCATATCCCGCAGCAACGCATTCATTTCAGGGATCGTGAGCCTGCGATTGGCGCGAACCGCACCATGACATGCCATGGTTGAAAGGATTTCGTCCCGGTGCTCGCGAATTCGCGTACTTGAACCATACTCAAGAAAGTCCGACAGGACATCCCTTATCAGCATTTCGGGGTTGGACTTGTTCAACATCCCGGGAATCGCTCGCACCACGATAGACTCGTCTGAGGCCTGCTGGATGTCGAAGCCAAGTGCTGTCAATTCTGCCTCATGTTCCTCCGCTGCACTACATTCACGTTCACTCAAAGCCACGCTGATCGGCACCAGTAAGGGTTGCATCCTGATCCCCTCGGAATCTGTGGCCAGCTTCATGCGTTCATAAGTGATGCGTTCATGGGCGGCGTGCATATCAACAACAATTAGTCCGGCAGCATTTTCTGCCAGGATATAAATTCCATGTAACTGCGCAATGGCATAACCCAGCGGTGGTATATCGTCATCGCTCGACGCTGGCAGCAGAGCCGATGAACCGACCTGCGACAGAAGATCGCCATAGTGCCGCGCCTCCTCAGCCACTGCACCGCCAGGCCCTGGATTGCCCGATCCAAAGCGGATACTGGACTGGACTGCAGGCTGGTCAAAGGATGCCGCACCGGCGGCGCCACCCATTTCCGGTGAATTGGCATCCACTTGCGGCCGAACATCAGCAAGCGCCCGGTGAATCGCTCGAAAGATAAAATCGTGGATCTGCCGGCTTTCCCGGAACCGTACCTCGTGCTTGGTCGGATGCACATTCACATCCACCTGCCTCGGATCCAGCACCAGGAATAATGAGAATACCGGGTTGCGGCCATGGTAGAGCACGTCCTGATACGCTTGCCTTACGGCATGGGTAATCAACTTATCGCGCACCATGCGACCATTAACAAAGAAATACTGCTGGTCAGCCTGGCTACGGGACCAGGTGGGTAATCCTATCCAACCATATAACTTTAGCTCCTGGTGGCTTTCGTCCAGGTAGACCGCGTTCTCGACAAATCCCTGGCCAAATACCGAGGCGATGCGGCGGGATTCATCCATCCCGGTCAACCCAGGAGTAAAGTGTCGTAGCACCCGACCATTGTGATTGAAAACCAGGTCGACGAAAGGATGTGACAAGCTGATTTTCCGCACGATATCTTCTATGCGAGTCAACTCTGTCTTTTCGGTTCGCAGGAACTTACGCCTGGCCGGGGTATTAAAAAAGAGGTCGCGCACCTCCACGGTCGTGCCCTTACCATGGGGCGCTGGCATAACTTCCGCTTGCATATCTTCGCCCGCGGCAGTCACCTGCCAACCCTCGTTGCCTTCCAACTGGTTGCTGGTCAGAGTGAGACGCGAAACAGATGCGATACTTGCCAGCGCTTCGCCACGAAACCCGAGGGTGGCAACGCCTTCGAGGTCTGTCATATCAGCAATCTTGCTGGTGGCATGGCGGCACAAGGCCAACCTCAAGTCGTCCTGGTGAATACCGTGACCATTATCGCGAATACGAACCAGGCGCGTACCACCCCCTTCAACGTCGAGGACGATACGATCACTGCCGGCATCGATACTGTTTTCCAGCAACTCCTTAACAATTGAAGCGGGACGTTCAATGACTTCCCCCGCAGCAATCTGATTTGAGAGGCGCGTGGTGAGCTGTAATATTCGCTTTGGCATAAGTACCGCTTGGAAAGCATTCAGCTGGTCGGGATCTTAAGCACCTGGCCTATCTGGATCGTATCTGAATTCAACCCGTTGACTTGTTTCAAGACCTCGGCACTGACCCGATATTTATTGGCGATCCCGGATAGCGTATCACCACTGACAATCCTGTAAGACTCAAGTTTGTCACTGGCTTCCTGCCTTTTCCATGCCAAATATGAACCTGCCGGAGGATTGGCAGCCATGTATCGCTTCACACCGTAGAAGATCGCCTCGGCCAATCGCCGCTGATGCTTGCGGCTTTTCAGGTTTAGCGCTTCCTTCGGGTTGGAGATGAAACCGGTTTCGATCAATAGCGAGGGAATGTCCGGCGACTTGAGGACAGCAAAGGCAGCCTGCTCCACATGCTTTTTGTGCAATCGATTGACTGGCTTAATCGCGGTCAGGACGCTTTGCCCCATTTCCAGGCTTGCCGCGAGACTCGCGGTCATCGACAGGTCCAGGAGCACGCCCGCCAGTAAATCATCCTTGTCAGTCAGACTGACACCGCCTGCCCCACCAATCAGGTCAGCCCGGTTTTCTTTTTCTGCAAGCCAGCGAGCCGCTTCGCTGGTCGCACCCTTCTGTGAAATAGCATAGACAGAGGCTCCATGGGCCTCGGATGTGAAAAAAGCGTCAGCATGAATTGACAAAAAGACATCGGACTGGCTTCTACGGGCAAGTGACGTGCGTTCCCGAAATGCCAGGAAATAGTCACCGGTCCGGATCATGAGAGGCTGGTAGCCAGGCTCACGGTCAAATAGTTCGGCCAGCGTCTGCGCAATGGCAAAGACAACATCCTTCTCATAAAGGTTGTCATAACCCACAGCACCAGGATCATCACCACCATGACCGGCATCGATTGCAACCACCACATCGCGCATCCGCCGGGAGATACGATCGTCCTGTTGCACCAATGATCTTTGCTCGCCTGTGTAAAGATCGATTACCAGACGATCGCCATACTGCATGATCGGTTTAAGTGCAAAGGACTGCGGTCTCACCTTGTGCTTGAGGTCGAGGACCACACGAAGGTTGTTGACCTCGCGCGCGGCTGCCCGCATACGCTGAATGGGTGTATTGGCCAGGGCAATGGTATCAACTTTCGCTTCGAGACTGGTGTCCTCGACATCGATCACCAGTCGATGGGGATTTTCCAGGGAGAAGATCGTATGTTCAACCGGACGGGTCAGGTCGAATACAATGCGTGTCCGCTCGGGCGAAGGGCTAACCCTGACACCCTCCACTGCCGCGGGGGCAGCATAGACTGCCGGCATCGCCAGAATCAGCGCAAGCGTCACAACCAGCGCAGCACACCGACCTGCCGTCACGTTATCCGCATCAAAGATCCTGGACAGCTTCTCTCGTATCATTGTCAGTCCCGGCCATCCGGCTCACCATCCATTTGCCGAATGATCCCTTCCCCATATTCCGAGTTAGCCCGTATCAACAGCCGGCGCCCGGCTCCTTCTACCAGCAGTTCAACCGTCAAGTCGCTCATCGGTAAAAAGTCCGCGGCCCGCTCCGGCCACTCCACCAGACAGACGCATTTACGGTCAAAATAGTCATCAAATCCGATATATTCTAGCTCGTTTGGATCGGTTAGTCTGTACAGATCAAAATGGAATATTTGTAAGCCCTTGACTTCATAGGGTTCTACCAGAGTGAACGTCGGACTCTTGACCGCCCCTTCATGGCCAAGGGATCGCAAAATACCCCGGCAAAAGGTGGTTTTACCGGCACCGAGGCTCCCTGAAAGGAAAATCAGCGCGCGCCCTGGCGCCAAACGAAGACAATCGCCCAGCTCACGCGCGTGGCGCAGTGTCGCCGCCTCATCGGCAAGATAGGTTGCCCGCTCCATGGTTCAGGCCGCAGGATTCAACAAACTGCGAATGGGCGCCAGCAAATCCGTGGCAGCCATACCGCGCTCGCCAGCCCCGGCGGCACATCGGTCACCCGCGAGCGCATGAACGAGAACGCCAAGCCGCGTTGCCTCCCCCGCAGGGAGCCCCTGGGCAAGCAATCCGCCAATCACGCCGCTCAGGACATCACCCATTCCGGCAGAAGACATGCCAGGATTCCCAAAGGGGCAAAGGGCCAGGGTATGGCCGTCATAAACCAGCGTTCCCGCTCCCTTGAGCAGCACCGTCCCACCATATCGCGACTGCAATGTCGCAACAGAACGGAAACGATTTGCCTGTATCCTGTTGTCCTGTAGCAGATTACTGGCCTCTCCGGGATGGGGTGTCAGCACCCAATTGGATCTCTTTTCAGGGGACATCGCCAGGAGGTTAAGCCCGTCCGCATCCACCACCATCTGCTGCTCACCCGTGTCAACTGCCTCGAGGACCTTGCGGAAGACGGCCGTCGACCAACGGCTTCGACCCAGCCCTGGGCCAAGCACTACCACGGATGCACGGGCCAAAAGGGGCAGCAACTCAGCAGAGTCAGTAAACCCCTTGACCATCAGTTCCGGGCGGCGACTCAAAAGGGCCGCGGCGTGAACCGGATGGGTGGCGACACTAACCAACCCGGCACCAGACCTGAGCGCGGCCTCGGCACTCATAGCTACAGCACCCCCCATGGCTTCGTCGCCGCCCACCACCAGCACATGCCCGAATTGGTTTTTGTGCGCATTCCTGGGTCGTACCGGCAAATACCGAAGCGAGTCGGCCAATGTCAATCGGGTTACCCCGGCAGACACCTTGTCGAAGACCGCTGGCGGCACATCCAGGTCATCATAGATGAGTTCCCCTACATGATCGGGGCCTTCCAGCGTAAATAACCCACACTTCAAACCAATGAAGGTGACAGTCAGCGTTGCCTTGACCCCGTGGCCAAGAATCGCGCCAGTGTCTGCACACAGGCCGGATGGAATATCCACCGCCAGCACCGGGCTGGATTGGCCGTTAATGGCTTTAATGGCGGCGCCATATTCGGGCCGTACCGTGCCGCTGATACCGGTACCCAGCAGGGCATCCACGACGAGATCACTGAACCCAATCGCATCAGCGGCAGGCGAGAAAGACTGAAGAGTGGCCCGCGTACCCTGGCAGTACCTGTAGGCCTCGGCCCCATCAGCTCCCAGCTTGCCTGGGTCTCCCACAACCTGGACGGTGACCTCACAACCTCGCTCCGCCAGCATGCCGGCGAGGATGTAACCATCCCCGGCGTTGTTACCACTGCCGCAGTACACCGTCACTTTACGAACACCGGGCCACTTGCAAGAGATCGCCCGGACACAGGCGCCAGCGGCCCTGCGCATCAGCGTAAGGCCGGACACGCCAAATTCCTCGATTACCAGCTGATCCAGCGCACGTAGGCCAGCGGCAGTATAGAGCACTCCTGGCAGGTTATCGGTTGCCACCTGGTTTCCTTTTGATCATCCCAACGTTAAGGTTCAACAATGAAAGCACAGTCAAAGCAGGGTAACCTATCGAGCCCTGATTATAGCGGTATCTCACCTGCATCCCTATGACTCTGCCAGATTTTGCAGCACTGACTCGTCACACCAGGACCTGGGGCAAAGCACTCGGGTTTGATGCAGTGGGCGTTACCGACACAGATCCTGGGGCCCATGAAGCCCGTCTCAATGCCTGGCTAGCCGCCGGACGCCACGGCGAAATGGACTATATGGCAAGGCATGGGGCTCGCCGCAGCCGACCAGAGGAACTCATCCCCGGTACCTGCCGGGTCATCACGACTCGCATGAACTATCTACCGGGTGGCGATGACGCCGAACGTATTCTGGCGTCGGATCGTAAGGCATTCGTCAGCCGGTATGCACTCGGACGAGACTACCATAAGGTCATCCGATCACGCCTTGTAAAGCTCTGGCAGCACATCGAAACCTGGCTGGTTGAACAAGGCCAGACAAATTATTCGGGACGAGTCTTCACAGACAGCGCTCCTGTGCTCGAAAAGGCCCTGGCAGAAAAGTCCGGCCTTGGTTGGATCGGCAAGAATACGCTATTACTCAGCCGGGATGCCGGCTCATGGTTTTTCCTCGGGGAAATCTATACCGATGTTCCGCTGGTCAAAGACGACATTCAATCCGGCAATCACTGCGGCACCTGCCGCGCATGTATTGATATCTGCCCGACGGACGCGATAGTTGCGCCTTATGAACTCGACGCGCGAAAGTGCATTTCTTACCTGACAATTGAACACAGGGGCACGATTCCCGTTGAGTATCGTTCTGCCATGGGCAACCGGATATTTGGTTGTGACGATTGCCAGATGGTCTGCCCCTGGAACAAGTATGCAAAATTCACCTCAGAGCCCGATTTCTCGCCCAGGCACCAGTTGGACCAAAGCGACCTACTTGACCTTTTCGCATGGTCAAAAGCCGATTTCTTAAAGAGAACGGAGGGTTCGGCCATCAGGCGTACCGGTTATAACGGCTGGCTCCGCAATATCGCGATAGCGCTCGGCAATGGCACGCCTGACCCTGAGGTAATACACAAACTGAACGAAAGGAAGGCATCGGTGACTGACATGGTCGCAGAACACATCAACTGGGCAATAGAAAACTTATCGTCTCAGGACAATGTAAAGAAATGATCGCGGTAAAACCGCAACTCATCGATACTCTCTCGGATATCCTCCAATGCACGATGAACATTCTTCTTCCTGACAGCTGCAGCAAGATCCGGGCGCCATCTGACACAGAGTTCCTTGACCGTGCTGACGTCCAGATTGCGATAGTGCAGGAAAGTCTCGAGTGTTGGCATGTACTTGACCAGGAACCGACGGTCCTGTCCGATACTATTCCCGCAAAGAGGGGAGACGCCGGGCTCAATGTGTTGACTGAGGAATTCGAGGGTCAGCCGTTCCGCCTCGGCCTCAGTCACACCTTCTTTCGCCATGCGATCAACCAATCCAGACGCGCCGTGATGGCTGGTGTTCCACTCGTCCATCCCATCCAACAGCTGCTGCTCCTGTTTGATGCACACAACAGGACCCTCCTCGACAATATTCAGTGAAGAATCCGTGATAATTGTGGCTATCTCGAGGATCCGCTCTACTTCCGGATCAAGCCCACTCATTTCCAGGTCCATCCAGACCAGGTATTCCGAGAATCCCACACACATTCCTTGCTTGTTCGCGAATCCGGTATGTTAACTGAAAAACACAAAAGAGAACCACGCCGGCACGATGGAATTGAAAGCTATAGAGTTTCAACCTTTGGTTCCAGTGCGTAGAATGCGAACTCCAATCCAGTATGGCCGAATCGTGCACCCATTCATTCTTGAGCCCCGTGAATTAAATGAAATCCTTGCAAAGGGCGAAGATATTCTCCTTGTCGACCTTTCCAAAGAAGAAACCTGGATACGGGGACACATTGCCGGCGCCGTTCACATCGCTCCAGCCACTCTTGTATCCGGAATCAAACCCGCTGTCGGGAAACTTCCGGATATCGACGTGCTGAATACCCTTATGGGCAGCATCGGTTACACCAGGGATCGATACATCGTCGCCTATGATGATGAGGGCGGTGGCTGGGCGGGTCGTTTTCTCTGGACCCTTTCGGTGCTCGGCCATACCGCAATGTCATATCTAAACGGCGGACTCGCTGCATGGCTCTCGGAGGGCCACTCGGTTACCGCTGAAATCGAGCAACCGGTACCAGCAGCAGCGAACCTTGAGATTGACTCCAGCAAACTGGTTTCGAAGGATGAAATAATCCAGCACCTTGGCGACCCAGACCTGGTCATCTGGGATGCCAGATCGCACGATGAATACACGGGCCAACGCGTGTTTGCCGCGCGTGGTGGTCATATCCCCGGCGCAATCAATCTTGACTGGCTGGATGTCATGGACCGGGATAACCATCTCAAAATTCGTTCTGACATCGCCGAGATATTGACCAGCCTTGGGATATCGCGAGACAAAAAGGTTATCACCCACTGCCAGACCCACCACAGATCCGGCCTCACCTGGCTCGTTGGTACTGCACTCGAATATGATATCCGTGCCTATGACGGTTCCTGGTCCGAGTGGGGCAATGATCCTTCGACGCCGGTAGAAACCCGGTGAGCCAGTTATTCATCCTGTTGCAGCAATTGCTGCCACAGCACCTGCTATCTCGTCTGATCGGCAAGCTCGCCAATAGCCAGTGGGCACCTTTCAAGAACCTACTAATCCGGTCTTTTGTTCATATATTCGGTGTCGACCTCGGCGAGGCATCTGACCCCGACCCGCACGCCTATGCAAGTTTCAATGCGTTCTTTACGCGATCTTTGAGGCAGGGGATACGGCCAGTCAGCGGATCCATCTGTTCGCCGGCAGATGGGACCGTTTCCATGACCGGACACCTTAGCGGCAACCAGTTAATCCAGGCCAAGGGAATCAGCTATTCGCTGGAAAAGTTGCTGGGCAGCAATCCTACATCCGCATTCGAGAATGGCAGCTTTATTACTATTTACCTGTCTCCAAGGGATTATCACCGGTTCCACCTGCCAGTTGCCGGAGCCCTCCTGTCCGCCCACTACATTCCCGGCAAACTGTTTTCCGTCAATGCAACGACGACAGAACACCTACCCGACCTGTTTGCCAATAACGAGAGGCTGGTCACGTTGTTTGAAACCGCGACGGGACCTGTATCCTTGATTATGGTCGGCGCAATGATTGTTGCAGGAATCAAACCCGTCTGGCGCGATACCGCTTATCCGGCGAGGCAATCAGTGAGAGAATCATTTGACCAACCGCAACAGTTTGACCAGGGTGCAGAAATCGGTCACTTTGAAATGGGCTCTACCGTCATTCTGCTGCACCCGGATAAGCTCGAATTTACAGTGAACCCGGGTGAGCACGTAAAAATGGGTGAGCCATTGGTGTCATCACTCCCCACGGTTGCCTAGGAAACCTCTGAATAAGCCCACGAAGTCTTTCCGGATTGTTCGATCCGAAGTCAGGGACCTGTTTTTCCAGGCGTGGGCCTTCCCTGGCCCGGTCCCGTTACATCCCTGTACCTAGCCTTACAAAACAGGCCCCTGACTCCTCACTCGCCCGATCGAGACGGACTTGTTCAGAGGTTGCCTAGATTCGCTGGTCACTAAAGCTCAGCACTTCATCGATCGTATCCTTGCCCAGTACCAGCATTAAAAGGCGATCGACGCCCACCGCGACCCCGGCACAGGCGGGCAGTGCATCGAGTGCCGCCAGCAACCTGGTGTCTGCTTCGATAATCGGCATACCCCGGGTCTTCCGCCCTTCATTGTTGGCGACAAAGCGCTTCGACAGCTCTCCGGCGTCGCGCAATTCATCATAGCCATTGGCCAGTTCAACACCTTGCCAGACAAATTCAAATCGCCGTGCCACCGGCTCGCCACCGACATCTGCGATCGTGGCAAGCGCTGCCTGCGACGCCGGGTAATCGAAGACAACAACCGGATCCACAAGCCCTGGCTCAACTCCCATCGAGAACAGCAGATCCAGGTAATCATTGACCGAGCCCATGTCGCCATAGTCGATGATATGTGCCGTATGCCCGGGAAACTCCGACTCCGCCAACTCTTTCAACTGGACTGCCGATGCCTGGTGGGGATTTACCCCGAATCTCGACTCAAACAATGCGCGATAACTCGCCCGGGCGACCGTTCCATGATTGAACCCGAACGCTTCGAAAACCGCGTCAAGCAGATCCGTCAGTTCCAGGGCCAATTCCTCGAGACGGTAACCGGGCCGGTACCATTCGAGCATGGTGAACTCGAGGTTGTGTCGCCGGCCCGACTCCCGGCCCCGGAAGGCTGGACAGATCTGGAAGATGGGCCCACTGCCCGCGGCGACCAGCCGCTTCATAGCGTACTCGGGAGACGTTTGTAAGTAGAGCCGGGAGCTTCCATCGGTCACCACGACGTTGACCAGGTGCAGGTCACTGGCACCGTGACGCCCCAGCACGGGGGTTGAAACTTCGAGCACCGATCGGCCGGCAAAAAAGTCGCGCATGATGCGGAGTAATTGGGCGCGATGGTGCAGTACGTCGCTGGAAGCGCCGGGTTTCCAGTCGTTATTCACCTACTCGGGCAACCCGCAGAGAAGTGCAATCTCAGGACTTGACCCGATTCTGGTATTCACCGGTTCGTGTATCAACACGGATAACCTCACCTATGTTTATAAACAAGGGCACTTTCACCACAGCACCGGTTGTGAGCGTGGCAGGCTTGGTGCCACCCTGAGCCGTGTCACCCTTCAGACCGGGATCTGTCTCAACGACTTCCAGCTCTACAAAGTTGGGGGGGTCCACATTGATCGGCGAGTCATTCCACAGGGTGACCATGAACTTTTCCTGCTCTTTTAACCATTGGCGGGCGCTGGCCACCGCCGACTCGTCTGCCGGCATCTGTTCGAAACTGCCATCTGTCTTCATGAAGTGCCAGTACTCACCGTCCGTGTACATATACTCCATCTCGGTTTCTAGTACATCCGCTGCCTCCAGCGATTCGCCGGATTTAAATGTGCGCTCCCAGACTCGACCCGTCTTGAGATTCCTCAACTTGACCCTGTTGAAAGCCTGACCCTTCCCCGGTTTGACAAACTCATTTTCGAGAATCGAGCAAGGCTCCCCTTCGAGCATGACTTTGAGACCCGATTTGAATTCATTGGTAGAATAGCTCGCCATCTAAATTCTCTTACTGTAAAAAAACGCTAATGATACCGCTTACGGACGTCGGTTGGCAGAGCCAAAGCTGGCAATGGTTGCTCTCGCATGCCGTCACCGACATCAATGAACTCGTTAGGCTGGTGGATATACCGTTACCGCCGGGCCTGCCTGACCCGTGGGCCGACTTTCCGCTCGTGGTTCCCCTGCCTTTTATACACAGGATGCAGCGTGGCGACCCGGAGGACCCTCTGCTATTGCAAGTATTGCCCAGGCCACACGAGATGGTCTCGCCGACCGGGTTCTCAAAAGACCCGTTGCGGGAGACCCTGAATACAACGCCACGAGGACTCCTGCACAAATATCATGGCCGCGTGTTGGTCATTGTTTCAGGGGCATGTGCGATCAACTGCCGCTACTGCTTCAGGCGACACTTCCCCTACGAGGATGTGCAACCTGACTCGAATCACTGGCAAGAGATCTTTAACTATATCAGGGACAATACCAGTATCACCGAAGTGATTTTAAGTGGTGGTGACCCACTCATCCTTTCCGATAAACGGCTTGCCTACATCGCGCGGAAGCTTTCGTCCATTGGCCACGTCACGACGCTCCGGATTCACACGCGGTTGCCTGTCGTTATACCGCAAAGAGTCTGCACTGCCCTTACGGACTGGATGGCTGAAAGTCGCCTCGCTATCGTGGTGGTATTACACTGTAATCATGCAAGAGAAATCGATGCCGCCGTGGCTGCCAGCGCATCCCGGCTTGCCGCTGCCGGTGTGACTTTACTGAACCAAAGTGTATTGTTACGCGGAATCAATGACACGGCAGATGACCTTGAAAGCCTGGCCAGGAAACTATTTGAATGCCGGATACTGCCCTATTATCTTCACCTCCTTGATCCGGTGGAAGGCGCCGCGCACTTTGACGTACCCGAGCCGGAAGCAGTAGTACTAATGCAGCAACTGTCGGCCGCCTTGCCAGGATACCTGGTACCAAAACTCGTCAGGGAAATCCCCGGGGAGCCTGCAAAAGCCCAGCGGTCGTGGATGACATGAGTTGACGTGCTATAGTAAAGGCTTGCGTCTGGACGGCACAAGATGAACAAAAATGAAGCAGTCAGACTGCTGATTCTGGAAGATTCCCAGAACCGGGCAGAAGAACTTATTGTATTACTGCGAACAGCTGGTCGTGCGACACGGGCTCACCAGATCGAATCACAATCGGATCTGGTAGAAAAGTTGGGAGAGCAGACCTGGGACCTACTTTTGGCCCGCAACGAGGCCAATGGTGTCACGGCAGAAGACGCTATAAACAAAATCCGGGAATTGGAAAAAGACGTACCGGTTATCATCATCGCAGATGATCGCAATCCTGAGACCATTCTGGAAGGATTAAAACTGGGGGCGCAGGATGTTGCTCTCGCGGATGACGACGAACGCCTGGTCTTATTGGCGGAAAGGGAACTCGCTAACCTCGACAATCGTAGATCGCGACGCAAGGCTGAGGTAGAACTCAGGGAAACCGATCGGCGCAATCAACTCCTCCTCAGCAGTTCCACAGCAGCAATCGCCTATGTCCACGAAGGCATGCATATCTATACCAACTCCGCCTACTCGGACCTGTTTGGATATGAGGATCCGGACGATTTTGCCGGTATTCCCATCATTGACCTTATTAGCACGGAAGATCAGGACAAATTCAAAAAGTTCCTGAGGTCCTATGAAGAAAATGCCGTTGATTCTGAGGAGTTCACTTGCATCGCCAGCGACGATGCCAGGATAGAGACCAGCATGTCACTATCTCCTGCCACCTATGACGGCGAGGCCTGCACTCAAGTGATCATCAGGGCCAAAGTCACGGCCGGTAGCGCTGAACTGGAAGATCGGATCAAGGAGATTTCCAGCCAGGATCTGTTGACAGGACTATACAACCGACAATACTTCACCGAGCAGCTCGACGTGGCGGTGGACCAGGCCACTGGCGGGCAGCAATCCTTTGTGCTGCTCTACATCGTAGTCGATTTCTTCTCGCGCATGCGTTCTGAAGCGGGCATATCCAATGCTGATCTGGTGCTGGGGGAAGTGGCGACACTGATTCGCCAACAGGTCGATGAGGCCCATCTGATGGCACGATTTGGGGATGATGTATTCATCCTGCTCTACAAGAGCGGTGATAAGGAAGCGGCATCACAATTAGCAGAAGAGATCCGCTCCAGCGTTAACGGTCATATGTGTGAGGTTTCAGGTAAATCCTACCAGGTCACTGTCAGCGTCGGCCTGTCGCTGATCACGGAAAATGCGCCTTCAAGTGAAGAAATCATTTCTCGCGCGCACCGGGCCGCCACCGCGATTGAAGACGGCAATGGCGTCAATTTCTACCAGCCGACCCAGGTCAAGGTAGGGGAAGATGGAAAAGCGCTCACTACCGAGGACATCAAGGATCTCGCCCGTACCGCGCTTGAGAACAACTCTTTGAAGTTGCTGTACCAACCAGTGATCAGTTTGCAGGGTGAAGACGATGAGCAGTTCGAGGTCCTGCTACGGCTTCCGGATGAAGAAGGCAACGAACTGACGCCGGGCCAATTCATGAGCCCGATCGAAGATGCCGGGCTGCTTGAGAAAATGGATCGGTGGGTAATTTTAAACTCAATCAAGTCGTTGTCGGCAAAACGGGCCGAGGGCCATAAAACACGGCTATTCATCAATATCACATTCAAGTCCCTTGCGGACGACTCGTTTATGCCCTGGTTCAGCGCAGCACTTAAAGTAGCCAAACTACCCAGTGATGCCATCATCTTCCAGATTCATGAAAATGACGCCACCGGCTACATCAAGCATGCCACCAGGTTCGTGCAGGCTGCTGCGGATATCCATTGCAAGATATCCATTAACCACTTCGGCTGCTCCCTCAATCCACTCAACCTGCTTAAACACCTGACACCGGATTTCGCCAAACTTGACAGTTCATTTGCTGAGCAAATTGATGCCAGCAAGGAAAAGCAGGAAGAGTTAATGGAAATGGTTGAAGCGCTGCAAACCCAGGGTGTCCTGACAGCAGTCGCCGGTGTCGAGTCTCCGGCATCCCTGGCGTCTTTGTTCCAGGCAGGCGTTAACTATATCCAGGGATACTATGTTTCCCCGCCGATCGAAAACATGGACTATGATTTCGGTGAGGAACTATAACTCATCGTAAGACTTTAGCCGGCTGGCATCCCGGTCCCTTATACCCATCAGGTAAAGAATACTGTCCAACCCCAGGGTCGAAATTGAATGCTCGGCACTCTCCCTGACGATGGGCTTGGCGTGAAACGCAACCCCCAGCCCGGCAGTACCTAACATGGCGAGGTCATTGGCGCCGTCGCCAACGGCAATACATTGCTCGAGGGAAATGTTTTCTCTCCTGGCAAGCTCTCGTAATAGTTCCGCCTTACGCTCAGCATCTATGATCGGTTCCTTAACCCGACCCGTGAGCACGCCACCTGAAATCTCGAGTTCATTAGCGAATACATAATCGATGCCCAGCTTTTGTTGCAGGATTTCACCGAAATAGGTGAAGCCTCCCGAAAGAATGGCGGTCTTGTAACCCAACTGGTTCAGCGCTGAGAACAAACGTAACGCGCCTTCCATCAACGGCAAACGCGCCCCGACTTGTGCCAGGGTACTCTCAGGCAGGCCCTTGAGTAGCGCAACGCGTTCTCTCAGACTGGTTTTGAAATCCAGTTCGCCACGCATGGCCCGTTCCGTGACAGCAGCAACCTCGTCGCCGACACCAGCCAGGATCGCGAGTTCATCAACCACTTCGGTGGAGATGAGGGTTGAATCCATATCGAACGCGACCAGACGCCGATGGCGCCTGAAAATACTGTCTTCCTGAACCGCAATATCAATATCCAACGCCGCCCCAACCGTCATAAGCTCAGCACGAAACGCTGCGCCATCTTCCGGCTCACCCTTCAACGAAAATTCTACGCATGCCCGGGTATCGGGATCCTCATGGGCCATCGGTACGCGTCCGGAAAGGCGCACAATGTTATCGATATTGCAGCCATAATCAGCGACCACGCGCGCTACTTCGGCCAGGTGGGCAGCCTTAATTTTCCTGGCCAGCAGTGTCAGGATGAACCTGGACCGCCCCTGCAAACCCACCCACTGCTCATAGCTATCCGCCTCAACCGGTGTGAATTTGACGTTGAGGCCCAGTTCATGGCCCAAAAACAGCACCTCCTTCCGGACCTTGTCCTGTGACTCCGGAATGTTGATCAGGATTCCAAGAGAGAGGTAGTTATGAATGACGGCCTGACCGACATCCAGGACATCAATGTCAAATTCACCCAGTAATTTCGTTATACGGGCCGTTATTCCGGGTTTGTCTTCCCCGGACACATTGATTAACACCAGTTCTGTCATAAGTAACCAAAAACCTTAAACGCAAGTAGCGCGTGCGGGCATTATCCTTCATTCCGGTTGCACAACACAAAACCACGATATTGCTTGCTATCAGTTATACTCGGTAACGATTATCAAGTTAACAACTCCCTCATGTCCGGACCGAAAGTCAAAACCCTTGCACTCATTGCGTTACCGATCCTTATTTCCGGCATCATCATCACATGGGTCAGCGCCGCTCAAATGAGATCGGAGCTCCAGACCCAGACTTCCCGATTCGGTCATGCCATGGTTGACCAATTGGCTACAACGATTACAGACCCTATGGTGCAAAGAGACGTCCTGAGCCTGAACGTGATCCTCAGTGACTTGCTGGAGAAAGGTGACTTTGCATTTGCTTCGGTTTACAGCACGGATAATCGCCTGCTGGCACAAGTTGGCCGAAACCGGTCCAATCTGCAAACCTTTACCCGCGACGTCGTATTCCAGAATGCATCGCCGGGTTATGTCCAGCTTGGTCTTGACCACAGCGGAATCGACGCAAGAGTCAGGAACCTGGTTGCGATGGCCACGATGGTACTGATCACTCTGGTTGCGTTCATATTCCTGTTGGTTTGGCACTATGGTGACTTCCTCTATTTTTGGTGGTCCGCACCGGAATCCAACAGCGGAACCGCCGATAAGTCGTCCGATACCAACGCCGAATCGACAACACCTGAGATCGAAGATATTACCGGCGATCTGACAATTCTCGTAATCAAAGTGCGGCCTGTCAGGTTGCTGGAGGCAAACCTCGACAAGATCAATAGCGCACTATCCCTTTACCGGGGCGAAGTCGAACTTACCGTAGGTGATGATATCGTCGTCAAGTTTTCAACTCATGATCAGGTGTTCCAGGCGGTGTTCTGCGGCACGCTGGTAGCAAGCATCCTGCGTCTCACCCGTGGCAGCAAACAGGTCAAGTTGGGTCTACATGTAGCGTCGCTGACCGAAGGTGACGATGTGGCCAAGGCAATCAAACATGCCAAGTACCTGGCATCAATCAGCGACAACAAACTTCTGTCCAGTCGGAAGGTCTTTGCGAAGGTGGGACAATCGGATCGAATTGCATTGCAGGAATTCCACAGCTCCCTGACACCCGACGGTGAAGTGTACTTTGTGGAGTCCCTGTCACCGGCAAACGCTGCATTGATCGAACGTCAAGCGCGGCAATTTGTTTAAACAGCGGTTGATTCGTCGCCGCGTTCACGCACCACAGCATCTACCTTCTGGAATCCACGTGGCAGTTTGAGTCCACGGCGCGCACGTTCACCCCGGTAGTGCTCGAGATCAATGATCCTGAGATTCAAATGGCGTTTTCCGGAATACACAACCAGCGTATCGACCTCCGAAAACACAATCACATGAGACAGCATCTCCACACGTTCAATCACCCGCCTGGACGGAATGTTCATAATCTTGATGCCCTTACCCCGCGCCATCACCGGCAGTTCCGCAAGCGGGAAAACGAGAAGGCGGCCCTCATTGCTGAATGCGGCAACAAATTCCTGCTGGTAATCCATCACCGGCGCTGGCTGCAAAGTGATGCTCCCTTTGGGTACCGTAACCAGGGACTTACCCGCCTTGTTCTTGGTCTTCATGTCTTCCATTGTCGTCACAAAGCCATATCCGGCATCGCTGGCAACCAAATACTGTTGGTTCGCATCACCGGTCGCCAACCCCGTAAAATAAGCGCCAGCCGGTGGATTGGTCCGCCCGGTCAAAGGTTCACCCTGTCCTCGTGCCGACGGCAGCGTGTGGCCAGCAACCGTGTAGGCCCGACCGGTGGAATCAATGAAGATTGCATCCTGGTTAGAGCGTGCTTCTGTCGCATACAAGAGCTTATCGCCAGAACGATAACTCAATTCCCCGGCGTCAATATCATGTCCTTTGGCGGCACGAATCCAGCCTTTCTCCGACAGCACAACGGTAATAGGGTCGGTAGAAACAAGATCCTTCTCCCTGAAAGCCTGGGCCTCTTCCCTTTCAATGATGGGAGACAAACGCTCATCCCCATAGGCCTCTGCATCAGCTGCAAGCTCCTTTTTGATCAAAGTCTTGAGCCGTGCTTTGGAGTTAATTGTCTTCTCAATATCGACACGCTCGGTATCGAGTTCGTCCTGTTCACCTTTTATTTTCTGTTCTTCAAGGCGTGCCAGATTCCTGAGCCGGAGATCAAGAACGGCATCCGCCTGTCGATCAGATAGTTCGAATTTCTTGACGAGTGCTTCTCTTGGCTTGTCTTGGGTCCGGATAATATGGATCACTTCGTCAATGTTGAGATAGGCAATTAATAATCCTTCGAGAATATGTAAACGATCCAGTATCTTGTCCAAACGAAACTGCAATCGTTTCAGGACAGTACCAGAACGATACTCCAGCCACTCAGATAAAATATCCTTGAGCGACTTCACCTGTGGGCGCCCATCGATCCCGATCATATTGAAGTTGACCCGATAGCTGCGCTCAAGATCGGTCGTTGCAAACAAGTGATTCATCAAGGCGTCGATATCTATCCGGTTGGACCGGGGTACAATGACAACACGGGTCGGATTTTCATGATCGGACTCATCACGCAGGTCGACCACCATCGGCAATTTTTTGGCCTGCATTTGGCCCGCAATCTGCTCGAGGATACGTGTACCCGACACCTGGAATGGCAATCCCGTGACAACGATGTCGCCGCCTTCTACCTGATAAACCGCCCGGCTCCTGATCATTCCGCGCCCACTTTCGTAGATTTGCTGGATGTCTTTCTTGCTTGAAATGATCTCTGCACCTGTGGGGAAATCGGGGCCCGAAATATGCTCGCAGAGGTCCCGGACCGTAGACTTTGGCTTGTCCAACAACCTGATACACGCGCTCGTAACCTCTTTGAGATTGTGAGGCGGAATATCAGTTGCCATCCCGACGGCAATACCGGTACCCCCATTGAGCAGGATATTGGGCAGCCGAGCAGGTAGTGTTAGCGGCTCTTCCATCGTACCGTCAAAATTGGCAGTCCACTCAACGGTGCCGAATGCCAGTTCGGAAAGCAGTACCTCTGCGTAGCGGGTCAACTTGGACTCCGTGTACCGCATGGCCGCATACGACTTGGGGTCATCCGGAGAACCCCAATTACCCTGGCCATCTATAAGCGGATAGCGATAACTGAATGACTGCGCCATCAGTACCATAGCACCATAGCTGGCTGAGTCGCCGTGGGGATGGTATTTGCCGATGACATCGCCCACCGTTCTTGCGGACTTCATGTATTTTGCGTCTGCATTGAGTCTGAGCTCAGACATCGCATAGACGATCCGGCGTTGTACTGGCTTTAAACCATCGCCAATGTGCGGCAATGCACGATCATTGATCACGTACATTGCGTAGTTGAGAAACGCGTTCTCGGTATATTGTTTCAGGGAAACTGTTTCGGTTTCAAATTCACTCATGACTGGTGCCTGATGACTCCCGCTTGATTAACTCCGGACTAGAGCTGTTACGAGCTCTGCCTCATTACCTTTCCTTTCCAGCCACTCGCGCCTGTCACTTGCACGCTTTTTCGAAAGCAGCATGTCCAACATTTCAAACACACTGGCGTCACTTTCAAGTGTCAGTTGTACCAGGCGGCGCGTTTCCTCGGCCATACAGGTTTCGCGCAGTTGTACCGGATTCATTTCACCCAACCCCTTAAAGCGCTGGACCACAATCTTGCCTTTCTTTTTCTCTGCCTCAATGAAATCCAGAATACCCTTGCGTTCAGATTCGTCGAGCGCATAGTAAACGTCTTTACCCACATCGATTCGATACAGTGGTGGCATAGCAACAAACACATGGCCCTGTCTGACGAGTTCAGGAAAGTGACGGTAAAACAGTCCGATAAGAAGGCTTGCAATATGCAGTCCATCTGAGTCTGCATCCGCGAGAATGCAGACTTTTCCGTACCGCAAGCCCTCCAGGCTGCTAGTACCAGGGTCGATACCGAGCGCGACAGAGATGTGGTGAACTTCCTGGGAGGCCAGGATCTCTTGCGAGTCGTCTTCCCAGGTATTCAGGATCTTGCCCCGAAGAGGCAGGATCGCCTGGGTGACCCGGTCCCTGGCTTGCTTGGCCGACCCACCAGCAGAGTCACCCTCCACCAGAAACAATTCACCACGTGCCGGATCTTCCGACGTGCAATCTGCCAGCTTACCCGGCAGGGCGGGGCCCGATGTAATTTTCTTTCGCTCTACACGTTTGCCAGCTCGCAGGCGCGCCTGCGCATTGGCGATCGCCATTTCGGCAATGGCCTCGGCCTCCTTGACATGCTGATTCAGCCATAAGCTGAAACTATCTTTCACCACCCCTGAGACGAACGACACAGCCTGGCGTGAATTCAACCTCTCCTTTGTCTGGCCCGAGAATTGCGGGTCAATCATTTTCGACGACAACACGTAGCTACATTTATCCCAGACATCGTCAGCCGAGATCTTTATTCCGCGTGGCAACAGGTTGCGAAATTCACAAAACTCACGCAAGGCTTCCAGAAGTCCACTACGCAGTCCACTTACATGGGTACCACCCTGGGTAGTCGGAATCAGGTTGACGTAGCTCTCGGTAACAAGTTCACCACCCTCAGGGCACCACTGGACAGCCCAGTCAACAGCTTCATCATTGCCTGAGATGGAACCAACAAAAGGTTCTGCCGGGATCAACTCAAGGCCCTCGAGCTCCGTTGCCAGGTAATCCTTTATGCCGCCTTCATATAGCCATTCAAAGGTCTTTTCATCCTGGTCCCTGGCAGTTTCATCGGTAAAAGTGACCTTAAGACCCGGGCATAAAACCGCTTTTGCGCGCAGCAGGTGTTTCAATCTTGAAACTGAGAATTTTGGTGAATCAAAATACTTTGGATTAGGCTTGAAATTGATCAAAGTGCCAGTGTTGCGTTTACCGACGTTCTCTTTTACAGACAGCTTTTTGACCTTGTTGCCGTCCTTGAAGGCCATGTGGTGCAATTTGCCGTCCCGTTTTACAAAGACTTCAAACTGTTCAGATAGTGCATTTACAACAGAAACGCCAACGCCATGCAGACCGCCAGAGTATTTATAGCTGTCACTGTTGAATTTGGCACCGGAGTGGAGCCTCGTCAGAATAAGCTCTACACCCGGAACTTTTTCTTTTTTGTGAAGGTCAACTGGCATGCCCCGGCCATCGTCACTGACTGACATGGATCCATCTTTGCGGAGCGTTACCCGAATCTCGGTGGCATAACCCTCAAGAGCCTCATCGACACTGTTATCGATGACCTCCTGTGCCAGGTGGTTTGGACGCGTCGTGTCCGTGTACATACCCGGGCGTTTTCGCACGGGATCGAGGCCTTCAAGAACCTCAATTGAATCTGCTTCGTATGATTTACTCGCCATGGTATTCCATCAGGTAATGAACATCCGCAACCTGCACTTTTACACTCACAGTTGCGATCACTTTGCCTTTCTTTTGGGGGTAATCAGTCGCCATCCACGACTCGGATGGTGTAAGCGAATCATCAATGCAAGGCGGAATCCTCACAGGATGTCGATACGTTTTCGCAATTTTGTGCTCCGAAAAAGCACTCGATCTATAGATCACTCGTGAAGGTAATTATACCGCGGGAGCCAGGGCAATTCTCGTGATTTTTTGATCGTGAGGTATCAGGGAAGAGTAAAGGTAAATTACAGGGAGTCCCCGCGTCGCGGCAAGGTTACCGCTTCAAGCGAACGCCCGTATCGCGCACAGAAGGTCAGGAGCTCACCCAGAAATCGATTGATCTGGGACTTCTCATCTGGTTGGTACATATTGGGATTCGGCGTGTAGTATCGATACTTGAAATTGCGATGGCGCTGAAAGCTGACTACCTCCGCTGATCTCACATCATGATACAGGCGGATCTCCAGGACTGGCCACTTCACCCAGGGCTTATCTTCTCCATTAGATACGCGGACAGATAACATGGTTGTATATGGACAACGTTGCTCAATCGTGATTTTTACGATCGCTCCGTCCTCAGTCGTACCTTCGATACCAAACTCCAACTGGTCTTCCTGGCCGAGATTGGGGAACAGTCGAAGCAGCCGAATGTAATTTGCATCACACTCGGCCATATCGGATACAAGATCCGGCACATATCTTCGTTTCCGGTTCATGCCATCAACTCTTAACAGCGAATACGGTCAATTACGACACCAGCCTAACACATTCATCAGGACCTTTTGCCACAAAATCAGGCTTGATTAATCGACTTTTTTGGGTTCTGCTCAATCGCGTAAATTAGCAAAAGGCAGACCACTTTTACTGTGCAAGACTCTCTACAATCAATTTTTCGACTCGATCCAACGCCCCGCGGTTTATCTCCATGACGCTCGACGCACCTGTAACAAGTGCTTGCCGTTCGGATTCTTCGTTCATCAACAGCTGCACGACCCTTGTCAACTCCTCTCCGTCAGCGACAATTTTCATACCCCCCTTTGCAACAAATTCTGCTGCAATATCTTCTATGTTTCGAAGATGCGGCCCCATGATCACAGGTACACCAAGGCTTGCTGGCTCCATAGGATTATGGCCACCAACCATGGTAAAACTGCCTCCTACAAATGCGATAGTTGCAATATTGTAGAAGTACATTAGCTCACCCATCGTATCTAACAATAATATTTGGGTGCCGGGATCAATCGAAGTGCCGGGATCAATCGAAGTGTCGGTACTATGTCTGACCACGCTGAATTTGCGGGCGCTACACAAATCGAAAATTGCCTGGGAGCGATAGGAATGCCGGGGTGCGATTACCAGCAGCGCACCCTCCACATCAAGCTGCTTGAAGGCATCGAGAACCAGTTCCTCTTCACCGGAATGAGTACTTGCTGCAAGGAACACAGGTCGATGACCGGTTTTGTTTCGAAGCGCCTCTGACTTCATTTCAAGATCATCCGGCACACCAACATCGAATTTAATGCTACCGGTAACGATGAGTTTGGATGGTGCAAGCCCAAGACTGAGAAATCGCTCCCCGTGCGCCCTCGTTTGTGTAGCCACGCCGGTAAAGTCATCCAACATCAGGCGCGTCAAACCGGCAACGAGGGCGTATCCTCTCCTGGACTTCTCCGACAGACGTGCGTTCACCAGCAGGGTTCTGACTTCCCGCTCACTCGAAAGGTGGATCATATTAGGCCACATTTCAGTATCGATAATAACAAGCGCAGCCGGGTTGGTTCGGTCCAGGAATCGCGTCACCGCGCCGGGCAAATCATAAGGAACATAGGCGTGATCCACCCGTGGTCCAAATTGTGTCCTCACGCGTTCACGCCCGGTTGGGGTCATATTGGTTACCATGACTTTGTAGCCAAGATTGAGCAAACGTTCGATCAAAGGAATCGCGGCATTGGTTTCCCCTGCCGAAACTGCATGTATCCATATACGGGGATTTCCGGAATCAAGCGACCGGCAGAAGCCGAATCTCTCGGCAATAAACGCCCGGTACAGGGGCTCGCGCCGCGATCGCCAAAATAATCGCAGCAGGGTAAGCGGAGTAAGCAGATAGAGAACGAGACTATACAAAATTCGATACACGACTTGGCTTGAGATTTCCTGTGCTTGATATTTGGTGCGTAACGTGAGTGCAGGATATAAGGAAACCCGGACGTTCACCACTAAATCACCAACCTGGTAGTGGCCCAGTTTGAGCCAGGCGATATCATATCGGGCCGCTACCGCCAAGGTTAGTTGCTATACTCTCACTGGTATAATCGGTCCAAATCCCAGACGGCGTCCTATGTCGAAATTGGTTACTACCCAGATTGCCATTATTGGTGGCGGCATCTGCGGTCTATGGTTGCTCAATGTGCTGATCCGCGCGGGATATGCTGCGGTCCTGTTCGAGCAAGCTACCCTCGGTGGAGCCCAGACCCTTGCGTCACAGGGAATGATCCACGGCGGCGTCAAATATGCGTTGGGCGGCTTTACAACACCATCATCGGAAACTATTGCCGGGATGCCGGCCAGATGGGACCAGTGTATTCGGGGTTCGGGTTCACTTGATCTTTCAAAGGTGGAGCTTCTATCCCGTGATTATTACCTGTTCTCCGATAACAGTCTGTCTTCACGGATTACCACGTTTCTCGGAAGCAAATCGCTGCGGGGTCGTGTGCAGTCTTTAACGCGACAAGATTATCCGTCCTGTTTCCTGAACCAGTCATTCAAGGGTAGGGTGTATCGGCTCGCCGACATGGTGATCGATACCAGTTCACTGGTAGCCAATCTGGCAATTCAAGGCGAAGGCAGGATATTCCAGTGCGCCCCCAGGGTCATAGCCGGTTCCGACGGTGGTATATCGTGCCTGCAACTGCCCGGGGAACTGATCCTTAAAGCAGATACCTATATCTTCTGCGCCGGCGCCGGTAATAAGACATTGTTGCAAGAGACCGCCCTCAATAAGGTTGGAATGCAGCTTCGTCCGTTGAAGCAGGTAATGGTTAAGAAAGCAGGATTGCCCGCCATCTTCGCACACGCGGTCAGCCTCGGATCCGGTGCAAAGCCAAGGGTTACCATCACGACACACTCCACAAGCGATGGTGAGCGGGTATGGTATCTGGGTGGCAACCTCGCCGAAGCAGGCGTCGAACGCTCCGATGGCGACCAGGTGGTTACAGCGAAAAGGGAAATGCGTGATCTACTTCCCTGGATTGATCTCGACGGTGCCGAGTGGAGAACCCTGACGATTAACCGGGCCGAGCCAGCACAGAAGGAATCCGCCCGACCGGATACACCGTTTTGCGAACAGGCGGGCAATGCCATCGTCTGTTGGCCGACCAAGTTGACGCTAACGCCACTGCTGGGGGACGAGGTAATGGCGAAACTCCGGACAAGCCCGAACGCCGAGACGGCAACTCCGTTACCACCTTTATCGGCATTACCTCCGGCAACACCCGGGATTGCCCCCTGGGAACGAATGTTCTCATGAGATTCCGGTCAACTGACCTGAGGCCGCTGGGTTCGACTGGGCTCATGGTCTCGCCGCTGGGACTTGGGACCGTCAAGTTTGGAAGAAATACCGGCGTCAAGTATCCGGCTGGCTTTGAGATTCCAAACGACACTGCGCTCGACAACTTGCTCTCAACCGCACGAGAGCTGGGTATCAACCTTCTCGATACAGCCCCTGCCTACGGTGAGAGTGAGACCCGTCTGGGTAAACTGCTCATCGGCCACCGAAGCGAATGGATTCTGGGCACCAAGGTCGGCGAATCATTTGAAGATGGTCAGTCCCACTGGGACTTTTCCGCAAAGGCAACTCGCACCAGTCTCGAACGCAGTCTGAAGCGACTGCGAACAGACTATCTTGACTATGTCCTCGTCCATTCCAGTGGCGAGGATCACGCGGTCATGCGAGAGACGGATGTCCTTGAGGTCCTGGCCGAAGCAAAAACAAAGGGTCAGATTCGTGCATTTGGCGTCTCAACAAAATCAAGGGACGGTGGTCTCCTGGCCCTGGATCTTGTGGACATCGTCATGATGACCTTCAACCTGAAATACACAGATGAATTACCGGTGATCAGAAAAGCACAGAACCTGGGCAAAGGTATCCTGGTTAAAAAAGGCCTCGTGAGCGGCCATACTGATGATCCGGGACTTGCGATCAAATTTATACTGGATGAGCCGGGTGTTAGCAGCGCGATAGTAGGAACAATTAACAGGGAGCACCTGACTTCGAACGTTGCTTCTGCCTTACGTTCATGACCAGGACACACTGGTCGGTATCAGAGCTCCCGAATCTTCTTTGCCAGGGACGTGGTTGAACTACCTTCGACAAGTTGAAGAACCCTGACCTCACCTCCGTAACCTCGGACAATATCGGCACCAACCACCTGATCAATACGGTAGTCGCCACCTTTCACCAACACATCGGGTTGAAGTTCGTTCAATAACGCATCCGGCGTATCTTCGGAAAATGCGACGACCCAATCCACCGCGGTCAACCCTGCCAACATTTTCATACGCCGATCAACACTATTGATGGGCCGCCCCTCACCTTTGAGCCGATGAACACCAGCATCGTCATTGACCGCCACAATCAATCGATCACCATGATCCCTGGCTTCTGACAGATAATCCACATGTCCGGCATGCAAGATGTCGAAACAACCGTTGGTAAATACAATTTTTTCTCCGCGTAATCTGGCTTCGTCAATCGCAACCTTGAGCTGGTCGCGGGACAGAATTCCGCTGCCGGCGCCAGTTACATTGGCGACTTCAAGTCGCAGCTCCGGGCCGCTGACGCTGGATGTTCCTGCACGACCAACCACGATGCCAGCGGCACAGGTTGCAAGCCCAATTGCATCGTTCATGGTTGCGCCTGCACCCAGCGCGGCTGCGAGTACTGCAATCACGGTATCGCCTGCACCGCTGACATCATAAACTTCACGTGCTCTTGCAGGCACATGGACTTCGGCTTTGTCCTTTTGCACCAGGGTCATCCCTTCGCTATGTCGTGTGATGAGTAGCGCATCGAAATTCAGCCGATCCATCATTGCCCGCGCCTTGGTAACCAGTTCACTTTCACTTGACCATCCCCCTACCGCCCGTACGAACTCGGTAAGATTCGGTTTTACGATAGTCGCGCCACGGTATACGGAAAAATCCTTGAACTTTGGATCGACAAGCACCGGCTTGCCTGCATTACGTGCAACCTCGATGATCTGACCAGGCGCCGCAAGAGCGCCTTTATCATAATCCGACAGGACGACCACATCAGCGTCTTCAAGAACTTCAATGATCAAAGGCAACAGATGTGCCAGATCTATATCGGCAATTTTTTCAAAATCAGCACGTAGTAATTGCTGTTGTCGACTGATGATTCGCAACTTCGTGATCGTCGGGTAATCTGGGTCCGCATACAACCGGAATGCGATGCCCGCGCCATCAAGCTTCCGCTTCAGGATTTCTGCAGACTCGTCTACACCAACAACGGCCACGAGCGTTGCGCCGGCGCCAAGGGCTGCAACGTTGAGTGCCACGTTGGCTGCACCGCCAAGCCTGTCCTCGGACTCCGAAACATCGACGATGGGTATCGGTGCCTCGGCAGAAATTCTGCTGGTCACGCCATGCCAATAACGATCAAGTATGGCATCACCAATTGTTAGCACACTGGTGCCTTCAAACCGGGGTACTTTCATCGCTCGACCAGCTACACATAGAAAGACAGTTTTTCGATATTACCATAGTCACAGCGCTAATCGCCCAAAAGCCGCATGCTAGCTCTTCACAGCTTCAGCGAGAATTCATGCCGGTTCGAACTAAATTCAGCTGAACTGACAGGCAAACTCAAACTGAATCAGTGTCGACGAGTTGCGGTAGTTGCCACAGCTTTTTCGATACAGCATCCAAAGTGAATTTGGTGTGGAATCGATTAGCAGATGCCTCGGCCATCGCCAATCGTTCGCCCCCAGATAGCTCAAGGATTTCGTTCAATTTTTCTGCGAGATCTGTCGCGTTACCGGCTTCGAACACACTGGCCGTATCTCCCACAACCTCCATCGGGCCAGGTGCGTTACTACAAACAATCGGTAATCGGGCCAGCATGGCTTCAAGTAATACGAGGCCAAATGCTTCCCTGGGGCCCGACGACAGCACAAATACATTCAGCGCCGGCAAGTACCGGTAAGCGCTCGCAAGATTTCCGGTGAAGATCACCTGATTTTCAATACCCTGGTGTGCTGCAAGATTTCGAAGTTCTTCCTCACACGGTCCACCTCCAATTATGACCAACATGATATTGGTGGTGGTCTTTGTCCTCAGCCGCGCGAACCCGGACAGCAACACGTTGTGATCTTTTTTTGCAATCAGGCGACCAATTGTACCAAAGCAAAAGGTGTCCTTCGGAATCCCGAGTGCCAATCGTGCCTCATCCCCACCAAACATCGAGTCGCCAAGTGCGGCATCAAGACCGGTAGGCAGCGTGTAGAGTCTGCCTTGTTGGCCTGGCGCGCCACAGTGCTGTTCGATATTGCCACTGACACTTTCAGATACGCCGATAAAGATCACGTGACGACAAAACAAGTGAACAAACCACCGTCGATGCCATCTCTTATAGACATCGTGCTCATGCGCGACCGCCAGCAATACTTTTACGGGATAGAAAATGTTGAGGATGGCAGCAAGATAAATTGGCTTATAACGATGTGCAACCACAATGTCGTATCGATTTGATTTAAATAGCCTCGCCAATTGCCACAAGGTTCCGATTCTGAGTCCGCGCAGCGCGCGTCGTCGTCGAGCCAGAAAGATGACCTCGTCGCCTCCGGTATCGCTCACCACCTGGCTATCAAATTCCCCACTGAGGTACACAGTCGTAGTGTGATGCTGCGTGAAGGCGTGGGTATACTGTCGAGTCACGCGTCGAAAAGGACCAAGGTAGTCGTGACTGATTTGAAGAACCCGTGGTTGTGCGAATCTAGAAGGTTCGGACATCTTCGATCGAGAAAGGCTAATAGTTCAGGTTCCCCAATAGCCCTTCAAAACGACTGGCAATCTCCGGGCGATCCTGCCAGTTTTGCATAAATCGTTTAATATCTCGCTGAAATGCTCGCCTGAAGGAAGCACGACTGCCATGTTCTTTCATCGCATCAAGATCAAGAATTACCGGCCCCTGCTCTGCCATCACAAAGTTGGTCGCCTTCATATCGCCGTGGGATATCTGACTGTCAGCTAACTCTTGCAGTATTGAAGTAAGCGCCTCCAATTCCCCATTGGGATGTCCCAGATTCCGTATAGAGGCAAGCGCATCCGGCCCCGCGACATACTCCGTGATGAAATAGGCTTTTCCACGCAAGGGGCCAATACGATGCTCGACAAGCGCAACGGGTTTTACAGAAGGAATACCCACCACTTCCATTCGACAGGCATTGGCCCAGGATTTCCAGGCACGGGATCGACGAAACGCGCGCTTTATCCGGTGCCAGAAGTTTTTCATATTATACCGTTTGATGACCAGCGAGCGCCCTGATACTGCCACAATGGCGACGGTAGAAGTTGGACTGTCTTTGAGCGTTTGGCCCTGGACCATGAACTCATCGGGATCGGCGAGCACTTGTTCCATTTCATAGGTATAAGCATCACGATCACATACTACAAATCGATCAAGTGACTTGTTGCAAACAAACCGGGTGCAATCCCGAAACGCTTTGTCAATGCAAAGTCGTTTGCGACGGGATCGGCTCGTCTCGATTTCCCTGGCCAGGTCCTCAAGTCGCGTGGGTTGCATATCCCAACCACGAACGGCTTCATACGCGGGTAAGACTATCTCGACAAGATGATCGTAGCGCGGAAAAAACTGGGCGAAAAACATGCCAACATTCCGAAGGCTGGAACGTTCCGCAAGAGGAGGGTGCGAGCGCCTGACGATATCGCCGCCATCAATCGTATAAAGTCTACCATTAGACATCAAGAAGTTGGCAAGATGAATATCGTTCTGGACAACCCCCTGGTTGTGCAGCTTGCCTATGATGACCATGGCACGAGTTAACACATCAATTCTGGCTTCTTCCTGCTGTGCTTCGCGCCAACGTTCAAACAAACTTACCGCGTCCGGCAGAAATTCGAACGCCAGCACTTCACCTTTACCATCCATTAAGGGCGCATGCCATTTAAGGAGTGGCGTCCTGACACCGGAGTCGGCAATAAGCCTGACGCCCTGGCGCTCACGCCGTGCGTACCTCGCTGCAGATCGACCCACATAAACTTTAGCCAGCATGTCGTTGCCGTCAACACGCGCAACACCGACAAGGCGCTTACCCGGTAACAATCGCAAGACTTTGCTGAATTCGAGCTCACACGCCGCGCCAGCGATGTTTGCAATTAACTTGAAGGGCGGATCAATGATTCGTCCCGCATTGATCAAATTTTCAGCACTCAGCGTCTTCATAGGTTCCTTGTTAACTCAGCATCCGGCCCTGGAATGAATCTCAAGCACAAACTGTCGCCGCCGTCCCAGGAGCGCTACCTGTGTCCTTTCCATGGGCGCATGATTATATAGACTTGCGTTGCGGTTCCAAAGGGCCCCGGATCCAGATCATGGCTATCACTCGCGGACTACATTAAGTCATTATGCACGAATCAGCATGGTTCCATCGACCAAACGTGACCAGCGAGGCGACCAGTGACACTGTTCATCCGCTACAACTTGCCCGCCCACTTGAAACCATGGTAGCCGGCCCAGGCTGGTATAGCTGGTCTTGTCCCACAACGCGACACTTTACCGGACCCATTCAGGTATCGGGGCACTGCCATGCTTGGAACGCCAAAGTCGAATAGCACGGCGAGCAACAGCACGCCAGAAGGTACTATCTTCAGCAAACGATTCACCCAGTGATTTACCTGTGTATGCCCTGATAAATCTGTAAGCATCCGTCCTGGTAAGTCCGCCATCGAATACGGAGAAGAAAAGCCCGCCGACATCCTTGATGCGCCACCTCGATGGTGTCTGATGTCGCAATTGTGCCCGATGTAAATCAATTACATACAGTTTTGGCGTTTCTCGATCCCTGCTATCAAGTGCGAGATGAAAGTGGCAGATATACAGATCCCTATGGTTCAGTCCACTATCGTGCATCAGTCGACAAATCTCGGCGACCCTTCGAATCAATCGACGTTTTTGACTCATATTGATTTGTCCGGCGTCAACCAGTTCCTCAAGACTTTTGGTATTTTCCAGCTCAACCGTGACGATGCAGGATTTTCGAGTCGCGGGATTTCCCTGGTGACTGACGAATGCAACCGGGCGCATTGTGTCAATACCCAGGTGTTCGAGGTGCCTGACAGCTTTCAGTTCATTAGTAGCCCCTAGTACAGGTAGTCGGAATGACACCAGATTCTTGAAAATCTCGCGCCACCCTGCGCCATAATGAAGTTTTGCAAAATAAAACTTGCCATTGTGCTGAAAGCGGAATGTTCGACGACTTTCCAGTGCGCGGTATACCTCGCCTTCCATTTGGTCCAGAACAGAAAACAGCGATGTCGTGTCTGCCAGATCTGCCAGTTCATCCCCAACAAAGTTCATGGAACCTGCACCCTGGGCTCAACCTGTTTTATAAATGCCTCCCATACGCGCTCCGCATCCACGGGTCTGAAGCATGGTGGATAGGCACCGGTTACCTCTGCTCTATCGAACCTACATTTCCCCGACAGACAAGGAATACAAGGCAAGTGGTCACTGGCGAGAATTTCCCTGTTTCGTGCGACCGGACCAGTCAATCCTGGATCCGTCGGTCCATAAATGCCAACCAATGGTAACTCCAGTGCTGCCGCAAGATGTCCGAGGCCAGAATCAACACACACCACACCTTCACACTGCCGCATACTACCAATCAGATCCGCGATCCGAACAGGTGCCATGACCTCGGCTCCCGATCCGGCGCTGGCGATCTGCTGTGCCCGCGCCTTCTCTTCGTCGTTGCCATGCGGTAAGAGCACATGATAGCCCGCTGCTGTCGACAACCTTACAAGCTCTCGCCAATAATCCAGGGGCCAGTGCTTCGATGGCCAGGTCGTACCGTGCAAAAACATTACCTGTCTGTTCGGCGTCGTTGACTGTTTGAGGGCGAGGCCGTAGTCAGCGGCAGCTGTCGGCACGTCATAGTCTAGTAGTTGTGCAAACAGGTACCGAATTTTTTCAATCGCATGTACATTAACCGGAGTTTCGATTCTGAATTGATAGGCGAGACTTGCAAGCGATTCCCTGGCTGATCCAAAAGCATAACCGCCTGATTTTCCCCTGGCCATTAACACGACGCTTGCGCTTTTTATCAAACCCTGTGCGTCAAGGATGAGATCATAGTCCGTGGACCGCAATTGTTTACGAAATTCCGCAAACTCATGCATCGATTTGAAAGGATGCTTACGCCATCGTCTTATCGCGATCTCGATCACCTTGTCCACCGCAGGATGCAATTCCGCAACAGACGCAAAACCTTCTTCCACTACCCAGTCGAAGCTGATCTCGGGGCGTATTCGCGCCGCGTCAGTGACCGCCGGCAAGGTATGCACCACATCACCCAGAGACGACATCTTGACGATAAGGACCTTCATTCTGACGCCCCGTTCAATTGCGCATCAAGGAGCGGTATCAATCGATCTGGCAAGAGTCCATTGAGGCAGTTCTTATGCCCAAGGGGGCAAATTCGCTTGAAACATGGACTGCAGGACAGATTCTCTGACACGACCCGAGCTTTTGTTGACAAAGGTGGTGTAAACGCCGGAGACGTCGAACCGAACAGCGCGATCAGTGATCTACCGGTGGCTGCGGCAATATGCATCAAACCCGAGTCATTGCTCACGACAAGGTTACAGTGACTGATAAGGTCAATTACATCAGTTATCGAGGTTTTGCCGGCAAGGTTTCGTATACTATCGCGCCCGGTGGGGCCGGCTAATTCACTTATCCGCCGACCGGTATCAACATCATTCGGCCCTCCGAAGATCCAGACCTGCATACCCCTTACTATCGCCTGGCTTGTAAGTGTTGCAAAGTGCTGTTCCGGCCACTTCTTGGCCTCGCCAAATTCGGCTCCAGGGCAGATACCGAGCACCGGTCTTGAGAGATCCAGAGAGAGCGTCTCAAGACATTGCGCCAGATTAGTTTCGTCCGCTGTCAATTGCGGATACTCGATTTCCGGTTGATCGGCTCCGGCCGGTACGCCAAGGGAAACAAACTGATCGACCATCCGCGGCAATCTGGATTTACCTGGCATGCGCATGTCGTTGATGACGAGGTACCGAAACTCACCGCGGAAGCCCGTACGCACCGGGATATCGGCGAAGAAGGGGACTAGCGCAGATTTAAATGAGTTTGGTAAAACAAAGGCTCGACGATATCGCCTTTCCTTTAGCTTCTCGCCCAACCCCTTGCGATACGAAAGGTTCAGTTCGCCGTGGCCAGGTTTGAATCCAATACCAAGGGTCACTTCTGGCATTCTGGCAACTAAAGACAAGGTTGAGGCCGGGGCCAGAACGTCAATCTCCGAATCCGGGCTCTTTCGCCGTAACATTTTGTAAAGGGATTGCGCCATCACCATATCACCGATCCAGGCAGGCGCAACCACCAATATACGATTTTCAGGCGAGTCACTCATGGAAAGCTGACAGGGTTATCGTGGCGCAATCCCGGAGTCGTTCAGCTAACCGGAGTCGACCACTCAACATGTTCATTACGTTTTCCCAGTACCTGGTCGAAGTACATGACTTGCAGTTTCTCCGTCAACGGACCACGGACACCGGCGCCAATCTTGCGACCATCAAGTTCACGAATGGGCAGGACCTCAGCGGCAGTACCCGTAAAGAAGGCTTCTTCTGCGATGTAGACTTCATCACGGGTAATACGACGCTCAACTACCGGAATACCCAGCTCTTCGGAAAAATCGATGACTGTCGCGCGGGTGATGCCTTCAAGGCAAGATGTCAGCTCCGGCGTTATCAGTTTGCCTTTCTCAACCAGAAAGATATTTTCACCACTACCTTCGGCCACGTAGCCCTCGTTGTCCAGCAGTAACGCCTCATCACAACCACTATCCAACGCCTCCTTCAACGCCAACATCGAATTGATGTAGTTGCCGTTTGCCTTGGCCTTACACATCGTTATGTTTACATGGTGACGCGTATAGGATGAAGTACGTACTTTGATGCCTTCGACTCGTGCTTCCGGCGTCATGTAAGTCGGCCACTCCCATGCAGCAATAATACAATGGGGTTTCAGATTTTCCGCACGCAATCCCATACCTTCGGAACCATAAAAACACATGGGTCGCAGATAGGCTTCTTTGAGTTCGTTTTCACGTACAACGGTCTTTTGCGCCTCAATCAACTCAGCCCTCTCAAACGGCATCGGGAAGCCCAAAATGTGCGCTGAACGAAACAGTCGATCAGTATGGTCATGCAATCGAAAGATTAGAGGCCCCCTGTCCGTCGCATAGGCCCTTACCCCCTCGAATACACCGAGGCCATAATGCAGTGTGTGAGTCAGAACGTGGACCCTGGCTTCACGCCATGGAACCAGTTCACCGTCGAACCAGATAACACCATCCCGGTCGGCCAATGTATCAGACATCTTCAAATCCTGTTGCTCAGTCGAAACCGCGTATTCTACACCTGATACGCGGCGACTGTACGCCCCTCATCCTTCCTCCGGCTCCGGCGCTGCCATATGGCGATTCCAGATTTCAACCACGTCTGATCGGTACTGGTTCAGCCGTTCATAGCTCGAAACGGCCCCACCCAACCACTGATAGTGCACTGCCGCGCGGTATGCCAGATAGGCTTCCTGCAAGATTTCGACCTCTTGCCTGCTATAAATACCCAGGCTACCAAGCTCATCGAGAATCCGCATTTTGTCAGTCCAGCGCGTCAATTCGGGGTATTCGCAGGAATAGGCCAGGACCGAATACTGCACCATGAACTCAATGTCGATAATCGCGCCGGCACCATGCTTGAAGTCAAAACCTGACAGCAATATCTCATCACTCGGCACTTCTGCGGATCTGGTGGTCGTGCCTTTCTCGAGGTGCTGGCGCATTTTCTGGCGCATCGCGACGACATCCTGCATCAATGCAGCCTTATCTCGCGGCTGTGCCAGGCGAGTTCGCCGAATTTCCTCGAATCTGTCCCGCAGCCCGGGATTACCGGCGACGAACCGGGCACGTACCAGCGCCTGATGCTCCCAGGTCCAGGCTTCTTCCCGCAAGTAGCGTTCATAGGCGCTAAAGGTTGAAACCAGGGGCCCCTTGTTGCCGTCCGGGCGTAACCGGAGATCCACCTCATAGAGGACACCGAACCGGGTAAAGCTCGTAAGGATATGGACAATGCGCTGCCCCAGACGAGAAAAGAATACGCTATTTTCGATACTCTTGTTGCCGTCCGTATTTCCGCGAATGTCGGCATCATGAAGAAATAGCACATCCAGATCCGAACCATACCCGAGTTCGACGCCACCTAACTTGCCATAGGCAACTATGGCAAATGATTGCCCCACAGGACTACCTGATTGATCCAGTGGCTCGCCATGGCGATCGACAAGATAGGTCCAGGCGAGCCTGAAAGCTTTATCGAGCACAATCTCGGCAATATCTGTCAGGGCATCCGAGGCTTTCATCAGCGACAACAAATCCAGCAGCTCAAACACCGCTACCTTCAATACAGAACTGTTCTTGAACTGCCGCAGGCTATCCATTTGTGCTTCCAGGTCACCAGACTCGATGTTCTGCATCAACTGGCGCATCTCTTCATACAGCTTGTCGCGCTCGAACACGGCCTCGTGTGTCACACGATCTGACAGTTCATACAACAGGATGGGAAATTTCTGCAGTCGCTCAGCCACCCAGGGACTCATGCCACAGAGATAAATCATGCGCTTTAATGCATCGAGGTTTTCAAGCAGGTACGAGACATAGGTGGTCCGTCGGGAAATGCTGTCGATAATAGCCAGCAGTCGCTCCAGTGTTTTATCCGGACTCTGTTCCTTTGCGGTCAGCATCAGCAGCACCGGCATCAATCGATCAATACGAGATGCACCAAGTTCCTGGACGTCACTGTCATCAAGGCGCGACTCAAAAGCCTTGAGCCGTGCAGCGGTACCTTCGGCATCTTCGTAACCTGAAGATGACAGGAGTTCGATGGAGTTGCTGGAATCAGGATCGCGCCAGATTGAAACCCAATAGAGATTACCTTCAACGAGCGTCTCACGTTCGGCGCGGTTCGAACTCATAAACGTTGAAAAGCTGGCCCGGACTGTCTCTCTGTGCTTGTTCAGAGCCAGCGCATAACTTTCAAAATCGGTGTAACCCATGGCCACGGCCAATCGTTGTCGGGACAGCGCTTCTTTCGGGAGTTTCTGGGTTTGACGGTCAGCCTCTGCCTGTACAACATGTTCACTGTCCCGAAGGAAGCAATAGGCGGCTCGTAATCCGTTAACATCTGCCTCTGGTAATAAACCAAGGTCCTTCAAATAATCGAGAACCTTGAGCAGCTTACGTTCCCTCAATTGCGGCTCATTACCACCCCAAATGATCTGGCAGGCCTGGACAATGAACTCGACCTCACGAATTCCACCGTGGCCGAGTTTCAGATCATCCGCAAGTCCCTTGACATCTACTTCATAGTTAATGAGGCGCTTCATCTCACGGAGCGAGTCGATGGCACCATAGTCCAGGTGTTTTCGATAGACAAATGGTACAAGCCACTCAAGGAAGTCTTCTCCCAGCGCGACATCACCGGCGCAAGCACGGGCTTTGATAAAAGCGTATCTTTCCCAGTCACGGCCCTGCTCGATGAAATACTTTTCCATTGCGGCGCGGTGTAGTATCAGAAGCCCACTTTCGCCATAGGGCCGAAGACGCATGTCCACACGAAACACGAATCCAATCTCATCGATCTTGTCTAGCGACGCGATCAGTGATCGCGCCGTGCGCATAAAAAATTCCTGATGGGTCAGCGCGCGTTCACCGCTGACGGTCCCCTGTTCGTCATAGAAGAACACAAGATCAATATCCGAAGACAGGTTTAATTCCTGGGCGCCCAGTTTGCCAAGCGCCAGGACGCTCATTTGCCGGGGATCGCCCGAGGCATCTAGAGGTGCGCCAAACCGTTCGCAATTGTATTGATAGTGTACCGAGAGTGCTGTCTCGATAGCGGCATCGGCCAGATTGGAAAGATCGCGAGTGGTTTGTGTAAGGTCGGCAAGACGCATCAGGTCTCGATAGATGATTCGACACATCTCTCGACGTCGCACGGTGCGCAGGACCCTGTCGAGATCGGAAACGTCCGGACTACCAAGTTGCCTCTCGTAGACGCTCGCGCCGTATTCCCGTTCCATATCCCCGCTTTCAAACAGGCCGACGATTTCGGACGCATCTCGTTTCAGATTTTTATAGAAGTAGTCGCTGATACTGGCGACGTAAACAACGTCGACCTGGCGCTCTGCGGAAAGCGAGGGCACTAGTCGCGTGACGTCGTCCCTGATTTCGCCTGCAAGCGTCTCCAATCGGGATTTCATTAGCTCGCAAGCTTATCTATTCGGTGCCGGAGAAAGGTGCGACCCTGATCACCTCGTCAATCGTAGTCTTACCATTTGCAACCTTCATGGCACCACTCAAGCGAAGCGTTTTCATGCCTTCTTTCATTCCCGCCATACGGAGCTTCCCGGAATCAGTTCCTTCTGTAACCAGCACCTTGACGGCATCGGACATGGGCAAGAGTTCATAAATGCCCTCTCGACCCATAAAACCAGTTTCACGACATTCAAGGCACCCTACTGCACTGTACATTCGCCTGGGCTGTTGCAGCTTCCAGGGCGTTGTCAGTAGCTTCCAACCATCGGCGTCAACATCACAACGGGACTTGCACTCCGGGCATAGTGTGCGGACCAGCCTTTGTGCCATAACACCCAGCACCGTCGCCTTGATCAGATAGGGTGCAACACCCAGCTCAAGTAAACGTGTGATCGCCGATGGCGCATCGTTCGTATGCAAGGTGGAGATCACAAGGTGGCCTGTGAGCGCTGCCTGGATTGCCATATTCGCTGTTTCAAGATCTCGAATCTCACCCACCATAATGATGTCGGGGTCCTGGCGCAGCAGCGCGCGAACACCATCTGCAAAGTTCAGGTTGATGTTGTGTTGAACCTGCATCTGATTGAATGAAGGCTCCACCATCTCAATGGGATCCTCTATCGTGCAAACGTTCACCTCGGGGGTTGCCAGCTGCTTGAGGCTGGAATATAACGTCGTGGTTTTACCTGACCCTGTCGGGCCGGTAACAAGAACAATGCCGTTCGGGTTCTTGACCATCTGTTGCCAACGATCGAAGTCTTCATTGGCAAGACCCAGCTGTTCAAACGTCTTGAGCAGGATGTCCGGATCAAAAATCCGCATAACCATCTTTTCACCGAAGGCGGTCGGTAACGTTGACATACGTAACTCGACTTCATGCCCGTCGGTACTTTTTGTTTTGAGGCGGCCGTCCTGCGGCCTGCGTTTTTCTGCGACATCCATTCGCCCAAGGGTCTTCAGGCGGCTGGTGACAGCCGTCATCACTGGCGCCGGCAGTTCATAAACCAGGTGCAATACCCCGTCAATTCGAAACCGGACCCGGCCTTTCTCGCGCCGAGGCTCCAGGTGAATGTCACTGGCGCGCTGCGAGAAGGCATAATGCAAGAGCCAATCCACAATATTAATGATGTGGGCATCATTCGCCTCCATCGAATCCATCTTGCCGATCTCGAGCATCGCCTCGAGATTGGATAGCCCACCACCCTTGCCGCCTTCTGCATTGGCTTTACCGACGGCACGTGCCATCTGGTAGAACTCCATCGTATAGCGACGGATATCCGAGGGATTGGAGATCACTCGCGTCAGGAGCTTACCCGGCTGTGACTGCAGGATGGTTGCTTCCCAGCCGGACACATAGGGCTGTGCGCTGGCAATAACCACCTCGTCATCCTTTACTTCGAGCGCCAGGATTCCATGCCGTTTGGCGAATTCATGGGACATCACCCGGGTTACTACCTGTGCGTCGATCTTTAACGGATCAATGCGCTTGTAGGGTTGATTGGCCCGTTCGCATAACCACAGTGTCAGCGCCTCAGCGGTAAGATAGTCTCCCGGGTTTTTCTGGTCGGGTTTTTCTTCCTCAGCGATCATCTCAAGCGGGTTCCAGTCCAACTGGTCCTTGCGGCGGGTCTTGAGGCTCAGCTCATCCGCATCAGAAGTGGACAGGCGGCCATCCGCCACCAGGTCGTTCAATACGGTACGTAAATTGAGTGAGATGTCCGGCTTACTTCCGCCAATTTCGTGAACGCTCATTGCGCTCCTCTTTCCGGTCCGGTGCATGTCTTTGCTGCCCCAGCTTACACCTTTTTGCGGTGGTTTTCTTCGTTCCCCTGGGCTGGATGGTGGCGTTTTACCGTGCGTAAGTTGCTACACTGGTGGCCATCTGGAGGACTCGATGCCAAACACACCACGATTGAAGGAAATGGTCACAGACCTCATTGCAACGCCTTCTGTAAGCAGCACATTGCCACAATACGACCTTAGTAATCTGGAGGTGGTTCACAAGCTCACAAACTGGTTGGAGCCACTGGGTTTCGATATCGTCATTTCGCCTATCTCCGGGCGGCCCGGCAAGGCCAACCTGATTGCAAACCATGGCAGGGGTGAGGGTGGCCTGGTGCTGGCAGGTCACACTGACACAGTGCCTCTGGATGAGCACCTTTGGCAGACCGACCCCTTCAAGCTGACTGAACAAGGTGATCGTTGGTATGGCCTCGGCACTTGTGACATGAAGAGCTTCTTTGCGCTCGTGATCGAGGCGCTGGCCCCACTGATGGGCAGGCCATTCAAACAGCCACTAACGATCCTCGGTACTGCCGATGAAGAGTCTTCGATGAGCGGAGCACGCGCACTAACAGCAGCCCAGATGAATCATGCTCGCTTCGCGGTGATCGGCGAACCGACCTCCCTTGCACCGGTTACCCAGCACAAGGGCATTATGATGCTGTCACTCAAAATCAAGGGCAGCTCCGGGCACTCATCCAATCCGGATCTTGGTAATAGTGCCCTGGACGCAACCGCACGGGTACTCGATGAGCTCTGTGCGTTTCGCGAGGAACTCCGCAAGAAGTACCGCAACAAAGCATTCGAAGTGGATTATCCGACCCTGAACCTGGGCTGTATTCACGGCGGTGATAACCCCAATCGCATTTGTGACCACGTGGACCTTGCCTTCGATGTCCGGGTCCTGCCCGGGATGGACAACTTACAGATCAAGGAAGAAATTGATGCGCGGCTCTCGCCCAAGCTGGCGGATCTGGGCCTGACTGTAAACCTCGAGCTACTGCACCCTTCCACCCCACCGTTCCTGAGTTCCGGCGACGAACTCGCGACCGAACTCGGAAAGTTGACCGGGGCCAATCCATGCTCGGTGGCATTTGCCACAGAAGCTCCCTACCTGACTGACCTTGGCATGCAGACCGTGGTACTGGGACCTGGCTCCATTGACCAGGCGCATCAACCTAACGAGTTCATTGATCTGCAACAAATCGATCCAACTATTGCTATAATCCGCGCCCTTATTGAGAAATACTGCCTGTCATAATGAGCGACAATCAACAACACGTGAAGTGGTTCAGGGACTCTTCGCCCTACATTAACGCCCATCGTGGCAGGACATTTGTTTTGTATCTGGGCGGTGCAGCGCTTGAGCACGAAAACCTTCCCAACATCATCAATGACCTGGTGTTACTGCACAGTCTTGGTGTCCGGTTGGTTGTAGTACATGGTGCGGCTCCACAGATCGATCGTCAGCTCATGGCTTCAGGCAAGGATTGCGTGTTCGAGCGCGGAGTGAGAATTACAACTCCCGACATCCTGCCACAGGTACAAGAAGCTATCGGCCGAATTCGTACTGATATAGAGTCAAAGCTCAGTATGGGTGTCGTTAATTCACCCCAGCATGGCGCTGACATCGTCGTCACTTCCGGCAACTTCCTGAAAGCAAAACCGTATGGCGTCCGAGCTGGTATTGACTTTCATAACACCGGCGAAGTTCGCAAAGTCAATACTGGCGCGATTTCCCAACAACTGGATGCAGGGGCAATTGTCCTGATTTCCCCTTTGGGTTACTCACCGTCTGGTGAGATTTTCAATATTAATTCTGTCGAAGTCGCAAGTGAAGTGGCGTCATCAATGATGGCGGACAAGTTAATCTATTATATTGAAGATCGTGGTATCACCGATGATAGTGGAACGCTTATCAGTGAACTAAAAGTCAGCGCTATCGATGAGTCTGGTCTCGACCGCCTGTCACCGCTCGCCCAGGCCAGACGCGCGTGTCTCAAGGATGTTAACCGCTGTCATCTGGTCAGTTACACGACTGATGGTGCGCTACTTGAAGAACTGTTCACTCGCGATGGTTCCGGGACCCAGATTGCCCGGACCAGTTATGAAAAAGTCAGAAGTGCCACACCAGACGATGTCGCGGGGATTATCGAATTAATCGCCCCACTCGAAGCCGATGGCATCCTTGTAAAACGATCACGTGAATTACTTGAATCGGAGATTTCACGCTTCACCGTCATCGAACGTGACGGCATGATTGTCAGCTGCGCTGCGCTGTATCCATTCGAAGGCAAGGGTGAACTGGCGTGTCTTGCAACCCATCCCGACTACCGGGACAATGATCGTGGCGAATTGCTGCTGCAAGCGATTGAAACCATAGCACGCGGACTCTCCATGAACGCGATCTTCGTGTTAACAACCCATACCGCTCACTGGTTTACCGAGCGCGGTTTCAAACAAGCCGATGTGGACACTCTCCCGCATGAGCGAAAGTCATTGTATAACTGGCAGCGCAATTCCAAATTGTTCGAGAAGTTACTCTAGCGGCTTTCACCTACGGTCCGAATATTCCTGAACCAGGTTGACCAGTGCCTTGACATTGTCGACTGGCGTCTCAGGAATTATGCCGTGTCCCAGGTTAAAGATATGACCGGCGCGACCACCCACCTCGTCCAACAGATCCCTGGCGATTTGTTCAACCGCTGCCCGCTCGGCACACAGGGCGATCGGATCCATATTGCCCTGAACTGATTTGACGCCGGTCCGATCCCAGGCTTCCATCAAAGGCGTACGCCAATCCAGGGCCAGCACGTCTCCTCCTGCTTCTGCCATACGAGGTACGAGAGCAGGGTTCCCTGTACCAAAGTGGATGACGGGAACACGACCTGAAATGGATTGCATCAACCGCTGGCTATGGGGAAACACATACCGATTGTAGTCGGCTATCGAAAGGCAGCCAACCCAACTGTCAAATAACTGCACAGCCTGCACGCCAGATTCGATCTGGTAATTCATATAGTCAATGACACAGTCGGTAATACGAGTCATCAGCTCATTAAACATCCCGGGATCGCTGTACATCATCTGTTTGACAAAGACATAGTTTCGCGAGCCCTTGCCTTCTATGGCGTAGGACGCCAGTGTAAAAGGTGCACCCCCAAAGCCGATCAGTGGGATATCCCTGGGCAATTCCGATCGAATCAAACTGATAACTTCTTCAATATACGGCATGCTATCTTTAGACCTGGTAATCCTGATCGCATCAATGTCGGCATGAGTGCGAACAGGATTGTCTATATTGGGACCAACGCCAGGCAGGTAATCGAGTTTTAGTCCCATCGGCTCAAGAATGGGCAATAGGTCCGCAAACATGATTGCCGCATCGACGCCGAGAATGCGTTGGGCATCGCAGGTCGCTTTTGCCGCAAGCTGCGGTGATTTGAAAAATTCGAGACTCTGTGTATTCCCTTTGACTTTATGATACTCAGGCATGTAGCGCCCGGCCTGTCGATTGAGCCAGATTGGCGTATAGTCTGTCGCTTCTCCGCGACAGGCCTTAAGAAAAGTCGAGTTGTACAGTGCGTCGTCCATTCGGAACCGAATTACCTTTCTGGGGAATATAAAAAACGCGGATTATACCTGACCACATTCCTAAAACCGATCTCATGCGTTAGCCGATAGCGGCGCACTGAAACCACCTGGTCACTTAGATGAACCTCTGAAGGGAGGACAGCCAATTTATACCCGGCTACGATCAGCTGGCGAGATCCATAGCGATCTCATGGGGGACGTCAGCTTCATAGTCAACGCCTTCAAATCCAAAGCCATGCATATTGAGGAATGCTTCCTTATAGCCGGCGAAGTCGGTTATTTCGCTGATCGTTTCATTGGAGACCCGGGGCCACTTTTCTTTCACCCATGACTGGACCTCATCAGTTAGTTCAAGGTCGTCCATACGAATCCGGCCAGCTTCATCGAGGCGCATCTTGCTGCCTGAAAACAGCTGCTCATGAAACAGCCGTGTGGTCTGTTCAATACAGCCTTCATGTGTATCTTTTTCTTTCATAATCTTGAAGAGCAGGGACAAGTAAACCGCCATACCAGGTATCGCCGAGGCAGCTTGCGTCATCAAACCCTTCATGACCGCGATATAAGCCTTCCCATTGACCTGCTGCAAAGGCACGGCCAGTGCCTTGGCCGCCCGGTCCAGGTCTTCTTTAGCCTTGCCAATCGTACCGTGATAGTAAATCGGCCAGGTAACTTCACTACCGAGATACGTATAGTTGGTTGTGATGCAACCATTCGCCAGGACACCAGCATCGAGTAGCGCATGAATCCAGAGTTCCCAGTCTTCACCGCCCATGACTTTGACGGTGTCATCAATCTCTTGCTGGCTCGCTGGCTCAAGGCTGATGGGCCGTAATTCTGCCGTATTAAAGTCAATGGTCGCACCCTCAAATGCTTCACCAATGGGTTTGAGTGCACTGCGTACCAGCGTGCCGTCAGGAAGCTGCCTCGCTGGCGCGGCCAGCGAATAGATCACCATGTCGACCTGACCCAAATCCGCTTTAATGAGATCGATGGTTTGCTGTTTGAGTTCACTGGAGAAAGCATCCCCATTCAGGTTTTTTGCATACAGTCCTTGCGTCTGCGCCATATGTGTAAACGCCGCAGATTTGTACCATCCAGGTGACGCCGTACGCCGGTCATCAGCTGGCCGCTCAAAGAACACGCCGATGGTGGCTGCGCCCGAGCCGAAAGCGGCGGTTATTCTCGAAGCCAGCCCATAGCCGCCGGAGGCACCAATTACGAGTACCTTCTTTGGGCCTTTTTCAATTGCGCCTTGCGACTTGACATGCCGAATCTGGTTTTCAACATCCCTGGCGCAGCCAACCGGGTGGGCTGTGGTACAAAGAAATCCTTTTATTCTTGGTTTGATAATCATGGTGGCCCTTACTCTTAGCGTTCTGATGTTAATGATTCAGGAATTGTCACGACGGCTTACCGCGTACGTCATTAATCCCATACCCAGGATCAGCATGGGCAATGACAGGATCTGGCCCATCGTAACCCAGGCAAAAGCGACAAATCCGATATGGGCGTCGGGTTCCCGGAAGAATTCTGAGACAATTCTCACCGTGCCATACCCTATCAGGAATAAGCCTGACACCGCCATTTCTGGTCGTCGTTTGCGGCTGTAAAGCCATAGGATAGTAAACAGCACGATGCCTTCGAGGAAGAACTGATACAGCGAAGACGGATGCCTCCCTACCACATCACCAGGATAGATGAGCGCCCAGGGCACATCGGTTTGTCTGCCGGGTAATTCTGAATTTGCAAAATTACCGAGCCGGCCTGACCCCAGCGCAATCGGCACGCCCGGCACGACAAAATCTGTAACGTTAAAAAAAGACCGCCCGTGCCAGCGGGCATAGAGATACAGCGCCACCAGCACTCCCAGCATGCCGCCATGGAAAGACATACCTCCTTCCCAGATCCTGAACAGGGAAAGCGGGGATTCGAGCAAGGCCCCGAAGTTATAAAACACCATGTATCCTACGCGACCACCCAGCACCACACCGAATACAATGTAAAACACCAGATCAGATAGCTGCTCGTCATTCCATGGCAACTTCTGAGTGGCTGCACGCCGACCCAGTGCCCACCATGCAAGTCCGATTCCCACCAGATAGCTTACGGCGTACCAATGAATGTCGATCGGGCCGAGGCTTATGGCGATCGGATCAATATCCGGATAACGCATCATGTGATCAATACCATACAAACAATCAAATGTTGGGTCCTGGGTGCAACTGGCAACCGAAGAGCGTGGCGCCCATTATACCTTGTCACTCTGGTAAACTGGGGATCTCATCGACACTGATTTTGGATGTTATGTGCCTGATACTGCTGGCAGTTCAACCGGGAGATTCACATAAACTGGTGGTCGCGGCCAATCGTGACGAGTTGTACGCCCGAGCGACAGCACAGGCGGCATTCTGGCGTGATGCGCCACAGGTACTTGGCGGCAGAGACCTTCAAGCCGGTGGCACCTGGCTTGGAATCACCCGTAAGGGTCGGTTCGCCGCGGTTACCAACTTTCGCGAGGACCCTCCTGAGCCACTACCTCCGCGGTCACGTGGTGAACTAACCGCGAACTTCCTGACATCCAGCGCCAGTTGCGTGACCTACCTCAAACAAGTTCACAAGGTCGCAAATGAGTACAGGGGATTTAACCTTATCGTATTCGATGGCGAGCGATGTTTTTACTATAGTAACCGCGAAAAGCACATTCGCGAACTTGTACCTGGATGTTACGGTTTAAGTAATCAGTTACTCAATTGTGATTGGCCAAAAGTCACTCGTGGACGCAATCAATTATCGACAACACTGGAAGAATCGTTCACGCCTGCCAACCTATTCAAACTGTTATTCTGTGAAGGAGACGGTGAACCTTTCTCACAAAGTTTCATTGCGACTGAAAGGTACGGTACCAGTGCATCCACCGTTGTATGCGTCTCGACCTCAGGCGATGTTTACTTTGAAGAAAGGAATTTCAAACCCATGGGTGTGCAGGATCAGGTTCATATCTACGAATTTAGTATCGAGCGTCAGCGAGCTTGAATCACAAGAGGTGTCAAACAGTCGACTTGTGACGGAGAATCTGTCCAAGACCGGCCTTGCGCATCTGGTCATCGACATAGTTCTTGATCAGGTAGGCGTTATCCATCTTCAGCACTTTGTTAAGAATGCGTTTGGCTTTAGCCATGTCAAATGACCGGAGTGCCCACTTCACCATCAAAAGATTGGTAGAGTTCATCGACAAAACATCGAATCCCATCGCCATCAGCAGCACTGCTGCCGAAGGATTACCGGCCATCTCACCGCAAATGCCCAAATGTTTCTTTTCGCCATGACAGGCATCGACCACATCTTTCAATGCGTGTATTACTGCAGGATGAAATTCCTGGAACAGCTCTGCTACCCTGGCATTATTGCGGTCAACCGCCAACATATACTGAATAAGGTCATTACTACCGACTGAAAGAAAATCGACCCGCTTTATGATGTCCCTGGCTTGATAGACGGCTGCAGGCACTTCAATCATAACCCCAACATCCGGCATTTCTACTTCTACGCCTTCTTCCACCAGCTCACGATAGCATTGACTAATTAGCCGTTGGGCTTCGTCGACCTCTGCAATACTGCTAACCATCGGTATCATGATCCGAAGGTAGGCATCAATGCCCTCGTTAGCACGGATCATGGCGCGCACCTGGGACAGGAAGATCTCAGGATGGTCCAGCGTCACTCTGATACCACGCCATCCCAGGAATGGATTTTCTTCCTCGATGGGGAAGTAAGGCAGGCTCTTATCGCCGCCGATATCCAGAGTACGCATGGTCACAGGTCGTGGAGCAAAGGCTTGCAGGTGCTCACGATAAATAACTCTTTGTTCCTCTTCCGTGGGGAATCGCTCATTCATCATGAAATGAATTTCGGTGCGGTAGAGACCAACACCCTCCGCGCCCCGATCGAGGGATCGAATCACATCAGTCATCAGGCCAGTGTTAACCCAAAGTCTTACCCTGTGCCCGTCGGGTGTTACGCAACGTTCATCTTTGAGGGCTTCAAGACCCTTGAAAAGCGCGGTCTCCTCTTCGGCGACACCCTGATAGAACGCCAACTGTTCCGGATTCGGATACGTGATGGCGACGCCCTGAAATCCATCAACGATAATCGGCTTTTCTTCAATCAAGGCGATAGGTAGGTCTTCAACGCCTACCACCGTTGGCAAGTCCATGGCCCTTGCCAGAATTGCCACATGCGAACTCGGTGAGCCCTTGACTGAAACCATTCCACGCAGGCACTCCCTTGGCACCTGTGCCATCATGCCCGGTGTCAACTCCTCCGCCACCAGTATCGTGTCCTTCGGGAAACTGGTACGTTGCTCTTCCTTGCTCTGGAGTTTCGAGAGGACACGTCGCCCCAGGTCTCGCACATCACTCCCACGTTCTCGCAAGTAGGGATCATCCATGGCCTCGAAATTCGACACATGATTAAAGATCACTTTCCGCAAGGCGGTTTGTACCCAGTCGCCTGCTTCAATCAACTCAATTATCTCGCCGGTGATGGCAGATTCATCCAGCATGTGAAGATAGGCCTCGAACAGCGCGAGATCTTCCGGTCGGAGGCGATCCGACAACTTTTTCGAAATATCCCGGACTTCCTTGCGTGTTTCCTTCACCGCCTGGCGAAGTTGTTTGATCTCGTCTCGCCTGTTTGACGATTTCCGGTCCGGCACCGTATGCAAAAGCGCGTCGGGATAGATGACCACTGCAGTGCCGATGGCAACACCTGCAGCGCCTTGCTTGCCTTCAAAACGACTGGCTGGTAATTCTGTTGACGAATCCGTCAGGGACAGCGCCCCGGTAGCGCGCGCATGCGCTATAACGCCAGCCAATTGGGCCGACAAGGTAATCAGGAATGCTTCTTCGCCTTCGTCATATCGTCGCGCCTCTTGTTGCTGAACCACGAGCACACCAAGCACTTTACGGTGGTGGATAATAGGCACGCCCAGAAATGAATTGAACGGTTCTTCCCCGACTTCTTTTACATAGTGGTAACGAGGATGGCTGGGCGCATTGTCCAGGTTGATTGGTTCGGCACGTTCCCCTACCAGACCAACCAGTCCTTCATTCAGGTCCAGGGTGACACTGCCAATCGCGTCCTTATTCAGACCACGCGTTGCCATAAACACATATTTCTGGCGTTCAGGGTCGAGAAGATAGACGCTACACACTTGCGTACCCATCGCTTGCTGGACACGATCTACGATGATATCCAGCGCCGTGGGAAGGTCCCGCGCGGAGTTGACCTCCTGGATGACTCGCCGAAGAACTTCAAGCATATTCTATCGATACCTTCTCAATTTAAGGCTTCAGGTTATAGGACTCGGGATTTGAAGGTCTAATTAAAGCGGCTGTACCAAATTCACGTTTGGAATCAGGTTAGGCATTTTGATACGTATGGCGCAAGCTCCTTCATAGCCCTTCTATAAACATCCTTTTTAAATGCAACTACCTGGCCAAGTGGATACCAATAAGTTACCCACTGCCAGAAATCAAACTCGGGTTTCTCCGAATACCGAAAAGACACCGCGTGGTCTGGTGCCAGCATCTTGAGCAGGTACCACTTCTGCTTCTGGCCAACAAAACTCGAGTGATTCTGGCGAAGCAACCGCCGCGGCAACTTATATCTTAACCATCCTCGGGTGCAGCCGACAATTGCAACACTATCGGGTGCGAGTCCGATCTCTTCCTGTAATTCACGATAGAGTGCTTCTTCCGGTGTTTCTGCTTGCTTTATCCCACCTTGAGGGAACTGCCACGCATCCTGGCCAACCCGTCGTGCCCAGAGCACCTGACCTTGATCATTGGCCACAATAATACCGACATTGGGTCGATAACCGTCTGAATCGATCAATCTGGAATTCCCGATCTGTTCACCGTTTAATACCGCAACTACGTTATTATCAACTATCGTGCCGTAACGTCGATGTTGACCACGTAATTGCAACGCTGAAATCATTGTCGCTGAATATGTGATTTTCAGCAAACATCTCCTTGGGCCCGCCATGGCAGCGTCTTACGTAACCGGAGGATTAACTTGGTACTGGCAATATTTGATCTGGATGAAACATTGATAGCCACGGACAGCGACCACGCCTGGGGCGAGTTTGTTGCTGATAAGGGACTCGTGGACGCAGAACATCACCGCCACATTAACCAGGCTTTCTTTGCCGATTACAAACGCGGCACGCTGGATATTGATGCGTACATGCGATTTTCCTGCTCGGTCCTCGCCCAACACGACATGGATGTCCTCCGCTCATTGCGGGCGGAGTTTCTGGCAGAGTACATCAAGCCCATGTTATTACCAAAAGCAATATCCCTGGTCGAATCACACAGAGAGAAAGGCGACTGCTTGGTCGTTGTCACGGCAACGATCGAGTTTATCACCTCGCCAATTGTCGAGTATTTCGGGATCAAGCACCTGATTGCTCCCACCCCCGAGATCAGAGATGGGCGCTACACCGGTGAAATAGTTGGGATCCCCAGTTTTAAGGAAGGAAAAGTCATCCGCATAAAGGAATGGCTCTCCGAGCATGATCAGTCCCTTGAAGGAAGTTTTTGTTACTCTGATTCGAAAAATGACTTGCCGATGCTGGAACTGGTGGACAATCCTCATGTCGTCGATCCAGACCCCGAATTGCTGCGGATTGCAAAGGAGCGCGCGTGGCCTGTACTGACTCTTCGTGGATGAGCTGTCGATCCCCGGCACCGGGTGCGCTCGCTTCGTGGGCCATTGCCCTTATGATCATCATTGGATGCGATCAATCTCCGGAGCGGTCAGGGCCAGCTATCATCGAGCCGACTGCGGACATTGCCATCGTCGAGGCAAGAATAATGAATCTGGCGCAGGAGCAGGCCAACAGACTTCCGCCACTACTCGACAACCTGTCGCTTGCACTTGTCGCATTCCTTGCAGAGCCTGATCCTGAAAGTAGACAGACGCTACAGCAGGCGTGGTTGGCGGCACATAATCAATTCAGTCGAACACTACCCCTGATACGGATTCACGAGGTGAACAGGAGTTTATTTAGCATTGACGCCTGGCCCATCGAACCCGGATTCCTGGACTCACTACCCGAATACCAGGATAGCGGTATTATCAATGACTTTACTCTGACTATCTCGCGGGAAACGTTGATCGGACAACATGGATTTACAGATCCGTCGGAAGCAAGCCTGGGGTTTCACCCGCTTGAGTATTATGCATTCGCCCGTCCAATCGAGGATTTTGTACCCACGACATTGGAATCGCTCGAGGCAGACGTTATCGAACGACGCAGGCAGCTTGTGATGATTGTCACGACTGAACTGGCTAACACGGTCGAGACCCTGGTGGACGACTTGACCCGTACCGCGATCACCACTGTATCGCCATCGCCGGCACAACGCCTGAAGGCTATCATCGCCGGGGGGCGACGCTCAGCGCTAAGCGGGTTCCAGCAAGCTAATTTGATCGTCGATTCTGACCAGGGTCATTGTCAGTACAGTAAGTCTTCACTTGAGAACCTGCGTTACGAGACACAAACACTGCGTGCGATATTCGCCAGTGATTCAACACTGCTCTCGATCCTTGCAGGAATAAGACCAGAGACAACCCGGAATCTAGACAGCACGCTGGACCAGGCGGTCACGATACTGAATGATCCACAACCATCAGAAGCTGATCGCGCAAAACTACCCTTGATGCTTTCCGCGATCAGTCATCAGCTCGAGGAATTTGAGCTTGAACTGACCCATCAGCGGGATTCCCGGTAAACCAGATCAAGATCCCGGGCCGCCTTGACGTCGTCCAGTCGTTTGACTGGCATCGTCTGCGGTGCGGAAGTTACCTTTTCGGGACAACTTTTCGCCTCTGCCAGAATAGCTGACATCGCTTCAACGAAACCATCGATCTCTTCTCGCGACTCTGTCTCTGTCGGTTCGATCAATAGACACTCAGGAATAAGCAATGGGAAGTAGGTAGTCGGGGCATGGTAGCCATAGTCCAACAAGCGCTTGGCAAAGTCCATGGCATTAACTCCCAGTTCCTTCGCTTCCCGGGACAGCGTAATGATAAATTCGTGCGTTGCCCGGCGTGAAGGATACGCAAGACGAAAGCCTGCCTGCTCCAACTTTCGCGCCATATAGTTTGCATTCAACGTCGCATATTCACCAACCCGATGCATGCCTTCTCGCCCTAACAACCTGGCATAAGCGTAGGCGCGCAATAATATTCCCGCATTACCCATAAATGCCGAAAGATTGCCGATGGTGTCCGGAATTTCTCGTTTACCCATCCAATAGTAGTAATCTTCGCCATGCTCGGTACGCTTTCCAACAATCGGCGTTGGCACAAAGGGTTCGAGTCTGGGGCCAACGCCCACAGGGCCAGCACCGGGTCCGCCACCACCGTGAGGTGTCGCAAAAGTTTTGTGCAGATTCATATGCAAGACGTCAAAGCCCATATCGCCAGGTTTGACCTTGCCAAGAATCGCGTTCAGATTGGCGCCATCGTAATACAAGAGACCACCAGCCTCGTGAACAATCGTGGCAATTTCTGCAACCTTACGCTCGAACACACCGCAGGTAGATGGATTCGTCATCATCAGCCCCGCCGTCTGGGGACCAACGGCTGCCTTAAGTGCCTCAAGGTCAACGTCACCTTCACTGTTAACCGCGACCTCGCGCACCTGGTATCCGCACATGACCGCAGTCGCAGGATTGGTACCATGAGCGGCATTCGGGATGAGAATCTCATTTCGCTCACTGTCGCCACGCTTATCATGATACGCACGAATCATAGCGACACCGGCAAATTCACCTTGCGCACCGGCCATGGGTGTGAGTGACACCGCTTGCATGCCAGTAACATCTTTCAGGTATTCCTGGAGTTCGAACATGCAGCTCAAAAAACCCTGACTGTTGCGCTCTGGTGCCAGCGGATGCCTGTCCAAAAATGCTGGAATGCTGGCGGCACGATGAGCGCCCCGTGGATTATATTTCATCGTGCAGGAACCCAACGGATAGAATTGTCCATCGATTGAAAAATTCTTTTTCGACAGATTGGTATAGTGCCGCACGACTTGCAGTTCAGACACTTCTGGTAACCCCGCGCTTGTCTTGCGGACATGGTTTGCGGGTATCTCACTTCGGACTTCCGTGCCGGAAGGCTTATACTGGGCACGCGCACTCCGACCTTTGCTGCCCAGCTCGTAAATCAACATGACACTTCTCCAACAGCCATTTGCAGGCTTTCTACAAATCGCTCGATGTCAGCTGCGGTTTTGGTTTCCGTCACATTGACCAGCATGCAGTCAGCGAGTTCGGGATCACACTCGCCAAGGTCATAACCCGCCAGAATCCCATTCTCAGCCATGCGCCGGAGGATATCTTTTGCCGGACCCGGCAATCGGAGCACAACTTCATGGAATATTGGCGCTGCAAATCTTCTCGATACACCTTCAATTGCAGCTGCTTTCGCCACCAGATCAATCGTGCCACTGTGGCAATGGCGGGCAACCGAGCGCAACCCCTCATCACCCATCAGGCTCATATAGATGGTCGCTGCGGTCATCAAAAGCCCCTGGTTGGTACAGATATTTGAAGTCGCTTTCGCCCGGCGAATGTGCTGCTCTCTTGCCTGCAGTGTCAAGCTAAAACCGGTCTTGCCTTCAAGGTCCACGGTGCGCCCAATGATTCGTCCTGGCATTTGACGAACAAGTGCCTTTGTACAACACATAAATCCACAATAAGGTCCCCCGGAGGAAACCGGGATCCCAAGTGGCTGGCCTTCGCCAACCACAATGTCGGCACCCGATTCTCCCCACTCACCCGGAGGCTTCAGTATCGAGAGCGCGGTCGGATTGACGACGCCAATCGCCAGCGCTCCTTGTTCATGCGCCCAGTCCGTCAACATATCAGCATCTTCAAGACAACCGAAAAAGTTCGGGTATGGAACGACCACCGCAGCAAAGTCGTCTCCGCTAAATGATGTGAGCTCGCTTGCGTCAGTAACGCCGCTGCTGTCATCGAATCCAATAAGGTCAATCTCGATACCCTGGTTTCGCACGATGTTACGGCACGCCGACAAATAGCCTGGATGAAGGGTTGCCGGGCACAATATGCGGCGTGACTTTGACTTGCGATTGCCACGGACTGCCATAAGGATTGCTTCAGCAAGCGCCGAGCCGCCCTCATAGACTGACGCATTGGATACATCCATGGAGTTAAGTCTGGCAATCATGGTCTGAAATTCATAAATGACCTGTAACGTTCCCTGACTGGCTTCGGCCTGGTATGGCGTATACGCGGTCAAATACTCACCGCGGCCAACCAGGTCCCAGACCGCGCTCGGTATATGATGTTGATAAGCCCCTGCACCGATAAAGCAGAGTTCTGTTTTGTCCCGTGCAGAACGCTCGGTCATGAGTCGAAGCAGTTCCATCTCCGTTATGGCGGCAGGCGTATTGCGCAGTACCCCTGAGCGGAGATCCGATGGAATCTCATCAAACAAGGCTTCGATGGAATCAACACCAATCGTATCGAGCATGATTTGCTCATCATCAGGCGTATGGGGTACAAATGGCATTACAGCTTCCTTAAATGTCCACAGCTAGTGATCTTCGTTCTCACAAAATTCTTCGTACTGTTCCGGAGTCAGAAGTGATTCCAATTCCGTTTCATCAGCGGGTTCGAGCTTGAAGAACCAGCCATCATCATAGGGTGATTCATTGACCGTCTCTGGTGCGTCTTCCAACGTTTCATTTATGGCAATGACTCGTCCGGCAATCGGCGCATATATGTCAGAAGCCGCCTTGACTGACTCGACCACACCGGCTTCCCCTTTGCCTTCCAGCTCAGAGCCGAGCTCAGGCAATTCCACAAAGACGACATCACCCAGGGATTCCTGGGCGTGATCAGAAATACCGACGGTGACGGTGCCATCAGTCTCTAGCCTCGCCCATTCATGGGTTTGTGCATACTTGAGATCACCCGGAAATTCAGCCATTTTTTTGATCCTCTGCTCGTTTTTCCTATGAATGGGTCGCAACTAATCGAGAAGTTTGTAAACTTGCTTGCCGTTCCTCACGAAGGGCGGCCTGGCTTCGGCAACCGGTACTCGCTTACTACGAATTTCTACCGACAACTCGCCCTCGAAGGTTCGCTCGACACGTGCCAGCGCTATAGAATGTTGTAGCGTAGGAGAAAAAGCTCCGCTGGTTACCTCACCTATTAATCGATCACTGGCGTAAACGGGATAGTGAGCACGCAAGACACCACGCGCTTTCATGACAAGACCGGTCAATTTACGCGGAATTCCGGCGTTCTTTTGCTTCAATAACGCCTCTCGACCAATGAATTTTCGATCACCATCGAGTACAACAGTAAAACCGATATTCGATTCATAAGGTGAGACGGTTTCATCCATATCGCTGCCGTAAAGATTCATACCTGCCTCAAGTCGCAGGGTGTCCCTCGCGCCAAGCCCGATCGGCGCAACTCCTGCTTGCGCCAAACTACGCCACAAGTCCGGCGCGTCCTTATTCGGCAGAATAACCTCGATCCCAACTTCGCCCGTATAGCCTGTCCGCGCCATAAACCAATCGTTGTAAACGCAACAGGTAAATGGCTTCAGTTTATCTATCGCCTCTCCTGCTGCCTGGTCGATAACATTTTTTAACCTGGCGACGCTGGCAGGACCTTGCACAGCAATAATTGCAAGGTCTGCTCGTTCAATGATCTCAACACTAAAGCCTACCGATTGCTGGCGCATCCAGACAAGGTCCTTTTGCCTCGTCGCACAGTTGACAACCAACCGGTATCCATCGGCTTGCCGGTAGACAATCAGGTCATCGAGTATCCCGCCACTTTGGTTTAACATGGCGGTATAGAGCGCCTTGAAAGGTTCATCGAGTTTGGCGACGTCGTTACACAATAAATAGCTTAAGTAGGCGGTCACATCATCGCCCTCGATATCGACCACTGTCATGTGGGAGACATCACACATACCGGCGTCTGTCCTGATTTTGTGATGCTCTTCCAATTGGGAGCCATAGTGGATGGGCATATCCCATCCACCAAAGTCCACGATTTTCGCATTGGCTGCCACGTGCAGTGGATAGATTGGCGTTTGCTGGCCCATGGATTACCGTGAAAGTCCTGACATTGGAATGAGACGCGCTATTCTATCTTTTTAGCCATGGCCGGGACAGTGAGACTCGCTCAGGTCCAGATTGAATCTGCTTTGAGGTAAAACCTGGCCGATGCTAACGTCCCGAGGCAAGCTGTATGACCAGGGACTTGAGCCCCGGGGTCTTATCCACAAGTCGAGTGCCCGTATTGCGCAGCCAATTGACCGCCGGGCTACCTGATTGGTACAGGCGCTTGAATCCTTCCATAACGATTGTCATAAGGAGGTCGGCTGGTTGGCGGCTAGCCTCGTAGCGCCGCAACAATCCGGCGTGGCCGGGCTCCTGGCCAGTCAGGCGGCAGTCGTTGAGCAAGTTAGCCAAGGCCCTGGAATCGGCAAGACCCAGGTTCGCACCCTGACCTGCCAGCGGATGGATCGTGTGGGCGGCATCACCGACCAGGGCAATATGGGGCTTTGTATATCGCAGGGCATGATGGGCACGCAGAGGAAAGCTGAAACGTTGATCTGTGGCAATAATGTCGCCCAGCACGGATTCGCTCGCCCGCGTCAGTCGCCGACAAAATTCATCATCTGAAAGCTCAATGAGCTCCTGTTTGACGTCACTTGACCAGACAATAGAGCACAAGTTCTGTTCGTCCGATGAGAGCGGCAGGAATGCTAGCGGCCCATGTTCTGTAAAGCACTGGCGGGCAATGTTTCCGTGTCGCTCTTGCGTCAAGATGGTCGTCACAATGGCATCCTGGTCATAGCTCCACTCGATCGCACGCATTTGGCAAGCGTTCCGAACGACGGAATTGCCTCCATCTGCACCAACCAGTAGGTTACAACCAATCTCAGTACCGCCTGCGAGGCGTACCAGATACCCGGATTCAATTCGCCTGATTGATTCGATGGTCGTTTCGAAATGCAATGTGACGCCGGGAATATTCCTGGCGCCCTCATATAACCTGGACAGAATATTCAGGTTTTCAACCACATAGCCCAAATACGGGTCATCCGTCATGGTGGTGTCAAATTCGATCCTGGCAGTCCCCCTGGCATCCCAAACTAACATGCCTGTAAGGGCGCATACTCGATCATCAACCGGCCATCCATTGATACGTTTGAGGAACTCATATGAAGCCGGATTGATAGTACTGACTCGCGGATTGATTCCACTATCCAGCAGGTAATCCTGTCTCGAAGGAGACCGCCTCTGTTCCAAGTGGGGCGCGGGCCCCGCGTCAATCAAGGTGACGGTCAAGCCCCCCGGCTTTAAAGCGCTGGCAAGTGACAACCCAACCAGGCCGCCACCGACAATGAGGACATCAGTCTCAAGCACGTTGGGAATTACCATCGCTAACGTTGTCACTATTGTTCCGGGATGCCATGAGATTCTCAATTTCGTCGACAGTTTTGGGAATCCCCCCGGTCAACACTTCATGACCATTGGAGGTGACCAGGACATCATCTTCAATCCGGATACCGATACCACGAAATTTTGCCGGAATGTCCGGCAGCTCATCGGATAGATAAATGCCCGGTTCAATTGTCGTTACCATACCCGGTTCGAACACGCGCCACTCACCGCCAACCTTGTACTCCCCCACATCATGCACATCAAGGCCCAGCCAGTGGCCAGTGCGGTGCATATAGAATTTCTTACAGGCTTCCTCACCCACCAGAGCGTCAAGCTCCCCAGGAAGCAGGCCCAACTCCATAAGGCCCCGGGTAATTATTCGCACGGCAGCTTCATGGGGCTGGTTCCAGTGATTGCCCGGCAGGACCATATCGATGGCAGCCAGTTGGGCTTGCAACACTATTTCATAAATCTGCTTTTGTGCTTTCGAAAATTTACCATTGACAGGAAAGGTCCGGGTCACGTCGGAAGCGTAGTATTCATATTCGGCCCCTGCATCCACTAGCACCAGGTCCCCGGCCTTCAGTGATTCATCGTTTGAAATATAATGCAGAATACAGGCGTTGTTGCCGCCACCGACAATAGAAGGATAGGCCGTGCTGCGTGCGCCGGACATGGTGAGTTCATGTTGGAACTCGGCCTCAAGCTGATACTCTTTCATCCCGGGCACAATTGTTGTCATCAGGCGCCTGTGCCCCCGACCCGTAATCCCGGCACCAAATTTCATGACCTCGATTTCAGGTGCAGTCTTGACCAGACGCAGCTCATGCAGGTATTGCCCCAACTGGACAAATTCTCCAGGAGGCATACTGCCGGATTGCTTGTTGCCGGACAGTTGCTTGACCCACCCAATGACTCGTCGATCGAATTCCGGGAACGCCCCCATGGTGTAATACAACTTGCTCCTGCCTTCAATCAGGCCTGGCAGGATGTCGTCCATGTCAGTGATGGGAAACGCATCGTCAATACCATACAACTGCATCGCCCGTTCTGGTCCGGTGATCTTGCCATGCCAGCGCTCCTGGTCCGGATCACGTTCCCGACAAAAGAGAATGGTCTCGCCATGTTCACGTCCAGGTACCAGTACAAACAGGGAATCTGCTTCAGTGAAACCGGTAAGGTAATAAAAGTCGCTATCCTGGCGGAACTGATATTCCACGTCACTATTGCGGTTTGCCCGTGTCGAACCCGGTACAATGGCAATGCTGCCAGGTTCCATCAGCGCCATGAGTTCACGCCGTCTTCGGGCGAACTCTTTCATGGAAATTCGAGGCGATGACTTCATAAATACTTCCAACGGTTAGATGAGATCAAGATAATCGATTTGACAATCTAGTGCACCGACGGTTGTCCGCATTCCGTAAATATTAGCAATGCCGACAGCCTGACATATTCACCAATTTCCAGCAGGTCAGCTTCATTTTCCTCACTTTCCGGCACTTCTTCGGAAAACGCGGCAATTCTGCCTAGATCCGCTAAAACCTCGCTGACTTCCTCGTTCAATTCACTGTCCTGGTAACGCCCTGTCATGCCAAACCCCGCAAGAAATCCACTGCACCAATAGCTGACGGCATGGCTTCGATCCTTCACCTCCACCTCATCATCCGGCACAAGGATCCGGAATCCAAGTTCCGGGTCGACCAATGCGTCGCTGATAGTACGGTACAGGCCCTCCAGAAGCTGCGAGCCGGACTCATCGAGATCGAGCGAAAGCCAGCCGGACAAGGTCACTGCACGATCACGGGCATCCCACTTTGACCCGGCACAGATCCAGCCGGTAACCAGACCGTGGACCTCAGACGGGTGCTGATTGATGCCGTGGCGGTCAACCCAGGCTTTGACTTGTTTGTACCCAGTGCGATTCATCATAACTCCAGTCCAGATGACCAAGATAACATGGACATAAGTGGTTTGACCTTCAAACGAGTGTCGCTTTATAGTACCGATGACTGCAGGGCGGAGGAAAATCCGTTGGAAATAAAAGACCTGGAAGTGAAAATTGACGAACTGATTCAACTTTGTGATGAGCTTGAGAAAAAACATGCCGTAGCAGAAGCGGATCGGGAAAACCTGGTGTCCGAGCGAACCCGTCTGCTGGAAAAAAATGAGCATGCCAGGAACAAGGTTGAAGCCATGATCATGCGCTTGAAAGCCCTGGAGCAAGACTAGGCCATGCCTGACGTACAAACGGTTACCGTCACAATCCTGGACCGGGAATACCAGGTCAGTTGTAAACCTGACGAGGTTGCGGCACTGCGCCAGTCCGCGGCATATCTGGACGAGAAAATGCGAGAAATCAAGTCGGCCTCCGGTGTGCTGGGGCTAGACCGTATCGCCGTCATGGCAGCGCTTAACATTGCCAATGACTTCCTTGCCGAATCTCACAAGACTGAAGCCGTCATTGCCTCGCAGGCCGGAGAAATCAACGCGCTGACTCATAAGCTGGATCACGTCCTTGGCAAACTCCGGACCGTCGTCACCCAGGCGTGATCAGAACACTGGTTTGTACACCCGGCTCGAAATGTGAGGGATATCATAGTTAATGGTTACCCATTCAAATATAATTACGAAACGTTCCCTGGGTTGTTTGCCAGTCGATTTGTCCTCGACCCTATAAGCGACACCCAGGAGGTCTTTTTTCAGGACAGATGCGCAAGTCCGCTAACGCGGGAAGCCTTAAGTCCGTTAGAGGCCACCGCCTTGAACCGTTGGGTTCAAGGGCACGTCAAGACAGCGGCAATCTGGGGAACTTGTTTTGTCAGTACGACAACTCCGAAAGACTCTTAGAAAGAAAAGGCGTGACCTTGGCGAACCGGCAAGGCGCACTGCAAGACTCACACTGGCACGACGCCTTGGTAAGGAGCCGGTATTCATTTCGGCAGGTCGAATCGGCTTTTATGTGGCCAGCGACGGCGAGCTTGACCCTTCGGAAATACTCGAAAGTGCTGATGCCATGGGTAAAAAGTGTTATCTGCCTGTGGTGGCCGACCAACTCTTGCGTTGGCACCCTTCGCCCTTGCTGTTCCAACAATTTGAACCACACCTGGATCGACTTGCAGTCAACCGATTTGGCATTCCGGAACCTTGCTACGACCCACGCCGGGTGATCGCCGTCGAAATGCTCGACATCCTATTGCTGCCACTGGTTGCGTTTGACAGGTCAGGACATCGAATCGGTATGGGTGCGGGTTTTTATGATCGTTCCCTTTCCAGCCTGCACCGGCGCTTTCGACGCCCGAAGCTTATCGGGCTGGGTTACAGCTTTCAGGAGGTGGCTGACATACAGCCTAACGCGTGGGACATCCCGCTGGATGCCATCGTCACGGAAACTGAATTTATCCGGGTCAGGTGACCGGACCAGGACTGGAACGGCTATCTGTGGCCTATCGCCCTACAACGCTGCTACAGGCGCCTAAAAGCCCAGCGCCTGGGCAACCGCATTGACAGCCACGCCAAGACCGAAAATGATCACAATCAGCATTATTAGATCAGGTTTCTTTTTCATTATCGTTTGTCCACCACATTCCTTGTTGTTTAGACGGTTGTTTAGACGGTTGTTTAGACGGTTGCACAGACAGTTAAACCCCCTATTTCCCAGGGGGTGGTTAAGATATAACCTTGATTGATAATAATCAACGGGTACCTGGCGATTTTGTGCACAAATTTGGTGCCTTAAGCTCCTGAAATAGCGCCGTTCGTCGGCTAGTAACCATTTACCACGGTAGTGATCAGGGTACCATCGACTCAAATGACAGGAATCACATGATGGCAGTACTGGAGATCATCAAAATGGGTCACCCCACCCTCAGGCAGGAAGCCGCTCGCTATCCCGCCGGGAAGATCGGATCCACGGAGTTTTTGGCCATGATTGCTGACATGAGGGAGACCATGTATGCAGCCAGGGGGATCGGACTTGCCGCTCCCCAGGTCGATATCCCCTACCAGGTAGCGGTGATCGAGATCCCCGATACGGCGACTCGCTATGGCGAAATGCCGGCATTGCCATTTGCAGTTTATATCAACCCGGCAATTACCGTGGTCAGTGAAGAGAGCGCCGGTTACTGGGAAGGCTGCCTCTCCGTACCGGGCATGATGGGTTATGTTGAGCGGCCGCAACATATCCGGGTCGATTACCTCGATGAACACGGTGATTCCCAGTCGCTGGAAGCTACAGGATTTGCCGCTACCGTGTTCCAGCACGAGTTCGATCACTTGCACGCAACGCTCTACGTGGACCGGATCAAGGACACGAAACTGTTCGTGTTTGAAGACGAATACTATAAGTACCATGAGGGCGAACCGGTATTAAAAGAGTAGCCAGTGAAAGGCCCTATCCCAGGAATAGTTGGTACGCCGGATTGTCAGTTTCTTCCCAGAAACGATAACCGATCCCGACTATGCTCTTCTTGAATTTCGCCATCTCTGCATCCGCAATCTGGACACCCGCGAGCACTCGACCATACGCCGAACCATGGTTACGGTAATGGAACATCGTAATATTAAAGCCACCGCCCAGGGTATTGAGGAACCGCAATAAAGCGCCCGGATATTCAGGAAATTCAAACCGGAATAATCGCTCGTTTTCGATCCCCGCCGCGCGACCACCGACCATGTGGCGAACGTGTAGCACCGCGACTTCATTGTCGGAAAGATCCACCACGTCATAATTCTCGCGCAGTTTCGCGATCAGCTTGTTTCGGTCATCGCCTCCTGGGGCAGTCTGGATACCGACCAGCACATGCGCTCCGCTGGTATCTGCATAGCGGTAGTTGAATTCGGTGATAGCACGCGTGCCAATCAGATTGCAGAACCGCTTAAAGCTGCCGGCTCTTTCAGGAATAGTGACCCCCAGAAGAATCTCACGGCGCTCACCGATTTCGGTTCGCTCGGACACATGACGCAGTCGATCGAAGTTCATATTTGCGCCACTGACAATGGCAATGGCAGGCCCCGGCTTCGCATTGGCCCGCGCGGCATACTTCTTCATACCCGCAACACCCAACGCCCCCGAGGGTTCAGAAATACTCCGTGTCTCCTCAAAAATATCTTTGATGGCCGCGCAAATTTCATCGATGGACACTTTTATCACTTCGTCGACACACTGCCGCGCGATACGAAAAGTCTCTGAACCAACCTGCGACACCGCGGTTCCATCTGCAAACCTGTCGAGTTCACGGCTATTGAGCTTCACCCTGCGCCCGGCATCAAGTGCTGCCCACATGGAGGCCGCACCTTCAGATTCAACACCAATAATTTTTACTTGTGGACGCAGGTATTTGACATACGCCCCAATCCCGCTAATCAGGCCACCACCCCCCACCGGCACGAAGATCGCATGCAGGTCACCGGAGTGTTGACGCAATATTTCCATTCCGATGGTACCCTGGCCTGCAATGACATCCGGGTCGTCAAACGGATGGATAAAGGTATATCCTTTCTGTTCCACCAACTCTCGGGCATGAGTTACCGCGTCCTCGAACCCTTCTCCGTGTAGGATGACGTGGCCGCCAAGGCGCCGCACCGCAGCAACTTTTATCTCCGGGGTGTTCTTTCCCATAACGATGTGTGCGGCGATGCCGAGCCTCGAGGCAGCAAGCGCAACACCCTGGGCATGATTACCAGCCGATGCGCAGACCACGCCTCGATTGCGGCTATTTTCATCCAATCGCTTGATTCGATTATAGGCCCCACGCAGCTTAAAGCTGAAAATTGGTTGCAGGTCCTCTCGCTTTAACCAGACCGGGTGCGCAACACGTTCGGACAATCCTGGCGCGGCATCGAGGGGTGACTCAATGGCAACGTCATAGACATCAGCCTCAAGAATTTTTTTGATGTACTTGCTGACCATTTGGGGAGCGCAGGCGCGAAATGAATGCGATAGTATACAGGTTTAGTCAGGCACAAGGCGTATTGAACGTGGACCAGGAACAACTCAAATTCGAAGTAGGCCAGAGGGCAGCAGAATACATCGATTCGTACCTGACACCCCGGTCTGTTGTCGGAGTCGGCACCGGCTCAACAGCCAACCACTTCATCGACGCATTGGCAACGCGAAAGCAAAAATTTGATGGCGCGGTGGCAAGCTCCATTGCGTCGGAAGATCGTCTCAGATCCCATGGCATTCCGGTATACGACCTGAACGGCGTAGATGACATGATGTTTTATGTAGATGGAGCTGACGAAACCAACGCCCGCCTGGAACTGATCAAAGGTGGTGGTGGCGCGCTGACGCGCGAGAAAATTGTCGCATCCGTCGCAGCCCGATTTATCTGCATCGTTGATGAGTCAAAGATCGTCGACACATTGGGACACTTTCCACTTCCTGTGGAAGTGATTCCCATGGCGAGATCGGCAGTTGCGAGGAAATTGGTGGGGCTTGGTGGACGACCGGTTTATAGACAAGGGTTCACCACAGACAATGGCAATATCATCCTGGATGTGCACGATCTCGCAATCGACGATGCCCCGTTTCTGGAGGCCGAGATCAATAATATTACCGGTGTGGTAACCAACGGCCTGTTCGCACGACGCCCGGCCGATGTCCTGATGGTCGGTACCGAATCCGGGGTTGAAGTCCGCGAGACCTGATTTCCCGATTAATCCGACAGCAATTTACCCGGATTCATAATGCCGTGTGGATCAAATACCTGTTTGATGCCACGCATTAATTCGACCTCGACGCTACTTCGCGTATATCCGAGCTGATCTCGTTTCAACAGGCCAACACCGTGTTCCGCTGAGATACTGCCTTCGAACTTCTGGACAATCTCGAGTATCCCGACGCTGACCTTCTCACACTCGGATTTGAACGCAGCCGTGTCCAACTGGCCCGGCTTCAGGATATTGAGATGGAGATTGCCGTCGCCAATATGGCCGAACCACACGATCTCAAAATCCGGGTATCGTAGCCTCACCGTCTCTTCCACTTCGGCGAGGAATGCAGGTACCCGGGAGACCCGAACGGACAGGTCATTTTTATAGGGTGTTCTGTCTGAAATTGACTCGGATATGAACTCGCGATACTGCCAAAGGGAAATGCGCTGTTGTTCGCTCTGGCTGATGACACCATCGGTTGCCACGCCAGCCGCGATACATTCTTCATACGCCGCAATCGCTCGCTGCATTGTGCCCTCGTCCTGCTGTTCAAATTCTATAAGTGCATAAAACGCTGTCTCCCGCTCCAATGGCCGCCTCAATTCGTGATGGGAGAGGACCTGTTGCAAGGCAAGATCCGAAAAAAATTCATAGGCAGTCAGCGAGAGGTGTTCCTGGAAAATCGCAAGGATTCGCATCAGGTCAGTCATGCTGGAAGTCCCAAGCAGTACTACCGATAACTCGCCAGGGGTTTTAGCCAGCTTGAGGGTCGCCTCGGTAATAAAGCCAAGGGTACCCTCTGATCCAATGAACAAATGGCGAAGATCATAGCCGGTTGCATTCTTCACCAGTCCCTGGTTCAGCTCGAGGCATGCACCCGTCCCGGTCACAACCTTGAGACCCACAACCTGATTGCGGGTCAGTCCATAACGCAGCACCTTTATGCCGCCTGCATTCGTCGCAATATTGCCACCGATCTGACTCGATCCGGACGAGGCAAAATCTACTGGATAGTACAGGCTCTTTTGTTCTGCGAATTGTTGCAGAGCTTGTGTAACGACACCGGCCTCGACGGTAACCGTGCCATCTACAGCATTAAAATCGAGTATCCGGTTCATTTTCTCGAATGACACTACCACCTCACCGTTGGCGGCAACGGCGCCTGCCGACAGGCCCGTCCTGCCACCCGAGGGTACCAGTGCCAGCTGATGCCCGGTCGCAAACAATACCAGCCGCACTAGTTGGTCCGCATCCCTGGCAAATACAACTGCCAATGGGTCAGGGTCATAAAATCGGGTCCAGTCGGTGCCGTAGTGATTGCGGGCACTATCATCGGCCAACAGGTTGTCTTCACCGACAACGTCGGCAAGTGCAGTGAGAATTTCAGGGGCAGCCACTACCGGTGTTCTCCCAAAAATGGATCAATTGCTTCCCAGGCCTGTTGGCTGATTTCATCGATCTCGTTCAAGAGATGATGTCTGCCCTCACCCACCAGGTGGATCCGGACATTTGCAAATTTTTTCCGGATAATTTTTATGTTGCCACGCCAGTCCACGGTTCCATCTAAAGTGCCTTGTACGATGAGGACCTTCGCATCACTTTGACCGAGCGTATCGAAATACTTGACCCAATCAAACATGGAGGTTACCCATCTCGTCGGAATTTCTTTCGGCGACAGCGGATCGATCTCACGAATAAAGTGAATAAATTTTTCATCCATCGTGTTCTTCATAAACTGACGGGGCTGACGATCGACAAACTTGCGGCCAACCACATGAAGCGAGCGCAACAAGCGCCAGGATCTGGGACGATACAGCGGCGCAACCAGCACAGCACGATGAAACACACCAGGCTCTTGCAGAAGATGGGTCATGGATACGGCGCCACCCATACTATGGCCGATTACCGAGTAGGGAGTAGATAGTCCAGCATAGTGTGCGACACAGGAAGACAAGCAATCCACATAGTGCTGGAACGAGTCGATGCTGGCACGATCACCACTCGACAAGCCATGACCAGGTTGGTCGTAAAGGACCACATCAAAACCTCTTTGCAACAAGCGACGAACTATCTTGCTTTGCAGGCCGCTGTGATCGAGATATCCGTGTAGCACAAATACGGTACCGACAGGATCGCGCCTGTAAGCAAATCGCTGGACACAGATCTGGTCAGCGCCAACCTGCAAAAGACCCATTTCGTGGCGCGCACCTTCAATATTCAGATCGTAAAATTTTCGATAGTGCGCGATGGCAATACTATCATCGGCACACCTCGGTGCGGTGTGTTCTCCAAGCCAGCGGCTGACTTCGGATACGTCAAACATGGCTACTTGAGTTTGGGATCGAGCTCCCCGGTCCTATATCGTTCCGACATGGCCTCGAGCGAGACTGGTTTGATTTTTGATGCATTGCCTGCCGTCCCGAAGGCTTCATAGCGTGCAATAACGATTTCCTTCATGGCGTCAAGCGTCGCTGTCAAGAACTTGCGTGGATCGAACTCTGACTTGTTGGTCGAAAGGAACCGTCTGACGGCACCGGTCGAGGCCAGACGCAAGTCCGTATCAATATTGACTTTACGCACACCATGTTTGATACCTTCCTGAATCTCCTCAACCGGGACGCCATAGGTTTCCTTGATTTCACCACCGTACTGATTGATGACCTTCAGCCATTCCTGGGGCACGCTGGAAGACCCGTGCATCACAAGGTGCGTGTTCGGCAGCCGCTGGTGGATTTCCCTGACGCGCTCGATTGCCAGAATATCGCCTGTCGGTGGACGGGTAAACTTGTAGGCGCCGTGGCTGGTACCAATGGCAATCGCCAGGGCATCACATTTTGTTTCCCGAATGAAGTCAACTGCCTGTTCCGGGTCGGTCAGGAGTTGCTCCATCGATAGGCTGCCCTCGGCACCGACGCCATCCTCTTCTCCCGCCTCGCCGGTTTCGAGCGACCCCAGACATCCCAACTCACCTTCAACCGTCACCCCACAAGCGTGTGCCATCATCACAGTACGTCGGGTGACATCGATATTGTATTCGTAGCTCGCCGGGGTCTTCTGGTCTTCCAGAAGCGAACCGTCCATCATCACCGAGGAAAATCCGAACTGGATGGAGCGTTGACATACATCCGGTGAAGCACCATGGTCCTGGTGCATGACAACGGGAATGTCCGGGAACTCTTCTATTGCTGCGAGAATCAGGTGGCGCAAGAAATTCGGTCCTGCATATTTACGAGCACCGGCCGATGCCTGGACGATGACGGGGCTGTCGGTCAGGGCAGCCCCTTCCATAATCGCACGCATTTGTTCCAGGTTGTTCACATTGAACGCCGGCACCCCGTAATTATATTCCGCTGCATGATCCAACAGTTGTCTCATACTGATTAATGCCATATCCGTTTCTCCACTTATCCGTTGTACCGTGACTCAAGTGCAGCCACGGCTGGTAATGTTTTGCCCTCAACAAACTCCAGGAACGCACCGCCACCGGTCGATATATAAGAAATGCGGTCAGCAACATCATACTTATCAATCGCCGCCAGGGTGTCGCCACCACCCGCAAGGGAGAATGCGTCGCTTTCAGCAATGGCTTCACTGAGTGCTCGCGTCCCTTCCCCAAAAGCATCATTTTCGAAAACACCGACCGGACCATTCCAGATGATTGTCCCAGCAGCTTTGACCAGGTCACATACGCGCGCCATGGTGACCGGACCAATATCTAATATCATATCTGCTTCACCCACATCATCGACTGACCTGGTTACTCCGGATGTATCGCCAGGCGACGCACCCACGACAACATCAACAGGAATCGGAATATCCACTTTCGATAACAACGCTTTAGCGGAATCGATCAGATCGTTTTCACACAAGGATTTGCCAACCGGATGTCCGGTTGCCGCGAGGAATGTATTGGCAATGCCGCCACCAACAATCAAGGTATCCACCTTGCCAGAGAGCGCATCAAGAACCTCCAGCTTGGTCGAGACCTTGCTGCCCCCGACAACCGCCACGACCGGGTGTCGGGGATTAGACAAGGCTTTATCCAGGGCCCCGAGTTCTGCCAGCAAAAGTGGACCGGCACAAGCAACAGGCGCATAGCGCGCGACACCTTCTGTGCTGGCCTGGGCCCGGTGAGCGGTACCAAAGGCATCCATCACAAACAGATCGCAAAGCGCTGCCAGTTTTCTGGCCAGGCGTTCATCGTTGGCCGCTTCTCCCTGGTTGATACGGACATTCTCGAACAACACAAAGTCCGCATCTTGCCACTCGAAACCATCGAGATAATCATCGACAAGCTGTACTCGCTTACCGGTCAACTTCTCGATACACCTGGCCACTGGCACCAGTGAGAATTCCGGTTGCGCAAGGATTGATTTACCCTCCACCGGGCGACCCAGGTGCGACATCACCATAACCTTCGCCCCTGCATTGATGGCATATTCGATGGTTGGCCACGCGGCACGTATGCGCGCATCACTCGTTACCTGTCCTGCCTTGATGGGAACGTTCAGGTCTTCACGAATGAGTACCCGCTTCCCCTTAAGTGCCTGGCCCTTAAGATCAAGTACCTGCATCTACACCATTTCCTTGACGGCTTGTATTACGGCTTCGGTCGTAAATCCAAAGTGCCTGAACACGTCGCCGCCCGGCCCGGATTCACCGAAGCTCGATAGCCCGATAACGCGACCATCGAGTCCCACGATCTTGTGCCAGTAATCCGGATGAGCGGCTTCTATCGCAAGCCTTTTTCGTTTCGCGTCCGGCAGGACCCGTTCCTTGTACGCCTCGTCCTGCGCTTCAAAGGTGTCGACACTGGGCATCGATACGACCCGAACCGGGACGCCGTCAGAAGTCAATTGGTCGAATGCGGCGGTCGCGAGCGCCACTTCAGATCCTGTCGCAATAATGATCACATCGGGTTCGGTAGCCGCGTCACGCAAGATGTAGCCACCGCGGACAATATTTTGCAGCTGGTCCGGGTCACGTGCCTGATGGGGGAGATTCTGGCGAGAGAATACCAGTGCCGTTGGGCCCTGCATGCGCTCAATGGCGCAACGCCAGGCAACCACGGTCTCCACCGCATCGCAGGGACGCCAAACCGACATATTGGGCGTGCCCCGGAGGTTTGCGAGCTGTTCAACCGGTTGGTGGGTAGGGCCGTCTTCTCCCTGGCCGATGGAGTCATGGGAATAGACCAGGATATTACGGATCCCCATCAGGGCCGACATGCGCACCGCATTTCTGGCGTATTCCATAAAGATCAGAAAGGTTCCAGCAAAGGGAATGAGCCCACCATGCAAGGCCATTCCATTGGCAATGGCGGTCATCCCGAATTCACGCACACCGTAGTAAATGTAATTGCCGTCTGCATCTTCCCGTGTCAGCGCTTTGGCCTCGGGCCATAGTGTGCAATTCGACCCGGACAGGTCAGCAGATCCACCCGTCAGCTCAGGCAGCAGTTTCGAAATTTCACCAATGACGTTGCAAGATGCGGTCCTTGAGGCCAGGGTCTCAGCTTTGGCATTGGTTTCCGCGAGCAAACCATCCATGCGGCTGGACCAGTCGCCGGGTAACGACTTTGACATCCGCCGCTCAAACTCAAGGGCGGCGTCAGGAAACGCGTCCCTGTACTCCGCAAACCGCTGCTGCCAGCGACGCTCTATCTCTGCGCCTTTCTTGCAGCAATCCCAGGCGGCATAGATTTCATCGGGGATTTCAAATGGGCCCCAATTCCAGTCCAATGCCTTGCGAGCACCTTCGATTTCAGCTTCGCCTAGGGGGGCCCCATGGCTGGATGCTTTTCCGGCTTTGGTTGGAGCTCCATACCCAATCACCGTCTTACAGCAGAGGATCGAGGGCCTGGTGGTCTCACCCGTCGCCATTTCGATGGCACGCGCTATCGCATCACGGTCGTGGCCGTCGACATCACGGATCACATGCCAGCCGTAGGCTTCAAACCGCGCCGGGGTATCGTCGGTAAACCAGCCGTCTACCTCACCGTCGATGGAAATTCCATTGTCATCGTAGATGCAGGTTAATTTACCCAGTCCCAGAGTCCCTGCAAGAGACGCCGCCTCATGAGATACGCCTTCCATCAGGCAGCCATCACCGGCAAATACAAACGTGCGGTGGTCCACTATGTCTAATCTGCGGCCGTTGAGTACACGGTTAAAATGGGATGCCAGTACCTTCTCGGCAATCGCCATGCCCACGGCATTGGCAAGACCCTGGCCCAGGGGCCCCGTGGTTGTCTCGATGCCCGGCGTGTAGCCGTACTCGGGATGGCCAGGGGTCATGGAGTCCAGTTGGCGGAATCTCTTGATCTCCTCCATTGACAGCGCATAGCCGGTCAGGTGGAGCAGGGAGTAAAGTAACATGGAGCCATGGCCGTTGGAGAGTACAAACCTGTCGCGGTTAACCCAGCCGGGGTTTTGGGGGTTGTGTTTGAGAAACTGTGTCCAGAGAACCTCTGCAATGTCCGCCATCCCCATCGGCGCGCCCGGATGTCCTGATTTTGCTTTCTGTACTGCGTCCATGGATAGCGCGCGAATTGCATTCGCCATTTGCCGATGTGAAGTCATTATTTACTGCCGATTGCCCGAGGAAGAGGGGGCCTATTTTCCCTTAAAGGCCAGCCCGCAACAACAGCCATTCCCCGCTATATAAGGATCAGAAGGGTTCATGAGCCGGACTAACCTTCATCTTGAGGCATAATCACGGTCAGGTAATGGGAATAAAACCTTCCAGACGTTAGAATTCCCGCCCTTAACTTCATAACCAAAGACAGGCAATGAGCATAAATCGAACTTTTACCTCCGAATCCGTATCTGAAGGCCACCCTGACAAAATGGCAGACCAAATTTCAGACGCCATTCTCGACGCTATATTGGCCGAGGACCCGAATGCGCGGGTTGCATGTGAGACCCTGGTGAAAACCGGGCTGGCACTGATCGCAGGGGAGATTACGACAACCGCCTGGGTCGATCTGGAAGACCTGGTGAGAGGCGTCATTCTCGATATCGGCTACAACAGTTCAAAGGTAGGCTTTGACGGCGCATCCTGCGCGGTATTAAACGGCATCGGTAAACAATCACCGGATATCGCCATGGGCGTGGATGAGTCGGACGACCACGAACAAGGGGCTGGTGACCAGGGCTTGATGTTCGGTTATGCGTCCAATGAAACTGACGTCTTGATGCCCGCCCCCATTACCTACGCCCATCGACTGGTGAAAAAGCAATCCGAAGTTCGCAAATCAGGCAAATTGCCTTTCCTGCGCCCCGATGCAAAGAGCCAGGTCTCGTTCCGTTATGACGAAAAAGGCCAGCCGGTCGCAATCGACGCGGTCGTACTTTCGACCCAACACGATGAGGACGTCTCCTTAAAAGACCTGCAAGAAGCGGTAATGGAAGAAATCATCAAACCGGTCCTACCGGCCAACTGGCTACATGCCGGCACCAAATTCCACATCAATCCCACTGGAAAATTCGTCATCGGTGGGCCTGTTGGCGACGCCGGCCTAACCGGTCGAAAGATCATCGTCGATACCTATGGCGGTATGGCGCGTCATGGTGGCGGCGCCTTCTCTGGCAAGGATCCGTCGAAGGTGGACCGTAGCGCAACCTACGCCACGCGCTATGTCGCCAAGAATATTGTTGCCGCCGGTCTTGCCGATCGATGTGAGATCCAGGTTTCCTATGCCATTGGCGTGGCCGAGCCTACTTCAATCAGCATCAACACCTTCGGCACCGGTAAATTGGCCGATGAGAAGATTGAGGCGCTGGTGCGGGAACATTTCGACCTGCGACCCAGGGGACTCATCGCGATGCTCGACCTGAAGCGGCCTATCTACCGTGCCACCGCTGCTTACGGCCACTTTGGCCGGGAGGAGCCGAACTTCACCTGGGAGAAGACCGACAAGGCAGAAGCGCTGGCAGCGGCATTGTAAGCCATGATCAGCCAGTCAGAATTCCCCAGGAATTTCAGCTTCGAGTTTTCTGCGCCGCGTACACCCGAGGCGGTTGAAAAACTGTCCCAGGTCCACAAGCGTCTGTGCGAGGCGAATCCAACGTTCTTCTCTGTTACCTATGGTGCCGGTGGCTCAACCAAGGATGGGACCAAACAGGCGGTGCTTGCCATCAACCAGGCCGGTTCCGATGTGGCGCCGCACCTTTCGTTTGGCAGCGATGAACCTGAGAAAATTGAAGCGTTGATCAGTGAATACAAGGATGCCGGGATAAAGCGAGTGGTTGCCCTGCGGGGCGACGTGCCGAGCGGTACCGGGTCGAAATCCATGCGCTACGCCAGTGAGCTGGTCCGGTTTATCCGGGAGAAAACCGGTGATCACTTTACTATCGACGTGGCCGCCTACCCCGAAGTACACCCGGACTCCAAAACTGTGGAATCCGACCTGTATTACTTCAAGGAAAAAGTTGAGGCGGGGGCGGATGGTGCCTTGACCCAGTATTTCTATAATGCCGATGCATACTTTCGTTACATCGGCCAATGCGAGAAACTCGGCATCAACATCCCGATTGTGCCCGGTATTATGCCCATCACAAACTACACCAACATCGTACGCTTCTCGGAGAAGTGTGGTGCCGATATACCCAGATGGATTCGACGCCAGATGGAGTCCTATGGCGAGGATCTCGACAGCCAAAAGGCCTTCAGTGAGGAAATTTTAACTGATCTTTGCCAAAGGCTGCTCGATGGTGGCGCGCCGGGGATACACTTCTATACCCTGAATCAGTCTTTACCGTCTCTTCGCATTTGGCATAATCTCTCTTTGTAGCGCCACTCCGGGGAAGTCCCGTCAATGCGAATACCGCGGCTGTTTGTACCGCAAGACCTCAAGGTGAATACCTGCATTTCCCTGGCGGAGACCCAAGCTCATTACCTCCGTAACGTGCTTCGATGCAACGTGGGCCAGGAAATCATCCTGTTTAATGGGCAGGGCGGGCAATATAGCGGCGTCATCGAAACACTGGACCGGAACAGGGCCGCTGTTGAGATCGGTTCATTTTCGCTGATCGACCGGGAATCGGATCTTGTCATCAAACTGGGCATGGCAATTCTCAAACGCGATGCCATGGACGTGGCAATTCAGAAGGCTACCGAGTTGGGTGTCAGTGAGATCACACCACTTATTACGCGCTTCACAACGGTCGCTGAAAAAAGTCTCAAGAAACGCAAGCATCACTGGCTACAAGTTAGCAGAACGACCTGTGAGCAATGTGAACGCAACTGCCCACCGACTCTTCAGGAGGTCAGTTCGGTGGCGGACTGGATTCAATCGGTGCGAGCAGAACTCAAACTGGTTGCGCATCCAGGCAAAGGCAACCATTTCCGTGATATCACCTGTGTACCGACTTGTGTCGCATTGCTGATAGGACCGGAAGGTGGGCTGAGTGATGATGAAGTCGAACTCGCCGGGGCGAACGAATTTGAGTCAATCAATCTGGGACCAAGAATCCTTCGGGCTGACACGGCTCCCCTTACGCTAATCAGTCTTGTCCAGTCCCGCTGGGGTGATCTCTAGCATTCCTACCGGATGACTTCGAGGATAGAAGACTCGATGTAGTCGAGATTTGGCAAGGAAACGATCTCGTCAGCGTATCTCACTTTTTGCAGTTCTGTCTCGCCGCTGTCTTCACCAGTTTCGAACAGTTCATTTTCCTTGATTCGGACCAATCGAGGTAGCGCCTGTGCGACCATTGCAAAAAAACGTAGTTCCGGATTGCCCCCCAGTGCCTTCAAAATTACGAGACTCGCCGAGGAAACACTGACCAGCGAAAAGCTTCCCCGTTTTACGCTCAACATTTCAAACGAGACAACCGGTACCTGAACCCCTCGCCAACCGAGAAATCCTAAAAACCAATCCGGTGAATCTTGCATCCGTTGCAAGGGTTCATAGGGAATGATTTCTGCTACCGTGGCGTTAGGTACGAGCAGGTTACTTCGCTGCAGTGGCAGGATAAAGGTAGGAATCTCGATTGAACTTTCAGACACGGTCAGCGACCTTTGGCTTCCGCCAGCACTTCCTCGATGTTAGTAAGGAGGTCGGCTTCCTGAAACGGTTTGCCCATGTATCGATTCACACCCAATTCAAACGCCTGTTGCTGGTGCTTTTCGCCGGTCCTTGAGGTGATCATAATAATGGGCAAGTCTTTGAGTCGCTCATCACGACGCACGGATCGCAAGACTTCGAATCCATCCATTCGTGGCATCTCGATGTCGAGCAGCACCAGAGAAGGGTAAGTCTCGGCAAGTTGGTTCATGGCATCGAGGCCATCCTTTGCAGTCAACACCTCCCAGCCCTGGCGTTCCATCAGGCGCGAGGTTACCTTCCTCACCGTGACCGAATCATCGACGATCATAATGGTGCGGACGCCAGCGTCCTCGGTAATTTCTTCGGTACCGTCCGGCTCTGAGATTTCCTTTAAATCATTGCTTCTCACCAACGCCATGACATCCAGGATAATCACTACACTGCCATCACCGAGAACCGTCGCCCCGGATATCCCGCCTACTTCATTGAACTGGGGTCCGAGGCTTTTAACTACCACCTCCTTACTACCGATAACGCGGTCAACCTGGAGCGCCACCGCATGATCGCCGCTTCGCGCCAGAATAACCGGCAATGGTGCGACCTGACCTTCCAGATTTGGGTTCGATGACTTTTCAAGCATACCGCCCATGTAGGCCAGTCGATACGGTTGGCCGGCATACTCAAACATGGGTGCATCAGGCTGATAATAGGCTTCGAGTTCATAAGGGCTGACACGAACAATGCCTTCAATTGTGTTCAATGGGACCGCATAAATTTCATCCTGAACCACAACCATCAGCGCACGATTAATTGAAACGGTGAACGGCAGCTGTATCGTGAATTCAGTACCCACACCGAAGGTGGAATCAATAGACACGGTGCCACCAAGCGCTTTGATCTCGCTTGAGACCACATCCATACCCACACCTCGGCCCGATATCTGGGTCAGTTTTTGCGCGGTACTGAACCCGGCATTCATGATGAATTGGCGCACCTCGTGGTCTGAGACGTCTGAGTCCTCGGTAATCAGTCCTCGTTCTATAGCTTTCTGTTTGACTGCCTCGACGTTAATCCCCCCACCATCATCACTGACGTTCAGAACCACATAACCGCCTTCACGCGACAATCTCAGGCTGATGCGACCCTGCTCGGGCTTACCGGCTTCTTTTCGCTTTTCCGCCGATTCAATACCATGGTCAACTGCATTCCGCAGCATGTGTTCAAGCGGTGCAACAATCCTGTCAAGTACATTTCGATCCAGCTCCCCCTCGACATTATAAGCATCGAATCGTACTGACTTGCCAACCTCGGTACTAATTTGTCTAACAATGCGCCTAAGGCGCGGAATCAGTCTCGCAAAAGGTACCATCCGCGTACGCGTCAATCCTTCCTGGAGATCACTGCCAATTCGTGCTTGCTGGTGCAGCAGGGTTTCTGCATCACGGCTCTTGTTAACCAGGGTATCCTTAAGGTCCATCATGTCCGATGCACCCTCGGACAGGGCCCGCGAGATTTCCTGCAACATGGTGTAGCGATCCATCTCAAGATCGTCAAATGGTGAATTCTGTTCGCTCTCAGCCTGTTGGCTGCGGAACACTGTTTCCCTGGACTCTGCTTCGATTTCGAGTCGACGTGCATGGTCACGGACCCGGTTGATGGTTTCTTCCATCTCTTCGAGAGCCTCACCGAAGTCAGCGATTTGCTGTTCAACCCGGCCACGGGTAATACTGGATTCACCCGCAAGACCGATCAATCCTTCCAGCAGGTCTGAAGAAACACGGACCATTTCCGTTTGCGGTTGCTGCGCCGCCGGCTTTTTATCGGTTGCGGGGGCTGGCTCTTGGTCTTTTTCCGCTGAGGGCTCCTTACTCGCTGAGGGCTCTTTACTCGCTGAGGGCTCCGCTGAGGGCTCTCTGTCCGCTGAAGGCTCCGCGGTGGCGGATGTGGGTGCGGCGTCAGGGGCGGTACGCATGGAATCTAATTCTTCGTCCGTCGCTTCACCCGTTGCCAACTTATTATAGATACCAACGCGCCGGTTTATCTCATCCGAGCGCTGGTTAACCAGCGCAAAGAAGGCATCATCCAGCCCCACCGGGTTCTGTTGAATTCCTATCAGGAAAGTTTCGAAATTGTGCGTGTACTCCCCGAGGCTTGCCAGACCAGCAAGTCGCGACCCGCCTTTTAGCGTATGTAAATGCCGAAGCAGTAGATCCAGATGTTCAGTTGAATCAGGATCGTTACTCCAGTCGGTGATACCCGCATCGATAGATTCAACCAACTCTTCCGCTTCTTCAAGGAAGATTGGCAAGACATCTTCGTCAATTTCATCCGCGGGCAGTTCGATCGTCACGGTTACGGGCGTTTCGAGTACTGAGGGCTCTTGCTCTTTTTCCGCTGAGGGCTCTCTACTCGCTGAAGGCTCTGCTGAAGGCTCTTGCTCTTTTTCCGCTGAGGGCTCTTGCTCTTTACTGGCTGAAGGCTCTGTTGAAGGCTCCGCTGCGGGCCCGGGCTGTACCGCGGAGATGGAGGCAAAGCGCATGGAAGCCAGTTCTTCTTCACTCGCTTCGCCGTTCGCAAGCTTCGTGTAAATACCGACGCGGCGGATGATTTCATCTTGTCGGTCGTTCAACAATCCAAAGAAGGCATCATCCAGGTTTACGGGATTGCTCTGAACATCAATCAGGAAGGTTTCAAAATTGTGGGTATACTCACCCAGGCTGTTCATGCCAGCAAGCCGCGAACCACCCTTTAGTGTATGCAAAGCTCGAAGCAAGTTATCAAGGTAGGCAGTATCGGCCGGAGAGTTACTCCAATCGAGAATACTCTGGTCGATGTTTTCGATGAGCTCTTCGGCTTCTTCCAGAAAGAGTACCAGGACTTCTTCATCAACATCGTCTTCAGGAAGCGTCTGGGCCTGCTCTTCCACTCCAGCAGGCGAAGCATTGATATCAAGGGCGCGGAGTTCTTCGACTATTGCCGGCACACCTGCTACTTGTTGGCTGGCGGCTATCTGGTCAAACATCAACACCAGCGCTTCATGCGCGCGTGCCAGGGTTGCGGCAACCGGTTCGTCCGGCCGTGTTTGCAACTGTTCGTAGACGGAAAGGAGGCTTTCAGCCAGGACTTGCAAATCCGCCTGTCCGATATTCTTCGCCTGCGTGATTGATTCCCTCAGTTCATCAACCAGTCGACTGACCTGTGACTCATCCCAGGCAGCCAACACATCCTCGGCAGTGCCAAGCAGGCGAATATTCTCGAAATCAAACGCGGGGCGCTTCTCTGTTGTTCCCAGGTCTGTCGCAGCAGCACGCGCCGCCTGGACAAATTCTTCGGCACCGTCAATTTGATCTCGAAATTTTGATAGATCAGCCAACACCTGCTCGATGAGGTCAGCACCTTGAATCGCAAGTTCATCGAATCCACTCGATGCGATACCCTGGTTGTAGACCAGGTTAGCCAAGGTCTCCAGCGGTGCCGCAATGCTCGACACGGTCGGGACTTCCGCCATTGCCGCGCTTCCTTTGAGGGTATGGAAGGCCGCTATCAAATCCGGTGTTACTTCCCCCGGATTTGAATTGTAAGCACGGACGATCTCCATGCGATCCTCTGCCTCGCCAAGGAAGATTTCATCGAGTTCACTATCGTCTTCAGCCCCGGCTTGTTGCTCATCCCGGGAAGCTGTCTCTTCGAGGGCAATGTCCTCAGGTTCTCCTTCTTGGGAAAGTTCCTCTTGCGCTCCTGCCGGCCTGGCAAAGAGGGATTCGTCGAATTCGACTTCTTCAACCAGGGCATCGTCTATATCTTCGGAATCAGTCTCGTCGGAATCAACGGGCGAGACATCCTGATTGACTATCGCTTCCGCACGCGCAACCATCTCGTCGGTCTTGAATGCGGTTTGATCGTTACGTTTGAAGGCCTCAATCCCTTCCGGAATCCGGTTCACAACTTCTTCGATCAACCCCAGCAGGTTGGCATCTGCGGTAATGGTGCCCTCAATAACCTGGTTCAGCAGATTCTCGATGGACCACGCCAGCTCTCCAATAACCGTGGCACCGACCATCCGGCCACTACCTTTCAGGGTATGAAACGCGCGGCGAACTTCAGTCAACGCGCCAGAGTCGGCCATGTTCTTCTGCCAGAGTGGGAAAAACTCATTGATGGCACCAAGCACCTCTTCCGCTTCATCAATGAAAATCTCCAGAATCTCATCGTCAACGAGACTCTCCTCGTCATCCTCTGCACTCGCTGAAGGCTCTTTACTCGCTGAAGGCTCTGAAGTTGGTTCGGATTCTGGCACCTCGACGGTCTCGACGGCCTCGTCCATTTCCTCCAGTTCGAATTCAGCCGCCTCCGCCAAATCTTCTATTTCGTCCGGTTCCTCATTCGTGACTTCCTCACTGATCGGTTCCGCTTCTGGCGCAGCTGGCGCTACGCCATGTACCTCGCCAGGCGTAAATCCGAGTTTCGTAATCGCCGCCTCCGCGACCTCAACCATTTGCCAATACGGGTCCTTGGCACTTTCAAGATATCGTTCAAGGAAATAGTCGATACTGGTAATCGCATCAGCCAGGTCGTCCATATCCGAAAGCGCCGGATGAGTGTCAACCGAAAGGAGCCGATGCTCAACATATGCTGCCCCGGCGGACAATACGTCCGCACAACGAGTCTGGTTAATCATTACGAGGCCACCACGCAGCGCGCGCAACGCACCGGCCAGATCCTGCACTTTGGTCTTGTCAAAGTTATTGGTGACATACTCGATGATGGCATCCTTGCATGTGGCAAGACCATTGCGAGTCTCTTTAATCACCATCGCTTCGGCTTCGCCAACGTCACCAAACCCCTCCGATTCGCCGTCCTGATCACCAACGAGTGAGTTAAGGGACGTCTCGATCTGCAGAAATGCACGCGCCATCTCCAACAGGACATCTTCGGTGGGCTTCTCCCTGGACTCTTCCAGCGATCGGATCACGTCGATCTGTTCCCTTACGGAGTTTTGATGGTCCGCTAGCCCCACCAGGGTCAGCGTCCCGGTGATTTGATCAAGCTGTGGCAGCAAGTCCACAAGATTCTGGGTATCCCGGGTCGATGACCTGACATAGATATCCAGCTTATCGGTAATACTGCGAAGCTCTTCCAGCAGTATTCTGCCGACTGCTGACAGGGTTTCGTCGTCCGGACCAAAAGACAAGTTCTCGGATTTGGTATCAAGCGTAATAGGTGTGGTAACAAAGCGTTCACGAACAGCAACGATTCTTGGCGTGTCTTTATTCGCAGAGTGCAACGAATCCAGAAGTGACTTACCAAGATCTTCGGCCACGGGTTGTGATAACGCCCCCGCGCCACCATCGGAGAGGCGCTTCAGTTCACCATCAATTTGTTTCAGGCGACCCACGAGCGCAGAATCAAGTTTAATAACGCCGCCAGCAATACCCTCAACGACGGCAAGTCCGAGCCACGCAAGATTGCCCATGGGAGACTCGCCACAGAGTTTGATCAGCATGGTGAAAACTTTGCCGAGGAGTTTTAAGTTCTCCCTGGCTTTCTGTTTCTTGACCAGAGCGATCAAAGCCTGCTGGTACCGTTGTCGTAACTGCTTAACTGCAGCAGGACCCTTGCCCGACTTGAACGCTTCAACAACTTCAGCCGATGGGGGCGCAGACAGGGGCGAGAGATCAATGATCGGCGCCTCATCCATTGCCGCATCACCCAGTCGCTCAGCACCACGTGCTTCACGAAGATTGTTCACCACCGGCAGGATGATTTCAGGTGTATCTCGCTGTTCACGCTGTATACGATCCAGATAACCGGGCATCTGCAGAATTGCCTGCATCAGGATTTCCTGGGCCTTTCCGACATCAGGTACTTCATTGCCCATCAACGCCTGGGCAAGCTCTTCCATCTCGGCAGCGAGGTTCGTGGGCCCTTCAAGCTCCACCATCTTCAGCGTGCCATTGACCTGGTGTAAATGCGTCAGGCACGCGCGCATACTACCGGCATCGTCCGGCGACGTTGCAATCGCCTCCAATGCCTGTTGTGCTTGGTCGAGAGTAGAAGAAATCTCACCCTTGATCCAATCCAGCGCTACAAAGTCTTGTGTTGCGCTCATGCAGTGCCCATTTTTAACATTTAGTTCGAGAGCTCCCTAGCCTGGTAATTTGAAACCGGTAACGGAGGATCGGAGTTCGTTCGTCATGTCCGCAAGGTTGCCTACCGCAATGACAGTTGAACGTGTACCTTCGGTAGTTTGCGACGTAATCTCCTGGATGCTCTTCATCGTATTTGAAATCTTGCCTGCTGACGCGGCTTGTTGTCTGGCAGCGTCCGAAATGTTTTCGATAATCTCTGCCAATGATTTGGACACGCCTTCAATTTCGCCGAGCGCGACTCCAGCATCCTGTGCGAGCCTCGTGCCCTGGACAACCTCTGAAGTCGTTTGTTCCATGGACGTCACCGCTTCATTGGTGTCACTCTGGATGGTTTTTACCAGGGCGGAAATCTGTTTTGCTGCAGCCCCGGATCGCTCTGCCAATCTCTGAACCTCGTCGGCAACAACAGCAAAGCCTTTACCCGCATCACCCGCCATTGACGCCTGGATAGCCGCGTTAAGCGACAGGATGTTGGTTTGGTCAGCGATATCGTTAATAAGCGACACGATGTCGCCAATCTCTTGCGAACTTTCACCCAGTCGTTTGATTCTTTTGGCTGTCTCCTGAATCTGACCACGAATCTTGTCCATGCCATCGATCGTATTTTGGACGACGACAGCGCCTTTACTTGCGATATCCACTGATTTTTCCGCGACCGAAGATGACTCCGCCGCATTATAGGAGACCTGGTCGATGGACACGGCCATCTCGTTGACAGCCTCGGATACATCGGAAATTTCCTTGGATTGTTGCTGCGATGCATCAGACAATTGGCTGACAGAAGATTTGGTTTCTTCTGCTGCTGCTGACACCTGACCAGAGGTCTCATTAATCTTTGCAACCAGTCCTCGCATCTGGTCAATAGAGAAATTAATCGAATCTGCGATTGCACCGGTAAAGCTCTCCGTTACCGTCGCCTGCACCCGAAGATCACCGTCCGCAAGGTCAGCGAGTTCATCGAGCAACTGAAGAATCGCCGCCTGATTTTGTTCATTCTGGACCGCTGACTCCTGCACGCTCTGGCTTGCCTCCCGATAAACCAGAAGGCTGATCACCAGAATCACCAGAAAGGCACCACCGGCAGAACCGATGCCAACCAGTGGCGACGCAAGGCCGGTGCCTTGTTTAGCCTCATAGACGCTGGATAAGCGATCAAGGATCGTAAGGAACTCGTTGGCTCCCGCCTGGATCGAATGCGCTGCTTGCCGTGCTTCCAGAACATCACCGGCACCGGTGAGAATCTCATTGCTTCTCGACGATACGGATCTGTAGAGTTCCTCGACTCTGGCCAGGCTTGCTCTTACATCTGGATTGGATGCAGGACTTAGCAACAATTCCCGGTCGCCATCAATCATGCCGTCCAACACTTGTTTGAAAGTTCGACTGTCACGAGCGAAGTTCGCCGAGAGACTATCTGTCACACTACCCTCGACGATTCGATCGAGGCTTCTCGACATTCGCTCTACCAAAAGATTTTGGCGTTGGGCGAGGGCAATTTCCGGAGCAGAAGCAGACAGGCGCACCATCTCAGCCACAATCTTGTTGTTTTCTTGTTGGATTGCGGAAAGCGTAATGCCCAGGTCCGTGGCAAGCTCTCGCAGGCTAACGATGGCCTCTCGATTCGATACAACCTGGTTAATTTGTTCCCGTATCCCATTCCATCGCGACACCGCACTTGAAAGGGCAGCTTTGGCGTATTCCGGCGAGGCAGGCAGGCCCATCGTCGCATTGCCATTCTCAAGATAGGAAAGGTTTACGTCAAAACTGTTACGGTTGGCAGCCAGCGCATCGAACGCCTCGGTCACGCCATCGACCGCGGCAGCAGCATTTTTCGCCGTTTGCTGCGACAGGACCATAAGATCATTGCTGTATCGGAGGTAACTGTCCAGCCTGACAGAATCCCTGCTGATAAAGTAAAAATTCGCTGCAAACCCGGCAATCAACAACGCGAGGATCACGAAGAGCCCCGCGATCACCGGGTTTTTTATAATGTTTCCAACTACACTGGATTTTTCTGCCATCCGGAGATCCTTTTATCCTATGCGGCCGAACTTGCAAGCTTCTCAAGTTCGGGATGTTCTGCAAGCTTGAGTAAACTGATGACTGGCCAGACAGTGCCGCCAACCACATAACAACCATTCACGAAGGGTTTGAATCTATCTTGCACACCTTCTTCTGACTCAGTGTAGGCTTCACGAGGAAAATGTTGCATTCCAAGCGATTCATCCACCATAAACCCAAAGTATTGCTCTTCATCTTCAACCGCAAGAATTCGTCTCTGCGCCCTTGGAAACGCAGAGTTCTCACCAAAAAAGGTCACCAGGTCCAGTACTACGAGGAGCCTGCCGCGTACATTGGCGACTCCAACCACAAAATTCTTCACCCCTGGCAACTTGGTGGTCTGGGGAACGCGTACAAGTTCAGCCACCTCCTGCATGGGCGCAACAAATCGCTGCCCCAGCAAGCTAAAGCCCAGTCCGTTCCAGTGGGTCTGGGCGTTTTCTCTTGCGGGCAACTCGACGGCAATTTCCTGACTACGAGCAGCCAGCGAGTACAACCTGGAAAATGGCGTCGAATCATTCATTTTGCGATTAAATTCTCCATCACAGACAACAGTTCCTGACCATTGACGGGCTTGGTGATGTACCCTTTCGCGCCTTGTCGATGTCCCCAGACCTTGTCCGTCTCCTGATCTTTACTACTGACAATAATCACCGGTATATGACTGGTAGTCTCACCTCGACAGATCTGTCTGGTTGCCTGGAATCCATTCATGTCCGGCATCACAATGTCCATCAGCACAACGTCCGGTTGTTCCGACGTCGCCATGGCAACTCCATCACGCCCGTTTTCGGCGACGAGCACCACATGACCCAAACCCTCAAGCATGTCTTTGAATTGATAGATTTCGGTTGGCGAATCATCCACGACCAGAACTTTGGCCATAACTCAAACTCCGCTATATCCCTGGCCCTAGTCTGCAACCTTGACGTGGTCTCGAATCGCACTGAGTAATTCATCTTTGCTGAACGGTTTCGTCAGGTATTGGTCCGAGCCAACAATTCGACCTTTGGCACGATCAAACAGCCCATCCTTGCTGGACAACATGATTACAGGCGTGCTCTGAAACGCACTATTATTTTTGATCAATGCACACGTCTGATAACCATCCAGTCGTGGCATCATGATATCGACAAATATTATCGAAGGTTGCGTATCCGCAATTTTAGACAAGGCGTCAAAGCCATCCGTCGCAGTGGTTACCTCACAGCCTGCCTTGGACAACAGCGTCTCTGCCGTTCGACGAATAGTCTTGCTATCGTCAATGACCATCACTTTAACGCCTTCGAACTTATCTTCCATAGGCCGCAACCCCTATTAACAAAAACAAGGCCCTGGAACCAAAATTGTATGTCCTGACGGTGCCTTGCAGCGCTTTTTGTAACACAGTTGTTAACCTCATTCCATAAGTACTAGTCAGATAAGGGAATTCGTCACATTCCAAGATTTTCTGGTTTACAATTAGCGAACACAAGCCCGATATGCGTCCCGATATGCGTCCTGATATGAGTGGTACCCCAGACGGTAGCGGCGAGCATTTTGGAATCCATTATAACCCGCAATGAGGACCGGATACCTTGGCGATGAAGCTAGGCATTGTTATGGATCCAATCGCATCCATAAACCCAAAAAAAGACAGCACCCTTGCGATGATGCTGGCTGCCGCCAAACGAGGCTGGGACCTGTTCGTCATCGAACAGGCGGGCCTGTTTTGTACTGACGGGGTGGTAAAGGCCATCATGCAAGAGGTCCGTGTCCAGGATGACCTCGACCATTGGTTCACACCGCTCGAAATGGATACCAGGCCGTTAACTGAGCTCGACGCGGTCCTGATGCGCAAGGATCCACCCTTTAATATGGAGTATATCTACTCGACCTATTTGTTGGAGCTGGTGGAAATTGCCGGAACCCCTGTCCTTAACAGGCCCGGCAGCATTCGGGATTGCAACGAAAAGTTGTTTACGCTGCAGTTTCCGGCGTGTTGTCCACCGTGCCTGGTGAGCCGTGACCAAAGGTTACTCAAGAGCTTTCAGGCGGAATTCGGGGACGTTATCTACAAACCGTTGGATGGCATGGGAGGCGAGTCCATCTTCCGGGTCGGGCCCGACGACCCTAATATTAACGTCATTCTCGAGACCCTGACAGCAGACGGCACCAGACAAACGATGGCGCAGAGATATATTCCTGAAATAAAACAAGGAGATACAAGAATTCTGCTAATCAACGGAGAACCGGTTCCTTATGGGCTGGCACGAATTCCGGCTGCCGGTGAAACCCGCGGCAACCTCGCTGCCGGGGGTACGGGTGTGGGTCGCGAGTTGACTGACCGGGACCTTTGGATTTGCGATCAGGTAGGCCCGGTCTTGAAAGAAAAGGGACTCTATTTCACCGGAATTGATGTCATCGGTGACTACCTCACGGAAATTAATGTCACCTGCCCGACCTGCATCCGGGAACTCGATCGTGACTTTGGGCTCGATATTGCTGGAGACTATCTGGACTTCGTGGAGACCTTGATCTCGTAATGGCTGCGATCAATACCGCAATGGCGTTACCCCCTGTCAGCGCGGGTGATCGCCTGACGTTCACGGTTTTTCTGGCGCTCGCCGTCCACGCCGCAATTATCCTCGGGGTCACATTTACATTCAGCGAGCGCGGATCATCCACTCACACCATGGAGGTCACCCTGGCACAGCATCGCAGCGAGAGCAGACCGGACAAGGCGGATTATCTGGCCCAGTTTAACCAGATTGGCAGTGGATCCCTGGAAGAAAAGGCGCTTACCACCACTACTACCGAGGCTGAATTCCACGATACCAGTATCAGAGAGACATCGCCGCGTGAGCAGGCGGCGGCAGCACCGGCCGTTGAGAAGGCAGAGACCCGGGTAGTCACCACCACCAATCGTAGCAGCCATCGGGCGCTCGTGGCAGCGAGGCCCGTTGATCCGGCGCCAAGGGAGTCCAATAGTGAAGTAGAAAAGACGCTACTTCAGCGAAGCCTTGAGATTGCGAGCCTCGAAGCCAGGCTCGCCGAACAGCAACAAATTTACGCCAAACGCCCACGAATCAAACGACTGACCAGCCTGTCCACCGCTTCAAGTGTCGACGCCTATTACCTGAACTCCTGGCGCCGCAAGATTGAGAAGGTAGGTAACCTCAATTATCCAGCCGAGGCAAAGCGGCAAAGGATTTTCGGCAGTTTACGGGTGCTGGTAGCCATCCTGCCAGACGGAAGCTTGAAAGACGTCCAGCTGCTGGAATCCTCTGGGCACCAGATTCTGGACAATGCGGCGATCAGTATTGTCAAACTCTCGGCACCTTTTGCCCCTTTCCCGGATGAGCTGCGTGAAACCACTGATGTGCTTGAGATCATCAGGACCTGGCAGTTCCGCAAGAACAGCTCACTTCGAAGCTATTGATGGTGATGGAACAAAGCTTTCGTAACCAATTCCTGGTTTCACTACCAGCACTAAAAGGTGACTATTTCGCCGGAGCTGTCAGCTTGCTGATAGATCACAACGATGAGGGTGCGTTCGGCCTCATTATTAACCGCCCTCTCATCACACCACTAACTGAGCTGTTCCCACAGGTAAGCGGCTCGTTCGATTGTCCGGTCATGGAAGGAGGGCCAGTGGAACAAAATCGTGTGTTCTTTTTACATGAGGCTGGCCCCTTGTTCGAGTCCACATTCAAGGTAAGCGACTCGGTATTCCTCACAACTTCCGTCGACTTCATTGAATTGATGGAGCGAGGAGATGCGCCACAACGAACCCTGGCACTCCTGGGTTATTCCGGCTGGGGCCGACAACAACTGGAAACTGAAATAGCGGAAAATATCTGGCTGTTGGCTCCATCTGACGCACGCATCATCTTCGATGTGCCATTTGAAGATCGTCCACGCGCCGCCGCCGCCACGCTGGGGATCGATATTAACCTGATAGCTCCTTTAGCCGGGCATGACTAGACATGGCGGACTATTTGGCGATGGGGTTTGATTTCGGGATGTCCCGTATCGGCGTTGCCGTCGGCCAGTCAGTCACGGGTACAGCCAACCCACTGACTGTACTGTCCGCACGGGATGGCATCCCGGACTGGAGCCAGATCGAAAACCTGATATCCGAGTGGCAGCCGGCAATACTCGTGGTTGGGCTGCCGCTTCATATGGACGGTACCAACAGCGACATGTCAGACCGAGCCCGGAAATTCGCGCGCCGACTGGCCGGTCGATTCAACTTGCCCACAACCACGATGGATGAGCGACTGACGACTCGTGAAGCAAAAGAATTTACCAATGGCGACGAGGGACTCGATGCCATGGCTGCAAGACTGATCCTGGAAAGTTATTTCAGGCGCGGGTGAGTTGTTGACTTCGGTTAACGCCGGCGCACGGACACGTCGTCTTCATTGGACTCCAGGGACAGGCCAGTACTACTACCGGATTCTGACGGACCTTTGCCGGCCAACTTGATCATGAGACGCAAATCGTTTGCCGAATCGGCAGAGGCAAGCGCGGCGTCATAGCTGATCTCGCCAGCCGAATACAGTTTGTACAGGGCCTGGTCGAAAGTCTGCATTCCCGCTTCTTCAGATTTGGACATCAGCTCTTTTAACTGGTGAACCTCACCTTTACGAATAATGTCGGAAACCAGCGGTGTGTTAACCAGCACCTCAATAGCGGCACGGCGACCGCTGCCATCCGGCGTCGGTATCAGTTGTTGCGCTACCAAACCGCGAAGGTTCAAGGACAGATCCATCCAGATCTGGTCATGCCGGTCGGCAGGAAAAAAGTTGATAATACGATCCAATGCCTGATTCGCGTTGTTAGCATGCAAGGTCGCAAGACACAGGTGACCGGTTTCAGCAAATGCGACTGCATATTCCATGGTCTCACGGGTTCGAATCTCACCGACCATGATCACGTCAGGCGCCTGCCTCAGGGTATTTTTTAACGCCACTTCAAAGCTCGGCGTATCAACGCCGACTTCTCGCTGGGTCACCATGCAACCCTTGTGTTCATGGATAAATTCGATCGGATCCTCAATTGTAATGATGTGACCTTTACTATTGATATTACGATGGCCAATCATCGCCGCCAGAGAAGTTGATTTACCTGTGCCTGTCGCTCCGACAAAAATTATCAGGCCGCGCTTTGTCATCGACAGCTTTTTGATGACCTCTGGCAACTGCAACTCATCGCAGCTCGGAATAATGGATTCAATACGACGTAAGACCATGCCGGCAAAATTACGTTGATAAAAAGCACTCACTCGAAAACGACCTGCCACAGGTGAGTGGATCGCGAAATTGCACTCATGTTCAGATTCAAACTCCTGAACCTGGGCCTCGTTCATGGTGCTGTGAACCATCTCACGAGACTGCTCCGGCGTAAGCGGGGTCTTTGACATCGGCATCATTCTACCGCTGACCTTGATCGAGGGAGGCAGGCCGGCGGTGATGAAAAGGTCAGATGCTCCCTGGTCAACAACCACTTTCAAGAGCTTGTCAAAATCAATCATGACGTGTTACCAATCCGTTATTGCGGGTGCCCTGTCGAAATAGACGCGACGGAACTTTTTTCAAAATCATGCAAAATCTTCGGGCAGCTTTGCTTTTTCCCTGGCCTGTTCCTTGGTGATAAGGTTTTTCTGCAGTAGATCCCTGAGGCACTGGTCCAGAGTCTTCATGCCCAGCTGACCACCGGTCTGGATCGCAGAGTACATCTGCGCCACCTTGTCTTCACGGATCAGGTTACGAACCGCTGCAGTACAGAGCATGATCTCGTGCGCCGCAACGCGGCCACCACCGATTTTTTTTAACAGGGTTTGCGATATGACTGCCTGCAAGGACTCCGACAGCATTGAACGTACCATCGACTTTTCTGAGGCAGGAAACACATCAATGACACGGTCGATGGTTTTGGCGGCAGATGACGTGTGCAAGGTTCCGAAAACCATGTGACCGGTTTCTGCGGCTTCAAGGGCAAGTCGTATCGTCTCAAGGTCACGCATCTCCCCCACAAGGATGATGTCCGGATCTTCACGCAAGGCACTTCGGAGTGCCTCGTTGAATCCCAGCGTGTCGCGGTGAACTTCCCGCTGGTTCACCAGGCACTTTTTGCTCTCGTGGACAAATTCAATTGGATCCTCAACCGTCAGGATGTGCTGGTATCGACTATCATTGATAAAGTCCATCATTGCCGCAAGCGTTGTACTCTTTCCTGAACCGGTTGGCCCGGTGACAGTGATCAACCCGCGTGGGGTCTGTGCGATCTTTTTGAAAACATCGCCCATTCCCAAATCGTCCATCGTCAGTACTTTAGACGGAATCGTCCTGAAGACCCCGCCAGCACCACGATTATGGTTAAAAGCGTTAACACGGAATCGAGCGACGCCCGGCACTTCAAACGAGAAGTCACACTCGAAGAATTCTTCATAGTCCTTGCGCTGCTTATCGTTCATGATCTCGTAGATCAGTGCATGGACTTCTTTGTGGTCGAGTGCTGGCAGGTTAATTCGCCTGATGTCACCATCTACTCGAATCATTGGTGGTAGTCCAGCGGACAGGTGCAAATCCGAGGCGCCTTGTTTTTCACTGAAGGCGAGTAATTCTGTGATATCCATTGGGTTTCCCAGTCTGTTTTTGATTCCCCATGCTAATAGTATTATCGAATAAGCCAAGACACCACCACTACCTAAAAGCGCATCGCCGCCGGGATGAGGTCCCTTAAATGGCAGAAACCCACATTTCAGAACGGCTAGAGGCGGTTCGCAGCAGGATCACCAGTGCCTGTACACGTTTCGGGCGCCCCGTCTCCGAAGTAAAGCTGCTAGCCGTCAGCAAGACCAAACCGGTTTCCATGATCGAAGATGCCTGGCACGCAGGGCAACGCCATTTCGCCGAGAATTACCTGCAGGAGGGCCTCGATAAGATCAAAGCGGTATCAGTGGAGAATATCCAATGGCACTATATCGGGGCTATTCAGTCCAATAAAACCCGTGCTATCGCAGAGAACTTTACTTATGTTCATACGGTGGCCAGCTCCAGGGTTGCGCGTCGGTTGAACGATCAGCGCCCTGACACGTTACCGCCGATCAAGGTACTGGTCCAGGTCAATATCAGTGGCGAATCCAGCAAGGCCGGTGTCGATTCGGCCGCGGTCCTCGACCTCATCGACACCATGCTGCATTATCCGAGGCTCGAGATTTGCGGACTCATGGCGATACCTGAGCCCGATCCCGATTTCAATCGCCAACGGGAAGCCTTTCGTCGACTGCACATCCTGCGTGATGATATCCAGTCACACTTCGGTGATGGCCTGGACGGGTTTGACGACTTGTCTATGGGTATGTCGAACGATCTGGAAGCGGCGATCGCCGAGGGCGCGACCTGGCTCCGGATTGGTACGGCGATTTTTGGACCAAGAGGCTGACGCACACTAGATAGACAGGGACAGGTATGGAAGACGTAAAACTGGGGTTCATCGGCGCTGGCAACATTGCCCGGGCCATAATTGGCGGGCTCATCAGTCACGGTCATGCGCCGTCGCTCATCTATGCGGCAGATCCATCAGCCCACCAGCTGGCCCAATTGCCTGATGATATACAAAAGCTCTCGGCAAACCACCGGCTGGTTGAGCAGGTGGATGTCGTCGTCATTTGCGTCAAACCCGACCTGGTCATACCGGTGGCGACTGACTTCGCGCCACTTGCACGCGACAAGCTGATCGTCAGTGTGGCTGCAGGTGTCACTACAGCCAGTATTGCAGGCGCACTTGGGCAAGACGCGGCCATTATCCGCTGCATGCCCAACACGCCCGCCCTCGTACAAACCGGGATGACCGGCCTGTACGCCAACGGTAATGTACATGACCAGCAAAAGGAGATTGGGAGAAGCATGCTGGCCGCCGTTGGTAAAACCGCCTGGCTCGAGTCCGAGGCCGACCTTGATATTGTCACCGCAGTGTCAGGGAGTGGCCCGGCCTACTTCTTTCTCGTGATGGAAGCCATGGAGGCAGCTGCGACTCGCCTTGGCCTGTCAACAGAAATGGCCCGTACACTGGTGTTACAAACCGCACTGGGTGCGGCACGTATGGCTATCGGCAGTGACGATGAGGCCGCCACACTGCGCCACAATGTCACATCGAAAGGGGGTACCACCGAAGCCGCCATCAATACCTTACTGGACGCAGGCTTGCCGGAAGACTTCGATCGTGCCATTGAGGCAGCCTATCGTCGGTCGATCGAGCTATCCGGGACTTAATGTATTTTGAAACGATATAATGCGGTCCGGACAAACCGGGGCACCCCGGAAGCCACCGACTCTGGCAGACATTTACTTGAAACCATCACCTTACAATCAGAAGGCTATTTCCTATGAGTGCAAACCTCGCCCAGGCTGGCGCATATCTCGTACAGACCTTTTTCGGCCTTTACGTCATCGTGATTATGCTGAGGTTCCTGATGCAGGTCGCGCGAGTTGACTACTACAATCCCATTTCCCAGGCCATCGTCAAGGTCACCGACCCGGCAATCCGGCCACTGTCTAAAGTGCTACCGACCGTCTACGGTATAAACCTTGCTACCCTTGCTGTCGCATTTGTAATCCAGCTGATCGCCGTGATGCTGATCATGATGTTCTATGGCAACGTGATTTTTCATCCTATTTATATTGCCTGGGTGCTGATTGGCCTGTTTTCCCTGATCTTTGATATCTACTTCTTCTCACTCATCATCATGGTCATTGCCAGTTGGATTGCACCCGCCTCAGGACATCCGGCACTGATCCTGGTACACCAGCTGACAGAGCCCATCTGTGCACCAGCGCGCAAGCTTCTGCCCCCGATGGGTGGGTTGGATTTTTCAATCATCCTGGTTTTTGTCGCCATCACCATTATCGATAAAATCCTGGTTATCGAGCCCCTGGCATATCAATTCCTGCGGATACCAGGAGGGCTGATCCTTGGCCTATGACCAGAACAGCGCCTGATGCAATATCTGCTGGTCTTACTGTTACTGGTGTGCAACCAGAGTCTTGCAGAACGAGTCAGATGGCAGGATTACGATATTCACTACACCACGTTTAAAAGTAGTCTGGTCCCGGCCGAAGTGGCCGGGGTGCATGGCATAGTACGCAGTGACCGGAGAATCGTCACCAACATCGTCATCTTGCAGAATGGTCGACCGATTGCCGCAAGAATTAAGGGCTCTGCGACTAATTTGTTAAACCAGCTATTTGACCTCAACTTTGTTGAAGTAAAGGAACAAGACGCCATTTATTACCTTGCCAGCCAGATTATCGACCAACGGGATACTATAAGATTTGCAATCGACGTAACACCAGTCAATAGCAGCGAGACCTATTCGTTAAAATTCACCCGACAATATTATAAAGGTGCACAGTAGTGGCCTTGTCAAAAATTGTTATCGCAAGCGGTAACGAACATAAAATCGCTGAAATCCGGGCCGTTTTACCCGCCTCTCTCGAACTGGTTTCCCAGCGCGAACTCGCGATCTCCGAGCCACCAGAAACCGGTTTAACTTTTGTCGAAAATGCGATCATCAAGGCCAGGAACGCAACCCGCGAAAGTGGGCTTTCAGCGATTGCAGATGACTCGGGGCTCGAAGTCGCGGCACTCGACGGTGCGCCGGGCATCTATTCCTCTCGTTATGCAGGCGAGGACGCAACAGATCATGACAACAATGAAAAGTTACTGCATGCGCTTTCCCACATTCCATCCGAGGGTCGTGGTGCACAATTCCATTGTGTCATTGTCTTTATGCGACACGAACGGGATCCGGCACCGGTTATTGCAAGCGGGACACTCAAGGGTGAGATCATACAGGCGAGACGAGGCAGCAATGGCTTCGGGTACGATCCACTATTTCTGGTTCCTCCACTTGGCAAGACAGTCGCTGAACTGACATCAGAGACGAAGAATCAAATTAGCCATCGGGCACTGGCACTGGCCCAACTTAAAACGTTAATGTCGATTTAAGCCATCGATGATTCCTCTGTCGCTTTATATTCATCTTCCCTGGTGTGTAAAAAAATGTCCCTACTGTGACTTCAATTCACACGAAGCAAGTGTTATTCCGGAAGACGAATATGTTGATGCGCTACTGAAAGACCTTCGTTCTCACCAGCAGGATTGTGGCAATAGAGCGATTGATTCGATCTTTATCGGCGGCGGCACACCCAACCTGTTTTCACCGGAAGCAATCGCACGCCTTCTGGCTGGCGTCCGCTCCACTGTCAGTATCAGCCATGAGGCTGAAGTCACCATGGAAGCGAATCCGGGGGCCATACAGGGGAACACGGAGACTGGAGATCAGTTTGCCGGATTCCGCGCGGCCGGCATTAACCGGATCAGCCTTGGAGTCCAGAGTTTCAGTCCGCGCCACCTCTCCACCCTCGGACGTATCCACACCGCCGAAGAGGCAGGCGCCGCCTATGGGTCGGTACGGCAGGCAGGTATCAATAACGTCAATCTCGACCTTATGCACGGCCTACCCGGCCAGACCGTGACGGAGGCCCTGGCCGATCTCGAAACCGCCATCGCGCTGGGGCCGGAGCACATTTCCTGGTACCAGCTCACCATCGAGCCCAATACCGCGTTTTACAAACGCCCGCCGCAATTGCCTGACGAGGATACACTCTGGGACATTTATGATGCCGGGATCCATCTGCTGGCCGCCCACGGATACCAGCGCTACGAGGTCTCCGCATTTGCACTGGACGGCAGGCGCAGTCGCCACAACATCAATTATTGGGAATTCGGTGACTATATCGGCATTGGTGCCGGCGCCCACGGCAAACTCAGTAACGCTTACGGAATCATGCGGACTAGAAAGAGCCGTCTACCAAAGGACTATCTTGCAGGCCTTGCAGGCCTTGCAGGCCTTGCAGGCGCAAATACTCACCGACAACAAGTTGAGACCCCGGATCTACCGCTCGAATTTATGATGAACGCCTTGCGGTTAGTGGACGGCTTCAACCTCAAATTGTTCGAGCAACGCACCGGGCTTGCCCGCGCAAAAATCGAATCCTTCCTGCAGGACGCTCGTCGACGTGGTTTGCTGATAGTGGATGGAGATCACTGCAAGCCAACGGCTCTCGGCATCAATCACCTCAATGACATGCTCATTGCCATTGAAGACCCCGACACAATCATTCGAGGTTAGAAATTCGCGGTTAGACGCATAGAGTCTCGGCTAGCCGGCCAGACTGTGATCCCTGGTATTCGGTACTTTGGTATGGATCTCGTGGCCGTGTACCCTGCGATTACGAATGTCGTCGAAGATGTTTTCAACCACTTCCTTCCCACCTTCGCCCGCATGATAGAGGTTCGACAGGAGGTACATGGTCCTGGTGGCTTCACCTGTCAGCACGAATACCGTGTCGACGAATCTGTTATCCGAAAACGTCGGGGGCCGATCACCGGAAAAGACGAGTTCGCAGTTTTCGAACTCGCAGTTCCGAAACATTTTGCCATCCAGTTCTACCCGCTGGTTCCTGAAACTCTCGTTCACGTATTGCATGAGGCGTCTCCCCTTGCTGGAATTGAGTGATCGAGTCGACTAAAACACCTTTAGCACCAGTTGACAACTACCGGGCACCTGGGACTTCCCTGGCCTTACTGGACCTTGCGCCAGGCGAGATCCGTAACCTTGTGCCCCAGCATTACACCCCTTCTTTCATACTTGGTGACTGGCCGGATCGGCGGCTCCACCGGCGTCATCTCAGGAAATTCGAGCATGACCTCGCCAATTGCTTGTGCATACGGACGCCAGTCGGTTGCGATGTGCACAAGCCCGCCTGGCTTTAGTCGGTCCACCAACAAGCTCGTAAAATTGCGATTGACCAGACGACGTTTGTGATGGCGTTTCTTATGCCAGGGGTCAGGAAAGAAGACTTGAATACGATCAATCGATGCATGGGGAATGCACTTGTCCATTACGGTCACACTATCGGCGTTGATCACCTTGAGATTCGAAAGGCCGGCATCCATTGCCTTGATCAGGAGATGACCGACACCGGGTCTGTGCACCTCGATGCCAATATAGTTGGTATCCGGATTGGATGTGGCCAATTCGAATAACGAATCCCCCATGCCAAATCCGATCTCAACGACCACCGGGGCGTCGTTGCCGAATACCTTCTCCGGCTCAACAACGCCTTCGCAAGCCATGCCATAGTCATCCCAATACTCGATCAGGGCGCGACGCTGTCCCCCGGTCATTCTCCCTTCACGGATCACGAAGGATTTAATACCGCGAGCATGCTCCTTGCTTTCCCGCATGGGCTAAACCACCGCATTCTTCCAGATACCAACGGCCAGCAACGCCCAGCCGAGGATAAAAGCCAGGCCGCCCACCGGCGTAACCGGTCCCGGCCACTTGAGGCCGGTCAGCGTGAGGAGATAGAGGCTACCGCAGAAAAGGACAATGCCAGCCGTAAAGGCCCAGGAGGCCCAGTTGAGGGCCCAGTGTCGCCCCCATTGCTCCATCAGGATACAGACCAGGAGTAACGCAAGGCTGTGGCTCATCTGGTAGGAAACCGCAGTCTCGAAAGCGTGTTGCAGGCGATCGTCCAATGACCCTTTCAAGCCGTGAGACGCAAACGCGCCAAGCACAACGCTCGCCAGCCCGCTGACTGCCGCAAACACAAATATCAGTTTGAACATCGGGTCAAGCGTCGATTTGTTGACGTAACTTCTTGAGCGCACTCTGCTCGATTTGTCGCACACGCTCTGCCGAGATACCAAACTGGCCTGCCAGTTCATGAAGCGTGGACTTGTCATCGTCCAGCCACCTGCTCCGCACAATTTCCCGGGACCGTTCATCCAGATTTTCGAAGGCGAGTTCCAGCGACCGGTGGGACGAATGGGCCTCATCTTCGCTCTCTGCGAGATCAGCCGGGTTGGTACCGACGTCCTCAAGATAGCGTGCAGGACTCGTGAACACCTCGTCGTCGTCATCAGGAGCGCCGTCGAATGACTCATCCTGGGACGAAAGACGTCCTTCCATCTGGCGCACGTGTTTGGGCTCAACACCCAGCGCATCGGCAATATCCGCGACTTCCTGCTCGTTCATCCAGCCCAGGCTTTTGCGAGAGCTGCGCAGGTTAAAAAAGAGTTTGCGCTGCGCCTTGGTCGTGGCAATTTTGACGATCCGCCAGTTCTTGAGAATGAATTCGTGGATCTCGGCCTTGATCCAGTGGACCGCGAAAGACACCAGACGCACACCGTATTCCGGATTGAACCGCTTGACTGCCTTCATCAGGCCGACGTTCCCTTCCTGTATGAGGTCTGCTTCGGCCAGGCCATAACCGGCATAGGAGCGCGCGATAAAGACCACGAACCGCAAATGCGACATAACCAGCTGTCGTGCCGCCTCTACATCTTCCTCGTAATACAGTTTCTGTGCCAATTTACGCTCTTCTTCCGGCGTCAGGAGCGGAATCGTGTTCACCGACTGAATGTATGCCTCAAGGTTACCCCCCGGGGATAGCTGGTCGATTGGCTGGATATGTGTGCTCATGGCGCCTCTGGCAGCCTCAAAAGGGCGCGAATTCTAACATTCATCGGAAATAACTGCTATTGCGGCTCAATTTCATGCAGGTGTCGCCCCACCGCCAGTGCTGCCCCCAGCACGCCGAGAGCCGCGCCAATCAGCCAAAGCAGCAAGGTGACGTTTAACCCCAATCCCAATAGGGAAAAGTCATCGTCATAGGATCGCACCAGCCGATCAACAGGACCCGACAGGACCAGCAGGCTGGCTTCCACCATCACCCAGGCCAGGATGGCACCACCAAAACCGTACCAGAATCCGAGGTAAAGAAATGGTCGGCGTACAAAACTATCGGTACCCCCCACCAACTTGACGACTTCTATTTCACTACGGCGACTCTCGATTGCAAGGCGAATGGTATTGCCTATGGAGAGGAGCACGCCAAGGGCAAGAAAAAAACCCAATGCAGCCACAAAACGCTGGCCGAGTGACAAAATCGCAAACAGCCGTTCAATCCACTCCAGATCCACCTGTACACTTTCAACCGGCGCCATCTTCTCAAGATTCACAACCAGGAGCCGCAATTCACTGGGTTGTTCCAGTGCCGGCACGACCTCGATCAGCGCCGGCAAGGGATTTCTATCCAGCGACGCCAAAACATCCCCAAAACCGGACATCGCCTGGAATTCCAAAAGGGCCTGATCGGCACTGATAAACATCGCGCTTTCAATTGCCTCCATCTCTTCCAGCTGATCTGCAAACCTCTGGCCTGCTGCGCCGTCCACATCCGCAACCAGATAGACGCTCAACCTCGGCTTGCCCTCCCATTCCGAGCTAACATCGCCCACATTAACCAGCAGCAGGTACAAGATCGTGGGCAGTGCCAGTGCGACACCAATCACGAGCCACGTCATCAGGCTCGCGAGCCAGCTATCAAACAACTGTAATAGACTGGTTGCTGCGACTGATCGGTGATGAACCAGCCAGGACCAAAGACGATCGAGGCGTCCCTGGTTAGCAGCGGTTGCACCCCCGGCTGCCTTTGGCGCGGGCTTTGGTCTCTCCTTTTGTCTGGGTCGGGGAGGCGTCGCCACGGCTATTCGATCACCTCAAGTCGACCCTCACTAAGCGTCAACTGTTTCTTTTTCATTCTCGCAACCAGATCCAGGTCGTGTGTCGCAATGAGTACCGTCACGCCTACCTGGTTGAATTGCTCAAACAGACTCATGATTTCCCTGGAAAGGTCCGGATCAAGATTCCCGGTAGGTTCGTCTGCCAGCAGCACAGGAGGCCGGTTAACCACGGCACGTGCAATTCCAACTCTTTGTTGTTCGCCGCCAGACAAAGTGATGGGGAACTGCCTCTCCTTGTTCCCAAGGCCGACCTTGGACAAGGCGGCACGGACCCTGCGGCCAATGTCCCTCGGCTGGTAGCCGGCGATGATCAGTGGTAGCGCAACATTATCGTAAACATTGCGGTCAAACAGCAGCTGATGGTTCTGGAACACTACTCCAACATTTCTTCTAAGGTGCGGTATGTTGCGCCTCGAAACCCGATTCAGGTTCGTATTCTGGACAAAGACCTGGCCCTGGCTTGGCCGTTCCATGAGAATGATCAGTTTGAGCAGGGTACTCTTACCGGCTCCCGAGTGTCCGGTCAGGAAAGCCATTTCTTCATCGCGTAGCTCAAAGCTGACCCGGGAAAGCGCATCCTTTCCACCCGGATATCTTTTGCTGACCTGGTCAAATCGAATCATCGCGGTCCTGCAAGGGTCTCATTGGGATTCTTCGCCGGTATCGCCTATGCCTTCAAACAGGGCCGCGACGAATTCATGCGCAACAAAAGGCTGCAGGTCATCGATCTGCTCGCCGACACCAACGAAGCGAATCGGCAATCCCAGTTCCCTGGCGATTGCGAAAATGACTCCGCCTTTTGCGGTACCGTCCAGCTTGGTAAGTGCAATTCCCGTCACGTTCACTGCTGCAAGGAACTCCCTCGCCTGTGAAATCGCATTTTGACCAGTACTCGCGTCAAGCACCAGCAACACTTCATGTGGTGCCTCCGGATCCAGCTTTCCCATCACCTTCCTGATCTTGCCCAGCTCGTCCATCAAATTTTTCCGGTTTTGGAGCCGGCCGGCGGTGTCGGCAATGAGCACATCGACGCCACGCGATCGTGCCTGGGCGAGGGCGTCGTAGATCACCGAAGCGCTGTCTGCTCCCGCACGTTGGGCGATGACATCCACCCGGTTGCGCTCACCCCACGCCGTCAATTGTTCCACTGCCGCGGCACGGAAAGTATCCCCTGCCGCCAATAAAACGGACTTGCCCGCGTACTGCAAACGCTTGGCCAGTTTCCCAATGGTGGTGGTTTTTCCTGCACCATTGACCCCTACCATCAATATGACGAATGGATGCGCCTGGTCCGGAATTTCAAGTGGAACTTCTACCGGTGTGAGCAGGTCTGTCAGCACCTGCTGCAGATGCTCATGAAGCGCCTCAACATTGTCCAGCTCCTTTCGTGCGACCTTTTGCGTCAAGTCATCCAGAATTTCACAGGTTGCCGAGACACCCACATCAGACGACAGGAGGATCGTCTCAATCTCTTCGAGCAGTTCCTGATCAATGACTTTTTTGCCAAGGAATACATTGCCAAGCCCGGCTGAAAATCGAGCCCGTGTTCGACCGAGTCCTGTTTTAATACGTGAGAAGAAGCTGGTCTTGCCATCATCTCCACTATTTGCAACAGTGTTTTTTACATTAACCAAAAGTGTACCGCCTTGAATTTGTATTCCTTGATTACTAACTATTTCGAAATGGCGCAATGCGTGACCAGGAAAATCCCGGAGTGAATACACATGATCTCACGCTGCGAATTATCGGTGGAAACTGGCGGAGCCGCAAAGTCTCATTTCCCAATCGCCCCGGGCTCAGACCCACACCGGACCGTGTCCGCGAAACCTTGTTCAATTGGCTGCAATTTGACGTCGCCGGCGCCCGCTGCCTTGAATTATACGCTGGAAGTGGAGCCCTCGGCATGGAGGCATTATCAAGGGGAGCGGCACAGGTAACCTTTGTTGAATCTGATCAGGTTTCAGTGGCTGCGATCGAGGCGAACCTGACGAGATTGAAGGCAGATCCTGCCACTTACCAGACGGTACATGGCAGGGCTGAAGCCTACATTGAGGCCTTTTCAGAGGCGCCGTTCGATCTGATATTTCTCGATCCACCTTATAAAGAAAACAACGTTGTCCCTATCCTTTCACAAATTTGCGAGGCAGGCATGCTCTCGCCGGAAGGAAAATGCTATATCGAGTCAGGCGTTACCATGGATCCGGCCGGACTACCCGGAACACTTATCCTGTCCCGCCAAAAGCGTGCCGGTCAGGTCCAGTATTGTCTGGTTGAGCCATCGCTGCGCCAGAATCGCTGAATTGGCATCACCGCTTGTGTATTATTGGTGCTTCGCAGTAGCTACAGGGCCAACCTGACCATGACCACCGTATTATATCCGGGAACTTTCAATCCAATACATAACGGCCACACCGATCTTGTAGAGAGAGCCTCTCAAATCTTTGACAAGGTTGTCCTTGGTATAGCAACCAGCCCACACAAGAGCCCCAGCGAACTTGAACTCAGGGTTAACCTGGCAAAGCAAGCATTGGCCCATATCGAAGAGGTGGACGTTGCAGGATTTAATACGCTGACGGTTGATTTTGCGCGTGACGTGGGAGCCACGGTTATCCTCAAGGGCATCAGGACCGTGACCGACTTCGAGTATGAATTCCAGATGCTCTCTATGAACCGGTCGTTGCAACCAGGACTGGAGACAGTTTTTCTCGCACCATCAGAAGAGTTTTCTTATATCTCGTCCACCCTCGTCCGCCAGATTGCATCCTATGGCGGTGACATTTCAAAGTTTGTCCACCCCGCCGTTGCGCGGGCTTTAACAAACGGTGAGATCACTAACAGCTGAACAGCGACTGGAGCCCCGGTTTAATTGCTGAGTTTTTCCTTCCGCCCCGGACTTGTACAACCAAGGCATCGAACGAACACCTCCTTTGCCGGTACCATCACCAGTGTGTCGGCAGCTTCGATCATATTGCCACCAAGGAGCGAGAAAGGCAGCGTGGCAACAAATGTCACCGTGCCGAGCGCGAAGATGCCAATCCCGACCGGTCTCGCAATCACCAGGTCCGCCATCATTTCACCCGCGGACGGATTCTCATTCACCCGTTCGGCGTAAGACGCCAGAGGCAAGCAGGTCAGCAGCGCCGCCATAACCAGACTCTGAAAACGTTTCTTGTCCATATTTGCAAATCCTGTTTCTGATTCTAGGTAATGGATGTAAGTAGTTAATATTTAAGCCATTACATAGAAATAGTGCCGAGTGTGAAAGGTTAAGCCCATTTCACGCTGATTACAAATGATTTTGGTAGCGGCCCAGATTGAAGTCGCCTGCCACCGCTTGCCACGAGCTTCACACAAGGGCAGTCAATTCATATCGGGCCACTATCCTGACTTTGCAGGGCGAAACTATGGTGTTATCGCTGACATCGACCACAAAAAACCGTGGTTCGCTGGCCCAGGCGAATTTCCGTTAGTGCCCGCATACAGCGAGCACAAGGCGCCCCGCCCCGCCCATAGACTTTCAGGTCGTGGCGAAAATAACCGGGGGATCCGTCCTCCCTGACAAAATCCTGCAGCGTGGTTCCGCCTGCAGCAATGGCCTCGGCCAACACCTCCTTTACGGCGACCGCTAACCGGTCATAGCGGCCACGGGAAATTCGGCCGGCGGCAAGGGTCGGCCGGATTCCGGCACGATACAGGGATTCATTCGCATAAATATTGCCGACTCCGACGACAATTTGGCTGTTCATCAAAAAGACTTTGACCGGGGTCTTGCGTCCGCGGGAACGCTGGAAAAGGTGGGTACCGCCAAAATCTTCGTGCAGGGGTTCGGGCCCCAGCTCCTGTAATAGCGGATGCGAGTCATCGCCCACAAGCCAGAATACCGAGCCAAACCGCCTGGGGTCACGAAACCGCAATACCTGCCCACCTTCCAGTGCAAGGTCAATATGATCATGTTTTTCCGGGGGAACGGTTGCATCGAGGACGCGAAGACTGCCGGACATTCCCAGATGAATCATCACGGTGCCAGCAGGACTCCGTAACAACAGGTACTTGGCACGGCGTTCAACTGCCTCGATCGTTTGACCGGTCAGCGCCTGACCCAGCGCTTCACTCACCGGCCAACGTAATCGAGGCTCCCTCACCAGGACCCGGGTAACGCGCCTGCCCACCACATGTGGCGTAATGCCCAGACGAGTCGTTTCAACTTCAGGCAATTCAGGCATTGGCAACAACCGACAGGTGAAATTCCAATTTCAGTGATTACCTTACGCCTCAATCGCTCAGGCGCCAATGCTGATAAAGGGCGTAATTATTGTTAACGTCGTCCGGTGCACCGATGAAGCGGAGAGACAGAACCCCAGATGGCCAAAGCACTGTTAGGGATCGACACGGGAGGAACGTTTACCGATTTCGTTCTATTCAGTGGCCATGAGCAAAGGGTACACAAGGTATTGTCGAATCCTGTCTCACCACAAACCGCGATCCTCGAAGGCATCAATGATATGGCACTGTCCGGGGCAGCCAGCAGGGGCGAGCTGGTCATCGTTCACGGTACTACCGTCGCCACCAACGCCGCGCTGGAGGGCAAAGGCGTTCGCACGGCTTATATCACCAACAAGGGCCTGCGCGACCTGCTCCTCATCGGACGCCAAACCAGGGACCGGCTATATGACCTGACCCCATCACCCCGGGCGCACCCGTTTGAGCCAGAGCTTCTGTTCGAAATTGATTGCCGAATGGACGCGCAGGGCAAGGAAGTGACGCCATTGACTCAAGAGAAACTGCGCAAATTGAAAGCAGAAGTCGATGCCCTCGCGCCAGAGGCAATCGCAATCAATCTATTGTTCTCGTTCCTGCAGCCAGCGCATGAAATCGCCATTGAAGAGTTATTCAGTGGAGAAGGCTGCAATTACTTCGTGTCTCGATCTTCCACGGTATTGCCGGAGTATCGCGAGTATGAACGGGGCATGACTACCTGGCTCAACGCCTGGATCGGGCCCTTGATCCATCAATACTTGACTGAATTGGGTGAAGCCCTGGCTCCGAGCTCATTGTCCATCATGCAATCGTCGGGACTCACCATCGCCTCGAACCAGGCCGCCAACCGGGCGGTCAATCTTTTGTTATCCGGTCCCGCTGGCGGTCTGGCGGCTTCGATATTTATCGGCAATGTTCTTAACCGACACAAACTCATGACGTTCGATATGGGCGGTACGTCTACCGACGTATCCTTGCTGGATGGGGCCATCAAACTGACCAATGAGGGTCGCGTTGCCGGGTTCCCGGTTGGCGTTCCCATGGCGGATATTCATACGATCGGCGCCGGTGGCGGTTCCATTGCCTATGTCGATGCCGGTGGATTGTTACAGGTGGGCCCCGAGAGCGCTGGCGCAGAGCCGGGACCGGCATGCTATGGCAGGGGCGGAACACGCCCCACCGTCACCGACGCTAACCTGGTCCTTGGCCGGTTACGGGAAGACGCATTTCTAGGCGGGCGCATGCAACTCGATCGGTCAGCCGCCGAGGCTGCGATGGCGCCACTTGCGCAAGAACTGGGGATATCTATTGTGCAATTGGCGTTCGGAATTATCCAGATCGCCAATGAACACATGAGCCAAGCACTCCGTGTCATCTCGATCCAGCGTGGACATGATCCACGGGAGTTCACACTGGCTTGCTTTGGTGGCGCCGGCGGCCTGCACTTTTGTGATCTGGCCGAGTCCCTCCAAATGACTGAGGCTATCGTACCCATAAATAGTGGCGTGCTATCGGCGTTCGGGATGTTGGCGAGCCCACCCGGGCGGGAACTGATCCAAACTCACCGCTGCCTGCTATCGGCTCTGGACGCACAGCGCCTCGCCGATCTGTACGGGGAACTCGAGTCCCAGGGCAAGGAAGAATTGGCAGCTGAAGGCATCGAGAAGTTCTCGATCAAACGAAGTCTCGACCTTCGCTACCAGGGTCAAACCTTTACCATCAATGTTGCCTATTCCAGCCTGGACCTTAGCACCAAAGAGTTTCACCAGGCACACAAGCAGCAATACGGACATGACCTGGATCGGCCAGTGGAAATGTTAAATCTGCGAGTACATCTGGAGGCAGACACGCGCACCCTGTCGTTACCGGTTGTCGGAGAGGTTTCACAGGTGGTTAAAAAATCAATTTCTCTAGAGGGTATCGAGGTGGATGTCCCCCTGTACCAAAGGGAAGATTTACCGGGCGGTTATGCCTTTGATGGCCCGGCACTGGTAACAGAGCACCATTCCACGACCCTTGTTAAGATCGGATGGCACGCACAAATTGATACAGTGGGGAACCTGGTACTTCAAAGAACCGAGGGCTAATTTACTTGATCTTGCCTTCTTTGTAGATCACATGCTTGCGAACGACGGGATCAAATTTTTTGATCTCCATTTTATCCGGCATATTGCGCTTGTTTTTGGTCGTGGTGTAATAATGACCAGTACCAGCAGATGAGACCAGTTTGATTTTCTCTCTCACGATAGACCTCCGTTAAACCCGGTTACCGTTGGCGCGTAATTCGGCGACAACCTGGTCGATACCTTTTTTATCGATGATGCGCATGCCCTTCGCGGACACACGAAGTTTGATGAACCTGTTTTCAGATTCGAGCCAGAATTTATGGTCATGTACGTTTGGCACAAATCGACGCTTGGTCTTTGCGTGTGAGTGAGAAACGTTGTTTCCGCTAACCGGCCGCTTGCCGGTTACCTGACATACCTTTGACATGTCGAATTTTCCCTGCGAGTTCGGACCCAAAAAAATAGGGCTGTTGGCTAAGAGCCGTGCTTTATACCAGATGCGGCAACCGACATCAAATATTCCTGTGCAGGCGCCGGGCCCCGGGCTTCATAATAATCCCCTCTCGGCAAAGGACAAAACCTCCTGGTCCCCCACAATCATGTGGTCGAGGACCCGCACATCTATCAGCAACAGGGCGGACTTTAGCCGGTCGGTAATACGCCGGTCCGCCTGGCTCGGTTCGGCGACACCGGACGGATGGTTATGTGCAAAGATGACCGCGGCGGCGTTGTGTTTGAGGACACGCTTGACGACTTCCCGGGGATGCACGCTGGCCCCGTCAATGGTCCCAAAAAAGAGCTCCTCGTAGGAGATCAGCCGATGCTGGTTATCGAGGTACATGCACGCAAAGACCTCACGCCCGTAGCCGCGCAGCTTGCCCTTGAGATATTGCCGGGTTACCGCCGGGTCGGAAATTGCATCCCCGCGCTCAAATCCCGCCTGGAGATATCGCTGGGTTAACTCAAGCGCTGCCCGTAGCTGTGCATATTTTGCCGGTCCCACGCCCTTTGCAACCGTCAGGGTCTCCTCGTCTGCCTCAAGCAGGCCACGAATACCACCAAAGCTTGATAGTAATTCCCGGGCGAGATGGACTACCGGCAGACCACTCGTGCCGGTTCGCAGGAATATGGCAAGCAACTCAGCGTCAGAGAGGGCCGCTGCACCACATTTGAGGAGTTTCTCCCGCGGCCGTTCTGAACGAGGCCAATCGACTAACGACAATGTATCTCTGCTCCTTAAACAAGTGAACAATCACTTACAACACAGCCATTTGTGTGTGGTAACCTTATGCGTTCAAATTGTGGCGCAGCAAGATCGGGATGACTGTAAGACACGTTCCAGCATTGTTGTAGGTTCATCTAACTCAAGACCCTGAGACACTCGCACATACGCCCATGTCCAGCCTGCAAAACAAAAGAATCCTGTTAGGTGTTACCGGTGGAATTGCCGCGTACAAGAGCGCCGAATTGATTCGCCGTCTGCAGGACCAGGGTGCCGACGTCAGAGTGGTCATGACCCGGGCGGCGACTGAGTTCATTACGCCTTTGACCTTACAGGCCTTGTCCGGACACCCGGTCCATCAGGACCTGCTGGACACGGAAACAGAATCCGTGATGGGTCATATCGAGCTCGCACGCTGGGCAGACCTCATTTTAATCGCGCCCGCCAGTGCCAACTTCCTTGCCAAGCTGGCCCAGGGACATGGCGATGACCTGCTGACGACCATCTGTCTCGCCGCCCAGTGTCGTGTCGCCGTGGCACCCGCAATGAACCAGGGCATGTGGACCAATGAGGCGACACAGGATAACGTCATCCACCTTACCCAAAACCATATTGAGATATTTGGCCCCGATGAAGGTCTGCAGGCTTGCGGTGAAGTAGGCGCTGGCCGCCTCCTCGACGTCGAAGGAATTGTCGATTTAACCGGTAAGCTTTTCCCCTCAGGGCTATTGTCAGGTAAGAAAGTACTGATCACCGCTGGACCTACTCGCGAGGCAATTGATCCTGTTCGTTACATCAGCAACCAGAGTAGCGGTAAACAAGGTTACGCCCTGGCCGAGGCCGCTGTTGAGGCCGGAGCAGAAGTCGTTCTGGTTTCAGGGCCGACAAACCTGCCTGCGCCGGATCGCGTAAAACGGATCGATGTCGTGAGCGCCGATGATATGTACAACGCGGTCATGGCCGAAGTGGACGACAGTGATGTATTTATCGGAGTGGCCGCCGTTGCTGACTACAAACCTGTCCAAAGGGTGAACCAGAAGATAAAAAAGGGGGATGCACCATCCAATCAGCTATTAACGATTGAACTAATCGAGAATCCGGACATCATCGCGAGTGTGGCGAATCTGGCCTCGCATCCGTTTACCGTTGGCTTTGCCGCCGAGACTGAGAACCTCGTTGAGTATGCTCGTAAAAAGCTGATCAAGAAAAAGCTCGATATGGTCGTTGCCAATGATGTATCCGATCAGGCCATTGGATTCAACAGTGATGAAAACCAGATTACGGTGTTATTCGCTGATCACGAGGAAACGTTGCCCGTGGCGTCCAAGAGACACGTCGCAAACCGTATCATCGAAATGATATCGAGCAAATTGCCAATTCAAAATTGACGATCGTAAATAACCGCGTACGCCGATGACTAGTTCTACAAGAGAATTGCAGGTAAAAATTCTGAGCCCATTGATAGGCGAGTCAATTCCGCTGCCTTCGTATTCTACCGAGGGTTCTGCCGGGATGGACTTGAGAGCCTGCATCGATACGCCCTGCCGCATCGGGCCAGGGGATTCAGAACTTATCGCTACCGGAATCTCAATCTTCATCGGTGATCCGGGACTCGCTGCTGTAATTCTCCCGAGGTCAGGCCTCGGCCATAAGCACGGCATCGTGCTCGGCAACCTGGTCGGATTAATCGACTCTGACTACCAGGGTGAACTCATGATTTCCTGCTGGAACAGAGGAGCCACGGAATTTACTATTGAGCCGGGAGACCGCGTGGCCCAGCTAGTGCTGGTTCCGGTGGTCCAGGCGTCATTTAAAGTGGTGGAAGAATTTACAGAAACCGTACGGGGCGCTGGTGGCTTTGGCTCCTCCGGAAAACAATAAAGGTGAATCGTGGCTAACAAAACCAAAAATGAGCTAATGACTTTCGCCAGGCTCCCCATCGCCATCGGCATCGCAGCGTTTGTCATAGCTGCTGCAATTTCGATACTGGTATTACACGCGGGCATTTCAAAGTTCCATGGCAACGCGGTCGCAAGTCACAAAGCAGATGTTTTACAGTTCCAATTAAACCAGCGGGAAGCCCGCCTACTGGATCAGGCAAGGACGGCAGCGACCAGTAACCTGCTTGGTCAACTGGTGACCGGGGGCACCAAAGCCGAGCTTTTACAAGAAGAAGCGCGCCTTGCCGAACTCATTCCCAATGCGATTCGTCTTCGACTATTCCCGCCAGGCACTGCCGAGGCAGACCCGGGTGCCGACCCACCATTTTCATTTACATCAAAAACAATGGTCAACCAGGTTGAGGCAGGTATAGCTATCCACCCGGAAGCCATAAGAACCGACGAGGGCTGGGTACTAGGTCTGGCAGCACCCATCAAGACACCTTCAGACGAGGAAATTAAGGGGACTCTGTTCGTCTACCTTGAGATGAGCGCACTCAGTGATGGTCTCTCCGAATTACTCGATGGTGAGGTACGGCTGATTCAGACTTTTGGCGGGACATCGAACGACATTCTGACACTCGGCGGCAATGGAGTCGCTGGAAGCGAGATCAGAAGACGCCTCAACAATGTCAACTGGTCGCTCATATACTATCCCTCTCCAACGGTTATCAACGCGCCCATTTCAAGTCCGATCGAATTCCTCATGCCTCTTATCGTTTTTCTTGTAGTGGCGATTGCCGGAACCCTTGCCGGCGTCTCTTCGCTACTAAAGAGGACCAACGCCGACGCCGCACGCCTGGCCAATCAGATTACTGAAGTCATTAAAGGCGAATACTCACATTCCACCGACTATGATCTACACGCATTTGTTGACCTTGATGCCAATCTCCATCGAATGGGTCGAAAAAATGAGATAAAGCCTGAAGTTGAAAAACTCAATGTTACCCTGCAGCCAAAACAGAAGCCTCGTGAAGAAATGGTCGATATCGAGGAGATAGATGAAGAAGACTATGAACGAGAAATGCAACAAAAGGTAGCCAGAGAAGAACCCTCCAAACCTGATGCGAAATCAGCGCCCACGCAGGATGATCCAGCGCTGGCCGAAATTTTTCGAGCTTACGACATTCGTGGGATTGTCGATCAGACGTTGACACCTGCGGTTATCAAAAAGATTGGCCTCGCGATTGGCACAGAGGCTGGAGAAATCGGGGAGCAGACGTTGATCGTTGGGGCAGATGGCCGTGTATCGAGCCCTTCAGTGGTCGAGGCATTGATCGAAGGATTGACCGAATCCGGTCGCGACATTATTAATATTGGCAGTGTACCAACACCCATTGTTTACTATGCAACCCAGAATTCTGAGGCGCGAAGCGGCGTGATGGTAACAGCCAGCCACAATCCGGCAAACTACAATGGATTCAAGATCGTCCTTGATGGCCGCACTCTGGTAGAAGAGGATATCCAGCGCATCTATGCCCGTGTGGTCGCAGAAAACTTCAGCTCTGGTTCTGGTAATGTCTCCGAGGCAGACATCACTCAAGATTACATCGAAGCGATTACTGATGATGTTGTCGTGGCGCAACCGCTCAAAATCGTAATCGATTGTGCAAATGGCATCGCCGGTGCAGTCGCGCCGGATTTGTTTGCCGGCCTTGGTTGTGACGTAACACCGCTCTATTGCGATGTAGACGGGACCTTCCCAAATCACCCCCCGGATCCAACGGTGGCTGAAAACCTGTCCGATCTTGTGTTGATGGTCAAGTCCGAAGGCGCAGACCTTGGCATCGCATTTGACGGTGATGGTGATCGCCTGGTGGCGGTGACCAAAAAAGGGGAAATTGTCTGGCCAGACCGTCTCTTGATGCTCTTTGCCAGGGATGTGGTGTCACGTAACCCGGGATCGGACGTCGTCTATGATGTCAAGTGTACACGTCATCTCAACTCAGTCATCAGTAGCTTCGGTGGTCGCCCTATTATCAGCCGTAGTGGGCACTCCTTTATCAAGGCAAAAATGCTCGAGACAGGTGCGGCCCTGGGGGGCGAAATGTCAGGACATATCTGTTTTGGAGAGCGCTGGTACGGGTTTGATGACGGCCTCTATGCCGCAGCGCGCCTACTGGAAATCGTCGGCAGTCAGTCGGAGGGGCTAGATGAGCTCCTGGCTCAGTTCCCGACAAGTGTTTCTACGCCAGAAATTCGTATCCCGGTCGATGAGCATCACAAGTTTAGCATTGTCCAAAGTCTTGTCGATGGTCCCAGCTTTGGCGATGGTACGGTTACAACTATTGACGGCCTCAGGATTGACTTTGCTGATGGATGGGGACTCGTGCGCGCCTCCAATACCAGTCCTGACCTGACACTCAGGTTTGAAGCAGATAACGCGGGTGTACTTAAACGCATAGCGGAGCTCTTCAAGGAACGATTACAAGCAGTCGACAATTCTCTGGATTTCAAAATCTGATCGATTCTGCCAAGCCAGATAAGGAACTAACCAATGACACTGACTCGCGAGTCAGCCCTCAATGTTGCCAAGGTGCTCACGGAGGCCTTGCCATACATCCAGCGTTTTACTGGTAAGACCATTGTCATCAAATATGGTGGTAATGCCATGGTGGACGCAGATCTTCAACATGGCTTCGCGCGGGACGTCGTCTTGATGAAGTTGGTTGGCATCAACCCGGTGATCGTGCATGGCGGCGGCCCGCAAATTGGAGCGCTGCTCGAGCAGCTCAATATTGAATCACGATTCGTCGACGGTATGCGAGTGACCGACAGCAAGACCATGGACATTGTCGAAATGGTTTTGGGAGGCCTGGTAAACAAAGATATTGTAAGCCTCATAAACCAGAGCGGCGGCAAGGCCCTCGGCCTGACGGGTAAAGACGCACGCATGATTCGCGCAAGGAAGATGGTGATCGAACGCTCGTCGCCGGAATTACAGACCCCCGAAATTATCGATATTGGTCATGTAGGTGAGGTGATCAGTATTGACCGAAGTGTGATCGACATGCTGGTTACCAGCGACATCATTCCCGTGATCGCACCTATCGGTGTGGGCGACGACAACACAACGTACAACATTAATGCGGACCTGGTCGCTGGCAAACTCGCCGAAGAACTCAAGGCGGAAAAGCTGATACTCCTGACTAATGTCCCTGGTATCAAGGACAAAAATGGGGAATTAATCTCCAGTATCGACACGAACCAGATACAAGAGCTGATCGCTGATGGCACGATTTCTGAAGGGATGCTGCCCAAAGTAAAATGTGCGCTGTCTGCTGTCATGAACGGGGTCAATTCCTCCCAGATTATCGATGGCACCGTTTCACATGCCGTCTTATTGGAGGTGCTCACAGATGAAGGGGTTGGGACGATGATTTCCCGTGGCACTGCCGGCGTAACTTCAAGCCAGCCCAGGGTAGGCAAGGATGACTAGCGCATGAGCGAGAAACCATCACGCAAACAACAGATACTCCAGGCCCTCGCAACCATGCTCGAACAGTCACCGGGTGAGCGCATCACGACCTCGGGCCTGGCGAGGCAGGTGGGCGTTTCAGAAGCCGCGTTGTACAGACACTTTCCCAGCAAGGCAAAGATGTTCGATGCCCTGATCGAATTTATAGAAGACACCATTTTTTCCCGCATTCATATCATTATGAATGAAGAGCCATCAGCGCGTGAACGGTGCAACCAATCGATCACTTTGCTACTGACATTTGCAGAGCGAAATCCTGGTATTACCCGTATTCTGACTGGTGACCCGCTGGCAGGTGAGACAGATCGCTTGCGCACGAGAGTCACCCAGCTTTTTGAACGTTTTGAAACCCAGCTGCGACAGTTTTTGCGTGAGGCTGAGATGAGAGAAGGGCATGGCCCAACCCTGGACGTCAACGTGGCAGCTAACCTCATGCTCAGCGCGGCCGAGGGGCGAATCAGTCAGTTTGTAAGGAGTAATTTTACGCGTATGCCGACTCGAGACTGGTCCGCGCAATGGAACGCGATTTGTTCAGCGGTTTTCAAGAACCCGTAGCGAAATTGCCAGGGAACCTCTAAACAAGTGGACGTCAATCTGTCGAGTAGGAAGTCAAGAACCTGTTATGGAAGGCTAGGTACAGGGATGTAACGGGACCGGGCCAGGGATGGCCCACGCCTTCCAGGACAGGTTCTTGACTTCCCGCCCAAACCTCCCCGACAAGACTTTGCATACTTGTTCAGACGTTCCCTAGCCGTCCTCACCGTACAATTCGCGAACCCGTTTGAGGTCTGCGGCAAAAGAGCCACGTAACTGGTCTATCTCGCGCTCTTTGTCTTCAATTTCTTTGCTGATCGCTTTGATCCGGGTGTCAATCGTCCGAATTCGATCCAACCGCGCCTTGCTGATCGTGCCGCCTGCACGCTCAATATTGGCAAGTTCTGCTTCAATCTCACTCTTTTGTTCTTCAAGCCGTTCGATATTACCGTTACTGGTTTCTATAAAACCCCTGATACTGGCAAGCTTACTATCCCTGGCTCGGATGACGTCTTCCGGTCGACTATATAGTCGCAGGAGATTCTCATCCGCCAGTTCCCGCGCTTCCCGCTCCTCATCCAATCTGCGCTGCTCGGCAATTTCCCGGTCACGTTGGCGGATCTCTTCTTCCGACAGGGCGCGGGGCACCACCTCGAGAACGCGACCATCGAGACTCAATATGGTGTAACCCTTCTTGACGTAGCGCGCAGGGACATGGCTGTCGAGAACAGTGACGCCGTCCTCGTTGACATATTTATAGAGTTCTGCACTGGCTACCGTCGGCAGCCAGAATGCCGAGGTTGCAATAACGCACACCTTGATGAGAGGCGCTATAGACGCATTGTGTAGCAGTTTAAATCTTCTTTGCATCTATGCCGCAACTCCAAATGCATGTCTGTATTGTTTAATTTGCTCAAGCTCCTTGCTGAACCCTGATCGACTAGAAATATACGAAATGATGTCATCCAACTTTACGATACTGACGACGGACACACCATAGGACTGCTCAATTTCCTGGATCGCTGACAGGTCTTTAGTGCCTCGTTCCTGTCGGTCAATCGCAACCAAAGCACCCACGGCAGTCGAATCATAACCTGATAAAATTTCCATGACTTCCCGAATGGCAGTGCCTGCAGTAATGATGTCGTCCACGATCACAACTCTTCCTGAGAGTGTTGCACCGACCAATTGTCCACCTTCACCGTGATCCTTAACCTCCTTACGGTTAAACACATAAGGTACATCAATCCCGTGCCTTTCAGCCAGCGCGATCACGGTCGCCGTCACCAGCGGAATACCTTTATAGGCAGGCCCGAACAGTAAATCAAACTTCAACCCCGAGGCCAGCAATGCCTCGGCATAATAACCACCGATCTCATGTAGGACCGCCCCTGAGTTGAATCGTCCCGCGTTGAAGAAGTAAGGGCTCATACGCCCGGACTTGAGCTCGAACTCACCAAACTGCAAGACCTCACTTTGTATCGCAAACTCTATAAAGCGCTCTTGATATGCCTTCATGCTGATTCCTGGATACCCAGCACCTGACGCTGGGCGATGAATAGCTCTTTGATCCCTTTTTCTGCCAGTTCCAGCATGGAATTTAGCTCCTCTCGACTAAAGGGCGATTCTTCGGCTGTGCCCTGAATTTCGATAAAGTCGCCGTTTTCTGCCATGACCACATTCATATCGGTTTCCGCCTTCGAATCTTCAGTATATTCGAGGTCCAGTACCGGGAGCCCGTTCACGATACCGACAGAAATAGCGCCGACAAACTGCTGGAACGCATCTTCAACCTTACCCAGTCTCAAAACCGCATCATAGAGTGCTACACAGGCTCCTGTAATAGCAGCAGTGCGGGTACCTCCATCAGCCTGGATTACGTCACAGTCCAGCTTGATGGTATTTTCACCCAGTTTACCCAGATCCACACAAGCACGCAGAGACCGACCGATCAGGCGCTGGATTTCAACCGTTCTTCCACCCTGTTTACCACGTGTTGCTTCCCGATCCATCCTCTCATGTGTTGAACGCGGCAACATGCCATATTCTGACGTGATCCAGCCGCGACCAGATCCCCTGAGGAAGCCAGGGACACCGGATTCGACGCTAGCCGTACAGATAACCCGGGTGTCACCGAAAGAGATCAGCACCGACCCCTCCGCATATTTTGCAAACCCACGCTCCATGATGACCTGCCGGGTCTGGTCTGTAGCCCTGCCTGACGGTCTCGCGTTCGCTTGTGCTTTAGTTGTATTCATGAAATCTCCTTCGTGTCACAAGTTCTATTATACTTTGGGTGGATCATCAGATGCAGGGTTTAAATTTTGGGATCGAGCAGTGTGACAAGAAGCATGACGGCCTTTGCGCGTGCCCAGGCGGGAAATATGGCCTGGGAAATCCGCACAGTGAACCAGCGTTACCTGGACCCGGTCTTCAAATTGCCGGATAACCTTCGGATACTGGAGGCGGACCTGCGTAACCTGCTCAAGCACAAGGTAGCACGTGGCAAGATCGATTGTTTGTTTCGATGGGAAGTGCCCGGCGGCGAAATGGCTGAGGCCGTCGTCAATGAGGGCCAGTTACGCCATATCTCGCGGCTTGTGGATCATGTGGCCTCGGTTTCGAAGAATGTGGCACCCGTCAATCCGCTGGAGCTCCTGCGTTGGCCTGGCGTTCTTACCGACGATTCAGAAGAGTTCGAAGAGTTACTGGTGCGGATTCGTGCGCTATTCAGTGAAACTCTTGAAGCGTTGGTTGCCATGCGAGAGCGCGAGGGCGCGGAATTACAACGCCTCATCCTGGAGCGTCTTGATAGTCTGGCCAACATTGTCAACCAGATTCGCGCAGAAGCGCCGGCGATTATGGAGAGATTGTCAGCTCGCGTAAGAGACAAGATTGCCGAACTTGATGTCGAGATGGATACCGGTCGCCTGGAGCAGGAACTCGTGTATCTCGCACACAAGTCAGATGTTTATGAAGAACTCGACCGGCTCGATACCCATATAGAAGAAGTCCGCAGCACCCTTAACACCGGCGGCACGATTGGCAGGCGACTGGATTTCCTGATGCAGGAACTCAACCGGGAAGCCAATACACTCTCATCGAAATCCTCCGCGGCCGAGATGTCGATCCAGTCAGTGGAATTAAAAGTGATCATCGAGCAGATGCGTGAGCAGATCCAGAATATCGAATAGTGAGCCATCCTGTGAATTCTCCTGACCGTCCATTCCTGCAAGGCGACCTGTTTATTGTCGCGGCACCATCGGGGGCCGGCAAGACATCGCTGGTCGCCGCCCTGATCGCTGCGATGCCGGAGGCAGCGGTCAGCGTGTCACATACGACCCGCCCAAGACGACCGCACGAGGTAAACGGCGTCAACTACCACTTCGTTGATGAGGACACCTTCAAGCGTATGCAGGCGAACAATGAATTCGTCGAGTCGGCGACGGTCTTTGGTAACCTGTATGGTACGAGCCGCGCGGAAGTTGAGCGGATTACATCCGCGGGCCAGCATGTCATCCTCGAGATAGACTGGCAGGGAGCCGGGCAGATACGAGCCACCCTGCCGGGGACCAAAAGTATCTTCATCCTGCCGCCATCAACCGAAACCCTGCGCGAGCGCCTGCGGGCCAGGGGTGAGGACGACGAGCAAACCATCGAACGGCGGATGGCCGAGGCAATCAATGAGATGTCCCACTATGCCGAATTCGACTATATTGTCGTCAACGACGAATTTGAGGAAGCGCTCGCCCGGATGATCCAGATCATCCGCGGGCGGGGCGATGAATTTACCGTTGAGGCCCAAAAACCCGGCCTCAGGCCCTTGTTGCGGGATTTATTGCCATAACCCGTGCCATAATATTGTCACGATTCCCCGTTTAAAGGTAAACTGCGCGGTCCTGTATGGCCAAGCACGAACGCGGGGCCACTCGAAAAGCTTACGGAGATTGCCAGATGGCACGAGTAACGGTTGAAGATTGCCTGGAAAATGTGGAAAACAGATTTGAGCTGGTCATGGTATCCAGCAAGCGTGCGCGCCAGATCGCAACTGGGGGGAAAGCGCCTCTCGTACCACTCGAGAATGACAAGCCCACAGTCCTTGCACTGCGTGAAATTGCCGAAGGCCTGATCAACGCAAGCATATTGAACGAGCCCGAACGCCCGGAACAACCGGCCGAGCGAGTCGGCATTGCGGTAGAGCAGGATACATTTGAACAACCAGATACGGATCCCGAATTTTAATCCTGAACCTTTTTATCTGAGGTTCCAGCAAACGAGGCAATCGAGCCAGTGGAGGCTTTGTTGTTGACTATTGACTCGCTTGCCAATCAACTCAGTGAATATCTCGACGAGAGCCAGATTCAGCAGGTCAGGAAAGCCTACGCATATGCTGAATCTGCTCACGAAGGTCAAAGGCGCCAATCCGGCGAAGCTTATATTACGCACCCGTTAGCGGTGGCATCAATCCTTGCTGGCATGCACATGGATCACCAGTGCCTCATGGCGGCATTGCTTCACGACGTCATAGAAGACACAGGAGTGCCCAAGCATCTCTTGAGCGAGGAGTTCGATGAGGAAGTTGCCGAACTGGTTGATGGGGTATCCAAGCTCAAGGCAATCTTCCAGTCACGCGCAGAAGCACAGGCAGAAAACTTTCAGAAAATGACCCTTGCCATGTCCAGGGACATTCGCGTCATTCTGGTCAAACTTGCCGATCGCCTGCATAACATGCGCACGCTGGGACACCTTGATACTGAAAAGCGCAAGCGTATCGCGCGCGAAACACTTGAAATTTACGCCCCCATCGCAAACCGGCTCGGTATGAATAATATTCGCATTGAATTCGAAGAGCTCGGCTTCAAGGCGCTACACCCCATGCGATCTTCCATGATCGAGAAGGCGGTTAAGAAGGCACGGGGCAACCGAAAGGAAGTCGTTAGCAAAATTCTCGACTCGATTGAACATTGTCTCGAACGCGAGGGCATTGAGGCCGAAGTTTTTGGCCGCGAGAAGCATCTCTACAGTATTTACGACAAGATGCGTGCCAAGCATAAATCCTTTGGCGAAATTATGGATGTGTATGCCTTCCGCATTATCGTCGACTCTGTGGATACCTGCTATCGCGTCCTTGGTGCTGTACACAACCTGTACAAACCGGTAGCGGGGAGATTCAAAGACTATATCGCGATCCCCAAGGCCAACGGTTACCAGTCCTTGCACACCACGCTATTCGGCATGCACGGAATTCCGATTGAAATCCAGATCCGTACTGTAGCGATGGAAATGGTCGCCAATAACGGTATCGCGGGGCACTGGTTGTACAAGACCAATGATGAGAGTACCAGGGGTAGCCACAAGCGTGCCCGAGAGTGGATGAAAGGTTTACTTGAGATTCAGCAGAGTGCCGGTAATTCGCTGGAGTTTATCGAGAATGTGAAGATCGATCTGTTTCCCGATGAAGTCTATGTGTTCACTCCACGTGGTGACATTCACGATATGCCACAGGGTGCGACACCGGTGGACTTCGCTTATACCGTACACACGGATATCGGCAATACCTGCGTGGCTTGCCGGATTGATCGTCGACTCGCGCCACTCTCGGCGACCCTCGAAAGCGGACAAACCGTTGAGATCATCACGGCGCCGGGAGCCCAACCCAATCCAGCGTGGCTGAGTTTTGCAGTGACCGGTAAGGCCAGAAGCAGCATTCGCCACGCGCTTAAAACCCAGCAGCGTAGTGAATCGGTCAACCTCGGCCAACGGCTCTTAGAGCGTACACTCAAATCCTGGAACACGAGCCTCGACGACATTGACCAGGATCGCATCAGTGCACTGTTACAAGAGCGCAATATCCCCGACCTTGAGTCCCTGCTGGAAGCGATCGGCCTCGGTAACCAGATGGCATATGTGATTGCCAGGAAATTGATCTCTGCCGAAGCCATCGAAGAGCCAGGCAACCAGAAGCCGCTCGCTATCATGGGTACGGAGGGCCTGGTGATCACCTATGCCAAGTGCTGTAAACCCATCCCGGGCGACCCGGTTATCGGTCATATCAGTGCCGGACGTGGCATCGTGATCCATACCGAGACCTGCAACAACATGCACGAACTGCGACGTGAGAAACCAGACGAACTGATGCCGGTCCGCTGGGACCCTCATGTACAGCAGGAATTTTTGGTCGAGTTGAGGGTTGAACTCGAGCATGAAAAGGGTATCGTCGCGGTACTGGCATCGACAGCCACCAGCGCTGACTCCAATATTGAACGCATTAGTATGGTCGAGAAAGATGCGCGTCTCGGCACGGTCAACATTGTCCTGCAGGTACGAGACCGGGTTCATCTTGCTCAAGTGATACGGCGTTTACGAACCATCAAGGGCGTCAACAAAATCGTAAGGACACGAAACTGATTCATCAGACCAGGCTAATCCATTAGTATGAAACGAGAAATTATATCTACCAACAACGCACCCGAAGCCATCGGTACTTACTCCCAGGCAGTTCGCGTCGATAACACTCTCTACGTGAGTGGCCAGATACCGCTGGACCCAAACACCATGGAACTGGTTTCAGACAATATTGAACAACAGATCCAACAAGTCTTTATCAACCTTGGCGCGATCTGCGAGGCAGCCGGAGGTGGGCTGGGCAATGTAGTAAAATTCAACGTCTACCTCACCGACCTTTCCAATTTTGGCAGCGTCAATGCGGTAATGGAACGGGTTCTCAGTAAACCTTACCCGGCCCGGGCCGCGGTGGAAGTCAGTGCCTTGCCAAGAGGTGCGAAAGTCGAAATCGACGCCATCGCCTTACTCGACACCTGATTTCGGCCCATGCCTGGACCCGGAATCAATTCGTTGGATCAGGCCAGCGTCACTACTTTGAAAGGTGTGGGCCCGGCATTTGCAGACAAACTTGCCAGACTCGGCATTCATACCCTCGCCGATGTATTGTTCCACCTGCCCATGCGCTACGAGGACCGGAGCCGCGTCACGCCCATCGCGCGCGCAAGGCTGGGGCAGCAGGTTGTCATTGAAGGTGAAGTAGTCGAGGTGAAATTGGCATTCGGCCGACGCCGCAGTTTGCTCGCTTACCTCAAAGACGACACGGGTATGATCGCATTACGCTTCTTTCATTTTTCCAGGCCGCAGCAAAAAAATCTCGAGAATGCAGGCACCATCAGATGCTTCGGAGAGGTCCGTCGTGGCGCCGCGGGATTTGAAATCTATCATCCCGAGTACACAAGCGCCGCTGGCAATCACCTGGACAACACGCTGACACCAGTTTATCCGGCAACCGAGGGCCTGACCCAACAACGCATGCGCGGCCTGGTCGAACAGGTACTCTCGATGATGGATGCTGGCAAATTGTTACCGGAATTATTGCCTTCCACAATCGTCCCCATGAATATGGGAATCAATGAAGCTATCGGGTTCGTTCATCGGCCACCACCTGATGCTGACATGATCGCTCTGATGGAAGGCAGGCACCCGGCCCAGCAGCGACTCGCTTTCGAAGAACTGCTCGGACATCACACCAGTATGCGACTGGTACGAGAAGAAGTTTCCAGGCTTCGGACCTACGCCCTGACGCCGCCGGGGAAGACCTGCAAAGCGTTCACGGAAAGCCTTGGATTTGACTTGACCGGTGCACAGACACGAGTCGCAAGTGAAATTGCCAACGACATGTCAAAGCCGGTACCCATGCTTCGACTATTACAAGGTGATGTGGGCTCAGGCAAAACAGTCATCGCCGCACTCGCCGCCATCCAGGCAGTCGAAAACGGATTGCAGGCTGCCATCATGGCACCAACTGAGATACTGGCGGAACAACATTTTATTAACTTTTCGGGCTGGCTTTCACCACTCGGTATTACCACGACTTATCTTTCCGGTAAGGTCAAAGGCAGCAAGCGTGCGGAACAGCTGGCGCTCATGAAGTCAGGTACTGCCGGAGTCATTATCGGCACCCACGCCTTGTTCCAGAAAGAGGTGAAGTTCAAGAAGCTGGGGCTCATCGTCATAGATGAGCAACACAGGTTTGGTGTTCACCAGCGCCTGGCTTTGCGCGAAAAAGGTGAAACAAGCGACCTCTTACCACACCAGTTAGTGATGACGGCAACACCGATCCCGCGCACCTTGACCATGAGCCTGTACGCGGATATGGATTGCTCCATCATTGATGAGTTGCCACCCGGCCGATCGCCCGTTGTATCCAGTGTCCTTGCCGATACCAAACGAGACGAGGTAGTGGAACGTGTACGTGACGCCTGTCATTCGGGTGCGCAGGCCTATTGGGTCTGTACGCTGATCGAAGAATCCGAAGTCCTGCAGTCCCAGGCAGCAGAAACCACTGCCGACCAACTCCGCGGCAAGTTACATGACCTCGCCGTGGGATTGGTACACGGACGCATGACCCCGGCCGACAAAACCGATGTGATGACCCGTTTCAAGCACGGAAAGCTCGATCTATTGGTTGCGACAACGGTCATTGAGGTGGGGGTGGACGTTCCCAATGCCAGCCTGATGATTATCGAAAATCCCGAACGGCTGGGACTGGCCCAATTACACCAGCTCCGTGGTCGCATCGGACGCGGCAGCCGCCAGAGTTACTGTGTTCTTCTGTATCACCCGCCACTCAGCGAAACCAGTAAACGTCGATTGAATGTCATCCGGGAATCCAGTGACGGTTTCTATATTGCAGAGCAGGACTTACAGATTCGTGGCCCTGGCGAGGTACTGGGCACCCGCCAATCCGGTAGCCTGGCCTTCCGCATTGCTGACATTATTCGCGATAACCATATGTTAACGGACGTGCGGCGGGCGGCAGACTGGTTACTTGTCAATGACCGCCGGCGCGCGAACGCTATTATGCGTCGCTGGATCACAACGCCGGAGAAGCTAAGCCAGGTCTAGCCAGATCACCGGTTTATCCCGTCACAAATCTTCGAGCCGATTGGCACTGTGCGCCATCCGCATCGCCTCGTGTTCTTCGAGCGAAATTAGCTGCTCAATCAGCTCAATCGCCGATGGGCTATCCACGCGGCTTCTCACATGTCGGTATAGCGCCAGGATCTGACCATTTTCATATTCAACTTGTTTGATGATTTCGCCTGTAGACATTTTCGCATAAGGCTTATCACAAGCCGGGTGAGGTTTGACAGGATATTTGTCAAGATAGTCATAGCACCAGGTATGCAATGCTTTCAGATTGTCCGAATCTTCAAATCCCTGCAATACTAAAGATAGCTGATGTTCATGTTTAGCCAGATAGTCAAGCAGTAAACGGGCCCGCTCTGCCAGATTTTCATCTTTCGCTTGCGCAAGGCACCTGGACAATAACTCATGATACTGGCGAGTCCAATCGATAATGTCACTGATCGTCTCAATTTTCATAGGCCACCTTGATCCTCCAGTTCCACTGTAGGTGCCGGATTCCATTGTAGGTGGCGGAGCTACCCTCCAGATTGACGAGAATCAATCTCTTGAACTGTGATCGCGAATGGCGACACCAAGCGCGGCGATCGCATCCTGGATCTGCGTATCGGAAACGTAGGGTGCAGGACCGAGGCGGAGATACGCGCCGCGGTGGTCGGTCCAGATGCCATTGCACCTGAGCATCCGTTGTAGAGCGGCCGCGGCGTTCGACCGGAATGCGACAAAGCCGGCGATATTCTCGAGTTCAATCGCATCACGAGCCAAATGCGCTGGATCACAATCCAGTTTTTCAAATTCATCAATGATAAGGCCCACCTGGTGCTGACTGATCTGTCGTAACATCAGCGGCCTGAGACCCTGGCTGCCAAAAAAGTCGATAACAGCAGCCGCACGATAGTGACTGACCGGGTCATAGGTACTGCCGGAGAAACGATCGCCTCCCCTGGGGTAGCCGACCTTATTTGTGTCTGACTGCTGCGACAGATCGCCAAATTCAGCGTACCACCCGGTCACAATCGGCCTCATGTCACAGTCTGGCGGGATACGCATAAAACAATTACCTTCGCCGAACTGACAATACTTGTAGCCGCCACCTACCACAAATGCACCGGTCAGACCCTGCACCGCAAGTTCAAAGGGCATAACATTCAGTGCATGATAGGCATCAACAAGCAATGGTATCCCCAGATGGTGAGCGCGCTCAGCCACCACGGAAAGCCCTGGTACGATGTGTGCGTTCCGATACAGTACGGCTGACATCATGACGCTTCCGGTAGCATCATTCAGTTTCCCCGCAACTCGCTCACTCAAGCTGTGGACCGGATCAGTCGGGACGACCACCACTTCAACGGCTTCTTCTGACAGCCGTGACAGCTGTCTTCGCATTGAGTGAAACTCCCCATCGGTGGTTACGATTCGCGGGCGTGAGCCGAGGGGTAGCGCTGATAAGAATCGGACCAGCAGCTCGTGGGTGTTTTCCGCAAGGACATAGTGATCAGTTCCACGATCACCGAGCAACCCGGCGTAGAACGCCTTGACCTCTCCTGCTTTGGCAAAGGCCGCGCTCCATTTGTCATCCACCAGGTTGGCCGCATCCAGCCAGGCCTGTTTCTGGCCGTCAAACGCCACATCGGGCCAGGCCTGGTGTGAATGACCGGTCAGCAAGGTGCGGTCGGACACGCGAAACGCCGAGTAGTGTTGCGCCAGTGTATCGGGTTTACAGGCAATCGGATCCTTGCCGCTCATTCGAAGTCTGCCCGGTTTCGTGAGTTAAAGAGTTTCGAGAGTTAGAGAGGTTCGGCAATTATTGCACACTGGCGACAAAAGCTGCGCGACAAAAGCTGGACGACAAAGAGGATTGACCGGGGCCAGGCCCGGCCAATCAATCATTCCAGATACTTTGGTGCGCAACTAGCCCCAGTTAAAGTTACCCCAATTGGAATTGTTCCATGTACCAGGAGGAACCGGCTCAATCAGGTCATCCAGCGACCCTTCCACCAAATCGATATTATCGTCGGCAAAAGTCTCCAGACTGGTCTTGACCGTATTGACATCACCCAGATCCTGTATGGTTTGAGTCGTTCCACTCGCGGCAGCTTCCAGTTCTTCTATCGTCGTTGGCGCAGTCACCTGCTGGGCCACAAAGCCCGACACCAGATTGCTGACATCCGTTGACGTCTCCGTGTAGGTAAAAGAACTGGTCACGACGCTCGCCTGAGTCGTTACCTGGTCGACAACCTGGATGAGACTGGCTTTCACCGTCTCGGTGCTACCAGAACCCACAAAGCTACTCAATGTCGGTACCACACTGGTTTCCACCACCCTGGCAACTGTCTGTTGCAGGCTGGGGGATTTAATGGCATTCACCAGACCCGCATCAGCCGTTGCAAATCGATCTTTTTTCGCCTGCACAGTATTGGCAAGGAGATCAATTGCAGCATCAACAGCGACATCCAGGAGATCAGGGTCATCAACCAGTGCAGACGAACCGGACCGTACCGTTTCCATCACTGCTGGCACGGTTTCTATCACGGCCCGGAAAACATCTGCTTCTCCCTCGACGGGATCAGGGATGGCACCGATCGCCGACAACTTCGATTCAAGATCGGTGGACGCCGAACCGCCCTTGACCATTTCACTAACCAGCCCGATCTGGAAGTCAGGCTGCGCCAACAGTTGGGGAGGGTCTTCTTGTTCGTTCAGGCTCTTCAGTTGATCCTTGATAGTGCTACCTGACTTACTGGCCTTTCGAGCCAGCGTATCGAGAATCGCATCTGCAGCGGATGACGTGGTGCTGGCGTCCGATGTCTTTGCGACAAAGTCCGGATCATTTGAAAAGCTACTGTACTTCACCGAAGCACCCAGCAGGCGTCCAACCACCTCATTGCCACTGGCCTCAATGGTGGTGCTGTCGACATTGGCAAGCGCACCGGCCAGTGCCGCGTTGTCAGCCGCGTCCGCATCACCCAGTACCTGGTTCGACACCAGGTCAGTCACGGGATTGATATTGGCAACCACCTCGGTTTCGCCGTCAGCGGCCGGCGGCACAATATTGAGTAGCGGCGTGCCACCAGGGGGGGTTACCCGGACAATAACCGGCAGCTCGACGCCCTGCGGCAACTGGACCTGGTAGGAGCCGTCGGACCCGGTCAGGGCATCCCCTACATCAACGAGGTTGCCACTGGCATCGATCACTTCAACCGTTGCCCCGTCCAGCGCCGCGCCTGCCGCCGCAATACCGGAAACCACGATGGGCTCGAAGACTACATCCGGTATCGATGTCTGCGGCGGTGTCACACTGTCACTGGTACCACTGCCACAGCCAGTTAGCAGTAGTGCAAACAGGCTGGCATACAAGAATTTCATATCCATTGATTTCATGATTTTCCCCTGCTCTTATGGATATGGCAACGGAGTGCCATCCTGGTAAACACAACTATCGTTACCCGGCACATCAAACGGTCCGGTTATATCAGTCACCGTCGTCGCTCCGTTGACGGAGAGAACCGAATCAAGGGACGGGCAAAGCGCCGTATTAACAGATCCACCACTGAGATTAATGGCTCCACCACCAGCCCTGAGCGGTGCGGCGAAATTTACATCGGTTGCCAGTAATTCAGTACCGTGATTCGCGTTGCTCAGGCCGGCACCCACGAAGGCTTGCTCAAGCTCCACCGACGCCCCTTGACTGAGCTTAATCCCGCCAAGGAGATGCAGTGAACAGCTGAAAGTATCAAAAGGGTCACACTCCCCTTCTCCCAGCACGCTGGAATTTAAACCAACCACGAGTCCACCTGCAGTGCCACCGATTAATACGAAGGTATCCAATAACATATAGGACCCGCCGATTACCTCAACACCACCGCTGACTGTGATCCCTACATCACCAATCGAAAGCACGCTGGAAGCGCCTTCAACCAACAGGCCAATACCGGGCCCTGTGTTATTGATGTGATCCATTGGCGTATCGGGCGCCAATGCCGCAAGACCCTTGGAGAGGCTCGAATTGCCCAGCAGGATTAATGTCTCGGCTTCAGCACCATCGGTGGTCAAGGTATTGCCACCATTTAAGGTTACACTACTGTTGTTGAGCGCAATCATCGCACCGTTATCTCCGGCAGGGGCCGTGTGGAATACCGAACTGCCTTGCATCGAAAGTCTCGAATGATCGAGAATGACCGTGAAGAAATCATGACCGGTAGAGCCAAAATCACTATCGATCAATGCGCCAGTCGCACCTTCGAGTAACAACGCGACACTCGCCCCGGCGTCAACACTAACGGTGCTGAACTCAACATTGGATGCGCCAAATACTTTAATCAAAGCCGAGCCATCGTGATCGAGTGGCGGGACGATGGTTCCACCAACAATGATGACGTTGGATCTGGCGATCGCCAGACTCTCGGCACAGGTTCCACTTACGTTAATAGTCAGAATGCTACCGGGTTCGGTATCAAGCACGTCCTGAATCGATCCACCAGCATCGCAATCGACCGCGACGGTTGCCGTACCGAAACTGCCACTTGAACCCGCCGGGCCCGGGTCACCTTTATCGCCTTTGGGTCCCTGGGCGCCATCCGCTCCCGGGTCACCTGTCGGCCCGGCGGGTCCTGCTGGTCCTGCTGGCCCCGCCGGGCCAGGTGTTAATGCAATATTTTCAATCGTCGCAGCATTGGTCTCAATCCCCGAATTCAATGCCTCAAAATTGCTGTTGACCTCACTGGCTTTTGCCGTGGTTCCTTCCGAGAAGGTCACAAGTTCTGCCCCATTCACCGCGACCGGCGTCAGGACTAACATCATCAGAATTGTTTTTTTCATAGTGATTTCCTGTCTATTTAGCTGGTTTTGCTGTCTCGGCACTCAGGCTCCCAATATCGTCACTTTCACCAATAAGCCCGTACCGGCATGATCGTAAATACACGATGAAGCTGTGACCCTGATGACATCCAGACTGAATGCGGTAAAGAGTGGTGTTGTGGCAGGCAAAATCTTCGCACTACTTCCTGGACTTCCTCCCGGACCTCCGCATTCCCGGCTGATTGATCAACCGCCGCCCGGTCCGGTGCAATTGATATCACCATTAGCAGCGACGCGGCTTCCATGTAATGATTGGTGAAATCGTGCTGGGGAGTCAGGCATGGAATTCGATCGCTTTACAGACACCCTGAAGGAATTGATCCGGCAACCCAGTGTCGTTGGGGCCGAACACGCTTTTTTTCGAGTCCTGCAACGAGCCCTTGAGGAGCGTGGGGCCCAGGTGTACTGGTATGAAGGCTTGCTGGTTGCGCAGGGCACGGACCCGCGCGCCGTGATGCTCTCTGCCCATATCGACCGGCACGGCCTGATTTGCACCGGTCCGAACGAGTTCCAGTATGCGGCTTTCGTGGCGGGCAGCCGCTCTGACCTCCTGGGTAATTCTGTATCCGAGAGTCTGATGAACAGGATCTCCGATCGATTCGACCAGGTCGAACTGATGGCTTATGAACCCTGGTCCGGTGCCTACCGGGGTAAGGGCACCATTAACAACTCCTATATTTGCGAGTACAGGAATAACCTGATATTCGAGGTCCGTGGGCTCGAACATCTGGTAGCTGGCACGCCGGTCGCCTTCGCTGATCGCCTCGTCATTGCCGAGGACAGGTTTTTTGGCCAGCTGGATAATGTTTTGACGACGGCCGCCCTGGTTCACCTGTTTGAGCTGGGTTATCAGGGCACGGCGTTTTTTACTGCCGGTGAGGAGGCTGGCCGTAGCTGGCGCTACCTGCTTGAATGGTTTCGCCGGTTTGGCGGCTCAACCAATCGCCTGATCGTAGTAGACACAAGTCCCTTCCCCGATGTCGCTACCGCCAACGAGCAGCTTGTGGTGCTAAGGAACAAGGATGCCAATAGTAATTTCAACGTGGAAACCACGGATCTCTTACGAGATAACTGCGAGCAGCTTGGAATCTCCTATCTTTTCAAGGATGAGTATGTGGAAAGGCGAAATCTGGAAGCAAAGCAGAAGGGAGAATCGGCCCAGTCTATTGGCAGCACTGAAATGGGTCGAATCTCCGCGGCCTCTAACGGTCTGGTGCAGGGGACGACGCTACAGATTCCAACGACTGGTTATCACACGATAGAGGAGTCCGCCGCCGTCGCGTCATGTGAGGCGTTTCTCAGGATTCTGCTGACACTCTCTGAAAAGCGCAACCAGGGAACTCCTGAATAAGTCCTCGAAGTCTTGTCGGGAGGACTCGGGCGGGAAGTCAGAATTTAAACCGTGCACCCAAAGATACGGTATATTGCCGCGCGATGCCGTTGTCATGGTTTGACGCCTGCGCATATAAGATAAAGTCCGGTCGCACTGCAAAGTCGACCCCCAGGCTCGATTGTCGTGCGTCCGGGACAATAATGTCCGACCATCCCATCTGCATTTTAAAGGTAAGCTTTTCGATGGATTTGCCCGCGCTGACGATGTAGGCCGTTTCCCTTACGGGTCTGGCCGTATTTCGTTGTTCTGCAATTTCCAGCAGCAACCCGAATCGCCAGGTACCCGGCTTGTATTCGACGCTACCGCGCATGGCGTCATACACTTTCGTCCGGGTAACTTCCCGGTCGTTCTTGCGCATCTTTGAGTCAATCGCCAGATTGATTCCGAAGCTGTCCCTGGCCCAGAAGATAGCCAGCGACTGGCTGGCATCGAAGTCCGAGTCAGCCGGCACATACATGGCCTGGATGGTAAAGGCCTCGGCAAAGCGAGGCGAGTGCCACACATAACTGTCACGCGCCCGTACTTCACCGGGAACCAGGGCCTTGATGTCCCCCGCCTGGTTATTGAACAGGTCCACTTTCCCCTGCGTTTTCTTGAGTGGCGTGTCGTGGGTGCCAACCATAAACTTGCCGAAGGCACCGGAGACACCAATGAAAGTATTGCGAGTACTCAAGAGCGTGTCGACCTGCTTGCCGCCATGGACCAGGTCAATTCCCTGTTCTACCTGATAGATGACCGACAGGTCAGTCGAGACAGCATATTCTCCCTTAATACCCAGTTTAGAGACATTGCTCGTCCAGACATTTTCATCTTCCTCTACCAGGTCCCGACTAACGTTAGCCTCACCGTACAACTCAAGCGGCAGTTCGAGCGCGAGAGCCCAGGTGGGCACCAGCAACAAACCCACCACATAGGCAGGTGACAGGGATTGTTTCATGTTCAACAGTCTCGTTAGTGGGTGACAGCATTTCGACGGTGAAATTTGACGCGCAGATTAAGATCTTTATATTAAATTTTAATAAAGGAATCATTAATCGAATCTTCCTATTTCTTCGCGCCCAGGTCAGATCACCCTTTTTGGGGACGTCGCAGCGACTTTCCGCGGGCCGCGCAGGCAGCACAGTATAAGGCGATGTAGCCGGATTTCGGTACCTCTACACAATCTTAACCATTGATTTAACTTCCCTTAACAATTTCCCTGTCTAATCACGCTCGCAATTCCTCCATCAGGACAGCACTATGTTTCGATTCATCACACTCCTGCTGCTGACATTGGCAGCCGCCGGTTGTTCAGAACCAGCAGAGCAAGATGTTGGCAAGTCTTCCACAAACGCTTCAGCACTTGAAGGCCGGGTCAGGGTCGACGGTTCCAGTACTGTCTTTCCCGTCAGCGAGGCCGTGGCTGAGGAATTCGGGACCGCCGCACCCAGGGTGCGCGTGACTGTAGGCGTGTCCGGTACTGGTGGTGGTTTCAAAAAGTTCATTAATGGTGAGACGGACATCAATGATGCCTCAAGGTCCATCAAACCCAGTGAGATGCAGCAGGCAGCTGCTGCTGGCATCTCCTTCATCGAGTTGCCGGTCGCCTTTGACGGTCTCTCCGTAGTGGTCAATCCGCAGAACGACTGGGTCGACTATCTCACAGTCGATGAATTACACAGGATATGGCGACCAGGCAGCCAGGTCATGACCTGGCAAGACGTCAGGGGGCACTGGCCGAACCAGCCGATCAAGTTGTATGGGCCCGGTACCGACTCAGGCACCTTTGACTATTTCACTGAAGCCGTCAATGGAGAATCGCAATCATCGAGGGCGGATTTCTCGGCCAGCGAAGACGACAATGTTTTGGTCCAGGGCGTCGCCGGTGATCGATATGCCCTCGGCTATTTCGGGTATGCCTATTATGAAGAGAATCAGGACAAGCTCAAGGTAGTGCCAATTGACGGTGGCAGTGGTCCCATTGCGCCCAATCCTGTGACGATAAACGATGGAAGTTATGCGCCCCTCTCACGCCCCATCTTTTTGTATGTCCGTACAGACGCCCTGGATAAGCCGCAGGTTGAGCAGTTCGTACACTTTTACCTGGATAATGCCGGCATACTGGCGAGGGAAGTTGGCTATATCGAACTGCCGGAGGAAACTTACCAGAAGGCAAAAGTACGCGTTGACACCCGTGAAACAGGCACCGCTTATGGGGAAGACGCGACGGTCAGCACGCTGCTTACCAGTCACTAGTTCCTGTCGACACGGCTTTATAGCACTGCCACCATCAGGAATTATCAACACCAGTCGCCGGAACGATTCACCAGAGCTACCCACCAGCGCTACGCATCAGGGCTTTCTATGGGAATGTCGAGTCTGAAAACCAGTCGTAAGAACTATGGAGAAAAAGGCCTCACCAGCCTTTTCTTCTTTTGTGCCTCGATTTCCGTCATTACCACGGTATCGGTCATCGTTATTCTGGCCACCGAGACATTCAGTTTTTTCCAACAGGTTTCGATTTTTGAGTTTGCCTTCGGTACGGAGTGGACGCCCCTTCTAAACCCCAAGTCCTACGGTATTTTGCCGTTGCTAGCCGGCACTTTGATGATCGTTGTGGGATCGGCAGTAGTCGCGCTACCCATTGGTGTCGCTTGTGCTGTCTATCTGAGTGAGTACGCTGGAGACAGAGCTCGTAGCTTTATCAAACCGGTATTGGAAGTACTCGCCGGTATCCCGACGGTGGTTTACGGCTACTTCGCATTAACGACGGTTACGCCGGTCCTTCAGCTCGTGTTTCCGCAGACCCAGGTATTCAACGCCGCAAGCGCCGCTATCGTGGTTGGTATTATGATCCTCCCCATGGTTGCATCACTCTGTGATGACGCCCTTCGCTCCGTGCCTACCGCCCTCAGGGAGGGTGCCTACTCCCTCGGAGCAACCCGGTTTGAAGTCACGGCGCGCATTGTTCTTCCGGCAGCGCTATCCGGAATCTTTGCAACGTTTGTGCTGGCTGTTTCTCGTGCCATCGGAGAGACCATGGCAGTGACGCTGGCAGCTGGAGCCACGCCCAACCTGACGCTCAATCCGCTGGAGAGTATCCAGACCATGACCGCCTATATCGTTCAGGTATCCCTTGGAGACACTCCAGCCGGTACCCTGGCCTACAAGACACTTTTCGCCGTCGCATCCGTTTTATTCCTCATTACATTGCTACTCAACCTGTTGGCCAATTGGATCATGCGACGATACAGAGAGGTCTACGAGTGAAAGAGATCGAGTCAAATAACACCTCGGATCTCGCTGTTGCGCTCGCCGGGCTCTCGAAGCGTCGTCACAAGGCTGCCCTATTTCACTATTTTTGTATTGGCGTGACCTTTTCTGCGGTTGCCCTGCTGGGTACGCTCATCTACCAGATTTGTGTGGATGGCATGGCATGGCTGGACCTGGAGTTCCTGAGCAGCTTTCCATCCCGCTTTCCTGAAAATGCCGGAATCAAGTCTGCGCTGGCAGGGACCATCTGGCTTGCCGCCTTCACAGCACTATTCGCAATTCCAACTGGCGTAATGGCAGCCATCTACCTTGAAGAATACGCGCCACCCAACAAGATAACCTGGTTCATTGAGATCAACATTGCAAACCTGGCTGGCGTGCCCTCTATCGTCTACGGCATTCTGGGACTCGCAGTATTTGTTCGCTTTATGGGATTTGAACGCAGCATCATTTCCGGTGCTTTAACGATGAGCCTGCTGATCCTGCCAGTGATCATCGTGGCATCGAAAGAGGCAATTCGAGGTGTTCCGCCGTCCTTGCGCCAGGCTGCCTATGCCGTCGGCGCCAGTCGCTGGCAGGTCGTTCGCGCCCATGTCCTGCCCGAGGCACTCCCCGGTATCCTTACCGGCGTCATCCTTGCCCTGTCCCGCGCCATTGGTGAGACAGCACCACTTATTATGATTGGCGCACTGACCTACATTGCGTTTGTTCCCGAAGGACCCATGGACGAATTTACCACGCTGCCAATACAAATCTTCAATTGGTCATCAAGGCCACAACAGGATTTCCATGAGTTGGCTGCTGCCGGAATTATGGTCTTGCTCGGCGTCCTTCTGATAATGAATTCCGCCGCGGTCGTTATTCGCCAGCGCAGCCAGAGAGGAAGTCAATCCAGATGAAAACACAAAAAAGCATCCTTGACGTACAAGACGTCTCGATCAGCTACAGCGGAGAACCGGCAGTCCGAAACGTCACCTTGCCGATCCGCGAAAGGAACATCACCGCCATCATTGGCCCATCAGGTTGTGGTAAAAGCACGCTGTTGCGTTCGTTCAATCGAATGAACGACTTTATTCCCAATGTCACCCTGGAAGGCAAGGTGCTATTGCGTGATGAAGACCTTTACGCATCCGATGTTGACCCGGTCGCTGTACGACTCAAAATCGGTATGGTTTTCCAGAAACCCAATCCATTTCCGAAATCCATCTACCAGAATATTGCCTGGGGCCCGACCATAAACGGCCTCACTGACAACATCTTCTTCCGGGTAGAGACCGCACTCAAACAAGCCGCGCTCTGGGAAGAGGTAAAAGATCGCTTACAGGAGTCGGCCCTGAACCTGTCCGGTGGACAACAACAACGCCTGTGCATCGCAAGGGCCCTTGCGATGCAACCAGAAGTCATTCTTATGGATGAGCCTTGTTCGGCGTTGGACCCGGTCTCAACAGCGAGAATCGAAGACCTGCTGTTTGAGCTTCGCGAACGATTTACTATTGTGATAGTGACTCACAATATGCAACAGGCGGCGCGCATTTCCGATTACACCGCATTTCTTGAGAATGGAATCCTGGTTGAGTTCGGCGAAACTGACCAGGTATTCACAAGACCCGCTCATGAACGCACACAAGACTATGTAACCGGCCGATTCGGCTAGTTTAACGGAGATAGCCCATGACCAAACATTTACAAAGAGACATCGAGAGGCTCAGGAAGCATATACTCATGCTCGGCAGTCTGGTTGAAGAGGCTGTCGACAACTCCACGCGCGCTATCGCGGAGTTTGATACCAGACTGATCAACGAGGTCGTTGAGAAAGAAGACCAGATCAACCAAATGGAAGTTGATATCGAAGAAGAGTGCCTCAAAGTCCTGGCGCTCAATCAACCGGTAGCAATTGACCTGCGCTTTATTATCGTTGTGCTCAAGGTCAACAATGACCTGGAGCGGATGGGAGACCAGGCAGTGAACATTGTCGACAGGATCCGTCATCTCATCGGCAAAAAACCACTGGAAGCCGATGTCGACTTCGCCGAGATGGGCAGGATTGCGAGGGATATGGTTGAGCAGAGCCTCAAGGCACTGGTTAGACAGGATGTCGCTATCGCGAGACGCGTGATGGAAATGGACCATGAACTCGATAAACTGCACGCGGCCTGTTACCGGGAAATCCAGCACGTCATGGCACAAGACCCGGAGATCATTCCAACCGCCGTTTCCTACCTGACAATTTCATCCAATTTGGAGCGAATCGGTGACCTGTCGACCAACATCGCCGAGGAAGTCATCTTTATGGAAGAAGGTGAGGTTGTCCGTCACCTCGATGAAGCGGGTTAGGACTTTGAGGCCAGCGCCAGAATGTCATAGTGCGGCCAGTCCATCAGATTATCGCGGGTAACCAGTGGGCCAGGGGTAATGGGCTCTGCGACAATTTTGTAAACCTCATAGCCCAGGCCATTCAGGAGCGCCAATAAGCCCGCTCGATATTCCGCGTCAGTTTCCTTGAAAACCTCTGCCTTGATGGCTGGCCTGGTTTCGGCCAGCACTTGTTCCAGCGAGCGAAGCACGTAGAGATCAAAGCCTTCGGTATCCACTTTGACGAACTTTAATCGAGGCAATCGTTCGGCATAGTGCAGCCTCAGCTCGCGCTCCAGATTGATGCCAAACACTTCCAGTTTATAGGCATGTCCATGCTGTAACGGCGAAATATTCTCATGGCGACCACCATTACAATAGCCGGCGTCGGAGTATTCGAATTCGACAAACCCATCTTGTTGCGTAACCGCGGCCATGATCGTCTCAATGTTGGCGATACCGGAGTTGGCACGCGCATTTTTTTCCAGCACATGATAGACGAAGGGATTCGGCTCCATCGCCAGCGCACAGCCCGAAGGCGTCGCGGCAATGGCCATGGGCAAGGTTGAGTCACCCGTATGGGCACCGATATCAATACAAAAGTCACCTTCGCCTATGTAGGAGCGATAAGCATCAACCATCGCATCGGTGATCACTTTCCCGGTTTCCTTGGGATGTTGCCACTGGGCATAGGAAACCCTGCCACAGGCGAGATCAAATTCATGGTCTTCAAAACCATAGTGTCTGGCCTTCGCGCGAAACCCGAACAATTCCAGATAGTTTTTTAACTTCATGTGGCGCGAGTCCGTTTGGGTACTACTTCAGGAGCGGATCGTCATCTGGCAGGGACTTGGCATACCAGAGGGCCAACTTGTGGCCCATGGATTTTTGCGACACCTGGTCTTCAGGCAAGGGTTGAATGACGCCATCGTGCACCAGCAGCCTGTACAGGTAAAGAATTCTCTCATTCACCGAGTCCGTGGCCTCGAACTTGACCGCGCCCCGTTTTTCACCATATCTCATACCCGCTTCGATGGCGTGCTTGAGCAACTCTTTCTCGTGCTTGAGCTTCTTCATGCTGGGCCCCTTTTTACGCTTACCCGGTGACAGAACAACACATCCTCGCCAGGCCTAAGGTCGCAGGGGTAATCGAGAAAATACTCATTGCCATCATTGCGACCAATCCATAGCAAAATCGTTGGTAACCAACTTTTTGGTTCGCGGGTTTCCTGTACATAATCATCTCCATTCTGCCCCCGGTTACTCTTGACAATCGTTGCCAAAAAACCCCGAGAAGGCTACAAGATTCAATTCAACGTTCAGTACTCATCCAAAGGTTGCTACAACTTGACGGTCACTTCGAGCCCACCACTGAAAGGCAGTGTTTGAGTCGCAAAGCCATTGTTCAAAATGAAATCGAAATATCCACGGTAGGCACCGGCAAAATCAGTAGTATTATCCGCAATAATGACCGCACCGGTGCGCAGGTGGGGCGCAATTAATGTAATGGCGGGAACGGCCATTTCAGTCCAGATATCCATGAGCACGAAATCAATCGGCCCCTCCAGATCGATCAGCGTCTCGCGCAAATCACCGTAACGCAGGTCTATAAGTCCATCGACTGCGCCTTCCTTAAAGTGTTGCTGCGCCCGCGCTGCCTTATCAGATTCGTATTCTGTTGCGATTACAACGCCGCCGCCATTGGCGCGAACCGCATCGGCAAGATAAAGCGTCGAGACACCATGGGATGTTCCCACCTCCACAATTCGCCGCGCCCCGAGAGCCCGGCACATCAGGTGGCAGAAACAAGCCTTGTCGTCATCCAGGGCAACCAGTTTGTCGGCAAAGAATTGATGGGCCTCCTCATCCAGTCCCTCCCAGTTCAAATCTTTCGCCTCGTAGCGCCCGCCAAAATACTGGTTGATTTCCGGTACCTGGGCCTGGCTCTGTGCTTGCAGGCGGTCAATCAAACCACGTAACAACGGATCTGTAATGCAATCCATACCAGTATCCTTTTATTGCCAATGTGCCAGCGGGCTGGATTCAAACGCGTAGATGTCGTGCGCCACCAGCACCCGGGTATCCGCTCTTGCATCAATCCTGTTCAACCATTGACGCCATTTCGCGAGCTGGGCCGTATTTTCGGGAATCAGCAGGTAACTGTAAATAAAACCTTTTGGTCGATCGGCCTTGAGATCTGACAGGCTATTGGCAATGTCACCTGCAAAAACCCAGATCACCCCGTCTACACGAGTTGCCCAGATCGTGCTGCCTGGTGTGTGCCCGGCTGCAGCGATCGCCACAAGACCCGGAAATCCTGCAACCGGTTTGATCCGTTCATCCCCGAGCGTGCGATGTTCACAAGCCGAAGCGTCAATTATCGCCTGTCCGTCGCTGGTATGCAGATTCTGGACGCCGGCTTGTCGCAGGGTTTGATAAATCGTGGCAGGTTTTGCCATGGCATTGCAGATCGCCGTGACCCCGCTCGTGTGGTCGCTGTGCAAGTGAGTAAATCCGATACCCTGCACCAGATTAATCTGCGCATCCATCTGCTGTTCGATCGGCCCGAAGGTTTGGGTAGGCTTGGCCCGCAGGAATAGCTCAAGGGGTTTACCAAATGCCTGCGCATCGGCACGATTCATACCGCTATCGATCAGGAACGCACGGCCATCAGCCCAGGTGACCAGGACTCCGGGATGGCCCAGTGTGCCAAGTGGGGTAACCTGGGTCGCAGTATTGATGTAGGTGATCGAAACCGGCGTGTCCGGGCCCGCTAAAAGATCACTGTTTGTCACCAAATCGATGTCGGGCAGGGTCTCTTCAATGCTCCAGATTTGCAAATGGGCGGGCCCCAGCATGATGCCAAGGCCAATCAATATGAACAGCGCGAGTGACGCAATTGCCAATACAAGGTTTTTCAGCATGGTAGTCTCCGGAACGGTTTTATTCTGACCCTATGGGATCCGATATCCACTGCTTTCTGGTTCTCGCTACACACCGCCGCATCCCCTGCTAAACTGCACATTCGTCAGACTAAAGGACTACACCACACAGATGCCAGCTGAACCGAAAAACTTGCTTACCCGCTTCGATGATAATCCGTTTCACCGATTTCTGGGACTGACACTGGCAGAGACTCGTCCCGATTATGCGCGTCTTCGGCTCACCAGAACCAGTTCAACACCGACGGGCATCGGCGGCAGCGTTAACGGTGGTGTTCTGGCCACCATGATCGATATGGCAGCGGTACCGGCTGTGTTTACCAACCTGCGAGAAGGCAGTGAGCCGGCAGGTACAGCGGACCTGCAAATTACCTACTTGCGCCAGGCGAAAGGTGAGTGGATCGACGCCGAGGCGAGGGTCATCAAGCGCGGTCGTCAGTTGTGTTATGTCGACGTGGTCATCAAAAATGATGCAGGCGAGCTATGTGCAACCGGGCATGTATTATATGCATTACGCAGTAGCTAACCGCTGCCGCCGGTCTCATCCTTGACGTAATTTTCCAGTTCTTCAATGACGGCTGACTGCTCTCGAATAATCCATTTGAGCACATCACCCACGGCAATAATCCCGATCAGTGAGTCATCCTGCATTACAGGTAGATGACGAATTTTGTTGCTGGCCATCAACGCCATACATTCGTCAACGGTCGTCTCCTCATCCACACTGATGACCGCTTTAGTCATGATGTCAGCAACCTGGGTTTCACGGGAAGGTTTGTTATCCAGTATGACCTTGCGCGCACAGTCTCGCTCAGAGACGATCCCGATCAGGCGCTGGCCTTGATCGAGAATCGTGAGTGCGCCGACTTCCTTTTGTTCCATTAGTTCGACGGCATCATAAATCAGTGACTCGGGCGCAATCGACCAGACGTCGCGACCCTTCGAATCCAACATTTCATGTACAGTAGTCATGGCTGTCGCCTCCGCATTCTCCCCGATTCCAGTATAACCACAGGTGACGGCTTGGGTCACAAAATCATTCAAGTGGCCCACAGGCCTTGCCCTCCCTGACCGCGACAACCACAATGGTGCGGCCAAGGAGCATCTTCCAACTGTTCATGGTCTCAACCAGCACCCTGTTGCCAGCATTGATCGTCTGGTATTTGCGCGCCTCACGGCGCCTTGCGAGCCAACCAAACAACCCGATGAATGGCCACCACAGCATCAATTTGGGGACTGCAGAACGCTGCAATTTATCCACTTCAAAACCAGCAACGGTAAACCCGGCTTCTGCGAGGGCATGGGCCAGGTAAAAGTAGGACACGGGGGTGATATGACCGACCGTTGAATAGCTTTCATCCCGACCAATCGGTAAAGGCCCGAACAGATTCCAGAAACCAAATAAGAAAAACCTGATTCGGGAATTCAGATTGAGAACATTGGGCGTGGAGAAAATTGCGGTGCCCCCGGGTCTGGTTACCCGGAAAACTTCACGCACCAGGTGACGATAGTTTTCCAGATGTTCAATGACTTCCGTACAAGTTACGAGGTCAAAGTGTTCGGCTTCATAAGGCAATGCCATCTCATTGAGATCGGTGACCTCAACCTTCTGATCCGGGAGCGTCATCAGGGTATCAGTATAGTCGCAGGCAGCCGTCGCAAGGCCAGGATGCGCTACCTGCATCAAGCTGATCAGGGCGCCGGTACCCGAGCCAATATCCAATAGACGTGCGCCTTGCCCAAGGTCAAGGCGTCGGCTGAGGTTCACAACCTTTCCTAAAATCGCGTCTGTCGATAGTTCCATCATCCAATCATGGCAGACCTTAACCTGCTTGCCCAATCAACCGCGTGATCACCGGGAGATACCTTGAGCCCCACGGTTCTGTTATCCTTCGCGCTCATTCCCGACGAGGCCATCCTTGACACGGGTAAACCCTACAAGGCATCTCGTCTCTATGACTGTATTTGATACAACCGCCAGTGATGCGGCACGTTATTTCGCCAAGCCGTCGTACCAACGCGCGCTCTTCCAATTTGGCCACACGATTGTCCTGTTCGGTGTCGTTGTTTATCTCATGTACCTTTCACTCTCAGTCCACTACGGACTAACGCTGGCGCTATCCCTGCTTGCAACGGCAGCCTATCTACGCCTGTTTATGATCGGCCATGATTGTTCACACCGCTCCTACTTGCCCAGACGCTGGCAGAACGCACTGCTCGGCAACCTCATCGGTGTACTTACCAACACGCCACTAAAGTACTGGCAATACCAACACATGATTCATCACCGCACCATGGGTAACCTCGATCAACGCGGCACTGGTGATGTCACCACCCTGACGATTGAAGATTATGAGAATGCCTCTTTAGCCCAACGAGTCTGGTATCGAATTTACCGCAATCCATTCCTGTTGATGTTTGTGTTTGCGCCGGTTCATTTTGTGTTCCTGCAACGCTTGCCGCTGGAGCACAGCAGGCCAGCGAAAGAGATCTGGCTGAGCGTAATGGGTACCAATATCGGTATCGGCATCTATTACACTACGATGATCTACTGGATGGGCCTTGTCCCGTTTCTTCTGGTTTACCTGCCAATTGTGATGTTCTCGTCTATCGGAGCGGTCTGGCTCTTTTATATCCAGCACCAATTTGAAGATACGTACTGGAAGCGCGACCAGGTCTGGACCTACCGGGACGCAACACTGAATGGGAGTTCATTTTACGACCTGCCACGATGGGGGCACTGGATTTCAGGCAATATCGGCTATCACCATATCCATCACCTAAACCCGAGAATACCCAACTACCGTTTGGCTGCGTGCCACGCTGCAAATCCGGAACTACAGCGGGCCCGCCATATCAGCTTTGGGGAAAGCTTCGGTCTCGCCAATCTGGCACTATGGGATGAACAGGCGGAACGCCTGATATCTTTTAAAGAATACGAGCAACGACGCGACAAAATGGCAGGAGAACCCGAGCCCGAGTAGCCCGTCGTACCGGTGATTTTATTCCGGCGCCGGCGTCGGTAACCGCACCAGGTCATCGGTCATGGTCTTACGCGCGATGCGCAGGCCGTCTCGAACACCGCCACTGAATTCGTCGTCAAGCACCAGCCATGACCTGGCCTCCTTGTCCCAGACGCCGGTTATCGCACCATCGGGTGTCTGGAACGCCAGCACTGTTCGACCCCACCGCAGTACATCTACCTGACGATTCTTACCATCGATTTCGATGAAATCCAGGTAGGCTTCCTTGGTATTGCCGTAATCAATTTCCTGCTGGTAGGCCTCAACCACCCTGCGAAACTTCTCTGACGTGGCCACGTCAACACGATCAATCAAGAACTTGAGCTCTTCAATTTTTTCACGCCTCTGCTCAAGCAGGAACGGAAGATCAAGTTCTATAAACTGCTCCAATGCCAGAATCATTCGCTGGGTCAATGGCCCAATCTGGCGGCGAGTCATAGTGACCGCTTCAATGGACTCCTCAATCTGCGCAATCTCTTTTTGCTGGTTGCGCAGCAATCGATCGAGCTGGTCATTGTAGATCTGAAGACTGTCAAGCAAGGTGATGGTTTCCGAATACTCCGCAAGCATGGCCGCTTCTTCACCTTCTTCACCTTCCGGCTCCGCCCACAATGCCGGGCTCGCCAGTGTTGCCATACAGGTGATGAGCACTAACGACATTCTATGGCTCTTGCGGCGGTTCATACTGACTCCTGATTCCTGATCCTGTTTTTAATTAACTGTAAACGAATAAGACTTGCCAGAATGCCATGACCATCTAACTTGTCAAGTTGTGGTTGTCCGGCCACACAGGCAACAATGCCAGCCATGATAACAGAGCGACCCAGCGAACTGGCCAGGAAACTGGCCGCGAAACTGCCCATAGGCGCCGTCCTCGACGACCTTGCAGAGGCCTTGTCGACCCAGGATGCCGCTGTACTGGAGGCGCCGCCCGGGTCCGGTAAAACGACTGTCGTTCCTCTTGCCTTGTTGGACCAGTCCTGGCTTGGCAAAGGCAAGATCCTGATGCTGGAGCCTCGTCGAATCGCCGCACGCGCCGCCGCCCATCGTATGGCGCAGATCCTGGGGGAGTTTCCGGGACAAACCATTGGCTATCGAATGCGCCTCGAGTCCCGGGTATCGGAAAAAACCAGGATTGAAGTCATCACCGAAGGCATCCTGACCCGCATGTTGCAGGACGACCCCTCGCTCACCGGCGTCAGCCTTGTGATCTTTGATGAATTCCACGAGCGCAGCCTGGACGCGGACCTGGCCCTGGCCCTGTGCCTCAAGGGCAGGGCCCTCTTCAGGACGCCAGCGGCCGAAGAAAGGGGTCTTAAAATACTGGTAATGTCCGCCACGCTCCAGAGCGACCGGGTTTCACAGCTGCTGGCAGGTGCCCCGGTGATCCATGCAGATGGCAGGCTTCATCCCGTGGATATCGTCTATTCCGGCGCCAGCAGACCAAACGATAAAACAGTCGACCGGGTCACCAACGTGACCTTGCAAGCGATCGATAAGCATCCAATGAGCAGCATACTGGTATTCCTGCCTGGACAAGGAGAAATCGGCCGTTGTCGCACCTCCCTCGAGGACGCCATTCACAAACGCAATATCACCGGCGTAACGGTCATGCCACTGTTTGGCAACTTGTCGATGGAAGAACAACAAGCGGCCCTTGCACCGGTACTCACACAAGGACATCGCAAAGTGGTCCTGGCCACCAATATTGCGGAAACCAGCCTGACCATTGAAGGTGTCGATGTCGTCATCGACTCGGGGCTGGTACGGGAACCCGTATATGATCCGGCAACCGCCATGACTCGCCTTACCACCCGCAAAATTTCAAAGTCCTCCAGCACTCAAAGGGCGGGACGCGCCGGCCGGCTCCATCCCGGCACCTGTTATCGTCTGTGGTCACCCGGACAGCAAGACCAGTTGGCTGCCCATGGGGAACCCGAGATCCTCTCGGCAGATCTCACGTCATTGGCGCTCCAATTGTTCCAGTGGGGTATCCATGATCCCGCTGAACTCGATTGGATGGATCAACCGCCGAACGGTGCCTGGCAGCAAGCAGTAGCATTACTAAAACGCTTCGGCGCCCTGTCAGGCGAGCCGCCCACGCTCACCGGTTCCGGCGAACAAATGGCCGCACTGCCCGTACACCCGAGGCTGGCGCACCTCATGATGGAAGGCGCCCGAATCAACGCGGTTGAGATTGCCACGCTTCTCGCGGCCGTGTTATCGGAGCGCGATCCTTTCGGACAAGACGACCCCGATCTTACCCATCGAATTGCAATCCTGACGGGGGATGGCCCCTGTCCGGCCCAACATCGTGGTTGGGCTAATCGCGCCCGACAATTAGCAAACCAATACAAGCGCCAACTGCAACGCCTGGCCATCACACCGATCGAGGCAATATCCAATCGTGATGCTGCGGTCGGTTACCTGATCACCTGTGCCTATCCCGACCGGATCGCACGCAGGCGCCACGGTGGTGGCTACCAACTTGCCAATGGTCGTAGTGCCAGTTTGCCTGACGGCCATTCTCTCACCAGCGCCAGGTGGCTTGCGGTAGCCGAGGTGGGCGGGGTCGCCCGGCGAAAAGGTGACTCGATTCGTTCGGCAGCGTTCCTCGACGAAGCCCTACTTGACAATCTGCTGGCACACCAGATAGAAGAATCATCGATCGTGCAATGGGACAAGCGGGACAAACGCTTCATCGCCGAGCGCCGACTGACCATTGGCGCGCTGGTAATTCGAAAAGAAGAATTGAAGGAAGTACCCGTAGAAGCCAAACGCGCTGCACTGATTGACTATATCCGTGTTGAATATGCCCGTGGCAACGGACTCGAGATCTTGCCGTGGACCAAAGCGTTGCGGCAATGGCAGGCGCGGGTAAACCTGTTACATCAATACGTGCCGGATGAGGGGTTCCCGCCCATGGATGATACGGCGCTGCTCGACTCCCTGGAAGAATGGCTGTCACCCTGGCTCGACAAGATTCGGCTGATCAGCGATTTTGCCCGACTCGATCTTGCCAACATCCTGACAAGCCGACTCAGCTGGAAGCAGCAACAACAATTGAAGAGCCTCGCACCGGAACGAGTCAAAGTGCCATCAGGCACCAGTCCGCCGATCGACTATACCCAATCGCCGCCAGTGCTTGCTGTCAAACTCCAGGAGATGTTCGGATGCAAACAAACACCAACCATTGTGCAAGGGCGCGTGGCACTGATGATTCACTTGCTTTCACCGGCGGGCAGGCCACTGCAAGTAACCCAGGATCTGGCCAGTTTCTGGCAAACGTCTTACCATGAAGTTAGAAAAGAAATGAAGGGCCGCTATCCCAAGCATCCCTGGCCGGAAGATCCCCTGACGGCGATACCTACCGCAAAGACAAAAAGACGTAAGTAAGAGTAAACCCGCTGGCGTGGCTGCCAATGCGCTGTTACAGATTTCCTGTAGGGCTTCGGCTTCGCTTGTCATTGTCCGACCACCTCCAGCGTGGTTGGGGATTCTCCCGTTTGCACGAGATCTCCGAGGAAGCGACCCATTCTGCCCTTGTCGTCCATGTACAGATGGATATAGACGAAGACCCAGGGTCCGGGGACAGTTCTCACCGCAGCATGCTCTTCTTCTCTCAGACGGTCGAAGGGTGCGGGCATCCGCCGGATGGTTGGTGAACAGCCGTGGCCCACTGGAAACCAGGGCCTGCCGCAGGCGCATGATCCGAAGTCCCTGGATGAATTCCAGATCTACAGTGGGTGAGATCTCGGTTTCGACTTCCAGAATCGAAGTGCCATGCATGAGCCCGGTGACATTAGAATTGGTTGCAACCCAATCAAGAAACCGTGAGAGCGGCTGATTTCGGTCGCTTTTACTGTTGGATCGGGGGAGTTTTGCTGGTTCGGCCCTGGACAGAACAACTCAGGACTAGAATCCGACAAAGACTGAAATATGTCCGTGCAGATCTCCGGATTGCCGGCTTCCTCCCTCGTTTACTACCCGCGCCAGGTCGAAGCGCACATTGAGATTCCTGTAGAGGTTCCAGCGAAAACCCGCGCCGATACTACCAACGGTAATCCTTCGTTCATCCTCCCCATCTAACGGTTGGTCGGCAGCCACCGCGAAATCATAGAACAACAAGCCTTTCGCGTTGCCCTCGCCGGGGATCAATCTACCCGCCAGATTGGGTGAGTAGAGTTCGAGGTTGGCGACCAGGCCGATGTCCCTGACGAGTTCACGTTCGCGGAAGCCGCGAACGGCTGTCGCGCCGGTGATGCCGAATTGCTCACCGAATATGAGCGCATTCGAGCTTAACTGTGCGTTGACTCTGGCTTGGACTTGCCAATTGTTCTCAAATGCACGCACGGTACTGGCGCCAAAGCGAAGGGCCGCGTAGTCGGCTGATGCTCCGTCGCCGCCACTCGGACTTGGACGCGCCGCATTAAAGTTGCTTGATTGCCCCTGGCCAGCCCAGGGGATGTTTCTCGACACGGCGATATAGAAGTCTGAGACAGTGCCCAGGCTTGCCAAATTGCCGCTGTATGCGACGCTGATGGGCGTTGTCGTGACATCCACAGCAGTAGGCCCGCAGCCCGCCTCCCCGAAGTCGCCGAGCGCGCATTCATTCTTGAAGGCACGATAATCAATGCCGTAGACGATTCGATGTGAATACTCGCCTTGCCGTTTCAGCAACTGGTTGTAGCGCACGCTGTATACGGTACCCTGACCGGTGAATGTCAGTGGCCCGGCAACGGTCGCCGTGGTGCCGATGCTGACATCCGAATAGGCAGCGATGAAATCTATGGAGTCTCCCCAGGAATACAGCGGCAACCGATAACTCCCACTGAAAAGGCCCACCTGACCGGGACTCTCCGGTGAGGTGACGTAGCTCAATGTGCCAATGTGGTCGCGGTCGTAGAGATTGGCATGTTGCACGCCCACACCAAGACGATAGTCGCCTGTTTGTTTATTGCCGGTATTGTCCAAGGTCAGGAAGAACTTGCGTGGCTGTACGTCGATGACCTCTATCGTGGCGTCAACCACGGCCGGGGCTTCGCTGGGGCGCAATACCACATCAACCTGCTTGGCCGGATTGCCGTTGACCAGCTGCACGTTCGCAGACAGATCCCCGATTCTGGGTGAAACATCCTCCTTCAGCGACGGAAGACTGGACCGGACATTCGCATCGCTAAAGAATCGGTTGCCCGAGATCGTGACCTCGCCGATCCGTGCCTCGATGACCTGCAACGTGACAACGCCCTGGTCGATGTCCTGCTCAGGCGCTAGCACCCACACAACGCTGAAGCCCTCTTTTCGATAGCGCTGACCTAGCGCTTCGATAGCGCCCTGCACATCACGATATTGGCGCTGTTTGCCCGTGAACGGCGCGAGCACCACTTCAATCTCATCGGGATGAAGCAACGTATTGCCGTCAACGTTGAAACGATCAATATCGAAGCGCTCGCTCTGTAATTGCGCGAGGGAATGTGCCGAAAGGAGCAGTAGTACAGCCACAACCCCCATGCGCCGGAACATGGCCAGTACGCCACCACACTTACTCAACATCTTCGTCGTCCCCGAACTGTTGGGGGAATGACCAGGTTTCGCAGTACCCTGCTCCCGAGACTGAATCGCAACGATTCACGCGGGACCGGAATTCCTCCGTCCCCCGCATCACATCGAATCCAGGGTCGGCGTTGTTGGGATTCAGTGAGATATGCCAGAAGTTACCCGGTTGGTAGTAGAAAATGTTGTTGATCACTCCAGCGAAGATGAACTGCCCCACGTTGAATCCCAGAACGGGCTCATCAGCAGCACCGATGATGACGAGGAAGCTCCCGATGAAATCGATCAGATAGTTCTCGTTGCTCGTGAGCGTGCCCTGGCCGATGGCGTATGGCCCGTCCAATGCGCTTTCACCAGGCACGCGGTTGAGCGTACCGGAGAGGACGAGATTCTCGGTTTCATCAATACCGAGTGCCGGGTTGCTGATGAGCCCGGCAACACTGAACGTCAACGGTGGATCACTCGCACCAAAGATTTTGCTCTGGGGATGCGCTACAACCCCCAGAGACGCCGGCGTCATGTCGGCCAGGGTCAGCGCGGTAGTGTTGACCGTGTAGTTACCGGCATCGGCGC